>NZ_JALLIZ010000009.1:0-318725 GCF_023242345.1 Pseudomonas sp. MWU12-2037 | reverse complement strand
GCGTCCGGATGGGCACCGCAAGGCTCAAGGGCCTCTTCGCGGGCAAGCCCTGCTCCTACAGTATGTCGTCGATCACAGATTTGGTGTACGACACAAACCTGTAGGAGCAGGGCTTGTCGGGACGCCGCACCGCCGCGAATAGGCCCTCAATGCCCATGACTTCTTCCGACATGTGAATGCTCTTCAGCCGCCACCACGCTGCCGCTGACCTCCAACCGCTGCAAAATCCCGCATTGGTCCAGATCCGGCCCGCCTCCACAACGCTGGCGCAGGTCGAGCAACTGCGTCTGCAACGCCAGCAACCCGTCAATCCGCGCCTTGACGTGATGGATATGCTCATCAATCAGCGCATTCACGCTTTCGCATTGATCCTGCGGACTGTCGCGCAACCCCAGCAAGCTGCGAATCTCCTCCAGCGTCATGTCCAGGCTGCGGCAGTTGCGGATAAAGGTCAGGCGCTCCGCATGCGCCTGGGTGTACAGGCGGTAGTTGCCCTCGCTGCGCGCCGGTTCCGGCAGCAGGTTTTCCTTCTCGTAATAACGGATGGTTTCCACCTGGCAGTCGGTGAGTTTCGCCAGTTCGCCAATCTTCATCGTTCGATCTCCGAAAAGGGTGCTTGACCCTATAGTGGCTACAGGGTGTTCACTTGGCAACAAGCACTTTCAGGGACGCACCCATGAGCGACTCCATCCACACTTCGCACAAGCCTGCCGGCGATCATGCCCATGCTGGCCACGATCACGATCACGATCACGATCACGATCACGATCACAAGCATAGTCACGACCACGGCCATGACCACGGTCAGGCCGATAAGCCCGCGCCTCGGTCTTTCCGTGTCCTCCAGCCGGTAAAGGCTTCCCACTCCCATGGGGCGGCCGGGCATGCCCACAGCTGCTGTTCGACTGCCGAGGCCCCCGCGCTGATCAAACTCAGCGAGACCACCAGCGCCGACGCACGGTTGAGCCGTTTCCGAATCGAAGCCATGGACTGTCCCACCGAGCAGACGCTGATCCAGAACAAGCTCGGCAAGCTGGCGGGCGTGCAGCAGCTTGAGTTCAACCTGATCAACCGGATCCTCGGTGTGACCCATGACCTGTCGTCGACCACGCCGATTGTCGACGCCATCAAGTCCCTGGGCATGCAGGCCGAGCCGTTGGAAGAGGGCGCAAGCGCCGAAACTCCAAGCCAGCCGCCGGTGAAGAAACCCTGGTGGCCCCTGGCTTTGTCCGGTGTCGGCGCCCTGGTCGCCGAAGTGATTCACTTCACCGCCGTGGCCCCGACCTGGGTGGTGGCAATCATCGCGCTGGTTTCCATCCTCAGCGGCGGCCTGACCACCTATAAAAAGGGCTGGATCGCCCTGAAAAACCGCAACCTGAATATCAACGCGCTGATGAGCATCGCCGTGACCGGCGCGGTGCTGATCGGGCAGTGGCCGGAAGCGGCGATGGTGATGTTCCTCTTCACCATCGCCGAACTGATCGAAGCCAAGTCCCTGGACCGCGCGCGCAACGCCATCAGCGGCCTGATGCAGATGACGCCGGAAAAGGCCACGGTGCGCCAGGATGACGGCGAGTGGGTCGAACGTGAGGTTAAAAGCATCGAACTGGGTGCCTTGGTCCGGGTACGTCCTGGTGAGCGCATCGGCCTCGATGGCGAAGTGGTCTACGGCAGCTCCAGCGTCGATCAGGCACCGATCACCGGCGAAAGCCTGCCCATCGAGAAGAATCCGGGCGACAAGGTCTTTGCCGGCACCATCAACCAGGCGGGTTCACTGGACTATCGGGTGACGGCCGTCGCGGGCAATTCGACCCTGGCGCGGATCATCCATGCCGTCGAGCAGGCCCAGGGTGCGCGGGCGCCGACCCAGCGGTTCGTCGATATCTTCGCGAAAATCTACACCCCGGCGGTGTTCGCCTTCGCCCTGGCGGTGGCGGTGCTGCCGCCGCTGTTCATGAACGGCCTGTGGTTCGACTGGATCTACCGGGCGCTGGTCCTGCTGGTGGTCGCCTGCCCATGTGCTCTGGTGATCTCGACCCCGGTGACCATCGTCAGCGGCCTGGCCGCCGCCGCCCGCAAGGGCATTCTGGTCAAGGGCGGGGTCTATCTGGAAAGCGGGCACAAGCTTGATTACCTGGCCCTGGACAAGACCGGGACCATCACCCACGGCAAGCCGGTGCTGACCGACTATCTGGTCCTCAACCCACTGTTCGTCGAGACCGCGCCGTTGATCGCCGCCAGCCTCGCGGCGCGTTCCGATCACCCGGTGTCCCTGGCGATTGCCAAGGATGCGCAGGACAAACAGTGGACGCTACGTGACGTCGAAGCCTTCGAAGCCCTGGCCGGGCGCGGTGTGCGCGGCGAGGTCGGCGGCAAGGGTTATCACCTGGGCAACCATCGCCTGGTGGAAGACCTCGGTCTCTGCTCGGCGGCCCTGGAGGAAAAACTCTTCGCCCTGGAAAAACAAGGCAAGACCGTGGTGTTGCTGCTCGACGCCTCCGGCCCGTTGGCGCTGTTCGCCGTGGCCGATACGGTCAAGGCTTCCAGCCGTGAGGCGATCCGCGAGTTGCACGCGCTGGGGATCAAGACCCTGATGCTGACCGGGGACAATATCCACACCGCCTCGGCCATTGCCGCCCAGGTCGGGATCGACGAGGCCCGTGGCGACCTGTTGCCCACCGAAAAACTGCGGGCCATCGAAGAGCTGTATGCCCGTGGCCATCAGGTCGGCATGGTCGGCGACGGCATCAACGACGCCCCGGCCCTGGCCCGTGCCGAGATCGGCTTCGCCATGGCCGCCGCCGGTACCGACACCGCCATTGAGACCGCCGATGTCGCCCTGATGGACGATGATCTGCGCAAGATTCCGGCTTTCATTCGCCTTTCGCGCCAGACCGCGCGTATCCTCAGGCAAAATATCGCCCTGGCCCTGGTGATCAAGGCGATCTTCCTGGCGGTGACTTTCATCGGCCTGGCAACCATGTGGATGGCGGTATTCGCCGATATGGGCGTCAGCCTGCTGGTGGTGTTCAATGGGTTGCGCCTGCTGCGCAAGTAAACGAATGAGAGGGTGATGTGCTGAGTGCCGAGCTGAAGGCGTTTTATATGGTCGCCCGCCTGGGCAGCATCACCCTGGCGGCAAAAAAGCTCGGGCTCAGCCAGCCCACGGTGACCACCCAGATTCGTCATCTGGAAAGCCAGTATTCGGTCGAGTTGTTCTATCGAGGCGGTCGGCGCTTGAGTGTCAGTGAAGACGGCGCGCGCTTGCTGCCGATGGTCAAGGCGCTGTTGCAGCAGGAAGCCGATATCGAGTTTTTCCTGCGCAACGCCGGGCAGGTGCAGGGCACCTTGCGCATTGCCGCGACGGCGCCGTATTACATCCTCGATCTGGTGAAGGCCTTTCGCGAACGTCTGCCGCAGGTGGAAGTGTCGGTGGAGATCGGCAACTCCCAGCAGGTGCTGGAGGCGCTGGAGGATTATCGGGTCGATGTGGCGGCTTCGTCGCAGTTGCTGGAGGACCCGCGGTTGATCCGCCGGGTGCTGGGCAGTGATCCGCTGGTGCTGGCGGTGCATCGCAATCATCCACTGGCGGTACATGATCATGTGCCGCTGAGCGCGCTGGCCGGGCATTGCCTGTTGATGCGAGAACCGGGTTCGACCACCCGGCATCTGACGGAAGAGCTGTTGCGTAATGCGCAGGTCAGTTATGGCCCGCTGCTGGAAATCGGCAGCCGTGAGTCGATTCGTGAGGCGGTGCTACGCAATATCGGCATCAGCATCATTGCCCGGCAGGAAGTCCCTCACGACCCGCAACTGCGGGTGCTGACCATCGAGAATGCCCCGCAGATTCCCGAATACCTGTATTGCCTCAAGGAACGCAAGGCGGCGCGTTTGCCGGCGGCGTTTCTGGGGTTGGCGCAGGAAATGGCGCCGGCCTGAGATATCGGTGGTGAATGGCCGTCTGCTGCTCAGCCGTTCGCGGCGGTGCGGCGATCCGACAAGCCCTGCTCCTACAGTGCGCTGTCATACACAAAACCTGTGAACGACACGAAACTGTAGGAGCAGGGCTTGCCCGCGAAGGCGTCGGCTCAGGCGACCCAAATCCCCAACCCAAATCTACCAATACCACTATCGGCAACTTTGGCCTTATTGCCACATAGCCTACGCATTCCCTCCCTAGCATGACCCTCATCCGCTAGATGAGGTCCGTCCATGAACAACTCGATCGCCAACGCCCTGGCCAACCCCGGCGCCCCGATGAAGGTCCGTGGGGTGCGCAAGCGCTTCGGCGCCTTCACCGCGCTGGACAACGTCTCCCTGGACGTGGCCGCCGGCGAGTTGGTCTGTCTACTTGGCCCGTCCGGCTGCGGCAAGACCACCTTGCTGCGTTGCATCGCCGGCCTTGAACGTCAGGACGACGGCGAGCTGTTCCTCGGCGAACGCAATGTCTCCGATCTGCCACCCCAAGCCCGCGACTACGGCATCCTGTTCCAGTCCTACGCGCTGTTCCCGAATCTGACGGTCGAGGCGAATATCGCCTACGGCCTGGCCGGCAGCGGTCGCGAGGTCACCCGCAAGCGTGTCGGTCAGATGCTGGAACTGGTCGGCCTGCTCGGCAGCGAAAAGAAATACCCCGGGCAACTCTCCGGCGGCCAGCAACAGCGTGTAGCCCTGGCCCGCGCCCTGGCCCCGGCGCCCTCGCTGTTGCTGCTGGATGAGCCGATGTCGGCCCTCGACGCCCGGGTCCGCGAGCATCTGTGCACCGAGCTGCGCCAGCTGCAACGCAACCTCGGCGTGACCACCCTGATGGTCACCCACAACCAGGACGAGGCCATGCTGATGGCCGACCGCATCGCCGTGATGAACAACGGCAAGGTCGAGCAGTACGCCACGCCCCAGGAAATCTACGACAGGCCGGCCACGCCGTTCGTCGCCGAATTTGTCGGCCAGGGCAACTGGCTGCCGTTCCAGCGCAGCAGCGACAGCCATGCGCGGGTCGGTGGCATGGATGTGCGCCTGGCTGATGGCACCGCACGGGCGGCTTCCGGTCGGCTGTTCTGCCGCCCCGAGGCGATCAACGTCAACCCGCCGGTGCATGAGGAAAACCTGTTTCCGGCCCGGGTTCGCGAGATCACCTTCCTCGGCAATCGCTGCCGCATGAGCTTCGAACTCAACCAGTTGCCCGGTCATGCGCTGTTGGCCGAAATCGGTCCGCAGGACATGCCACGCCTCGGTGCGCCGGATATCTGGGTGGCATTGCCGCCGCGCAGCCTCCAGGTGTTTGCCTGAGATGGCCGCTGAAATCAGCCTGGCCCTGTCCCGGCAGTCGAGCGTGAAGACTGCCCGGGTCGGCCTCGGCGACCGTCTGTTCGTGGTCGGCGGCAAGCTGCTCTGGCTCTGTCTGCTGGGTGTGGCGGTGCTGCTGCCATTGCTGGCGATCTTCTGGCGCGGTTTCAGCAGTGAAGCCGGGCAGGGCGGTGGCTGGATCGCGGCAAAGGAACTGGTGAACAGCGACAATTTCCACTGGCTGCTGGGTAATAGCCTGAAGGTTTCCCTCAGTGTGGCGGCCATCGTCGTACCCCTGGCCTATCTGTTTGCCTACGCCCTGCAACGGACCCTGATTCCCGGCAAATCCCTGTGGCGCGCCCTGTCCCTGTTGCCGCTGATGGCCCCGTCGATGCTGCCGGGTATCGCCCTGGTCTACCTGTTCGGTAACCAGGGCCTGCTGCGTGGCCTGCTGTCGGAAAATATCTACGGTTTCTGGGGAATAGTCCTCGGCGAAGTCATCTACACCTTTCCCCATGCCCTGATGATCCTGATCTCGGCCTTGTCCCTGGCCGATGCGCGGTTGTTCGACGCCGCGTCGAGCATGGGCGCCAGTCCCTGGAAGGCGTTTCACAGCATCACCTGGCCGGCCAGCCGCCAGGCGGTATTCGCCGCCTTCTGCCTGGTATTCACCCTGACGATCACCGACTTCGGCGTGCCGGTGGTGGTGGGCGGCGACTATCAGGTGCTGGCGCTGGAAGCCTACAAGGCGGTGGTCGGCCAGCAGCAATTCGGGCGTGGCGCCTTGATTGGCATGATCCTGCTGTTGCCGGCGCTGTTCAGTTTTGCCGTCGATGCCTGGCTGCGCCGCCGTCATGGCGAGGCCATGAGCGGGCGGGCCCAGGTATTCAAACCGGCACCGTCACGCCGCCGCGACGCCTGCTACCTGGCGATCGTGCTGTTGATCTGCGCGGCCCTGCTGCTGGTATTCGGCATGGCGGTGTACTCGTCGCTGGTGAAGTTCTGGCCGTACAACCTGTCGTTGTCGTTCAGTCACTACGCCTTCAATGCGACCACCGGCAGCGGTTGGCTGGCCTACCGCAACAGCCTGACCCTGGCCCTGAGCACGGCGCTGATCGGCAGCGGGCTGATTTTCACCGGGGCCTACCTGATGGAGAAAACCCGCAGCCAACGCGGCCTGAACCTGGCCTTGCGCATCCTCGGTTTCGTGCCGATGGCGGTCCCGGGTTTGGTCCTGGGCCTGGGCTACGTGTTCTTCTTCAACCTCAACGGCAACCCGCTGAATGTGTTCTACGGGACCATGACCCTGCTGGTGGTCTGCACCATCGCCCATTACCTGACCACCGCGCAGATGACCGCCACCACCGCGTTGCGCCAGCTCGACAACGAGTTCGAAGCCGCCGCCCTGTCGCTCAAGGCGCCGCTCTACCGGCATTACCTGCGGGTCACGCTGCCGATCTGCCTGCCGGCGTTGCTCGACATCGTGCGTTACCTGTTCGTCTCGGCGATGACCACGGTGTCGGCGGCGATCTTTCTCTACAGCCCCGACACCATCCTCGCGGCGGTGGCGGTGCTGAACATGGACGACGCCGGCAATGTCGGCGGTGCCGCCGCCATGTCGAGCCTGATCCTGTTTACCTCGGTGGCCGTCTCGCTGCTGCTGGCCTGGGCGTCGCGCGGCGTGTTGCGCCGCTCCCAGGCCTGGCGGCAGATCGAGCCCGGGCATTGATCCCGCCACAACCCATTTGCCCAACCCAACCACACTCATCAAGGAACCGCACCATGTTCAAGCCCCTGGCTCTTGCCGCTGCTGTCCTCACTGCTTTCAGCCTGAATGCCTTTGCCGCGAAAACCGAACTGACCGTGTACACGGCCCTTGAGTCCGAGCAGTTGACCGCCTACAAGAAAGCTTTCGAAGCGGCCAACCCGGACGTGGAAATCAAGTGGGTGCGCGATTCCACCGGCATCATCACCGCCAAGCTGCTGGCCGAGAAGGCGCGGCCGCAGGCTGACGTGGTCTGGGGCCTGGCGGCTTCCAGCCTGGCGATCCTCGATCAGCAGGGCATGCTGCAAAGCTACGCACCCAAGGACCTGGGCAAGATCGGCAACCACTATCGCGACGCGGCGAACCCGCCGTCGTGGGTCGGCATGGACGTCTGGGCCGCGACCATCTGCTTCAACACCGTCGAAGCCGAGAAGCAGCATTTGACCAAGCCGGTGAGCTGGCAGGACCTGACCAAACCCGAGTACAAGGGCAAGATCGTGATGCCGAACCCGGCCTCGTCCGGCACCGGTTTCCTGGATGTCAGCGCCTGGTTGCAGACCTTCGGCCAGGAGCAGGGCTGGAAGTACATGGATGAACTGCACCAGAACATCGGCCAGTACGTTCACTCCGGTTCCAAGCCGTGCAAGCTGGCGGCGTCGGGTGAATTCCCGATCGGTATTTCCTTCGAATACCCGGCGGTGCAGCTGAAGCGCCAGGGGGCGCCACTGGACATCATCCTGCCGAAGGAAGGCCTGGGTTGGGAGATCGAGGCGACTGCGGTGATGAAGGGCACCCCCCATGAAGAGGCGGCGAAGAAGCTGGCGGATTTCTCGGCCAGCCCGGCGGCCATGGAGCTGTACAAGGAAAACTTCGCCGTGCTGGCACAGCCGGGTATTGCCAAGCCGCAGACCGAATTGCCGGCGGATTACGAGCAGCGCCTGATCAAGAACGACTTTGCCTGGGCCTCGAAGAACCGCGACGAAATCCTCACCGAATGGCGCAAGCGTTATGACGGCAAGTCGGAGAAGTTGCCTCAGTAACATCCTTGTTTGACTCGCGGGCCTCTTCGCGGGCAAGCCCTGCTCCTACAAGTCTGTGTCGGACACATCATGTACGTACGACGCGAACCTGTAGGAGCAGGGCTTGCCCGCGAACCGCGCAGCGGCCATTCCCCTCAGGACCCACCCCATGACAAACCACAACGACATCCTTATCGTCGGCGCTGGAATCCTCGGCCTGTCCCACGCCTACGCCGCCGCCCGACGCGGCCTCAAGGTCACGGTCTTCGAGCGCAGCGCCACGCCCCTGGGCGCTTCGGTGCGCAACTTCGGCCAGGCCCTGGTCACCGGCCAGCCGCCGGGCATCATGTCCGAGCTGTCCCGCGCCAGCCGCGATATCTGGGCTCACTGGGCACAACAGGCCGGTTTCGCCCTCAAGCGCAACGGCTCGTACCTGTTCGCCCGTACCGAAGCCGAAGAACATCTGCTGGACGCCTTCTGCGCCGGTCGCGCCCGGGAACAGGGCTACCGCGTCGAACTGCTGCGCGGCGCGGCGCTGAACGATCTCTACGGCGGCCAATTCAGCCATCACCGCGCCGCGCTGCACGGTCTGGACGACCAACAGCTCTATTCCCGCGAAGCGATCCCGACGCTGATCGAGTACCTGCAACGGGACCTGGGCGTGACCTTCCACTTCTCGACCCTGGTCCGCGAAGTCGAGTCCGGCCAGTTGCACAGCACCGCCGGCACCTTCCGTGGGGAACAGATCATCGTCTGTTCCGGCCACGATTATCAGACCCTGCTGGCCGAGCCCATCAGCCAGTTGCAACCGGGCATCTGCCGCCTGCAAATGCTCCGCGCCCGACCCCAGGTGGAGCTGAACCTGCAACACGCGCTGCTCACGGGCCTCAGCTGCGTGCACTACGGCGCCTTTGCCGATCTGCCGGAAGCGGCGGCCGTCCAGGCCGAGATCCTGCGCGATAGCCCGCACCTGCCTGAACACGGTATCCACCTGCTGATCAGCCCGACGCCTTATGGCGACCTGATCATCGGCGACTCCCACCACTACGGCAGCGATGCCTCGCCGTTCAATGCCGAACAGGTCGATACCTGGCTGCTGGAACTGGCCGAGCAGACCCTGGGCTGCAAGGTGCAGGTGCTGGAGCGTTGGCAGGGGGTCTACGGCTCCAGGGGGCCGGGTCCCTTTTCGTTCCTCCGGGCCGTGCCGGGCGTGAGTGCCGCGCTGATGCACACCGGGGTTGGCATGAGCGTCGGTCCGGCCCTGGCCGAAGGCAATATCGCCCATTTGCTGGGGGAGTCGGCATGAAGTCCGTCGAGCAGGTGCTGGATGAGGTCTTCGGCCTGTACCAGCAGTTCGGCAGCGCCGACTACATCGGTGAGCCGGTGTCCCAGTTGGAGCATATGTCCCAGGCCGCGCAGCTGGCGCTGGCCGAGGGCTTCGACGATGAAGTGGTCCTGGCGGCGTTCTTCCACGATATCGGGCATATCTGCCCGACCGGCGAACAGCCGACGGGGGATATGGGCGGCTATGGCGTGGTCAGTCACGAGCGTCTCGGCGCGGATTATCTGCGTCGGGCGGGCTTCAGCGAGCGGCTAGCGCGACTGGTGGAATATCACGTCCAGGCCAAGCGTTTTCTGACATTGCGTGAGCCCGGATACTACGACTGCTTGAGCGAAGCGAGCCGGCGTACCCTGGAGTACCAGGGCGGTGTCATGACGGAAGAAGAGGCTCGGCAGTTCGAGCAGGATCCGCTGTGTGCCGTGAGCCTGCGGATGCGCCATTGGGACGAGCAGGCCAAGCTCAAGGCCGTGCCGGTGATTGATCTGCGGCTGTTGCGCGACAAGGCGGAGAAGTTCCTACGTTGATTCTGGAAAAGTGACCACAGGTCTATGCGGATTTGACGTGGGATGCCAGAGACTATTCGGATATAAATAAATACGACCTTGGCTGAAGATGACTCTCGCAGTTCAAGCACGGCGCGCCGTTGCGGAACTGTCTGAAAGTTCGATTCGACGGTGCTCTCGCCGCACGACTCGATGTTGTCTTCATCCAATAATAATGCCGAGGTCTACATCTATGCTGGAAGCAACCCAACAAGAAAACACCCTTCAGGAAATGACCCTCGAAGAGACCCAGGACGTTCGTGGTTCCGGGTTCTTCACCGATTTCGGTCCGCTCCTCGACCAAGCGGTCGACTGGATCTCCGAAGGCCTGAAGAAAGCCAGCTGATCCCGCTGCCAGGGCGATAGCTATCGCCCATTGTAGGAGCCGGCTTGCCGGCGATGGCGTCCGGATGGGCAACGCGAGACCTTGCGGTCGCGTCGCCAGCCAGCCGGTTCCTACAGGGTGCGTTGTGTCCTCAGAGCTGTATTCCCTCACTGGCGCGAGCCCTGTCGCGTCGGTTGCCATGCACGAGTTCACCTATGCTTGAGTTGGGCAAGGTCGCGCCGCGAACGGCGCTGGCACCCGTGGTCTTCGCCTGGTTCGTCTGCCTGTTTTTCGCCGGTGGCCTGGTTCTGCTGTTTATCGGCAACTACGCGAAGAAAGAAGATGTCCCGGGCCGGATCCTGACCCGCGATGTGGTGCGCATCACCAGTGAACGCCCCGCCCATATCCGCGAAGTGCTGGTGGAGGCCGGCGACTCGGTGAGCAAGGACCAGCCCCTGGTGCGTATCCGCACCCTGGAGCCGGAAAGCTTCAACGAAGGCAGCGACAAACCCCTTTCCGCCCAAAGCGCCGAGCGTCTGGGCAGCTTGCTGGACGATGCCACGGGCGATGAACGCCAGGCCCGTTCGGCCCATGAAACCCAGAAAAAACTCCTGCAATTGCAGATCGAACAACTGCACAAGGATCTGCAACTCACCGCCACCATCAAGCGCTCGATCCAGCGTCGGGCCGCGATTGCCCAGGAAAATCGCCAGCGTCATGAGCGCCTGGCGGCCGAAGGCGCGGTGTCCGTGGCGGCGCTGAACGAGGCGATCGTCAAGCACGAGGCTGTGCTCCAGGACCTGGCCAATAACGACCTGGCCCAGGCCAGCGCGCAGCAACGGATCCTCGAACTGGAGCAGCGCGGCAGCGAAGCCGATCACACTCTCAGCAGCCGCCTCAGCGATCTCGCCCGGCAACGCCATGACTTGCGCGAGCGTTTGGAGAGCCTCAACAAGAGCCAGGAATATGTCCTGTTGTCCCCCGTCGAGGGCGTGGTCGATGCTGTCTCGGTGTTCCCCGGCGCCCGTGCCCAGGGCGGCCAGCCGATGATGTTGCTGCGCATCAGCCGGGCGCTGCACGAGGCGCCGGTGGTGGTCCTTGATGTCAGCCCGGCGGCCATCGGTTTTGCCGGCGCTGGCACCGAAGTCATCGTGCGGGTCGATGCGTTTCCCTATGAGCGTTATGGCGTGATCAGGGGGCAGATTGTCCGTAGCACCGCCAGTACCTACCTGGAAGCCGCGCCCGGTGCCAGGACCGATGGCGAGGAACCGGGGCCGACTTATCGCGCCGAGGTGAAGCTCGACTTTTCCGACCCGCGGACCAAGATCCGCCAGGACTGGCTCAAGGACGGCATGACCCTCAGCGGTTCGTTGCGCCTGGAGCGGCTGAACCTGATGGAATGGCTGTTCCTGCCGGTGCTCCGTGGGCTGGCGGGCAATCCGGATTATCTGCCGACGCTGGGCACCCCGGCGCGGCCTGTGGATAAATCCGCATGAGCCGCCTCAAGCAATCCCTGCGCGAGGCCCTGGCCCGCTCGCGGCAGTTGTTCCAGCGCACGGTCCCGGTGATTCTCCAGGACGAAATGTCCGAATGCGGCATGGCCTCGATTGCCATGGTCGCCGGTTATCACGGCAAGGCCCTGAGCTTGCGCGAGATGCGCCAGCGCTACCGGGTGGCGCGGGACGGCATGTCGCTGTTCCAGGTGATCAAGGTCAGCGAAGAGCTGGGTTTCAGCTGCCGCCCGCTGCGCTTGCAACTGCACGATGTGCGGCAACTGCGCACGCCGTCGATCCTGTTCTGGAACAATATGCACTTCGTCGTGCTGCAATCCACCAATCGCCAAGGACTGCATATCGTCGATCCGGCGGTGGGGCGGCGTTTCTATACCTGGGAAGAAGCGCTGTCGATGTTCAGCGGCGCGGCGTTGGAAATGCTGCCGGGGCTGGGCTTCACCACCCAGGTCCATCGGCGTGTTCCCGGTACCTTCGGCCCGCTCGGCGTGCTGCGCAACAACACCTGGCTGCTGCGTTACCTGGTGCCCATGGGCCTGCTGTCGGTGGTCGGCTACTTCGGAGCCATTGCCGCGCCCAAGCTGTTTTCCCTGACCATCGATGAAGTGGTGGCGAAGAACGACGAGGATTTCCTGTTTCTGATCCTCTATGTCTTTGGCGGGATCTTTCTGTTCAAGAGCCTCGCCGCCTGGCTGCGGGCGGTCCTCGATATGCGCCTGCGCGTTGCCCTGAGCCAGGACCTGTCCACCGGCGTTATCGCCTGGCTGCTGCGCTTGCCGGTGAGTTATTTCGAGCGCCGCGCCCCCGGCGATATCCTGCGGCGGACCCAGGCCACCGACAAAGCCTTCGTGCAGTTCACCGCCGGTTGGATGGACATATCCATCGACCTGGCCTTCGGCGTGGCGTTTCTCGCACTGATGGCTTTGATCAACGCCAAGCTGGCGGCCCTGTCGTTGCTGTTGTGCCTGCTGTTCTTTCTGTTTCGCGGCGTGACCCTGCCGGTCATGGAGAAACACCACAAGACCTCGATCGAAGCCGAGACGGCGCGCAACGTGACCCTGCTCGGCACCCTGGGCAATGTCGAGTCGATGAAGCTCTACAACTACGAAGCGGCCAAGCTGGCGAACTGGAGCAACCAGCACACCGATACCGAAATGGCCCGCGCCGGCGTCCAGCGTTTGCAGGCGATGAACCAGGTGGTGCACGAAGGGTTGTCCCATGGCCATTCGCTGCTGGTCAGCGCCCTCGGTGCGCTGGCCGTGCTCCACGGCGAGAACAGCGTCGGCGACCTGTTCGCCTTTGTCCTCTACAAGGACATGTTCATGGGCTGCGCGCTGAAGGTGGTCGACAGCTATATGAACCTGCGGCTGGTGAAGGTCGAGCTCAAGCGGGTCGAGGAAATCGTCGATGAACCGGTCGAGCAGGTGGAGTCGAGTGTGTACAGCGCCGATCCCCTTGGCCAGCAGCAACCCTTGCGCTCGATCCAGATCGAAGGCGCGCGCTTTCGCTACAGCTCGTTCGACCGGCCGACCTTCGAGGACCTGAGTTTCAGCCTGGAAAGCCCGAACCGACGCATCGCGATATTCGGTCCTTCGGGCTGCGGCAAGAGCACCTTCCTGAAAGTGCTCGCCGGGTTCTATGCCCTGGACACCGGGCGCTTCAGGATCAACGGCCAGGCGATGCGGCATTTCGGTTTGCGCCGCTACCGCCAGAGCGTGGCCTATGTCACGGCCCACGACGAAATCATCGCCGGTACGGTAATCGAGAATATCCTGATGGACAGCGACCCGCTGGACGGCACGCGCTTGCAGAGCTGTGTCGAGCAGGCCGGGTTGCTGGAAAGCATCCTGAAACTGAGCAATGGCTTCAATACCTTGCTCGGACCCATGGGCGTGCAATTGTCCTCGGGCCAGAAGCAACGCCTGTTGATCGCCCGGGCACTGTATCGGCGCCCGGAACTGTTGTTGCTCGATGAGCCGACTTCCCATCTGGACCCCAGTGCCCGCGATGTGATTATCGAGACCGTGCGCCGCTTGCCCATGCTGTGTGTGATCGTGACCCACGACAAGGCCGTGGCCCTGGCCTGCGACAGGGTACTGCTGATGCACCAGGGGCGTTTGCGGCCGTTGAGCGGCGCGGCGCGATGACTCCGTTTCGTCCGGGCTGGCCGATCCGCCGCTGGCTGTGGTGGATGCGCTGCAAGGCCGGGTTGCGGGCGCGCCTGGTGAAAGGACTGGCGCTGATCTTTCGGCTGAAGGTTGCGCACCGTTGCTTGCCGCTGTTGCCGGTCGTGCTGCTGCGGCTGCCCTCCGCGTGGCGCGGCCCGGACTACAACGCCTGTCGGCAGAACCTCGAATTGTTTGGACTGGAGCCCCGCGCCTGTCGGCTAGTGGCTTGTCGCTACAGCGCCATCCAGTTGCAGTGCGCGATCTACCAGGTGCTTTACCCTCGCGATTATCCCGAGCGGTTGCGGGCCTGGATTCGGGCAATTGCCTGGAACGATCCGCAGCAACACTGGCCGCGTACGCGGGTGCGCTCGACCATCATCGTGCTGGCGCACACCGGGGAATACTGGATGGCGGTGGCCTGCATGATCGAGCGCTATCCGGCACCGAAGCGTTTCATCATTCCGATCTGGAACTTCAACGATCCCCTGACCCGGCGCTCCCTCAAGAGCCTGGAAGCCTTCGGGCATCGCGTGGATATTCTCGACAGCAACGCGCCAAAGACCGCGTTGGCGATTGCCCGGGCGCTGAAGCACGGCGACCAGGTGATCATCTTTGCCGACCTGCCGGTGAGTTTCGGTGGAGTACGCTCCGGCGAGCCGGTGGACGGCCACCTGTTCGGCCGCGCCGCGCAATTCGTCAAGGGGCCGATGTTCCTGGCGGCGAAAATGAAATGCGACGTGCTGCTGGCAGGGCATCGTGCCGAGCTTGGCGGCTGCGGTGAGCTGCATGTGATTCGGTGGATCACCCGGGCCGCCGCACCGGATATGCAGGCGCAATGGGCGCGGGCGATGGAGTCGTTTATTGCCGAGGCTCCCGAGCACTGGTTCTACTTGTCGCGGTTGGAGGCTTTCTATCAGCGGCAAAAGACTTCGGAGGAGAAGTCCTCGGGACTGCCGGGTCTGCTGCAACGGCGGGGGCTCGGATGATGAGGCGCAGCCCGGAGCTGATGCTGGTTGTCCTGCTATTGGCCGGGTGTTCGTTTATTCCCGATTACCAGCAGCCGTCGCCAACCGTGGCCGAGCACTGGCGAGACGCGAGTCCCCAGGGCGATGCCGTGCCGTTACCGGACTGGCACAAGGTCTTTCCCGACCCCGAGCTGCAAAGGCTGATCGAGCTGGCACGGGTCCATAACCATGATCTGCAGGTGGCCGTCCTGCGCATCGACGAGGCCCGGGCGCTGTATGGGATTTCCACCGCCGATCAATGGCCCAGTGGCGGGATCGACGGTTCGGTGCAACGGCAGAAGATTTCCGCCGCGGACTCGCCCACTGGCAAGGCGGTGATCCGCGAACAAGGGCAGTTCAGGTTGGGGATCACCGCCTTTGAACTGGATCTCTGGGGCCGCGTCCGGGCGTTGAAAACCGAAGCCGGGCAACGCCTGGTGGCCCGTGAAGAAGATGCCCTGAGTGTGGGGATCAGTCTGGTCGGCGAGGTCGCGACGGCTTACTACGAACACCGTGCCTATCTTGAATTGCACCGGCAGAACCGACAGTTGCTGGAGCGGGCGGGTGAGTCGAAACGGCTGATCGGCCGCCGCCAGGAATTGGGACTGGCGAGCGAACTGGAGTTGCGTCAGGCCGATACGCTGGCGCTGACCTTGGAGGCCGAGATGGCCGACGCGGCGCGTCAACAGGGGCTGGCGCTGAACCGCCTGGAGTTGCTGGTGGGCACGACGCTTGATCCCGCGCGTCTGTCCTCCGGGGAGTGGAGCGAAGGGCCACCGTTGCCGGAGATTGCCCCGGGCCTGCCTTCCGAATTGTTGGTGCGCCGCCCGGATATTCGCGCCGCCGAGGCCCGGCTCAAGGCCTTCAACGCCAATATCGGTGCCGCCCGGGCGGCTTTTCTGCCGAGCATTTCCCTGACCGGCTTCTTCGGTGTCAGCAGCCCGCAGTTGAGCGAGCTGTTTTCCGGCGAGGCCAAGGGCTGGTCCTTTACGCCCGCGGTGACCGTGCCGCTGTTCGATATCGGTCGGCGTTTCACGCAGCTTGAGCTGTCGAAAGTGCAGCGTGAGATTGCCGTGGTCGAGTATCAGCGTTCTATCCAGCAGGCCTTTCGTGAAGTGGCCGATGCGCTGGCTTCGAACGAGCCGCTCAATCGGCAGCTCAATGCACAGCAGCGGCTGGTGCTGAACGAGTCGCGCCGCGTCGAGTTGGCGCAACTGCTCCATCAGGATGGCTTGAATAGCTACCTCGAAGTGCTCGATGCCCAACGCGGCCTGAGCACGGCGCAACAAGCCCTGATCAGGACCCGCTTGTTGCAGGTGAGCAACCTTATCGCCCTGTACAAGAGCCTGGGCGGTGGGTGGTCCTGAGCGTTGCCGTGCCTCTCAGCACAGGGCGCGGTTTCGTACACAGGCTCAGGAATCCTGGTCTGGTGGCTGAAAGATGCGCTGCACTAGGGTAGTGGCTCACATGGAAAGGAGTTGTTTATGCGTTATTTGAGAATGACCGCCCAGGATCGCAGCGGCAATGGTCGGGCCGATACGGTGTTGCTGCGCTTTTATGAGGAAGTGCCCGGCAAGCCTGACAAGCTGGTGCTCAAGGCGGCGTCGGTCGATATGACCGCCGATGGGGTGACGGACTTGCAGTTCGGTGGTGACGTCAATGGTGATGGCAGGGACAACGCCAAGGACGAAAAGCTGCTCAGGGCCTTTGCCAACCAGTTCCTGAAGCTTGGCTGGTTCAATCGAGGGAAAAGCTGGCAGCGCTATATCAAGGTGTTTGCCGAGAACTATCACCACGACAAGTCACCGAATGTGGTGAGGTTGCATCTTCATGAAGGGACGGGGACGCCGAGAAACCAGACCCTGGTCTTCAAGGCCTCGGCCCATGACACCGACAATAATGGGACGCTGGATTCGGTGGTTTATTTCGATGCCGACGGTGACGGTATTGTCAGCCGGGCCGAAGAGGAGTGGATCAAGTCCATGGGCCGGACCTTTCTGAAGTTCAAGTGGTATAGCTGAACGTCCTGCTTCAGGTCTCAGCCAGACGCTGTAACAGCAAATCGATTTGCTCCTGGCGTTCTGGCTGGTTCAACCGGGCCTGGGGGTTGAGCGACGACCACTGCGGATGTGCCCGGGCCTTGTGCAAGGTCTCGGGCAACTTGCCCTCACGCCAACGGGTATCCACCGGCAGGCTCATCTTGATGCTCTCCATCGCCGCATGCCCACGTGCCTCCAGGGCTTGCAGCAGTTGCCGTTGGCGCAGGGCCAGCAGGCGCAGCACGTTGTCGTCGACGGTCAGTTCCCGTTGGCCCTTGAGTTTGCCCAGCAGGCGGCTGCCATAGCCGCGGACGGTTTGCAGGGCGCCGCCGGCGAGGGCTCCGGCCAGGGCGGCCGCGCCTAGGGTCAGACCTCCCACCAGCAGGTCGATACCAGCACCCGCCGCCGCGCCTGCGGCAATCCCACCACCGACCGTTACACCGAGTTGCTTGAGAGTTTCCGGGTTGAACAGATCGTCACCCCAGCGTCCGTCCAGTAACGGCAGGTCGCCGGCCGCCGCGTCGCCACGGCGGAATCCGTAGAGCTTGAGCAAAGCCTCGACACAACGTTGCTCCCGTTGGCGCACGGCCTGGCGCAGTTCGCCGATGGCTTGGGTTTGCGCGTCGGCGGCGCTGACCACACTGCGCCGACAGGCCGCACAGTCGATCAGCAGTTCGGCGATCAGGCGGTTGGCGCTCTGCCGCCGCGCCCGCCGCTGGGCCTCCAGGTCGAGGACCAGTCGTTCCAGCTGAGGGCGCGCGCCTTCGAGCAACAGCGCCAGGCTTTCATACAGCCGCCGCTCACCGTCTTCCGGCGGGGCCACGCTGTCGAAGCGCACCAAGGCGTGCAGGCCCAGGCGGGCCAGGGCTTCACGCCACTCCGGCTCGCGCTGTTCGGCGCTGCTGACAAAGTTGAGCACCGGCAACAGCGGCTTGCCGCAACTGGCGAGGACGCTCAGTTCGTCGCGGTATTTGGCCAGCACCGGCTCGCGGGCGTCGATCACATAAAGCCCGGCATCCGAAGCCAGCAACTGGCGCAGCACCTTGGCTTCCTGTTCGAAGCGCTGGCGGGCTTCGCTGCCATCGAGAAAACGGGCGACGCGGGCCGGGCCGTCGAGACGTTCGCCAGGTCGATCCAGACGTTCGAGGTAGTCGAGCAGGGCGATGGCATCTTCCAGGCCGGGGGTGTCGTAGAGTTCGAGCAGGGCTTCGCCGTCCACCGACAGCCGCGCGCCTTCCACATGCCGGGTGGTGCTGGGGCGGTGGGAGACTTCGCCAAAGCCGACGTCGCGGGTCAGGGTGCGCAACAGTGAGGTCTTGCCGACATTGGTGTGACCGACCACGGCCAGTTTCAGGGCTTTAGTCATGACCGGTCTCCAGCCAGTTCAACGGAGCACTGTCGGCGAAAGGCAGTTCCAGTTGTTGCAGGGCACTGTGCCAGTCGCCGAGGCGATCGGCATCCAGGGCCTGGCCGGGTGGCGCTTGCAGCAGCCAGACCCGGGTCGCGCCGGCACTGCGGGCCAGTTCGGCGATCAGCCCGAGGCTGCCACGGTCCGGCGAGCGCCGTGGGTCGCAGGCAATCGCCAGGCGGGCCGGCGGGAAGCGGGTCAATTGTTCAAGGAGCTTGTTCCGCGATTCGCGGCTGTCGAGGATACCGGCGTCCTTGACGGTTTTCGGCAAGGTCGGCGGCCAGGGGCGCTGGTTGTCCAGTTCGATGGCCACCAGCAAGGCGCCTTCGCTCTCCAACGCGGTGGTGCCGGTCTCGGCATTGTGCAGCGCGTCGGGTGCCGCATCGCTGACCCCCAGGCGTTCGCTGCTGGGCATCAGACGCTCGCGCAGTTGCGCGTAGCCGGGCAGGTTGAGGTCCAGGCTCAGGGCGCGGCTGCCACGGCGCCAGCGCCACAGGCAAAACCCGCCCAGCAGCAGGCGCGGTAACACGCCATAGACCACCAGCACTCCCACCAGCCAAGTGGCCCAGGCGTGCCGGGCGTTCTCCAGGTTCAGCGCGGTATTGCCGCTGGCACGGATCATCTCCGGGTCGGGCAGGTTGAAGCCGAGCAAGGCGGGCAGGGCGCCGAGGGCCTGGGTCACCGCGACAAAGGTGTCGCCGCGCAGCAGGGTGGTTTCCCAGACAAAACCGTAGCGCCGGGTCGACATCAACATCAGCAGCAGGACCAGGGCGCTGAGCATGGCCAGCAACCACAGGCCGTGGACCACGCAGCCGATGGCCCAGCGATTGAGGCGTCGGCGCTGGAGCATCAACAACAGGGCCGGCGCCAATTGCGCGGCCTGGGCATCGCGGGCGAGTTTTTCACTGAGCCACAGCCAGAGGCGGCCGAAGCTGGCCGCGTGTTCACCGGCGAAGACCAGGCCCAGGGCCCAGCTCAGCAGCAATAGCAGGTTCAGGCCGAGCAGGCTGCCGAGGGCCCAGAACACATTGACCGGCGTCTGGCCGTTGCCCAGGGCGGCGAAAGCCATGCCGGCGCCACTGACGATCACCAGCCCCGCGAGGACCAGCAGCGCCAATCGCGCGCCTTGCAACCAATGGTGCAACGCGTTGAGCAGGCCATCGCGCTCGGCCAGCCAGAGGGCGCGGTTCTGGATGCGGGTCGGCAGGTCGCCCCCCGCGGCGCGGGCGCGGCGATTGGCTTCGAGGTCTTCCAGCGGGCCTGCCTGTTCTTCGCGCAGGCGCACCGTCTCGGTCAGCCAGAGGCGGTGCAGGGGAGTCGGTTCAGTCACGCGGCGTCCTGGGCTCAAGTGAGCTGGAAGCATAACCGCTGTGGCGGGTAGCTGCATCCCGCTGTCCCTTGTGGAATGGCTGAGTTAATTTTGTCGGCGTATGTCCGAGTCGGCCCATGGGCTCTGGTATCCTCGGCGGCATGAACAGAACTCTTCCTTTAAGCCTGATCGCGGCCCTCGGTGAAAACCGCGTGATCGGCGTCGACAACAGCATGCCCTGGCATTTGCCGGCGGATTTCAAATACTTCAAGGCCACGACCCTCGGCAAGCCGATCATCATGGGGCGCAAGACCTGGGACTCGCTGGGCCGGCCATTGCCGGGCCGGTTGAACCTGGTGGTCAGTCGCCAGGCCGGTTTGCAGCTGGAAGGCGCGGAGGTTTTTCCGTCGCTTGCGGCGGCGCTGGTGCGCGCTGAACAGTGGGCGTTGGAGCAGGGCGCGAGCGAGCTGATGCTGATCGGCGGGGCGCAGTTGTATACCCAGGGGTTGGAGCAGGCGGATCGGCTGTACCTGACCCGTGTGGCGCTGAGCCCGGAGGGGGATGCCTGGTTTCCGCAGATCGATGAAAGCCTGTGGAGGTTGGTGTCCGATGAGCCGCACCCGGCGGCTGAGGGTAAGCCGGCGTTCAGTTTCGAGGTGTGGGAAAAGCGTTAAACGCTGTTCCTAAGAGGTGCCGAGGCTGAGCATGGTCTTGAGGGCCTCTTCGCGGGCAAGCTCCGCTCCCACATTGAGTTTTGAGTCGTACCCGAATCTTGTGTACGACCGAGAACCTGTGGGAGCGGAGCTTGCCCGCGAAGACGTTAGAACAGACGCCTAAAGACTCAAGCCTGCGCCAATTCCCCATGCTCTTCAGCCTCCAGCAGCGCCTTGTCGGTCTGCTGCATCACCTGGCTGGCAATCGCCCCGGCGGTGATCGAACCGCTGACATTCAACGCCGTGCGGCCCATGTCGATCAGTGGCTCGACGGAAATCAGCAACGCCACCAGTGACACCGGCAAGCCCATCGCCGGCAGCACGATCAGCGCGGCGAACGTCGCGCCGCCACCGACCCCGGCCACCCCGGCCGAACTCAAGGTCACAATGGCCACCAAGGTCGCGATCCACAGCGGATCCAGCGGGTTGATCCCCACCGTCGGTGCCACCATCACCGCCAACATTGCCGGATACAGCCCGGCACACCCGTTCTGGCCGATGGTCGCGCCGAACGAGGCGGCAAAGCTGGCAATCGACTGTGGAATCCCCAACCGGCGGGTCTGGGCTTCAATGCTCAGCGGAATGCTCGCCGCGCTGGAGCGGCTGGTGAAGGCAAAGGTCAGCACCGGCCAGATCTTGCGAAAGAAGCGCAGCGGGTTGATCCCGGCCAGGGACACCAGCAGGCCGTGGACCACGAACATCAAGGCCAGACCGATATACGACACCACCACGAAACTGCCCAGCTTGATGATGTCCTGCAGGTTGGAGCCGGCGACTACCTTGGTCATCAGCGCCAGCACGCCGTAGGGCGTGAGTTTCATCACCAGGCGCACCAGACGGGTGACCCAGGCTTGCAGGGTGTCGATGGCATTCACCACCTTCCGGCCCTTCTCGGCATCATCCTTGAGCAGTTGCAGCGCGGCCACGCCCATGAAGGCGGCAAAGATCACCACGCTGATGATCGAGGTCGGCTTGGCTCGGGCGAGGTCCGCGAAGGGGTTCTGCGGGATGAACGAAAGCAGCAACTGCGGCACATTCAGGTCGGCGACCTTGCCCGCGTAATCGCTCTGGATCACTTGCAGGCGGGCCAATTCCTGGGTACCGGCCACCAGGCCTTCGGCAGTCAGGCCGAACAGGTTGGTCAGGCCGATACCGATCAGCGCGGCGATGGCCGTGGTGAACAGCAGCGTGCCGATGGTCAGGAAACTGATCTTGCCCAGGGACGTGGCGTTGTGCAGGCGGGCCACGGCGCTGAGGATCGAGGCGAACACCAGCGGGATCACGATCATCTGCAATAATTGCACATAGCCGTTGCCGACCAGGTCGAACCAGCCGATGGAGGCCTTGAGCACCGGGTTGCCGGCACCGTAGATGCTGTGCAGGGCGACACCGAAGAGCACGCCCAACACCAGGGCGAGCAGCACTTTTTTCGCCAGGCTGAAGGTGGTGCGACGGGTTTGGGCCAGGCCCAGCAGCAGGGCGAGGAACACCAGCAGGTTGAGAATCAGCGGCAGATTCATTGAAGCTCCGGAAAACGATAGGTGCCAATTGCTCTGGTCGGCAATTGTGAACCGGTAAGCCTAACAGCTTGATAAATATGGATTTAATATCGATGTGGAATGGCTTCCATCGTTTTTGGAATAAGCCGCTGGCGCTTGGGCGTGGTGACGTGACCGGAACACGGGGAAGCATGGATGAAGACTGTCATAGACATTTGCCAGGGGCTGTTGCTGTTTGATACTAATAAATTGAAACTTGGGAAGTTCACAATCGGACTTATCTTATAAATATTAAGTATTGCTTTTCTTTTTGGGTGGCTGACGGAAGGCTTGAAGTTCGGGTGAGGACTAAATAATATTTATTTCGAGCTTTAGACCGTGTTGTGTACGGAGCAGGCCCAGGGTCGCTGCGTCTATAACGCTTTTGATTTTATAGGGATACTGTTCAGTTTTAAATGAGCTGAGTTGAGCTGGGAGGCGATAAGCTGTGGGTGTTTCGAATGTGTTCTTGTGTGCGGCCAAGTCTGCAGGTGCCATTAAAAAAGAAAAGTTCAGTCAAGGAAAACTGATCAGGGCCGAGCAAAGCTCAATTATCCGCCAAGGTATTTGTGGCGGGATAAGCATGATTTTTTTGGGGCTCTATGCCAAGCATGGGCTGCGTAGCTTGACGGATGCAAAATCATATAGTTGGTCGGCTTTATTAGAATTTGGGCTCAAGATTCAAAACGGATTGGCGGAGGTTCATGTCGATGGTGTTGGTCAGACGGCCAGCCAGGCAAGTGCTCAGGCATTGGCAATTAACTGTACTCGCTTGGGACCTGTCGTTGGCTTGAAATTTGTGAAAATGTATCCTGTCTTGACATGGCCCTGCCAGGAACGGATATCGAGAATTGTCATGTCTGAGCCGGGATATTACTTGATAGGTATTCCCGGTCATTATGTGACAGCTGTTTGCAGCCGCTCAGGTTCGACGGTTTTCTTTGATTGTAATGCGGGCGCGGCCGAGTTTAGTGGTGTCGATGGGATGATTAGAATGTTAGCGGGATACTTTAATAATAAGCAGGTGATGGATCTCTATACGGGGAGCACAAACAACGTGCATATCATGCGTTTTGATGCGATGTAATGAACTCATCGACGCTCCAGAAACATGCTTTCAAAAAGAACCGGCGCCTGGGCGCCGGTTCTTTTTGACATATATATGTCTTAGAGACCGTCGAGCATCGCCTTGTTGCGCACCGCGCCCTTGTCGGCACTGGTGGCGAGCAACGCGTAAGCTTTCAAGGCCGTGGTCACCTTGCGTGGACGCACTTCCACCGGCTTCCAGCCCTTCTTGTCCTGTTCGGCGCGACGTGCCGCCAGCACCTCATCACTGACCAACAGGTTGATCGAGCGATTCGGAATGTCGATCAGCACTTTGTCGCCGTCCTGGACCAGGCCAATCGCGCCACCCGCGGCCGCTTCCGGAGAAGCATGGCCGATGGACAGGCCCGAAGTGCCGCCGGAGAAACGCCCGTCGGTCAGCAGGGCGCAGGCTTTGCCCAGGCCCTTGGACTTCAGATAGGACGTCGGGTAGAGCATTTCCTGCATGCCCGGGCCGCCTTTCGGACCTTCGTAACGGATGATCACGATGTCGCCGGCCTGCACTTCGTCGGCGAGGATGCCGCGCACGGCGCTGTCCTGGCTTTCGAAGATCTTCGCGTTGCCTTCGAACACGTGGATCGACTCGTCGACACCGGCGGTTTTCACCACGCAGCCGTCCAGGGCGATATTGCCGTAGAGCACGGCCAGGCCGCCTTCTTTCGAATAGGCGTGCTCGACACTGCGGATGCAGCCGTTTTCACGGTCGTCGTCGAGGGTTTCCCAACGGGTCGACTGGCTGAACGCGGTCTGGGTCGGGATACCGGCGGGGCCGGCCTTGAAGAAGGTGTGTACCGCTTCATCGCTGGTCTGGGTGATGTCCCACTTGGCGATGCCCTCGGCTAGGGTCCTGCTGTGCACGGTCGGCAGGTCGGTGTGCAGCAGGCCGCCACGGGCCAGTTCGCCGAGGATGCTGAAGATGCCGCCGGCGCGGTGCACGTCTTCCATATGGTACTTCTGGATGTTCGGCGCGACCTTGCACAGTTGCGGCACGTGCCGGGACAGGCGGTCGATATCGCGCAGGTCGAAATCGATCTCGGCTTCCTGGGCGGCGGCCAGCAGATGCAGGATGGTGTTGGTGGAACCGCCCATGGCGATGTCCAGGGTCATGGCGTTTTCGAACGCCTTGATATTGGCGATATTGCGCGGCAGCACCGAGTCATCGTTGTCGCCATAGTAACGCTGGCACAGCTCGACGATGGTGCGGCCGGCCTGGAGGAACAGTTGCTCGCGGTCGGAGTGGGTCGCCAGGGCCGAACCGTTGCCCGGCAGGGCCAGGCCCAGGGCTTCGGTGAGGCAGTTCATCGAGTTGGCGGTGAACATGCCGGAGCACGAACCGCAGGTCGGGCAGGCGCTGCGCTCGTACTCGGCAACCTTCTCGTCAGAGGCGCTGGAGTCGGCGGCGATGACCATGGCGTCCACCAGGTCGAGACCGTGGGCGGCCAGTTTGGTCTTGCCGGCTTCCATCGGGCCGCCGGAAACGAAGATCACCGGGATGTTCAGGCGCAGGGCGGCCATCAGCATGCCGGGGGTGATCTTGTCGCAGTTGGAGATGCAGACGATGGCGTCGGCGCAGTGGGCGTTGACCATGTATTCGACGGAGTCGGCGATGATCTCGCGGCTCGGCAGCGAATAGAGCATGCCGTCATGGCCCATGGCGATGCCGTCATCCACGGCGATGGTGTTGAATTCCTTGGCCACGCCGCCGGCGCGTTCGATCTCGCGGGCGACCAGTTGGCCCATGTCCTTGAGGTGGACATGGCCGGGAACGAACTGGGTGAAGGAGTTGGCGACGGCGATGATCGGTTTCTTGAAGTCGGCGTCTTTCATCCCCGTGGCGCGCCACAGGGCGCGGGCACCGGCCATGTTGCGGCCGTGGGTGGATGTTTTCGAGCGGTAATCAGGCATGGAGCACTCCGGGCGGCTAATCAGGTACACAAAGGGAAGTGAGCTTCTATGGGCCTCTGGTGCACACCGAAAAATAGCCGGGTGCCCGAAAGCTGCCGTTGGCCTCGCGGGATCGCCGCGCGCCTGGGCCTGAGCTCATAAACCCGCCGGGGGATGACTGGCGATGAATAGCGCGATTCTACACCGCTGGCGGCGGGAAGGAATGGGGCGGGCGCTCAAGGGTGTGAAGCTTGGGTTCAGCCGGGCGCTCTGGATTCGAGGGGGCACTTGTGTTTCCGGGCTGCGTTTGGCGATTCAGCGATTGAGCCGGGCGCTGCTCAGCAGGCCGAAGACACTGAAAATAATGAAAACCGCCGCGATGGCCGACAGCAAGTCGACGCCTGCCTTGGCCACGACCGCAGTGGTCGCGGCGGCGGCGATGAACATCAGGCTGTTGCCCGTCGAGGCCGCCGTGCCGGCGTTGGCGGAGAACAGCAGCATCGCCGCCGAGATGGCCACAGGGCGGGTGACGGTAACGGCAATGGCACTGAGGCACATGGGCAGAAGCAGGGTCGCGGTCGAGACAATCTGCAGTTGCATGATCAGTAGCAGAAGCAGGCCGGAGCCGCCCAACAGGATCAGGCCCGTATTGATCTGCGCTCGAACACCCAGGCGTTTTTGCAGTGTGGAGGCGAGCAGGCCGCCGCACAGATAGGCCAGGCCATAGATAAACAGGACGAGGGTGTATTGGACTTCGGAGAGCTTCAGGTCATCCATGAAAATCAGCGGCGACACACTGATCAGCGCGAAGTAGGCGGAAAACACCAGTGCTGCTATCTGCCAGTAACGGCGGAAGTCGGCGTGGCTCAGGACGGTTTTTATGGACTGGCGTATCGATGGGTTTCCTCGGGACGGCTGTGCGGATCTTGCGGGGAGAACCCAGAGCGCATGCAGGAAAATACCCGCTGCGATAAAGGAAAAGGCGTAGAAGCTGCTTTTCCAGCCGAAGGACGTCTGTAGCCAGGAGCCCAGCAGGGGCGACAGGGCCACGAACAGGCCGCTGAAACTCATGTAGTAAATGCGGATGGGCGCGCGGTCCGCCGGGTTGAACAGGTCTTCGACCAGGGCCAGGCCCAGCACAAAAAAACCACAGCCCAGTGCCTGGACACCGCGAAAAAACAGAAAGGCCGTGTAGTCCTGGACCAGAGTGCAGCCCAGGGAGCCCAGGCAGGAAATCGCCAGGCAGCCCAGCAGGATTTCCTTGCGGCCGAATTTATCGGAGAGCGGCCCGGCGACAAACTGTGAGAAGGCGAACACCAGCGTAAACAGGCTGATCGCCAAGGCGATGCCGGTCGTCGAGGTATTGAATTGCTCGGCCAGGGCAGGAAAGGCCGGCAGCAGGACATTGAGCGGGAAAAAGCTGATCAGCGATATACAGCTGAGCAGCAGCAGGCAGGAGTATTTATAGCCGGCGGCGCCCAGGGCTGGGGAGGGCTCTTGCATCAGTGGCTTTCCGCGGCGAGTAGCTGTTTGAGTTCATCGCACAGAGCCTCTCCGTTGCTGTAACCGGCTCCGACAAAAAGCAGTGGTTGTTCACAAAGGTTATTCAACCCGAGGGCCTGTTCGATTTTTTCTTCGCTCAAGGCGGCCGTCACCCAGGTCTTCATGCCCAAGGCCGTGGCGGTCAGTTGCAGGGTTTGTGAAATATGCCCGGCTTCGAGCAGTGAAACCCGGTAACCCTGGGAGTGTGGATACTTCCACCACATCTTGTCGAAACGAGAAGTGATAAACAGGCCAAGAGGCAAGTTGTTGATGAAGTGTTGACCTTGTACGAACGTCGCCAACGGCGCGCTGATACGCTTTATCAAGGTCAGGGCATGTTTGTCGGGGTGATAATAATAAAAACCGGGGCCAAGCCCCTTTATATTGTAGGCATACAAGTAACCTTCGGTACTGTTCAGTCCCCCACCCGATGGGCTGCTGCGACGGGCTTTGAATGCTTGGGGTATTGAGGCGTGGCAGTCGCCTTCGCGCTCTTTCAAATAGCCCAGTGACAGATAGAGAAGATGGCTGAGCGTATGAAGCGAAACACTCTGTTTGAAAAAGTCACGGCAGGTTTTTCGTTCCAGCAATACGTTTTTGAAGTCGGTGGTTTTATCGACGCAAGGCGTCGGCAGATAAATCATGTCCTGGGGTAATGCACTGGCATATCGATGCGGTTCTGGCGCTGGACGGCCCATGACCTCCTGGCACTCGGACAGATAGTGCCTGGCCCATTCCTCGGCATTTTGCAGGCGGGCGCCTGGCAGCAGATCCTTGGTGCCGATATGGAAAATCCGCGACAGGTCATCCCAGCCCCAGTCGTTGGCGGCAAAGGGCGTTTCACTGAGAATGCCGGTGGCCAGGAGCGTCGAATCAATCGGGTGTGTCGGATCGAAGCGGACGGGAGCTTCGATAAGCTCGATCAGTCGGCTTGAATGATGTTTGTCTATTGAGTACTGCTCGTGTGACTGATAGTTCCAGATCACCAGGGCAGGCGGCTTTATTAAAACGAGCAGGCTCGGATTGATATACATGAAATAGACCCCCTTTATTTGAGGCTGGGCCGAAAACGGGCGTCGACCCAGCCTTTCTCAGGGTTTATTTTGAGGTTCCGAGCATCACGTGGAACCCAACGGAAGTTTGGTGCTCAAGATTGATTTTTTCCATGTTCATATTACCTGTCTGTTGTTGATGTTTATCACCTCGTTATTGAGGTGGCAGATTGATAATAGGCTGATGGAGCTGGTTGGCAATAGCGTTTGCGTAGGTCATGTCCGATGTGGTTGTCGGTCACTTCCAATAATTGGGGATGTGGGAATAGTCGGAGCTGTTATCCGATAGGGACTACAGGGTATCTTTGGAACTTCAAAGTGTCAGTCAGGACGCCCGCACCGCCTTGAGCCAAGGCGGTGCGGGTTATCACTTAGCTGTTAGGCAGCAAGCGGCAAGTAATGCTCTTGATATAACGGGTTTCCGGAATTGCCGGGTGTACCGGATGGTCCGGGCCCTGGCCGCCGCGTTCCAGCAGCTGGATATTGCGGTCCAGGTGACGGGCGCTGGTCAGCAGGATGTTCTGCAGGTCATCTTCCGGCAGATGCATCGAGCACGAGGCGCTGACCAGGATCCCGTCCTTGCTCAGCAGGCGCATGGCCTGCTCGTTCAGGCGGCGGTAAGCGCCTTCGCCGTTCTTCAGGTCTTTCTTGCGTTTGATGAAGGCGGGCGGGTCGGCCACGATCACGTCGAAACGCTCTTCGGAGGCCTTCAGTTCCTTCAGGGCTTCGAACACGTCACCTTCGATGCAGGTCATCTTCTCGGCAAAACCGTTCAACGCCGCGTTACGTTCCACGCCGTCCAGGGCAAAGGACGAGGCATCGACGCAGAACACTTCGCTGGCACCGAACGCCGCCGCCTGCACGCCCCAGCCGCCGATATAGCTGAACAGGTCCAGCACCCGCTTGCCCTTGGCATACGGCGCCAGGCGCGCACGGTTCATGCGGTGGTCGTAGAACCAGCCGGTCTTCTGGCCTTCCATCACCGGCGCTTCGAACTTCACGCCGTTCTCTTCCAGGGCGACCCACTCCGGCACCAGGCCGAACACGGTCTCGACATAACGCTCCAGGCCTTCGGCGTCACGGGCCGCGGAGTCGTTCTTGAACAGGATGCCGCTCGGTTTCAGGACCTGGACCAGCGCCGCGATCACTTCATCCTTGTGCTGCTCCATGGCCGCCGAAGCGAGCTGGACCACCAGGATATCGCCGAAACGATCCACCACCAGCCCCGGCAGCAGGTCGGAATCGCCGTAGACCAGGCGATAGAACGGCTTGTCGAACAGCCGATCGCGCAGGGACAGGGCCACGTTGAGACGGTGTACCAGCAGCGATTTGTCCAGCGGCAGCTTGATGTCGCGCGACAGCAGGCGCGCGCAGATCAGGTTGTTCGGGCTCATGGCGACGATGCCCAGCGGCTTGCCGCCGGCAGCTTCGAGCAGGGCCTGGTCGCCGGCCTTGAAGCCGTGAAGTGGAGTGGCCGCCACGTCGATTTCGTTGCTGTAGACCCACAGGTGACCGTTGCGCAGGCGTCGGTCGGCGTTGGCTTTAAGGCGTAGGCTAGGCAGGGACATGACGTCGCTCCGGGGAAAAAAGAGCGGGATTATAGCGGGAGTTGGGCGTCCCCGGCGTGCGATGTTTCATGTAAGCGATTGTACACTTGGCCCATGGCGTACAGGTTTTCCGCTAGAATCCCTCACTCGCCCGGAGTGTGTACCCATGTCCCAAGAACTTTCACCTGAACAGATCCAGCAGGCCCTGCAAGGCATTAGCGTGCCTCCCCAACCGCAAATCATGGTGGATTTGCAGATGGAGCAGTACATGCCTGACCCGGATCTGGAGGTGATCGCCCGGCTGATCAGCCAGGACCCGGGCCTCTCCGGCGCGCTGCTGAAAATCGTCAATTCGCCGTATTACGGCCTGTCGAACAAGATCGCCTCGATCCAGCGCGCGGTGAATCTGCTGGGCAGCCGCTCGATCATCAACCTGATCAACGCGCAATCGATCAAGGGTGAGATGGCTGATGAAACCATCGTCACCCTCAATCGTTTCTGGGACACCGCCCAGGACGTGGCCATGACCAGCCTGACCCTGGCCAAGCGTACCGGCGCCCAGGCGGTCGATGAGTCCTATGCCCTGGGGCTGTTCCACGATTGCGGCATTCCGCTGATGATCAAGCGTTTCCCCAACTATATGGCGGTGCTTGAGCGGGCTTATGCCAATGCCAGCCCGGAGCAGCGCGTGGTGGACACGGAAAACGCCGAGTTGAACACCAACCATGCGGTGGTCGGCTACTACACGGCCAAATCCTGGCGCCTGCCGGAGCATGTGACCAACGCCATCGCCAATCACCACAATGCCCTGGCGATCTTCAGCGACGAATCGACCCGCAACAGCCAGTTGAAGAACCTGCTGGCCATCCTGAAAATGGCCGAACATATCTGTGCGTCCCATCGGGTGCTGGGCAACGAAGCCGAAGACCACGAATGGAAGGCCATCGGCCATCTGGTGCTCGATTATGTCGGCCTGTCCGACTATGACTTCGAGAACCTCAGAGAGAACATCCGCGAACTCGGTACTCACTAAGCGTCCGAGCGTCGTCGCCGAGCCCGTTATTGCCTGACCTGGGGCCGCCATGCCTGAATTACCTGAAGTCGAAACCACCCGGCGCGGTATTGCGCCCCATCTGGAAGGCCAGCGGGTCAGCCGTGTGATCGTGCGCGACCGTCGGTTGCGCTGGCCGATCCCGGAAGACCTCGATGTGCGCCTGTCCGGGCAGCGCATCGTGCTGGTGGAGCGGCGGGCCAAATACCTGTTGATCAATGCCGAGGTCGGGACCCTGATCAGTCACCTGGGCATGTCGGGCAACCTGCGCCTGGTGGAAGCCGGCTTGCCGGCGGCCAAGCACGAGCATGTGGATATCGAGCTGGAATCCGGGTTGGCCTTGCGCTACACCGACCCACGGCGTTTCGGTGCGATGCTCTGGAGCCTGGACCCGCTCAATCACGAATTGCTCGCGCGCCTGGGGCCGGAGCCGCTGACCGAGCTGTTCGACGGCGAGCGGCTGTTCCAGCTGTCGCGCAAGCGTTCCATGGCGGTGAAGCCGTTCATCATGGATAACGCGGTGGTGGTGGGGGTCGGCAATATCTATGCGACCGAGGCGCTGTTCGCCGCCGGCATCGACCCGCGCCGCGAGGCCGGGAGTATTTCCCGAGGGCGCTACCTGGCGCTGGCGATCGAGATCAAACGCATCCTGGCAGCGGCCATCGAACGGGGCGGCACCACCTTGCGCGACTTTATCGGCGGCGACGGCCAACCCGGCTATTTCCAGCAGGAACTCTTCGTCTACGGGCGTGGTGGCGAGCATTGCAAGGTCTGTGGCACTGTCTTGCGTGAGATTCGTCTGGGGCAGCGAGCCAGCGTGTATTGTCCACGTTGCCAGAGCTGACCTGACAAGCGGGCGGACGCTGTTATAGTTAAGACTTTGCCATCCATTGCTTTGTTGAAGGATAGTGCCATGAATCCGTTTCGCACCCTGGCCCTGGTTGTGGCCCTGAGTTTTGGTCTGCAGGCGTTGCCGGTGCTGGCGGACGATGGCAGCAGCGGCGACCCGACCTACTCGATCCAGAACCCACCGGCCTACGCGATGATCGCCGACCTGATCATCGCCCGCCCGTTGCTGGTGGGCGCGACCCTGATCGGCACGGCGGTGTTCGTGGTGTCTTTGCCGTTTACCGCTTTCGGCGGCGTCGACGGCATGGGCAAGGCCGGCAAGTCACTGGTGCTCGCCCCCGGAAAAGCAGCCTTTGCCCGTTGCCTGGGGTGCACGGCGGAAGGGTTTGACGGCGACCAGTAAGCTGCTGGCGCCCGGTACAGCCTTTGCTGACTGCGGCGCCAGTGATGGCCCTTTCGCGGGCAAGCTCCGCTCCCACAATATCTGAGCCAAGACTAAATATTGTGTATGACACAAAACCTGTGGGAGCGGAGCTTGCCCGCGAAAAGGGCCTTGGATTCGCTACAATGCTCAAGCCTTACCGGTGATCTTCCGGTATTTGATCATCAGCTCATCTTCGGTTTCCGGATGGGCTTCATCCAGTGGGATGCAGTCCACCGGGCAGACCTGCTGGCATTGCGGCTCGTCGTAGTGGCCGACGCACTGGGTGCACAGGTTCGGGTCGATCACGTAGATCTCTTCGCCCTGGGAAATAGCGGCGTTCGGGCACTCGGGTTCGCAGACGTCGCAGTTGATGCAATCGTCGGTGATGATCAGGGACATGGGCACTCCGGCCCGGGCGGCAGGCCCGGGCAACATGAAAACTAATGCGCCAATTGTGCCGCATTGGCGCGCGCAGTGCACGCGCGCCCGTCGAGGCGGCCGCAATAGCCAGCCTCGACAGAGCCTGCGCCGGGCGTTATTTCTTGAAGCGCAGGGTCAGTGCGTCGGCCACCGCCGGGTGGACAAACTTGGTGATATCGCCGCCCAGGGCCGCGATTTCCCGGACCAGGGTCGACGAAATGAATGAATAACGCTCCGACGGCGTGAGGAACAGACTCTCGACGTCCGGAGCCAACTGACGGTTCATGTTTGCCAGCTGGAACTCGTATTCGAAGTCCGACACGGCGCGCAGGCCACGCAGGAAGACATTGGCGTTCTGTTCCTTGGCAAAATGCGCCAGCAGGGTGGAAAACCCCACCACTTCCACGTTGGGCAGGTGCTGGGTGACCTCGCGGGCCAACTCCACACGTTGCTCCAGGGGGAACAGCGGGTTTTTCTTCGGGCTGGCTGCCACGGCGATGATCACGTGGTCGAACAGGCGCGCGGCGCGCTCGACCAAGTCGCCATGACCCTTGGTAATCGGGTCGAAGGTACCTGGGTACAACACTCGGTTCATCGCGTCGTCCTGGCGGGTATCCGTTTAGGGGAGTCGGATGGTATCGCAGCCTTTCCGGTCGGCCAAGTCAGGATGCCGGGAAGAAAGCACTATAGACGCAGCGAATAGTCCTCTTTTTCACGGGTTTTTCAAGCGCTCCGCGAGGGCGGTCGCCAGCTTGGCTGTCAGACCATAAACCGAAAGCTGTGGGTTGGCGCCTATGCTGGTGGGGAACAACGAGCCGTCGTGGACCGACAGATTGCGCAGTTGATGGTGGCGTCCGAGGCTGTCGGTGACCGCGCTTTTCGCCTCTTCGCCCATGGCGCAACCGCCCATGACGTGGGCGCTGCCCAGGCGCGTGCGGTACAGCTCCAGGCTCAGTTCGTCGATCAGTTCGCGGGCCTTGGCCAGGGTGTTCACATAATCGGCATCGGCGTGCAGCGGCAGCACCGACTTGGCGCCCGCCGCGAACTGGATCTCGGCCATGCTGTGGTACGCCCGGCGCAGGCCGTCCCAGGCATAGGCGGATACTTGATAGTCGAGCACCGGCGTGCCGTCGCCGCGCAGCTCCACGCCGCCGCCGGGGCTGTCCGGGTGGAAACCGTCGCGCATCAGCGCCAGCATCATATGGGTGTGTGGCAGTTGTTCCATGCGCAGGGCGTTTTGCGTGCCGAAGCCGCCCAGCAGGGTACTGGCCAGGGCCGGTTGCAGGGGCGGGACTTCGAGTTTGTAGGACATCGGCCCGGTGACGCCGGCATTCCACTGGAAATGGTCGGAATAGATCGACTGTGGCGCGCCGTAAAACGGATTGATGACTTCGGAAAACTGCCCAGCGGAGAAATTCACCAGGTGCAGGAAGGTCCGTTTGCCCAGTTGGCCGCTGGGATCCGGTGCCTTGGAGCGCAACAGCAGTCCCGGGCTGTTGATGCCGCCGCCCGCCAGTACGTAATGCCGGGCCTTGACCTGGATTGTCCGGCCATTGGGGGCCACGCAACGTTCGTCCATCGCCACGCAGAGCAGGCCGGTGACCTGGTCGCCTTCGATCTGCAAGCGTTCGGCCCGGGCCAGATAGAGCAGCTCGCCGCCTTTCTCCAGGGTTGCCGGGATGGTGGTGACCAGCATCGACTGCTTGGCGTTGGTCGGGCAGCCCATGCCGCAGTAACCCAGGTTCCAGCAGCCGCGCACGTTGCGCGGGATGACTTTCCAACTGTAGCCGAGGGCTTCGCAGCCGTTGCGGATCACGTCGTTGTTGGCGTTGGGCGGCATGACCCAGGGGGCGACACCCAGGCGCTGTTCCATTTTCTCGAACCAGGGCGCCATCTCGGCGCTGCCATGGCCCTTGACATTGTGCTCTTTGGCCCAGTGTTCGAGGGTCTGGTCCGGCGTGCGGAAGCTCGAGGTCCAGTTGATCAGTGTGGTACCGCCGACGGCGCGGCCCTGGAGGATGGTAATGGCGCCATCCTTGCTCATGCGGCCGATGCCTTCCTGGTAGAGGCTGGTGTAGGCCTGGTCTTCGAGCATCTTGAAGTCGCTGCTGGTTTTCAGCGGGCCTTCTTCGATCAGCAGGACCTTGTAGCCGGCGGCGCTGAGGATTTCGGCGGTAGTGCCGCCGCCCGCGCCGCTGCCGATAATGGCGACATCGGCCTCCAGCGTCAGGTCCTGCTCCAGGCGAGCGCCGTTGTGGGTTTTCCAGCCTCGGGCCAGGCCTTCGCGAAACAGATCGGGTACGGGCATGTGCAGCCTCTTTTATTGTTGTTTTGTCAGAAACCGGGCATCTACAAGGATCAGACTTTCGGTGGGCCTGGATAACCGCAGTGCGCCCAGGCTTCGGCGCGGTTGTACCAGGCCATCATCACCAGTTGCAGCAGTGACGCGTGGCCCATGCGCAGCAGGCTCAGGTAGCTGTTTTCCCAGCGCTCGAGAAAGCCGTGGATCTGCGCATTGCTGGCATTTTCCCAACTGCCCCAGATGCCGGTCAGCGGTCCACGGGTGATGCCCATGCCGAGAACGTCGAACAGTTGCCGGGTCAGCTTGAGCATTTCCGGCGACAGGTGGTCGAGGCTGTAGTCCAGGCTCGCCAGGGTCTGGTCGATGGCGGCGGGCATTTTCTCGGCCGCGACGGTGCCTTCGAGCATCACCGGGATCAACGCCTGCAAAAACGGCAGGTCATTGGCCTGCAGCACGGTAAAACCGCTGGCCGGATGGCCGGCCGAGCAGCCGCTGAGGCTGGCGACCAGCCCGGCGCTGCTGAGGAAGGCGCCGGCGCAGAGGCCGAGTTTCAGCACGCCGCGACGGCTCAGTTCGGGGGATTCAGACAGGCTTGGCATTCTTGTTATTCACCTGGGCAGTGGAACATCAACGAACGAAGAGTTTCTGGATCAGTTTCTGGATCGATTTGCCGTAGGGCGGATAGATCAGCCGCGCCGCGTTGAAGCGCTGCTTGGTCAGCACGCCCTTGGCCTTGCTGAAGGTCAGGAAACCTTCGTGGCCATGGTAATGGCCCATGCCCGAGGGGCCGATGCCGCCGAAGGGCAGGTCTTCCTGGGGCACATGGAGCAGGGTGTCGTTCAGGCAGACGCCGCCGGAATGGGTTTCATCGAGCACCCGTTGCTGTTCGGCCTTGTTGTAGCCGAAGTAGTAGAGCGCCAGGGGGCGAGGCCGGTTATTGATGTAGGCAAAGGCCTGATCCAGGCCCTTGTACGGCACGATGGGCAGCAACGGGCCGAAGATCTCGTCCTGCATCAGGGTCATCTCATCGCTGACGTTCAGCAGCAGGCTGTGGCCCATGCGCCGACCCTGGCCCTGGTCGAACAGCGGAATCAGCAGCGCGCCCTTGCTGGTGGCATCGCTCAGATAACCGTTGAGCCGTGTCAGTTGGCGGTCGTTGATGATGCTGGTGTAGTCCGGGTTGTCGACCAGGGTCGGATAAAAGCCGCGCACTGCCTGTCGGTAGGCTTCGACGAAGGACCCGACCCGATCTTCCGGCACCAGCACGTAGTCCGGCGCCACGCAGGTCTGGCCGGCATTGAGGGTCTTGCCGAAGGCGATGCGTTCGGCGGCGTCCTTGAGGGGCACGTCCTGGGAGACGATGGCCGGCGACTTGCCGCCCAGTTCCAGGGTCACCGGGGTCAGGTTTTCCGCCGCCGCGCGCATCACGTGTCGGCCGATGCTGGTGGCACCGGTGAACAGCAGGTGATCGAACGGCAGCTTGGAAAAGGCCATGCCGATCTCGGCTTCGCCGAGTACCACGCACACCTGATCCTCGGGGAACACCCGGCCCAGCAGTTCCTTGAGCAACAGGCCGGTGGCCGGGGTCGACTCGCTGAGCTTGAGCATCACCCGGTTACCCGCCGCCAACGCGCCCACCAGTGGGCCGACGCTGAGGAACAGCGGGTAGTTCCAGGGCACGATCACGCCGACCACTCCCAATGGCTGATAGACGACTTTGGCCGAGGCCGGCTGGAAGGCCAGCCCGACCCGACGGCGCGACGGTTTCATCCAGCCCTTGAGGTGGCGGCGGGCATGCTGGATGCCGTGCAGGCTGGGCATGAGTTCGCCGAGCAGGGTTTCATCGGCGCTGCGGTTGCCGAAGTCCTGGCTGATGGCGTCGATCAGCGCCTGGCGTTCGTCGCTGAGCAGTTGGCGCAGGCTGTCGAGCCATTGCCGGCGTTGCTCGGCGGGAGGCATGGGGTGCGCGGCGTAAGCCTGGCGCTGCGCTTGAAACTGGCGCTGGAGTTGGTCCAGTTGCTGCTGCGACTCCTGTAGGTAGGCGATTTCGGCAGACATGGCGCGCTCCGGTGTGTGATTTTATTTTTAAACAAATGTTTAGAGCTAATGCTCCAGAAAGTCAACAGGGAGTGCCTGTGCGTTCTGATAGCGGCTGAGAATCATGGCGATTTATCCGCGGCCGGATAGGCCGTAAGATGGCCGATACCGTCTTCTGGAAGTAAAGCTGAAGTCATGGCCCCTCGAATAAAAACCAGCGAGCGTATCGTCCAGAACAGCCTGGATCTGTTCAATCTGCAGGGCGAGCGCAGTGTCAGCACCAACCATATCGCGGCGCACATGGATATTTCGCCGGGCAACCTCTACTACCACTTCCCCAACAAGCAGGCGATCATCGCCGTGCTGTTTGCCGAGTACGAAGCCCTGGTCGACAGCTTTCTGCGCCCGCCCCAGGGCCGCGCGGCGACCATCGACGACAAGCGTTTCTACCTCAAGGCCTTGCTCGCGGCGATGTGGCGTTATCGCTTCCTGCACCGTGATCTTGAACATCTGCTGGAAAGCGATGCCGAACTGGCCGCCCGTTACCGACGTTTTTCCCAGCGCTGCCTGATCCAGGGCCAGGCGATCTACGCGGGTTTTGTCGCGGCCGGGATCCTGGGGATGGATGCCGTGCAGATCGAGGCACTGACCCTCAATGCCTGGATTATCCTGACCTCCTGGGTGCGTTTCCTGAGCACTACCCGCGAGAATGCCCACCACCTGAGCGAAGAGTCGATCAAACGTGGGGTCTATCAGGTGCTGGTGCTGGAGTCGGGGTTTGTCACCGTGCAGTCGCGGGCGGCGGTGGACAAGTTGCTCAGTGAGTTTTATGTGCCGTTGGCCCAGGCCCTGGATGAGGGAAGCTAGGTTATGGTGTTGTAGGAGCAAGCTTGCTCGCGATGGCCGTCAACGATGACGCGGGCGTCCTGGCACCCCGCGGCGCCTGGACCACCATCGCGAGCAAGCTCGCTCCTACAATTGTTTTGTATTCACTTCACTTAGGAGGCGTTCGCCATGTCCCTTGCGCAACTGATCAGTCCCCGGCAACTGGCCGAACGCCAGGCCCGGCCCGGGTTGGTGATCCTGGATTGCCGTTTTGCCCTTGAAGACCCGGATTACGGGCAGCGCAGTTATGCCCAGGGGCATATCGAAGGCGCACACCACGCCGATCTGGAGCGGGACCTGAGTGGCCCGGTGATCAAGGGGCTGACCGGGCGTCATCCGCTCCCTGACCCGGCGACTCTGGTCGAGCGCCTGCGAGCCTGGGGTATCAGCGCCGACAGCGAGGTCGTGCTCTATGACGATGGCCCGGGCATGTACGCCGCCCGGGCCTGGTGGCTGCTGGCCTGGCTGGGCAAGCGCGACGGCGTGTTCCTGCTCGATGGCGGGTTGAAAGCCTGGCATGCGGCCGGTCAACCACTGAGCCTGAATCCACCCACCGCCGGTCGTGGAACCTTCGAGGGGACGCCGGACGCGGCGCTGCAGATCAGCGTCGAAGACTTGCAGCAGCGCCTCGGGCAGCCGTCGATGACCCTGCTGGACGCCCGTGCCCTGCCGCGTTTCCGTGGTGAAGTGGAGCCGATCGATCCGGTGGCCGGCCATATTCCCGGCGCACAGTGTGCGGCGTTCAACGAGAACCTGGACGCGGATGGGCGTTTTCTGCCTGCGGAACAGCTCAAGCAGCGTTTCGCCGCCAAGCTGGGGGATCGCTCGCCACGGGAACTGGTGGCGTATTGCGGCTCCGGGGTGACGGCGTGTCATAACCTGTTTGCCCTGTGCCTGGCGGGTTATCCGTTGGGAACCTTGTATGCCGGTTCGTGGAGCGAGTGGATTACCGATCCGCAGCGAGCGGTGGCGACGGGCGACTGATTATCCCGGCGGCCGAGATTTATCTACCTACAGGCCGGACTCCGTAACCGGCTTAATCCCCATGAGCGTGGAGCGATGCACGCTGTAGAAACCTCTTTGATAGAACGGATACAGGAGATTTTTATGGGACAGGCCGTGTTGAATAATCAACTCGATCCGAGGTCGGTAGAGGAAATGGACGAATCGGCAGGGGCGCGAACCCCTGCCGAGCCACGATACAGCGGGCAGATGGAACCTCTCGCCAAACACTTTGAAACCCTGGCGAACAATACCCATCACAAGATGCTCGCGCTGGGTCGTAGTCTGTTGTTGGACAAAAGTGTCGAGACCTACAAGGCGTTCGAGGCGCGGGCGCTCGAACTGCATCAGGCCTCCCTGCAGCTTATTCAGGATGCGCTGCACCCCACCTCGAATATTTCGACTCAGGCGGCGTTTATCTTCCGTCAGTTTGATTCCGGTGCACTCGATCAAGTGGCCGATGAACCATTGGCGCGGTTTTCAGGGAGCATTGACCATCTGGTTGGCCTGGTCGCGGGCAGCACCTCCTTGAATATCCGTGAGCTCGGCCTGCGTCTGGCGCGCGATGGAGAGATGAGCGATTTCGAAGGCTTTCTACAGGTTGCCGAGAAAGAGGTTGTCGAGTCATTGGTCTCATTCGCGGGTGAGGACGGGCCGCTGGTTGATGTGTTGGATCGGATCTATGCCAGAGACATAGATCTGGACCTGGACCTGGACGTAGGTGTCGCTTTGGACATGCAGACATGGGCATTGCGAGGCCCTGAGTTCAAAGAGTTGGCAGACAGCCCCAAGGAAACCGGATTGACCGAAAAGCTCGATCCGAGAGCGGAATGGGCCCGGGTTGAGGATGAGGACTACGAGGTATTGGTAGCAGACCCGGGGGCCGATAACTCATCCTTGCAAGACCGTGAGATTGAAATGCTGGAGGACTGGCTGGTGGATGCGGAACTCGAAGCCGAAGTTTTTGCCTGGGTCGAGGATCAGCCAGATGGCTATTCGGATGGGCAAGTGCTGGTGCCACTAGTGAATGATATCGCCACGCCGCTTGGCGCTGTCAGCTACCACGAATATGCCTGATCGATAGAAAGGCATCGCGCATTCCGTTCAATATTGCCTATCGGCCAGCCATTGCGGAATGCGCCGCTCCAGATAGTAAGTTGGCTTGCCCAGCGAGCCGTCGACAAACCCCACATGCCCGCCCTTGGCCTGCAATTCGAACTGGATGCCCGGCGCCAACTCGTCAGGCTCCGGCAGGCTGTGGGGAAACACGAAGGGATCGTCCTTGGCCTGGATAATCAGCGTCGGGGTGCGAATCGCTCCAAGGAAATAGCGGCTGGAGGCGCGGCGATAATAATCCTGGGCATCGGCAAAACCGTGCAATGGCGCGGTGACCCGTCCGTCGAAATCCCAGAAGGTACGCATCCCCGTCAGCGGTCCCAGGTCGTTCAGGGTCGTCAGGCCCTCGATCCGCCCGTCATGCTGGAACTGGCGCTGCTTGTTCTTGATATAGGCCACCATCTCGCGCATGAAATGCGCCTGGTAGATCCGCGAAAGGCCCAGGCCGATGCGGTCGGCGCACTGGTCCAGGCGAAACGGCACCGACACCGCCACGGCGCCTTGCAGGCCACTGTCCTGGCCACTTTCCCCCAGATGCTTGAGCAGCACGTTGCCGCCCAGGGAGTAGCCGACGGCATAGAGCGGCGCCAGCGGGCGTTGGGCCTTGAGGTGGGCGATCGTGGCTGCCAGGTCTTCGCTGGCCCCGGAGTGATAGCTGCGCGCCAGTAGATTGGGCTCTCCCGAACAGCCCCGCCAGTTCAGCGCCACGCTGGCCCAGCCCTGGTTGCCCAGCGCCTGTTGCAGGCCGGCGACATAAGGCGAGTTCGACGAACCGGTGAGCCCGTGGAGGATCAGCACCAACGGCGTCTCGGCGGCATGCGGGCCGTGCCAGTCGAGGTCGAGGAAGTCGCCATCGTCAAGCCACAGGCGCTCACGCCGACGGTCAAGGTGGACGGTCTTGCGCCAGAGCGGCCCCCACAAGGTCTGCAGGTGTGGGTTGCCCAGGCCTGTGGCGGGGGTGAAACCCGGTAAATGAGTGGGCTGGGAAAATGGCGGCAACGCAGCAAGTCTCGAAGTGGGAATGGACAGGTCGGGTGCTGCCATTGGCAAGTCGCCATGGCGGCCACGCTTGTGCGTGCGATGCATCTAAATTGCCACAGTCCTGTCCATTGCCGCAGCTTTTTATCCGGGCGGCAGGGCGCGAGGCTGGCAACTGGGTCCCCGCACCTGGAGATCGGGCAACGCTTGCTGGGTGACGCTCGGGCCGGTACTGGTCACCACCCAGCTCTCGGCATCAAAGTGCTTGTTCAAGGCCGTCCTGATCATTTCGCGGGTCAGTTGCTGGGCCTGTTCGGCGTAGTCCGTCAGGCTCAGTGGCAGGTCGTGACGCGCGATCACCAGCAGCGCCTGGAGGATATCCGCATTGCTGGCGCCATTCAGGGCCATGTCACCGCGCAGGCTCAGCTTGATGTTCTGCAGTTCCTGCTCGGTCGGGCCGTCTTTCAGGAGTTGTTCGAACATCCGCTTGACCCGCCGGATAACGGCTTCGCGGTATTCGGGAGGGGTCGAGAGGTTGATATGGAACGGGCCCCGGGCTTGCCAGTTCTTGAGTTGGGCCTCTGCCGAATAGGTGACGCCGTGCTGTTCGCGCAGGACTTTCATCAGGCGGCTGTCGAAGCCGCCGCCAAAAATCAGGCTGGCCACGTAGAGGGCGACGTAATCGGGATGATTCCGGGGCGGAGCGATCTGGGCGAAATCCAGATGAATCAGGGTGGTCGGCTGTTCGATATGGAAGGTACCGACGACACTGTCTTCAGGCCGGGCGCTGGCGGTGGGTGGCAATGCCGGACCTTTGGGCAAAGCGTCGGAAATCTTCACGCTGATGCTCTGTGCCTGCTCCAATGAGAGATCACCGACCAGCAGGATAATGGCGTTGCCCGCGCTGTAAGCCTTGCTGTGAAAGCTGCGCAACTGCTCGGCAGTGATTTCCCCGATACTTTCCCGAGTGCCATAGAGAGGCTGGGCATACGGGTGCCGTGGGTAGAGCGGCGGTGCAAAGCGATGACTGATCCAGGTGTCGATGGCGACATCTTCGCGCATTTGCCGGTCGATGATCTCGCTCTTGACCCGGCGGATGGCGTCGCGGGTGAAGCTGGGTTTGCTCAACACTTCGCTCAACAACTGCAGGGCCGGTGTGCGGACAGCTTCGTCGCTGAGACTGCGCAGGGTGAAAAAGCCATGGTCTCGGTCAATGCCATTGCCCAGCTTCACCCCCAGGCTGTCGAACGCGGTCAGGATGGTGTCGACATCCTTGCCCTCCGACCCTTCGTTGAGCAGGCTCAGGGCCATGGCCGCCAAGCCGGGTTGCTCGCCGTCATAACGGCTGCCGGCGGCAAAGCTCACGGCCACATCGAGCAAGGGCAGGCCATGGGTTTCAACGAAGAGCACCTTGGTCCCGCTGAGGGTTTTCCAGCCGCGAACAAGGCGGGTGGTGGGGGTGGGGGCCAGGTACTGGACCGCGCTCAGCGATTGCAGGGGATTGACGGTCGACAGCTCGCCGCCGGAGGATGCCCTCGGCCCGGGGGTGGCAAGGGTGCAGATGAATGTCAGCAGAATGCTCGATAACACCAGGTTAGTCTTATTCATGGTGGGTTTTCCCTGGGCTGGCCAGGGCAACGCTGAGTCGCTCGTGGGTGAAGTAGGTTTGCGCGGCGCGTTGAATATCCAGGGGCGTGACGGCTTTCAGTTGTTCTTCTTCCAGTTCCTCCAGGGGCCACGACAGGCCGACGCTTTCCAGGCCGCCGAGTTTCTGCGCCTGGTTTTCCAGGGAGTCGAGGGCAAAGACGCGTTTCGCCATTATCCGGGTGCGCGCGCGCTCCAGCTCCTGGGCGCTGACAGGTGAGCGTTTGAGCTCGTCGAGCAGTTGCCACAGACGTGTCTGAAGGTCGTCCAGGCTGGGATTTTTCAGAGTGTCCAGGTCGACGACGATCTTCAACAAGGCGTCTCCCCGGTTGAAGGCCTCATAGCGCGAGTGAGCCCGGGTGACCAGCTCTTCATGGAACTTCAACTCCCTGAAAAGCCGCGAGCCGGAGCCGACGCCAAGCAGTTCGTTGAGCAGGCGCAAGGTGTGCGCGGTATGCGGATCGGCGGCGGTGACCAGGCTGGGCACGTTGAACGCCATGATCAGGCTGGGAAACTCATTACGGGTCTGGAGCATGATCCGTCGCTCGCCCGGCTCGTTCAGCTCCAGCGGGGGCTTGGTCTCTGGCAGCGTTCGGCCGGGCAGGTCGGCGAAGTAGCGCCGGGCCAGGGTTTCGACCTCCCCGGGGGTGATATCGCCGACCACCACCAGGGTGGCGTTGTTCGGCGCGTACCAGGTGGCGTACCAGCGTTGCAGTTGTTGGACGTTCATGCGTTGCAGGTCGTGTAGCCAGCCGATGGTCGAGGTGCGATAGCCGCTGGTGGTAAAGGCGATGCTGCGCATCTTCTCGTCGAGCAGTGTCCCTGGGGTGTCATCGACGTTCTGCAGCCGCTCGTTTTTGATCACCTCGATTTCACGCCGGAAGGCGGCTGGCGAAAGTCGGGCGGTGCTCATCTGGTCGGCCATGATTTCCAGCGCGACGCCCAGGGCATGGCGTGGCATCAGGTATTCGTAGGTGGTGCTGTCATGGTTGGTGAAGGCGTTGATCCGCGCGCCCAGGCGTTCCATGACCTCGAACGCCTGGCCGGGGCAGACTTTGCTGCTGCCCTGGAACAACAGGTGTTCCAGGGCATGGGAAAGCCCTGATTCACCCGGTGGTTCGTGACTGGAGCCGACTTTGTACCAGAGCTGGGCCGCCACGACGGGGGCTCGATGATCTTCGCGCACGATGATTTTCAAACCGTTGTCGAGCATCAGCTCGTGGGTGCTGGGCAAGGGGGTGGCGAGAGCGATGACCGGCAGGAAAAGCAGGCCGAGTGCACATCGTGGGTAGGGGCATTTCATCCTTCAGGGGCCTTTTGAGTTGCAAAGGAACACCTTGATCCGGATGACGGAGGGGCTGGCGGTAGCGGGATAGTGACGGCGGCCCGAGGCTTGGCTCGAACCGCCGCTCAGGTTATTGGCTGGCTACGCTGCGCTGCCACAGCGCGTAGTGGACACGCCCGGACTTCTGCTCGCGGTGCAGGCGCCAGTTGCCCGGCAGGCCGAGGCCCGAGGGGGCGTTTTCGCTTTCGGTGTAGACCCACGCGTCGTCGGCCAGCCACTGGCGTTCTTCCAGCAGGGCGCAGATGCCGGGCAGCAGGTTCTGGTTGAACGGCGGGTCGAGGAACACCAGGTCGAAGGCCGTGGCCGCCTGGGTTTCCAGGTAGCGCATGGCGTCGGCGGTCTGCACCTGGCCGACGCTGCAACGCAGGGTGCCCAGGTGCTCGCGCAGGTTGGCCACCGCCAGGTTGCTGGCGTCCAGTGCCTGGCCCATGGCCGCGCCACGGGACAGGGCCTCGAGGAACAGGGCGCCGCTACCGGCGAACGGGTCGAGCACCTTGGCCCCGGCGACATAGGGCGCCAGCCAGTTGAACAGGGTTTCGCGCACCCGGTCCGGGGTCGGCCGCAGTCCCGGGACATCCGGGAAGCTCAGGCGTCGGCTGCGCCATTCGCCACCGATGATACGCAGTTGATTCACACCGTTATGGGGGTGAGCGGGTTTCTTGCTGGGACGCGATGGGCTGGCCATTAATGCTCCGGAACCCCGAGCGGCTGCTCGGCGGGTTTGTCAGTCGGTGGCGGCAGGGGCTTTTGCGGCACGGTGGGCCCTGCGGTGACGACGATCATCTTGTCGACACTCAGGTGTTTGTTCATGGCGGACTTGATCTGCTCGACGGTCAGCGCCTGGGTTTGTTGCACGAAGTTTTCCAGGTAATCGAGTGGCAGGTCATAGAAACCCATCAGGCCCAGTTGGCCGACGATGCTGCTGTTGCTCGCATTGGAAAGCGGAAAGCTGCCGGCCATTTCGCGCTTGGCGTCGTCGACTTCCTTCTGGGTCGGGCCGTTTTTCAGGTAGTCGGCGATCACGTCGTCCACCAGCTTGAGCGTGCCTTCGCTCATTTCGGCGCGGGTCTGCAGGTTGATCTGGAACGGGCCACGGGCCTGCATCGGCGAGAAACCCGAATAGACACCATAGGTCAGGCCGCGTTTTTCCCTCACTTCACTCATCAGGCGGGTACCGAAACCGCCGCCGCCGAGGATCTGGTTGCCCAGGGACAGGGCCGCGTAGTCCGGGTCGGTGCGGTCGATGCCCTGTTGGGCCATCAGGATGGTGGTCTGCTTGGACGGGAACTCGATATGCCCGACGCTGGCTTTCGGTTCGGCCGGCTGGGCGATCTTCGGCAAGGCCGGGCCCTTGGGCAGGGCGGCGGAGACCTGGCTGGCGATGCCTTCGGCTTCGCTGCGCGAGAGGTCGCCGACCAGCGCGATCACCACGTTGCCGGCCGCGTAGGCCTTGGCATGGAAGGCGCGCAACTGTTCCAGGGTGATCGGCGGGATGCTCTGGGCCGTGCCTTCGCTGGGATGCGCGTAGGGATGATCGCCATACAGGCGCTTGGACAAGTCCAGGCTCGCCAGCTTGCCGGGATTCTGCTTCTGGTATTCGAAGCCGGCCAGCAGCTGGTTCTTGATCCGCGCCAGGGAGTCGGCGGGGAAGGTCGGCTTGCCCACCACTTCGGCGAACAGCTTCAGTGCCGGCTCGCGTTTGTCCGGGGCGCTGAGGCTACGCAGCGAAGCAATCGCCATGTCCTTGTAGGAACCGTTGCCGAAGTCAGCCCCGAGGCCTTCGAAACCCTGGGCGATGGCACCGACGTTCTTGCCGGCCACGCCTTCGTTGAGCATGGCGTTGGTCAGCGCGGCGAGGCCGGCCGCGTTGCCGTCCTGGCTGCTGCCGGCGGCGAAGGTCAGGTTCAGGTTGAACATCGGCAGTTCATGGGCTTCGACGAACAGCACCTTGGCGCCTTCGGCGGTTTTCCAGGTCTGTACGTTCAGGCTGCGGTGCGCCGGCGCCTTGCCGTCCAGCTCCGCCAGCGATTGCAGCTTGTGGCCGGACTTGGCCGCGTCCAGGGCCTGGCTGGCCTGGGTATTACGCGCATCGAACAGATAAAAGCCGATACCGCCCGCCGCGACGGCGAGGGTCAGGGCGAGCAGGGCGAAACGTGGCCCCTTGGACTGACTCATTGGGCGCTCTCCTCGGGCAATACATGGGCGACGCTGAGGCGCTCGCGGGTGAAATAGGTACGGGCGGCTTTCTGCAGATCCTGCGGCGTGACGCTTTGCAGGTCGGACAATTCGCTGTCCATCATTTTCCAGGACAGGCCGACGGTTTCCAGGATGCCGATGGCGCTGGCCTGGCTGGTGATGGAGTCACGTTCGTAGACCAGGCCGGCGATCACCTGGGCACGTACGCGTTCCAGCTCTTCGGCGCTCGGTGCCTGGGTTTTTAGTTGGTCGAGCAGGCGCCAGAGGCCGGCCTCGGTGTCGGCCAGGGTTTTTTTCTTCTGGCTGTTGGGGGTGGCCGAAAGCAGGAACAGGGTGTCGCCACGGGTGTAGGCGTCGTAGCTCGACGAGCCGCCGGAGATCAGCTCCTCGCCACGCTCCAGTTGCGACGGCAGGCGCGCACTGTAGCCGCCGTCGAGCAGGGCGGCGATCAGGCGCAGGGCGGTGACCGAACGCTTGTCTTCGGCGGTGGCGAAGCTCGGCACGTTGAAGGCGAGCATCAGGCTCGGCAACTGGGTCTTCACATGCAGGGTGATCAGGCGTTCGCCGGGCTCGTCGAGTTCCCGTGGGATCTTCGCCGGCGGTGTGTCACGCCGGGGGATGGCGCCGAAATAGCGTTGGGCCAGGGTTTTGACTTCATCCGGGGTGACGTCGCCGACCACCACCAGGGTGGCGTTGTTCGGCACATACCAGGACTGGTACCAGTGGCGCAGTTCTTCGACCTTCATACGATCGAGGTCGGCCATCCAGCCGATGGTCGGCGTGTGGTAGCCGCTGGCCGGGTAGGCCATCGCCTTGAAGCGCTCGAAGGCCTTGCCCATGGGCTTGTCGTCGGTGCGCAGGCGGCGCTCTTCCTTGATGACTTCGATTTCCCGGCTGAACTCGTCGGCCGGCAGGCGCAGGCTGGCCATGCGGTCGGCTTCCAGCTCCAGGGCCACGCCCAGGCGGTCGCGGGCCAGGACCTGGTAATAGGCGGTGTAGTCGTCGCTGGTGAACGCGTTTTCTTCCGCGCCGAGGTCCCGCAGGATCAGCGAGGCTTCGCCCGGTCCGACCTTGGAGCTGCCCTTGAACATCATGTGTTCCAGGGCGTGGGACAGGCCGGTCTGGCCCGGGGTTTCGTAGCTCGAGCCGACCTTGTACCAGATCTGCGAGACCACCACGGGCGCGCGGTGATCCTCGCGCACGACGACCTTCAAACCGTTGTCGAGGGTGAATTCGTGGGTCGGTTGCGGGTCGGCGGCCAAGGCGGCCAGGGGTAGGCAAAGCGTGCTGAGCAACAGGCCAGCGGCACGGCGGGCTAGAGCATTCATTCGTTTTCAAACCTGTAGTACGGCCCGCGTGATCTTAGCGTCGGCGGGCGAGGAGGTGCTAGGATACTGCGTTGCGCGCGAACAATCTGGTCAAAAGGCAGTCTGTTGCGCATCAGAATATTATTTGCCGAAGCGCCACCTTGGCGCGTCGCTACCGTGAGATAGCCGTCCTCCATGTTTGGTTCCAACGACGACAAGAAGACCCCAGCCCCGGCTGGCGAGAAAAAAAGCCTGTTCGGCTGGCTGCGTAAAAAACCGCAGGAAGCCGTCGTCGAACAGCCACAACCGACTCCTGAGGTCACCCCCGCGCCAGTGAGCGAGGCGTTGCCGGTGGCCGCCGAGCCGTTGCCGATCAGCGTGCCGGTGGTTGAAGCGCCTGCTGCCGCGCCGGCTGCCCCGGTGCATGAGCCCTGGCTGAGCCTGCCCGTGGCCGAGGAGCCGGTGGCCCTGGTCGAGGATGTTCAGGCGCCGCATATCACCCCGCCGATTCCGCTGACGGCGGTTGCGTCTGTCGCTGAAGTGGCCGCACCTGAACCGTTCATCGCCGAACCGGTGCCAGCGCCGGTCATTGCGCCGATTGTCGAAGCTCCAGCTCCAGCTCCAGCTCCAGCTCCAGTCTCTGCACCTGCACCTGCACCTGCACCTGCACCAGTCCCGGCACCCGCGCCGGTCGTGGCCCCTGTGGTTGCTCCGGCTCCGGCTCCGGTTGCGGTGGCTGAACCGGTGACTGCCGAACCGGCCAAGCCCGTTTCCGAAGAGACCAAGGTCGGCTTCTTCACCCGCCTCAAGCAGGGCCTGTCCAAGACCAGCGCCAGTATTGGCGAAGGCATGGCCAGCCTGTTCCTGGGCAAGAAGGCCATCGACGACGAGCTGCTCGAAGAGCTGGAAACCCGTCTGCTGACCGCCGACGTGGGCGTCGAAGCCACTTCGGTGATCATCCAGAGCCTGACCCAGAAGGTCGCCCGCAAGCAGTTGACCGACAGCGACGCGCTCTACGCCTCGTTGCAGGCCGAGCTGACCGCGATGCTCAAGCCGGTCGAACAGCCGCTGAAGATCGTTTCACAGCACAAACCTTTCGTGATCCTGGTGGTGGGCGTCAACGGCGCCGGCAAGACCACCACCATCGGCAAACTGGCGAAGAAGCTGCAGCTCGACGGCAAGAAAGTCATGCTGGCGGCGGGCGATACCTTTCGCGCGGCGGCGGTGGAGCAACTGCAGGTGTGGGGTGAGCGCAACCAGATTCCGGTTATCGCCCAGCACACCGGTGCCGATTCGGCTTCGGTAATCTTCGATGCGGTACAGGCGGCCAAGGCCCGCGGTATCGACGTGCTGATCGCCGACACCGCCGGTCGCCTGCACACCAAAGACAACCTGATGGAAGAACTGAAGAAGGTTCGCCGGGTCATCGCCAAGCTTGACGTCGAAGCGCCCCACGAAGTGCTGCTGGTGCTCGACGCCGGTACTGGGCAGAACGCTATCAACCAGGCCAAACAATTCAACCAGACGGTCCAGCTGACCGGCCTGGCATTGACTAAGCTCGATGGGACCGCCAAGGGCGGGGTGATCTTTGCCCTGGCCAAGCAGTTTGGCCTGCCGATTCGTTACATCGGCGTCGGCGAAGGGATCGACGATCTGCGCACCTTCGAAGCCGAGCCCTTTGTCCAGGCCCTTTTCGCTGAGCGGGAGCATTCATGATTCGTTTCGAACAGGTCGGTAAACGCTATCCGAACGGTCATGTCGGCTTGCATGAACTGAGCTTTCGGGTGCGTCGTGGTGAATTCCTGTTCGTGACCGGGCACTCCGGCGCGGGCAAAAGTACCTTGTTGCGCCTGCTGCTGGCGATGGAGCGTCCGACCACCGGCAAACTGCTGCTGGCCGGGCAGGACCTGGGTCAGATCAGCAACGCGCAGATTCCGTTCCTGCGCCGGCAGATCGGCGTGGTGTTCCAGAACCACCAGTTGCTGTTCGATCGCACCGTGTTCAACAACGTCGCCTTGCCGTTGCAGATCCTCGGCCTGTCCAAGGCCGAGATCGTCAAGCGGGTGGATTCGGCCCTGGAGCGCGTGGCGCTCTCGGACAAGACCGACCTCTACCCCGGCGATCTTTCCACCGGCCAGCAACAGCGCGTCGGTATTGCCCGTGCCATCGTCCATCGCCCGGCCTTGCTGCTGGCGGACGAACCCACCGGTAACCTCGACCCGCGCCTGGCGGCGGAAATCATGGGCGTGTTCGAAGACATCAACCGCCTGGGCACCAGCGTGCTGATCGCCAGCCACGACCTGGCCCTGATCGCCCGCATGCGCCACCGCATGCTGACCCTGCAACGCGGCCGATTGATCGGCGACGGGGAGGCCGGCGAATGAGTGCGACTCGCAGCCCCAAGGTAGCCGAACGCGTGGCCCCGAAAGCCAGCGACCCGCAGCCGCCGAAGAAAAAACGCAACGAAGACGACGGTCCGGACTTCGGCACCCTGCTCAGCGCCTGGATCGAAAGCCATCGCGCCAGCCTGGTGGACAGCCTGCGCCGCCTGGGCAAGCAGCCGATCGGCAGCTTCTTTACCTGCCTGGTGATGGCCGTGGCCCTGAGCCTGCCCATGGGCTTGTCGCTGCTGCTGAACAATGTCGAGCGCCTGGGTGGCTCATGGCAGCGCGCGGCGCAGATCTCCCTGTACCTGCAACTGGATGCCAGCCCGACCGAAGGCGCGCACCTCAGCGAACAGATCAAGGCCATGCCCGGCGTCGCGGATGCCGAGTACATCAGCAAGGAAAAGGCCCTGGACGAGTTCCAGCAGCAGTCGGGCCTGGGCGAAGCCCTCAAGGAATTGCCGCAGAACCCCCTGCCGGGGGTGGTGCTGGTGACGCCGAACGAAGTCGACAAGGCGACATTGGAAGCCCTGCGCCAGCGCCTGGCCGAGTTGCCCAAGGTGCAACAGGCGCAACTGGACCTGGTCTGGGTCGAGCGTCTGGCGGCTATTCTCAAGCTGGGCGACCGGTTTGTCTTCGGCCTGACGGTGCTGCTGGTGTCTGCATTACTTTTGGTGATAGGCAATACCATTCGTCTTCATATTGAAAACCGCCGCACCGAGATCGAAGTGATTAAACTGGTCGGCGGCACTGATAGCTATGTGCGTAGGCCTTTTCTCTATATGGGTGCGCTTTATGGCTTTGGTGCCGGGTTTTTGTCCTGGGGCGTGTTGGCTTACGGCCTGAACTGGCTGAATGACGCGGTGGTCGGGCTGGCCGGTCTCTACGGCAGCGATTTCGCCCTGGCCGGCGTGCCGGTTGCCGATGGTCTGTCATTGTTGCTTGGGGCGGTGCTCTTGGGGTATATCGGTGCTTGGATTGCGGTCGCACGGCATTTACGTGAGCTGGCACCGAAGTAGTTAATGTCAGATTAATGTGGTTTCGTTTGTATTGACCGTATTGGTGGTTTAGGGAACTTGTCCTACGGTTCCCGGTCAATTTTCGCAGTGCATCACTGCACGAGTTATGTGAGTCGGAGGTTTTTTCGTATGACCACTTCTTTGCAACCTGTCTACGCGTTGGTCCCGGGTGCGAATCTGGAAGCCTACGTGAACACGGTGAACAGCATTCCCTTGCTGACGCCGGAGCAGGAGCGTGAACTGGCCGAGAGTCTCTATTATGAGCAGGATCTTGGGGCGGCTCGGCAGATGGTGCTCGCCCACCTGCGTTTTGTCGTCCATATCGCCCGTAGCTATTCCGGCTACGGGCTGGCCCAGGCTGACCTGATCCAGGAAGGCAACGTCGGCCTGATGAAGGCCGTGAAGCGCTTCAACCCGGAAATGGGTGTGCGCCTGGTGTCGTTCGCCGTGCACTGGATCAAGGCGGAAATCCACGAGTTCATCCTGCGCAACTGGCGCATTGTGAAAGTGGCCACCACCAAGGCCCAGCGCAAGCTGTTCTTCAACCTGCGTAGCCAGAAAAAGCGTCTGGCCTGGCTGAACAACGAGGAAGTCCACCGCGTGGCTGAAAGCCTCGGCGTGGAACCCCGTGAAGTGCGCGAGATGGAAAGCCGGCTGACCGGCCAGGACATGGCCTTCGACCCGGCGGCGGAAGCCGACGACGACAGTGCCTTCCAGTCTCCGGCCAACTACCTGGAAGACCACCGGTATGACCCGGCGCGTCAGCTGGAGGATGCCGACTGGAGCGAAAACTCCAACAGCAACCTGCATGAAGCCCTGGAAGTGCTCGACGAGCGCAGCCGCGACATTCTCTACCAGCGCTGGTTGGCGGAAGAGAAAGCCACGCTGCACGACCTGGCACAGAAGTACAACGTTTCGGCCGAGCGGATTCGCCAGCTGGAAAAGAGCGCGATGAACAAGCTGAAGTTGTCGATTGCCGCTTAAGTGCTGAAGCAATAAAAAACGCCCCGATCTGATCGGGGCGTTTTTGTTTCGACGTTCGAAATTTTCGGCGTCTGGACAGGCCTCATCGCGAGCAAGCTTGCTCCTACAGGGCCAGCGTCGTTCACAACATTGTGGCTCGCCGCCAACACTGTAGGAGCAAGCTTGCTCGCGATGAGGCCCTGGAGATCACAACGCCCAGGGCGCCTTGCGCGAGTTGTTCAGCCCGCTCAGGTACTCATCCCCACCCAACTGGCTCATCTGCTGGCGAATCCAGCCCGCCCGGCGCGCCACGTAGATGCTCGGGTGACTGGCGCTCCATTCCCGCGGATTGGGCAGTACCGCCGCCAGCAGGCTGGCCTGCTGGCGCGACAGGCCCGCCGCGCTCACGCCGAAGTGATGCCGCGCCGCCGCTTCCGCGCCGAACACGCCGTCGTCCCACTCCACGCTGTTCAGGTACACCTCGAGAATCCGCTGCTTGGGCCACGTCAGTTCGATCAGCGCGGTAAACCAGGCTTCCAGCCCTTTACGCAAATAACTGCGCCCCGACCACAGGAACAGGTTCTTCGACACCTGCTGGCTCAAGGTGCTGGCGCCGCGAATCGAACCGCCGCGCTCGTTGTGTTCAAACGCGGCCTGGATCGCATCGAAGTCGAACCCCCAGTGCTCGGGGAATTTCTGGTCCTCGCCGGCCATTACCGCCACTTTCAACTCGTCGGAGATCTGTTCCCACGGGCGCCAGCTGCGTTGCAGGTCAATGGGCTCGCCATCGGTCCAGGACTCGATCTTGCGTTCGACCATCAGCGCGGTCCCGGGCGGCGGCACCCAACGAAACAGCAGCACCAGCAACACACTGCCGATGGCGAACCATTTCAGGACGGTGACGAGGCGGCGGAAAAGGAATGACAACATAGAGATGGCTTGGCCGGGGCGTGGGAGCGGGCCATTATACAGACCCTGTGCCCCCTGAATGGAGTTCGTCATGTTGCGTGGTTTTTTGCTGCTGGCCGCCTTTTTCGGTTTTACCGGTGTCGCCCTCGGTGCCTTTGCCGCCCACGGCCTGAAAGACCGCCTGAGCGCGGAGTACCTGGCGATCTTCCACACCGGGGTGACCTATCAGCTGGTGCACGCCCTGGCGCTGTTCGGCGTGGCGCTGCTGGCGACCCATATTCCGGGGCGTCTGGTCACCTGGGCCGGCCTGTCGTTCGCCCTCGGGATTATCCTGTTCTCCGGCAGCCTGTATCTGTTGACCCTGACCGGTGTGAGCAAGCTGGGTATCATCACCCCGTTCGGCGGCCTGGGCTTCCTGATCGGCTGGTTCTGCCTCGGTCTGGCCGCCTGGCGCCTGCAGGCGGCTTGAGCTGACCGCCAGGTCGACGAATGGCTTGGGTCGCCCGGACTGATCGGGCTAGAATGCTGACCCCTAAAAATGATGGCAGCCCGGCGCATGCGCATTCAATTGAACGGTGAACCCTTTGAACTGCCCGATGGCGAGACCGTCGCGGCGTTGCTGGCCCGGCTCGACCTGGTCGGGCGGCGGGTGGCGGTGGAGCTGAACCTGGATATCGTCCCGCGCAGCCAGCATGCCGACACCGCCCTGCGTGAAGGCGATCAGGTCGAAGTGGTACACGCTATCGGTGGCGGTTAATCGCCCCCGCGGTCCCACGCCCTGATCCACCCTGCAAGCCCTCAACCTTTCAAGAGGATTTCCGAATGAGCACTGTTCGCAGCGACAAGCCCTTCGTGCTGGCCGGCCGTACCTATCAGTCCCGTCTGCTGGTGGGTACCGGCAAATACCGCGATATGGAAGAAACCCGCCTGGCCATCGAGGCCTCGGGGGCCGAGATCGTCACCGTGGCGGTGCGCCGGACCAATCTGGGGCAGAACCCGGGCGAACCGAACCTGCTGGATATCCTGCCGCCGGATCGCTACACCATCCTGCCGAATACCGCCGGTTGCTACGACGCCATCGAAGCCGTGCGCACCTGCCGCCTGGCCCGTGAGTTGCTGGACGGCCACAACCTGGTGAAGCTGGAAGTCCTGGCCGACCAGAAAACCCTGTTCCCCAACGTGATCGAAACCCTCAAGGCCGCCGAAGTGCTGGTCAAGGAAGGTTTCGACGTGATGGTCTACACCAGCGATGACCCGATCATCGCCCGGCAACTGGCGGAAATCGGCTGTATCGCGGTCATGCCGCTGGCCGGCCTGATCGGCACGGGCCTGGGGATCTGCAACCCGTACAACCTGCAGATCATCCTCGAAGAAGCCAAGATCCCGGTGCTGGTGGATGCTGGTGTCGGTACCGCCTCCGACGCCACCATTGCCATGGAACTGGGTTGCGAGGCGGTGCTGATGAACTCGGCCATCGCCCACGCCCAGCAGCCGATCCTGATGGCCGAAGCCATGAAACACGCCATCGTTGCCGGTCGCCTGGCCTACCTCGCCGGTCGCATGCCGAAAAAACTCTATGCCAGCGCTTCCTCGCCGCTGGATGGTCTGATCAAGTAAGAGCCTTTGATGACTGAATCGAACGACACGCCAATCCAGCCGGAAGAAGGCGAAGAGCGCCAACACCGCCGTATCAAGAGTTTCGTGATGCGCGCCGGGCGCATGACCGAAGGCCAGCAGAAGGGCCTGGAACAGGGCACGCCGCTGTTCGTCCTGCCGCTGGCCGATGCGCCGGTGGATTTCGACCAGGTGTTTGGTCGCTCGGCACCGCGCTCGCTGGAAATCGGCTTCGGCATGGGGCATTCGCTGCTGGAGATGGCGGCGGCGGCACCCGAGCAGGATTTTATCGGTGTGGAAGTGCACCGTCCGGGTGTTGGGGCGCTGCTCAATGGCGTGCTGACCCAGGGTTTGAAAAACCTGCGGGTCTACGACTGCGATGCCATTGAAGTGCTCAACCGCTGTGTGGCGGACAACAGTCTGGACCGGCTGATGCTGTTTTTCCCGGATCCGTGGCACAAGAGCCGCCATCACAAGCGGCGTATCGTCCAGGCGTCCTTTGCCGAGCTGGTGCGCAGCAAGCTGAAGGTCGGCGGGATCTTGCATATGGCCACTGACTGGGAGCCGTATGCCGAATATATGCTGGAAGTGATGAACGTCGCCCCGGGTTATCGCAACCTGGCCGAAGACGGCAAATGCGTGCCGCGTCCGGCCGAACGCCCGATCACCAAGTTCGAACGCCGTGGCGAGCGACTGGGGCACGGGGTGTGGGACCTGAAGTTCGAGAAACTGGCCTGAGGCCGATGGCGGATACATCGCAGCCCCTGTAGGAGCCGGCTTGCCGGCGATGGGGCTCTCAAGATCGCTAAAAGCTTCGCGGGCAAGCCCTGCTCCTACAGAGTTTTGGCGTGCGCGGAATTGGTGTACGACGATGAACTGTAGGAGCTTGGCTTGCCAGCGAAAGGGCCCTCAAGATCGCCAGAAGCTTCGCGGGCAAGCCCTGCTCCTACAGAGTTATGGCGTGCGCGGAATTGGTGTACGGCGATGAACTGTAGGAGCTTGGCTTGCCAGCGAAAGGGCCCTCAAGATCGTCAGAAGCTTCGCGGGCAAGCCCTGCTCCTACAGAGTTTTGGCGTGTGCGGAATTGGTGTACGGCGATGAACTGTAGGAGCTTGGCTTGCCAGCGAAAGGGCCCTCAAGATCGCTAAAAGCTTCGCGGGCAAGCCCTGCTCCTACAGGTTGCGGTGCTTTTAATCAGCGCCGATCCGCCACCACCCCGATCAACACCAGCACCACCAACAACACCGGCGCCAGGCTGTAGTTGTTGAACTGGCTCAAGCCGCGCACCACCCAGGGCGTGGCGTAGATCAAGGCCGCGCCGCTGCCGATCATGCACAGCAGGGCCAGCAGCGGTACGCGCAAGGCACCGGCAATGCTGCCCAGGCGTTGATCGATCCAACCCTTGATATCCGCGCCAAACAGCACCAGCAGGCAGCCCACCAGCGCCAGGGCGATTTCCGACAGGTTGCTGCGACTCCAGCGTGACACCGTGGCGAGCAGGTCGAGTACCAGGTCCATGGGGTTTCCTTAGGTCAAAAAGTATTGCAGCAGGTCGTTGAGAAACAGCTGCCCGCGGTCGGTGGCCGCCAGGCGTGACGGTTCGACCTGCAACAGGCCACTTTGTTCGGCCTCGGCGCGTGCTTCGTTCAAGCTGTCGAGACTAAGCCCGGTACGTTGCGCAAACAAGACGGCGTCAACGCCCTCGGTCAGGCGCAGGGCATTCATCAGGAACTCGAACGGCAGCTCTTCGTTGGCCAGGACTTTCTCCCCGGCCTGGAAGGCCTTGGCCGGGTTCAGGTAGTCCTTCGGCAGGCGGGTTTTCCAGGTCCGGACGATGCGCCCGTCCGGGTGGCTGAGCTTGCCATGGGCGCCGGCACCGATGCCGATGAAATCACCGAAGCTCCAGTAATTGAGGTTGTGCCGCGCCGCCCGTCCGGGCTGGGCATAGGCCGAGACTTCGTACTGGGCGTAACCGTGCTCGGCCAGCAGCGCCTGGCCGGCTTCCTGGATATCCCACAGGGTGTCGTCTTCCGGCAGGGTCGGCGGCTGGTTCCAGAACACCGTGTTCGGCTCCAGGGTGAGCTGGTACCAGGACAGGTGCGTGGGCTTCAAGGCAATGGCCTGGCGCAGATCAGCCAGGGCATCGTCCAGGGACTGGTCCGGCAAACCGTGCATCAGGTCCAGGTTGAAGTTGTCGAACCCGGCCTGGCGCGCCATATCCGCCGCCCGCACGGCTTCGCCGCCGGTATGGATGCGGCCGAGGGCCTTGAGCTTGTCTTCCTGGAAACTCTGGATACCGATGGACAGCCGATTGATGCCCAACTGGCGATAGGCGATGAATTTTTCCTGCTCGAAGGTCCCGGGGTTGGCTTCCAGGGTGATTTCGATATCGCCGGCAAATGGAATACGCGCCTCGACGCCCTTGAGCAAACGCCCCAGCGCCGGGGCGCTGAACAGGCTGGGCGTGCCGCCACCGAAGAAGATCGAACTCAATTCACGGCCATACACCGCGTGCAGGTCCTGGTCGAGGTCGGCCAGCAGCGCGTCGACATACTCCTCTTCCGGCAGCACCGGGCTGGCGGCATGGGAGTTGAAGTCGCAATACGGGCATTTGCGCACGCACCAGGGGATATGGATATACAGCGCCAGGGGCGGCAACTGCGCCATGGCCGCCCGAGGGATTGGCGCGCTGCCGTGGATCAGCGGCGGCGCTACGTGGGGCTGGGTCATTGCAGGCCCAGGCGCTGGCGCAACAGGGCCATGGCGCGGGCGCGGTGGCTGAGCTGGTTTTTCTCGACCGGACCCAGTTCGGCGCTCGAGCAGTCACGCTCCGGCACCCAGAACAGCGGATCGTAGCCAAAACCGTGCTCGCCGCTGGCGGCGGTGAGGATGCGCCCGTGCCACAGGCCTTCGCAGAGAATCGGCAGCGGGTCATCGGCATGCCGCACCAAGGCCAGCACGCAGACGAACTGCGCGCCGCGCTCGGCGGTGGGGACGTCCTTCAGGGCCTCGAGCAGCTTGGCGTTGTTCGCCGCATCGCCCTGGCCATCGGCATAGCGGGCCGAATAGATACCCGGCGCGCCACCGAGGAAGTCCACCGCCAGCCCGGAATCGTCGGCCAGCGCCGGCAGGCCGGAAATGCGTGACGCATTACGGGCTTTCAGGATGGCGTTTTCGACGAACGACAAGCCGGTTTCTTCCGGCTCGACGCTGCTGAACTCACCGATCGAGCGCAGTTGCACCGACCCACCGAGCATGGCCTGGAGTTCTTTGAGTTTGCCGGCGTTGTGGCTGGCCAGTACCAGTTGGCTGAAGTTCATCATTCGCCTGGGAAAAGTTCCTGATTGAAGCTGAAAGTGTGGGCATCACCGCCGACGGTGACGGTGATTTCGAAGATGCGGTTTTCCTGCTGCGGTACCGGGTATTGCGCCAGGTAGTAGACGGCGCCCTGCTCGGTAATCTGCTTGAAGTTCAGTGTGACGCTCTTGCCGGTCAGGTCCTTCACATTGCCGCTGACCTGGGCGACCAGCGGTTTGCCGGCCTTGGCCACCGAGATGTTGATCACACCCTGGTCCTTGCTGCGTACCAACTCCGCACGCTGGGCAGTGTCCGGTTGAATATAGGTAGAGTTGAAGGTGTTGTAGTGCACGGTGAGGTCACCGAAGACTTCCTGGCGCTCGCCCTTGATGGCATCGGCGGCCATGGCCGTGACGCCGAAGCAGGCCGCCACTAGAAACACAATTGAACGCAGCATGATCGTTCTCCTCGAGACAGTGCGGTTTATACCGCGATCTGGTGATCGCTGAGACCTGGGCTGCTGACGCGATAAATGCCGATCTCACCTAATAGATTAGGCCATAGCTTACTGGCCCACCCATGGCGGTGCTGTTGATCCACGGCAAGCCGGTTGATCACCTTGGCGGTTCGCTCGCGGCACAGTGCCTCGAAGTCCTCGAAGGTGCAGAAGTGGATGTTCGGCGTGTTGTACCAGGTGTACGGGAGGAATTCCGAAACCGGCATCCGACCCTTGCTCGCCAGGTACCAGCGGCAGCGCCAGTGACCGAAGTTGGGGAAGGTGATGATGCACTGGCGCCCGACCCGGAGCATTTCGTCGAGGATCTTGTCCGGGTAGTGCACGGCTTGCAGGGCCTGGGTCATGACCACGATATCGAAGCTGTTGCTGGCAAAGTTGCCGAGGCCCTTGTCCAGGTCCTGCTCGATGACGTTGATGCCCTTGGCCACGCAGGTGGCGATGTTCTCCGGGTCGTTTTCCAGGCCGTAGCCGGTGACCTGCTTGTTGTCCCGCAGCCAGGCCAGCAGTTCGCCGTCGCCGCAGCCGAGGTCGAGCACGCGGCTGCCGGCGGGGATCCAGTCTTGGATGATTTCCAGGTCGGCTCTCATGGCGTCCTCACAGCGTAATTCGGTTCATGTAGTTGCCGAACGCCTGCAGGTAACGCGGGATCGGGATCAGGAAGGCGTCATGGCCTTGTGGTGCGTCGATTTCCAGGTAGCAGACGTCCTTGCGCGCGGCCATCAACGCATCGACGATTTCCCGCGAGCGGGCCGGCGAGAAACGCCAGTCGGTGGTGAAGGACATCACGCAGAAGCGGGCCGTGGCACCGGCGAAGGTTCGCGCCAGGTCATCGTTGAAGTTGGCCGCCGGGTCGAAGTAGTCCAGGGCCTTGGTCATCAACAGGTAGGTGTTGGCGTCAAAACGCCCGGAAAACTCCTCGCCCTGGTAACGCAGGTAGCTCTCGACCTGGAACTCCACGCTGTGGAAGTCGTAGTTGAGCTTTTCGCTCTTGAGGCCGCGGCCGAATTTCTCGCCCATGGAGTCATCGGACAGGTATGTGATGTGCCCGACCATGCGCGCCAGCATCAGGCCGCGCTTGGGGATCACGCCTTTTTCCTGGAACGAGCCGCCGTGGAATTCCGGATCGGTGAGGATTGCCTGGCGCGCCACTTCGTTGAAGGCGATGTTCTGCGCCGACAACTTGGGGGCCGAGGCGATGGCGACGCAATGGCGTACGCGATCGGGGAAGGTGATGCTCCATTGCATGGCCTGCATGCCGCCCAGGCTGCCGCCGATCACCGCGGCCCATTGGCCGATGCCCAGGCGGTCGGCGAGGTGGGCCTGGCTGTGGACCCAGTCTTCCACGGTCAACACCGGGAAATCGGCGCCGAAGGGACGGCGGGTCTCGGGGTTGATGCTGCTCGGGCCGGTGGAGCCGTTGCAGCCGCCAAGGTTGTTCAGGCTGACGACAAAGAACTTGTTGGTGTCGATGGGCTTGCCGGGGCCGATGCAGCTGTCCCACCAGCCGGGCTTGCGCTCGTCGGGGCTGTGGAAACCGGCGGCGTGGTGATGGCCGGAAAGGGCATGGCAGATCAGCACGGCGTTGCTCGCCGCGGGATTGAGGGTGCCGTAGGTTTCGTAGATCAGGTCGTAGGCCGGCAGGGAACGGCCGCAGGCCAGGGCCAGGGGCTCGCTGAAATGTGCTGTTTGCGGCACGACCAGCCCGACGGAATCGTGGGGAAAGACAGTGGACATCGACCCTGCTCACGCTTGAATGAGGCGTAAGTCTAATGAGCGGGGGGAGCAGCGGCAAGCGCCGCTCCCACAGTTGATCAGATCAAGCGGAACAGCACTTCCGGCATGCCGCTCATGACCGCCAGCGGCGGAATCACATAGCTCTGGATCAACTGGATCACCAGGAACGCCAGGATCGGCGAGATATCCAGGCCACCCAGGTTCGGCACGATCTTGCGGAACGGCGCCAGGGCCGGTTCGCTGATCTGGTATACCAGCTCGGCCGCCGGGCTATGGCTGCCGGGCGCGACCCAGGAAAGGATCACGCTGATGATCATGGCGAAGAAGAACACCTTGAGGAACAGCGAGGTGATGCCGATGACCGCCCAGATCAGCAGGTAGGCGATATTGCCGGTGACGCCGTAGCTGAGCAGCAGGATCACCGCCATCAGCAGCATCTGCACGACAATCGCCAGCACCAGCGAGGACATGTCCAGGCCGAACAGGCTTGGAATGATCCGGCGCAGGGGCTTGAGCAGGGGTTGCGTGGCTTTCACGGTGAACTGGCAGAGCGGGTTGTAGAAGTTGGCCCGGACCAGTTGCAGGATGAAACGCAGCAGAATCACCAACAGATACAGGCTGCCCAGGGTTTGAATGACAAAAATGGCAGCGCTATTTAATGCAAACATTAAGGGTTCCCTCGAGGATTACTGACCGAGTTGCTCGGCCATTTCGGCCGAACGGTGGGCGGCGGCGCCAAGCGCCTTTTCTACCAGGGCTTCGAAGCCGCCGGCCTGGAATGTCTTGATCGCGGCTTCCGTGGTGCCGGCCGGCGAGGTCACGCGACGGCGCAGCTCGGCGGCCTCGACGTCACTGGAGACGGCCATATGGGCGGCGCCCAGGGCGGTCTTCAGGGTCAGTTGGCTGGCGATGTCACGGGGCAGGCCAAGTTTCTCGCCGGCGGCGGTCATGGCTTCGATCAGCAGGAAGAAGTACGCCGGGCCGCTGCCGGACACGGCGGTCACCGCGTCCAGTTGCTGTTCTTCGTCCAGCCAGAAGGCGCTGCCGACGGCCGACAGCAGGGTTTGCGCCTGTTGGCGCTGTTCGGCGGACACCCGCGCGGTGGCGAACAGGCCGCTGACGCCCTGGCGCAGCAGCGCCGGGGTGTTCGGCATGCAGCGCACGATCGGCTGCTCACCCAGCCAGTTGTTCATGCTCGCGCAGGTGATACCGGCGGCAATCGACACCACCAGCTGATTGGGCTTAAGGCTGGGACGCAAGGCTTCGCACACGGCCTTCATGGCTTGCGGCTTGACCGCCAGCACCACCACATCCGCGCCGAGGATGGCCTCGGCGTTGTCGGCGAACACTTCAATACCGTGTTCGGCCTGGACCCGGGCGCGGGTCTCGGCGCCGGGATCGCTGGCGCGAATCAGCGCGGCGTCCAGGCCCTCGGCACGCAGGCCGCCGATCAGGCTGGCCGCCATGTTGCCGGCGCCGATGAAAGTGATTCGATTCTTGCTCATGACGGATCCTTAAGACGAGTGTGTGAGGCCATGTCAGGCCTGGCCATAATCGCGGGCGCCAAACAGCGCGGTACCGATCCGCACCCAGGTGGCGCCTTGGGCAATGGCCGACTCGAGATCGTGGCTCATGCCCATGGAAAGTGTGTCGAGCGGCAGGTTGAGGCTGTCTTGCAAAGTCCGCACGGTGGCGAACGCGGCGTCTTGTTCGGCACGCTCTTCGGTCGGTTCGGGGATCGCCATCAGCCCGCGCAGCTTCAGGTTCGGCAAGGCGCTGATGGCTGCGGCCAGGGCCGGCAGGTCGGCCGGGGTGCAGCCGGACTTGCTGGCCTCGCCGCTGACATTGACCTGGATGCAGATATTCAGCGGCGCCAGGTCAGCCGGGCGCTGTTCGGACAGGCGTTGTGCGATTTTCAGGCGATCCACGGAGTGCACCCAATCGAAATGCTCGGCGATGGCGCGAGTCTTGTTCGATTGAATGGGGCCGATAAAGTGCCAGCACAAGGGCAGGTCGGTCAATTCGGCCTGTTTGCCCAGGGCTTCCTGCAGGTAATTCTCGCCGAAGTCCCGCAGGCCCGCGGCATGGGCTTCGCGCACGGCGGCGGCGGGCTTGGTCTTGCTCACGGCGAGCAGGCCGATGCTGGCGCTGTCGCGGCCGGCGGCCTGTGCGGCGGCAGCGATGCGGGCTGCAACGGTGGTGATGTTGTCTGCTATCGTGGTCATTCAAATTCGCCAGCAGGTCAAAAGTCTGCGGCATTCTACCTGTATTGGGGAGCCTCATGGATATCACCGAGCTGCTGGCCTTTAGCGCCAAACAGGGTGCGTCGGACTTGCACCTCTCGGCGGGCCTGCCGCCGATGATCCGGGTCGACGGCGATGTACGGCGGATCAACCTGCCGGCGCTGGACCACAAGCAGGTCCACGACCTGATCTACGACATCATGAACGACCGCCAGCGCAAGGACTACGAGGAGTTCCTGGAGACCGACTTCTCCTTCGAAGTGCCGGGCGTGGCGCGCTTCCGGGTCAACGCCTTCAACCACAACCGCGGGTCGGGCGCGGTGTTCCGGACCATTCCCTCGAAAGTCCTGACCATGAGCGACCTGGGCATGGGCGAGGTGTTCCGCAAGATCACCGAGGTGCCGCGCGGGCTGGTGCTGGTGACCGGGCCGACCGGTTCGGGCAAGTCGACCACCCTGGCGGCGATGATCGACCACCTGAACAACAACAAGCATCACCATATCCTGACCATCGAGGACCCGATCGAATTCGTCCACGAGTCGAAGAAGTGCCTGGTCAACCAGCGTGAAGTGCATCGCGACACCCAGAGTTTCTCCGCGGCCCTGCGTTCGGCCCTGCGGGAGGACCCGGACGTGATCCTGGTGGGCGAGATGCGTGACCTGGAAACCATCCGCCTGGCGCTGACCGCCGCGGAAACCGGTCACCTGGTGTTCGGCACCCTGCACACCACCTCGGCGGCCAAGACCATCGACCGGGTGGTCGACGTGTTTCCGGCGCAGGAGAAGTCGATGGTTCGCTCGATGCTCTCCGAATCCCTGCAGGCGGTGATTTCCCAGAGCCTGCTGAAGAAGGTCGGCGGCGGGCGTATCGCCGCCCACGAGATCATGCTCGGCACCCCGGCGATCCGGAACCTGATCCGCGAGGACAAGGTGGCGCAGATGTACTCCTCGATCCAGACCGGCGGTTCGCTGGGCATGCAGACCCTGGACATGTGCCTCAAGGAACTGCTGACCAAGGGCCTGATCACCCGCGACAATGCCCGGGAGAAGGCGAAGATCCCGGACAACTTCTGACGCGAACCCCCGTGAGCTTCTACGCTGTCACACAGGTGTGTGCCTGATTCGACGCGGAGAAGCCATGGAGTTCGAGAAACTGCTGCGCCTGATGGTCGAGAAGGGCGCTTCCGACCTGTTTATCACCCCGGGCCTGCCGCCGTCGCTCAAGGTCAACGGCCAGATCCTGCCGGTGACCCGCGTCCCGCTGACCCAGGAACAGGCCCAGGACGCGGTGTTCGGCCTGATGAGCGAACGTCAGAAGCTCGACTTCATCCACCTGCACGAATGCAATTTCGCCATCCATCCCAAGGGCATTGGCCGGTTCCGCGTCAGCGCCTTTTACCAGCGCAGCCAACCGGGCATGGTGTTGCGGCGCATCGAGACGCGGATTCCCGAGCTGGCCACGCTGAAGCTGCCGCCGATCATCGAGCAACTGGCACTGCTCAAGCGCGGGCTGGTGATGCTGGTCGGGGCCACCGGCACCGGCAAGTCGACCACCCTGGCAGCGATGATCGGCCACCGCAACCAGCAGGGCAGCGGCCATATCGTCACGGTCGAGGACCCCATCGAGTTTGTTCATGAACACCAGAACTGCATCATTACCCAGCGCGAAGTGGGGATCGACACCGATTCCTACGAGGTGGCGCTGAAAAACACCCTGCGCCAGGCCCCGGACCTGATCATGATCGGCGAAGTGCGCACCCGGGAGACCATGGGCCATGCGCTGGCGTTCGCGGAAACCGGGCACCTGTGCCTGGCGACCCTGCATGCGCCGAATGCCGACCAGGCGCTGGAGCGGATCATCAACTTCTTTCCCGTGGACCGGCACCCGCAGATCTGGATGGAGCTGTCCCTCAACCTGCGGGCGATTGTCGCCCAGCAGTTGATTCCGGCCCGGGATGGCCAGGGACGGCGGGCGGTGGTGGAAGTGCTGCTGAATACGCCGCTGATGGCCGACCTGATTCGCAAGGGCGAGATCAAGGAGCTCAAGGCGTTGATGAAACGCTCGACCGAACAGGGGATGCAGACCTTGGACCAGGCGTTGTATGCATTGCATCAGGAGGGGGTGATCAGCTACCGCGATGCATTGGCGTATGCGGATTCAGCCAATGACTTGCGGCTGATGATCAAGTTGGAGAAGGGGGCGGGTGGTGCGGGGGCGGATAGCTTGAGCCTGGGGCCGGCCTAGGAGCTTTGTGGTGGCTGTTCTGACGCCTTCGCGGCGGTGCGGCGACCCGACAAGCCCTGCTCCTACAGTACGTCGTCGTTCACCGATTTTGTAAACGACCCAACACTGTAGGAGCAGGGCTTGCCCGCGAAGAGGCCCTCGAGAGCGCCCAAAGCATCACAGGTGCACCACGAATCCAATCAGCGCTGCACAACCCGCATATGGTTCTGCTCTTTCGGGATCACGCGCTTGGCAATCACGTAATGGCTGTCCCAGTACGGCTTCTTCAGCGTGTCGATGGTCACCGACTTGCCGCGACGCGGTGCGTGGATAAACCGGTCGTTGCCCAGGTAGATGGCCACGTGGTTGACCTTGCGGCTCTTGAGGGTGAAGAACAGCAGGTCGCCCGGCTTGAGGTCCTTGCGCGCGACTTTCTGCCCGTGGCCGGCGGCCATGGCATTGGACGTGCGCGGCAGATCACTGGCCGCTACGCCGTTGAAGGCATACTTGACCAGGCCGCTGCAGTCGAAGCCCTTGCTCGGGCTGCTGCCGCCCCAGCGATAGGGCGTACCCAACACGTTCACCGCACGGCTGAGCACGGCGCTGCTCTGCTTGGCGTTCGGTGCGGCCGGATTGATGGCCACCACGCTATCATGGCGGGCTTTGCCATGGCTGCCGTGCTTGCCAGGGCGCTTGACCACAGGGGCGGTCAGATCGGTAGCATGGGCAACGGTAGCCGGTGATTTGGCAGTGTGACCGTTGACGGAAGGAAGACGTTGCTCACGGTTGGTGGCGTGGGCGGCCAGTGGCATTAATAGGCAGATGGTTAGCCATGTCTTGAAAAATGGTCGCATTAGGCAAGGCTCTAAATAGGTAATCGCGCAACTTTATAACAGCTTTTTGGTCACTTCTGGGCCCGTTTGTCGAATCAATACAGGGGTTTAAAGTGGCCTGCGGCTGTGAAATCCGACCCACGAGTCACGTGAAAGTCAGGCCCCACAAGGCTTTCAGCGATTTTCGGTAAGGGTTTGTTACATGTTTTGAGACAGTAAAAAAGTCACACGGTTTTACGAAATATTTATCTATCGAGCTCGGAGAAGGCGTTGATGAACAGCTATCGGCAGGACGGCACACCGGCGAATACCCACAACGTTTTACTCGGGTATTTGCTGTGGATTTTTGGTTTTACCGGTTCTCACCGCTTCTATTACGGCAAGCCGGTTACCGGGACGATCTGGTTTTTTACCTTCGGGTTGCTGGGGATCGGTTGGTTGATCGACCTGTTCCTGATTCCGGGCATGGACCGCGAGGCGGATCTGCGTTTTACCGCCGGGCCGCTGGACTATAACGTCGCCTGGTTGCTGCTGACGTTCCTGGGGTTGTTCGGTATTCACCGGATGTACCAGGGCAAATGGCTGACCGGGCTGCTTTATCTGCTGACGGGCGGGTTGCTGGGGCTTGGCGTGCTGTATGACTTCTGGACACTGAATGACCAGGTGTCGCTGAGGAACAGCGGGCGGGGTTGAGGTCGAATCCCTTTTCTCTGGGGGGGGTGGCGACCTCAAGGGCCTCTTCGCGGGCAAGCCCTGCTCCTACAGTTCTTCGTCGAATATCAATCTGGTGTACGACATAAATCTGTAGGAGCAGGGCTTGCCCGCGAAGGCGGTTTTAAGGACGCTAAAAGCTTCGCGGCGGTGCGGCGATCCGACAAGCACCGCTCCTACAAATACTGGATCACGCCTGGTGTGTGATCCGCCCATCCATCAGCGTATAACGCACCGCTCCCGGCAACGCATGGCCGAGGAACGGGCAGTTCTCGCCCTTGGACAACCAGTGCTCACCGGCCACGGTCGAGGTGCTCGGATCGAACAGCACCAGATCCGCCGCCGCCCCCACCGCCAGCTTGCCCGCCGGCAGGCGCAAAGCCTCGGCAGGACCGGCGCTCAGGCGCTTCAGCAAGGTCGGCAGGTCCAGCAGGCCATCTTCCACCAGGGTCAACGCCAGCGGCAGCAACAGCTCGACGCTGCTGATGCCCGGCTCGGTCTCGCCGAACGGCGCCAGCTTGGCATCGCGCTCATGGGGCTGGTGATGGCTGGAGATGGCGCTCACCACCCCGGATTTCACCGCAGCGCGCAAACCGTCGCGGTCGGCGCGGGTGCGCAGCGGCGGTTGCACGTGATAAAGGCTGGAGAAGTCGATCAGCGCTTCGTCGGTCAGGATCAGCTGGTACAAGGCCACATCGGCGGTCACCGGCAAGCCACGGGCCTGGGCCTGGGCGATCAGGGCCACGCCGCGCGCGCTGGTCAGCTGGCTGAAGTGCGCGCGCACGCCGCTCTGCTCCACCAGCAGCAGGTCCCGGGCCAGGGCTACGGTCTCGGCGGTTTCCGGAATCCCCGACAAGCCGAGGAAGCTGGCGGTCGGGCCTTCATGGGCCAGGCCGCCATGGGCCAGGTCATGGTCCTGGGAGTGGAAAATCACCGTCAGGTCGAACGTCGCCGCATATTCCAGCGCCCGGCACAGGGTGCGGGTGTTGCGGAAGCTCTCCAGGCCGTTGCCGAACGCCACGCAGCCGGCATCGCGCAAGGCCACCAGCTCGGCCAACTGTTCGCCTTCCAGGCCTTTGCTCAGGGCACCAATAGGAAACACCTTGGTGTTGCCGGCTTCGCGGGCACGGTCGAGGATCAGTTCGGCCACCGCCGAGGTGTCCAGCACCGGTTTGGTCTTGGGCGGGCAGCACAGGCTGGTGACGCCGCCGGCTGCGGCCGCGCGGGTTTCGCTGGCGATATTGCCCTTGCGGCTGTAGCCCGGCTCGCGCAGGGAGACGTTCAGGTCCACCAGCCCGGGAGCGGCCACCAGGCCTTTGGCATCGATCACGTCGACGGCGGCGAAACCCGCCGGGGCGGCGCCGATGGCAATCAGCTTGCCGGCTTCCAGGTGCAGGTCGGTCACTTGATCCAGGCCGCTGCTCGGGTCGATGACGCGGGCGCCGAGTATGCTGAGTTTCACTTGGCCTTCTCCTGGTCGAATTGGCGCTGGGCAGTCTGCCCGCTCATGGCCATGGACAGCACGGCCATGCGTATGGCGATGCCGTAGGTGACTTGGTTGAGGATCACCGAATGGGGGCCGTCGGCCACCGCCGATTCGATTTCCACGCCACGGTTGATCGGGCCCGGGTGCATGACGATGCAATCCGGCTTGGCGCCGGCCAGGCGCGCGGTGGTCAGGCCGAACAGGCGGTAGAACTCGCCTTCGCTGGGCAGCAGGCCGCCGGTCATGCGTTCACGCTGCAGGCGCAGCATGATCACCACGTCGACGTCCTTCAGGCCTTCGGCCAGGTCGGTGTAGACCTTCACCCCGTATTGCTCGATGCCGATCGGCAGCAAGGTTTTCGGCGCGATCACACGGATATCCGGGCAACCCAGGGTCTTGAGCGCCAGCATGTTCGAACGGGCCACCCGCGAGTGCAGGATGTCGCCGACGATGGCCACCGAGAGGTTTTCGAAGCCGCCCTTGTGCCGACGGATGGTCAGCATGTCGAGCATGCCCTGGGTCGGGTGCGCGTGGCGGCCGTCGCCGCCGTTGATGACCGCCACCTGGGGGCAGACGTGTTCGGCGATGAAATGCGCGGCGCCGGACTCGCCGTGACGCACGACGAACATATCGGCGGCCATGGCCTCGAGGTTGCGCAGGGTGTCGAGCAGGGTTTCACCCTTGCTCGCCGAGGACGTGGACACGTTCAGGGTGATCACGTCCGCCGACAACCGTTGGGCGGCCATTTCAAAGGTGGTGCGGGTACGGGTGGAGTTCTCGAAGAACACGTTGCACACGGTCTTGCCGCGCAGCAGCGGGACTTTCTTTACCGCCCGGGCGCCGACTTCGAGGAAGGAGTCGGCGGTATCGAGGATTTCGGTCAACAGCTCGCGGCGCAGGCCGTCGAGCGAGAGGAAGTGGCGTAGCTGGCCCTGATCATTGAGCTGCAGCGGGCGCTTGGCGTCTAGAGGCGTCATCGCAAGGGACTCTTTAAAGGGCGAGGTCTTGAAGTTCAAGTTGGAGCGGCGCGGGGCCGGACAATTTTACCCGTTCCGTGGGAGCCAGCGACAGTGTTGCACCGACCACATCGGGACGGATCGGCAGTTCGGCGGCATCAAGGTCCAGCAGGCTGACCAGCGTCACGCTGGCCGGGCGGCCGTAGTCGAAGAGTTCGTTGAGGGCCGCGCGGACGGTCCGGCCGCTCATCAGCACGTCGTCGATCAGCACCAGGTGCTGGCCTTCGATCTCGAACGGCAGCTCGGACGGGCGCACCTGCGGGTGCAGGCCGTTCTGGCTGAAGTCGTCGCGGTAGAAGGACACATCCAGGGTGCCCAGGGGCGATGTGCTATCCAGGGCCTTGAGCAGCGCCTGGGCCACCCACACGCCGCCGGTACGAATACCGATAAAGCGCGGTTCGACAATGGCGCGCTTGCTCAGGTGGGCGTTGAGATCGACGGCCATCTGGCTGATCAGGTCGGCGGGATTGGGCAGGCTCATGGTTGCTCCTTCAAGGGCCCTTGCGGGGGATCAAGGCGAGGGTAAGAGGTTCGGGCAGCGCCGCTGTTCAGGACTCGGCAGGTGTCGGGTGTTCTTCGATCCAGCTTTGCAGCAGCAGCTTGGCGGCGATGGCGTCCACCGGGTTGTCGCGATAGGTGCCTTTCTGGCCGCCACGGGCCATGCGTTCGCCCTTGGCTTCGAAAGTGGTCAGGCGTTCGTCCTGGGTGAAGAACGGCAGGTTGTAGCGACCGTTGAGCCGGCGGGCGAATTTCTCCGCACGGGCGCACATGTCGCTGGGGGTGCCGTCCATGTTCAGCGGCAGGCCGACCACCACGGCGTCGGGTTTCCATTCCTTGATCAGGGCTTCGACCTGGTTCCAGTCGGGAATCCCGTTCTGCGCCTTCAGGGTGCAGAGCTCACGGGCCTGGCCGGTGATCATCTGGCCGACGGCGACGCCGATCTGTTTGGTGCCGTAGTCGAAACCCAGCAGCAGGCGGATGGCGGCCATCAGGCGTGGCCCGCCTGGCTGGTGAGCAGGCTGAGGTTGATCCCCAGGTGCGCGGCGGCGGCAGCGAGGCGGGCGTCGCTGTCGGTTTCGAAGAGAATGTCCGGGGAGAACGGGCAGGTCAGCCAGGCGTTGTCGGCCAGTTCCGCTTCCAGTTGCCCGGCTTCCCAACCGGCGTAGCCGAGGGCGATCAGGCTGCGGGATGGGCCTTCACCGTCGGCAATGGCGAACAGCACATCCTGGGACGTGGACAGCGCCAGGCCTTCCAGTTCGACGGTGGCCTGGTAGGTCTGGCCGATGGGGTGCAGGACAAACCCGCGGTCGGTCTGCACCGGACCGCCGGTATAGATCGGCACATGCTGGCAGAGGGCTGGCGGCTCGATGTCCGGGCGCAGTTGTTCGAGGATATCGGCCAGGCTCAGCGCTTGCGGGCGGTTGATCACCAGCCCCATGGCACCGTTCGCGCTGTGCTCGACGATATAGGTCACCGTCTGCGCGAAATTCGGGTCGGCCATATGCGGCATGGCGATCAGGAAATGATGCTTGAGGTACGTCGGGGTGAGGTTTTTCATGAGCCCTAGTGTGGCCGTGGGCGGGCGACCTGACAAGCGGTGTAGGCGCGATTCAGTTGCTGGAAAGCTTGTCGCCCCGGGAAAAACGCCAGGTGCGGATGATCTCCAGGCGGTCGATGTCCGACAGATCGCCGGTAAAGGGCGCGAACGGTGCCGCCAGGCGCACGATCCGCTGCGCCGCCTGGTCCAGCAGCGGCTGCCCGGAGGATTCCAGCACCAGCACTTCATACAGCGAGCCGTCGCGGTTGATCGAGACCATCAGCCGCAAATTGCCGTAGATCTGCTGGCGACGGGCTTCTTCGGGGTAATTGAGGTTGCCGATGCGCTCGACCTTCTTGCGCCAGTCATCCTTGTACCAGGCGCCCTTGTCGCGCATGGTCGAGGCCGCGCTCAAGCGATGAATCCGCGGGCGCTTGGCATACAACTGTTGTTCCTTGGCCAGTTCCGCTTCAAGGCTGGCGATGTCGCTGGACAGCTGCGAGCTGTCGAAGGTCGGTGCCGGTTGCTGGGGCGCCGCCTCGGTCTTGACCTGTTCATGCTTGATCACGGCTTTCTTCGGCTTCGGCGCCACCGTGGTGACCACCGCCTTCGGTGCCGCTTCGGTTACTTCCTGCTTGGCCGGTGGCGGCGGGGTGACCTCATTGATGCTGTTGTCCTGGAACGGCGCGACCTCGGTGGTCTTGGGTATCGCCTTTTTATCCAGGGTGCCGCTGCCTTCCTGGTTGTCCTGGGCGAGGAAATCAGCCTTTTCCGGCGGTTTCACGCTCTTGAAGGTGGACAGGGTGATTTCCAGGGTCTTGCTGATCTGCTTGGGCTCGACGACGCTGAAGCCCACGCCGAGCAGCAGCGCCAGGTGGATCAGCGCCGCCAGGAAAAGCGTGAAGCCAAGCCGATCCGCCGGGCGTACGCCGGGGCGGGAAAGTTCGGGAGGCAGATCGGCGGGAAGCGTCATGACCAGGAAACCAACATCGCATGTATCGAAAGCGCGGAATGATAACGCAATGTTGGCTTTTTCTCGGCTGTTCTACATCAACGGGCTTGCAGCTTGCGCTCAATGGCATCCATCAGCAGGCCGCCGATGTCGGTGCCGAAGGCGTTGTCGATCTCGCGGATGCAGGTCGGGCTGGTGACGTTGATTTCCGTCAGATGCTCGCCGATCACGTCCAGGCCGACAAACAACAGGCCTTTTTCCCGCAAGGTCGGGCCGACCTGGGCGGCGATCCAGCGGTCGCGGTCGGTCAGCGGACGGGCTTCGCCGCGACCGCCGGCGGCCAGGTTGCCACGGGTTTCACCGGCTGCCGGGATCCGCGCCAGGCAATAGGGCACCGGCTCGCCGTCGACCATCAGGATGCGCTTGTCGCCGTCCTTGATTCCCGGCAGGTAGGCCTGGGCCATGATCTGCTGGCTGCCCAGGGCGGTCAGGGTCTCGAGGATCACCGACAGGTTCGGGTCGCCGACCCGGTGGCGGAAGATCGAAGTACCGCCCATGCCGTCCAGCGGCTTGAGGATCACGTCACCGTGCTTGGCGGCAAACTCGCGCAACACATCGGCGCGACGGCTGACCACGGTGGCCGGGGTGCACTGCGGGAACTGGGTGGCGAAGAGCTTTTCGTTGCAGTCGCGCAGGCTCTGCGGCTTGTTGACCACCAGCACCCCGGCGCGCTCGGCCTGTTCCAGCAGGTAGGTGGAGTAGACGAACTCCATGTCGAAGGGCGGGTCCTTGCGCATCAGGATCACGTCCAGGTCGCTCAGGGCCGTGTCGGTCTCGGCTTCCAGCTCGAACCAGTGCTCGGGGTTGGCGAACACTTTCAGTGGACGCATGCGCCCCCGCGCCACGCCGGCGTCCTGGTACAGGTCCTGCTGTTCCATGTAGAACAGGGTCCAGCCGCGCGCCTGGGCGGCCAGCAACATCGCCAGGGAACTGTCCTTTTTATAGGAAATGTTGGCAATGGGGTCCATGACAATCCCGAGACGAACGCTCATGGGCTATATCCTCTATGGGCCGTGATGGCCGAAATGACTTGAAAAAGTGGCGTCAGAGTGGCGCTACACCGATTCCCGGTCAAGGAAAAACCGCCTGTCCGGGTGGGGCCGGGGGCGGTTGATAGATTGCATCTTGAGACTGTGCTAAAAAGGCTCGCATGCCGCTCGAAGCGCTTACACATCAAGGGCTTCGCGCCTGGAAAGCGCTTAAATGCAGTCAATCGAGTCGCTGTGGCGATGGTAGAGCAGATATGGAACAGCATTCCACAGCCTTGAAAGTGATGGTCATCGACGACTCGAAGACGATTCGTCGCACCGCCGAGACGCTGTTGAAACACGTGGGTTGCGAAGTGATCACGGCCATCGACGGCTTCGATGCCCTGGCCAAGATCGCCGATCACCATCCGGGTATCATCTTCGTCGATATCATGATGCCGCGCCTGGATGGCTACCAGACCTGCGCCCTGATCAAGAACAACCGTGCGTTCAAGTCCACGCCGGTGATCATGCTGTCCTCCAAGGACGGCCTGTTCGACAAGGCCAAGGGGCGTATCGTCGGTTCCGATCAGTTTTTGACCAAGCCGTTCAGCAAGGAAGAACTGCTGGCCGCGATCAAGGCCCATGTGCCGGGGTTCGCGGCGGTAGAACAAGCACATTGACGGTCGGCCGCCTGGCCGCCCGCCTTATAAGCAGTGGGGAACACCATGGCACGTATCCTGATCGTCGATGATTCGCCGACTGAAATGTACAAACTGACCACCATGCTGGAGAAGCACGGTCATGAAGTGCTCAAGGCCGAAAACGGTGCCGACGGCGTGGCCCTGGCCCGCCAGGAAAAGCCCGACGCGGTCCTGATGGACATCGTCATGCCGGGCCTCAATGGCTTCCAGGCCACCCGGCAGCTGACCAAAGACAGTGAAACCAGCCATATCCCGGTGATCATCATCACCACCAAGGATCAGGAAACCGACAAGGTCTGGGGCACGCGCCAGGGCGCTCGCGACTACCTGACCAAACCGGTGGAAGAAGACACCCTGATCAAGACCCTGAACAGCGTCCTCGCCGGCTGACGGCCCGCGCCCATGAGCCCGTCGCAGACTGCCTTCCAGCTGCTGCTGGAAATCGACCAGCGCTGTCGCCTGTTGGCGGCCGACCTGCCGTCGCAACAGGCCCGCCAGGACACCTGGAGCGGTATCGGCTTTCGCCTCGGCGAGCACTGGTATGTGGCGCCGATGGGCGAAGTCGGCGAAGTCCTGCATGAGCCGCGTCACACCCTGTTGCCGGGGGTGAAACCCTGGGTCAAGGGCGTGGCCAACCTGCGTGGGCGCCTGCTGCCGATCATGGACCTGTGTGGGTTTTTCGGCCATGAGCTGTCCGCGTTGCGCAAACAGCGGCGGGTACTGGTGGTGGAATACAAGGACGTGTTCGCCGGCCTGATGGTGGACGAAGTGGCCGGTTTGCAGCACTTTCCCCAGGGCGGGCAGCAGGGCCTTTCGGTCCAGCCGCCGGATGCGGCGGTGGCGCCCTTTGTCCAGGGCCGTTTCGAGCGTGAACGCAGTTGGTGGGTGTTCAGCCCGTTTGCCCTGGCGCAGGCGCCGGGGTTTCTGGATGTAGCCTTACAGGCAGGGGCCTGATCGATGACAAACGCTAAAACCGGCAAGCCGTTGGAGGCTTCGCGCAGTCGTTCGCAGATCATCGTGCTGTTTATCGCCCTGATCGTGTTCATCATGCTGTTGTTCGCCAACTTCGCCTACCTGAACACCCAGTCCACCTACGACAAGCAATACATCAGCCATGCCGGCGAGCTGCGGGTGCTGTCCCAGCGTATCGCCAAGAACGCCACGGAAGCGGCTTCCGGCAAGGCCGCGGCGTTCAAGTTGCTGAGCGACGCGCGCAACGACTTCGCCCAACGCTGGGGTTACCTGAAAAAAGGCGACCCGGCCACTGGCCTGCCCGCCGCGCCGCCCGCCGTGCGTACGGAAATGCACGCCGTGCAGCAGGATTGGGAAAACCTGCTGCGCAACACCGATGCCATCCTCGCCAGCGAACAGACCGTGCTGTCGTTGCATCAGGTGGCCGCGACCCTGGCCGAAACCGTGCCGCAGTTGCAGGTCGAATATGAAAAGGTCGTGGAGATTCTCCTGCAACGCGGCGCCCCGGCGGCCCAGGTGGCCATGGCCCAGCGCCAGTCGTTGCTGGCCGAGCGGATCCTCGGCGCGGTGAACACGGTGCTGGCCGGCGACGAAACCTCGTCCCAGGCCGCCGATGCCTTCGGTCGTGACGCCGCCCGTTTCGGCCAGGTGCTCAACGGCATGCTCCAGGGCAATGCGGCGCTGAAAATCACCCAGGTCGAAGACAAGGACGCCCGCGCCCGTCTGGGGGATATCGCCGAACTGTTCGAATTCGTCTCAGGCTCCGTGGATGAAATCCTCGAAACCTCACCGCAGCTGTTCCAGGTTCGCGAGTCGGCCGGGAATATCTTCAGCCTGTCGCAAACCCTGCTGGACGAAGCCTCGCACCTGGCCAACGGTTTTGAAAACCTCGCCGGCGAACGCTCCCTGGACACTATCGGCGGTTATGTCCTCGGCCTGCTGGCCCTGGCCTCGATCATCCTGATCGGCCTGGTGATGGTCCGCGAGACCAATCGCCAGTTGCACGAGACCGCCGAAAAGAACGAGCGCAACCAGCACGCGATCATGCGCCTGCTGGATGAAATCGAAGACCTGGCCGACGGCGACCTGACCGTGACCGCTTCCGTCACGGAAGATTTCACCGGGACCATTGCCGACTCCATCAACTATTCCGTCGACCAGCTGCGGGATCTGGTGGCCACCATCAACCTCACCGCCGGCCAGGTCGCCGCCGCCGTGCAGGAAACCCAGGCCACCGCCATGCAACTGGCCGAGGCCTCCGAGCACCAGGCCCAGCAGATTTCCGAAGCGTCCACCGCCATCAGCGACATGGCCGAGTCCATCGACCAGGTCTCGGCCAACGCCGCCGAATCGTCGGCGGTGGCCGAGCGTTCGGTGGAGATCGCCAACAAGGGCAACGAGGTGGTGCACAACACCATCCACGGCATGGACAATATTCGCGAACAGATCCAGGACACCGCCAAGCGGATCAAGCGCCTGGGCGAGTCTTCCCAGGAAATCGGCGATATCGTCAGCCTGATCGACGACATTGCCGACCAGACCAATATCCTTGCCCTCAATGCGGCGATCCAGGCCTCCATGGCCGGCGATGCCGGGCGCGGTTTCGCGGTGGTGGCCGATGAGGTCCAGCGCCTGGCGGAACGTTCGTCGGCGGCGACCCGGCAGATCGAAACCCTGGTGCGGGCGATCCAGACCGACACCAACGAGGCGGTGATCTCCATGGAGCAGACCACCACCGAAGTGGTGCGCGGCGCGCGGCTGGCCCAGGATGCCGGGGTTGCCCTGGAAGAAATCGAAGGGGTCTCCAAGACCCTGGCGGCCTTGATCCAGAGCATTTCCAACGCGGCCCAGCAACAGACCACGTCGGCGGGACAGATCTCGCTGACCATGAACGTGATCCAACAGATCACCACCCAGACCTCGTCGGGCTCGACCGCCACCGCCGACAGCATCGGCAACCTGGCGAAAATGGCCAGCCAGCTGCGGCGCTCGGTCTCCGGCTTTACCCTGCCTGCTGCGCAAGATGCGCGTGAAACCCGTTAGTGGAGTCGTCATGAGCGATCAGCACGACTATGTGGCCCTCGAATGGGTCAAGGGCGAAATCGCCGATACCCTGAAGCAGGCGCGCCAGGCCCTGGATGCGTTCGATGAGCCGACGCATTCGGTCCAGGACATCGCCGAATGCCTGGAATGCATTCACCAGGTCCATGGCAGCTTGCAGATGGTCGAGTTCTACGGCGCGGCCCTGCTCGCCGAGGAAACCGAAGCCCTGGCCCTGGCCGTACAGCAAGGGCGGGTGGTCGATCTGCCGGAAGCGCTGAAGTTGTTGCGCCAGGCCCTGGGGCAGATGCCGTTGTATCTGGACCGGGTCCACAGTGCCCGCCGCGATCTGCCATTGGTGGTGCTGCCGCTGCTCAATGACCTGCGCAGTGCCCGGGGCGAAAGCCTGCTGTCGGAAACCAGCCTGTTCAGCCCGACCTTGCCGGAGTTGCCGCCATTGGCCGAGGCGACCCTCGCCGAACTGACCCCGGCGGAACTGCCGGCCTTGTTGCGCAAGTTGCGGCAGATGCTGCAGACCGCGCTGGTCGGTTTGCTACGTGAACAGGACGACGAAACCAACCTCGGTTATATGGCCAAGGTCTTTGCCCGGCTTGAAATCCTCTGTCTGAATGCGCCGTTGGGGGCGCTCTGGCAAGTCGCGTCGGCGCTGGTCGAGGGCATGCTCGCGGGTGTCATCGCCAACAGCCCGGCCCTGCGCAGTCTGCTCAAGGACTCCGACAAGGAACTCAAGCGCCTGCTGGAGCAGGGCATCGCCGGAATCAACCAGCCGGCCCCGGAAGAATTGCTCAAGAGCCTGCTGTTCTATATCGCCAAGGCGCGCCAGCCGACGGCGCAGATGCTCGCCCTTAAAGAACGTTATGGCCTGGATGAAGCCCTGCCCGATACGGCGGTGGTCGACGAGGAGCGGGCGCGTCTGGCAGGCCCCGACCGCGATGCCATGCGTTCGGTGGTCGCGGCGTTGTGCGAGGAACTGGTGCGGTGCAAGGAACGGCTGGACCTGTTCGTGCGCGGCGACCGCCAGCACACCGACGAACTGTCGAGCCTGCTGGCGCCCCTGCGGCAGATCGCCGATACCCTGGCGGTGCTCGGCTTCGGCCAGCCGCGCAAGGTCATCATTGACCAGACGGCGGTGGTCCTGGGCCTGGTCCAGGGCCAGCGCGAGCCGAATGACTCGGTGCTGATGGACGTTGCCGGCGCCTTGCTCTACGTCGAGGCGACCCTGGCCGGGATGATCGGCACCGTGGAGCCGGAAAGCCGTGAAGAAAGCCGCCTGCCGACCACCGACCTGACCCAGATCCACCAGTTGGTGGTCAAGGAATCGCGGATCTGCCTGCAACAGGCCAAGGACCTGATCATCGAGTACATCGATGCCGACTGGGACCGCGAGCGCCTGTTGCCCTTGCCCGAGTTGCTGACCTCGGTCCGTGGCGCCTTGTCGATGATTCCCCTCGGCCGGGCCGCGAGCCTGCTGGAAACCTGTAATCGTTATATCCACGACCACCTGTTGAACGGTCCGCAACCGCCGTCCTGGCAGCAACTCGACCGCCTGGCCGATGCCCTGAGCAGTATCGAGTACTACCTCGAGCGTTTGGGCGAAGACCACGAGGCGCCGGGTGAGCGGGTGCTGGACATGGCCGAGGAAAGCCTCGATGCCCTGGGTTATACGCCTGCCGAGCAGGACGTACCGGTGCTCGAAGATGTCCTGAGCCCTAACGAAGCCCAGGTGATGCAGGACTTGCAGGTGCTGGACAACCCGCAGGTGGTGCAGTCCCTGGCCGATGTCCTGGCCAGCCCCGTGTCCGCCCTCAATCCGCCGGCCCGCCAGGTCCCGGGCAGCCTGCTGCCGCCACCGGGCGACGAAGCTCCGGTGGACGACGAATTACGTGAAGTCTTCCTGGAGGAATGCGCGGAAGTGCTCGATGTGCTGCGCGAATACCTGCCGCGCTGGGCGCTGAATACCGAGAGCAAATCGGCCCTGACCGAGCTGCGTCGCGCCTTCCACACGCTCAAGGGCAGCGGCCGGATGGTCCGGGCGCTGGTGCTGGGCGAGCTGGCCTGGGCGGTGGAAAACCTGCTCAACCGTGTGCTCGAACACAGCGTCGAGGCCGACGCGCCGGTCCACCAGTTGCTCGACGATGTGCTGCAGGTGTTGCCGGAACTGGTCATCGAGTTTGCCGAACAGGCCCAGCGCCAGCGCGACGATGTCGACCTGCTGGCCGCCCGAGCCCATGAGTTGGCGGGTTCGGCTGCGGACGAAGCCACGCCCGGGGACGTGGGAGAGACCGACGATGAGGCCATCGACCGGCAGCTGCTGGATATTTTCCGCAACGAGGCCGAGACGCATCTGGACAGCCTCAACCACTTTCTCGAAGAGGCCACCGAACACCTGCCGCTGGCCGCCAGCGACGAATTGCAAAGGGCGTTGCACACCCTCAAGGGCAGCGCCTACGTGGCCGGGGTGCGGCCGATCGCCGAACTGGCGGCACCGTTTTACCACCTGGTGCGTGAGTTCAAGGCCCACCTGTTGCCACTGGACTTGGATGAGGTCGAGTTGCTGCTGGAGGCCGAGGTCCTGTTGCACCAAGGGTTGAAGCAACTGGCTGACGACCCGCTGGCGGCCATCGACGGCGCCGCGGAACTGATCCGACGTGCCGAGGCCCTGCTCGCGGCCCGGCTGGAGTCGCTGCTCAGCGTTACCAGCGGCACCAAGCGTGACCCGCAACTGATCAACAACTTCCTGGCCCAGGGCATGGATATCCTGCTGGACGCGGAAAACCTGCTGCTGCGCTGGCAGCAGCACCCCGGCGAGCGTGAGGAGCTCAGCAGCCTGCTGGACGAGCTGACCACCCTCGGCCAGGGCGCCCACAGTGCCGACTTGCACCCGGTGGATGAACTCTGCGAAGCCTTGCTCGACCTCTACGGTGCCGTCGAAGAAAGCAGCCTGGCGGTCAGCGAACGGTTTTTCCATGAGGCGCAGAGCGCCCATGAAGCGCTGATCAACATGTTCGACGAACTGGCCGCCGGCCAGGAAATCAAGGCGCAACCGGAGCGACTGCGGGCCCTGCGCGAGCTGCTCGACGAGGCCCTCGATCCATCCGCCACCGGCCTGATCAAGACCGACGGCAGCCGCGCCCTGAGCATCGCCGAACTGGGCGCCGCCACCGCCGAAGCGAGCCAGGTCCTCGATGAAGTGGACCTCGACGACGAGATCGTGGTGATCTTCCTCGAAGAGGCCGCGGATATCCTCGACAGTGCCGGTCTGGCCTTGCAGCGTTGGCTCGACGATCCGGACAACGCCGCGCCGCTACTGTCCCTGCAACGGGACCTGCACACCCTCAAGGGCGGCGCGCGCATGGCCGAGATCGGCCCGGTGGGCGATCTGGCCCACGAACTGGAAAATCTCTACGAAGGCCTGGTGGACCGGCGCTTCAACCATTCTCCCGAACTGGCGCTGCTGTTGCAGAAAAGCCATGACCGCCTGGCGGTCCTGCTGGACCAGCTTCAAGGGCATCAGCCCCTGGGCGATCCGAGTGCGCTGATCGAGTGCTTGCGCCAGTTTCGCCAGGGCAGCAGCGCACCGCTGGAGGTGAGCGAGGCCGCCGAAGCGCCCGCGTCGGTGACCGGCAACGATCCGGAGTTGCTGGAGATCTTCCTCGAAGAGGGGTTCGATATCCTCGAAAGCTCCGGCGCGGCCTTGCTGCGCTGGCAGGCTGAGCCGGCAAATCGCCAGGACGTGGAAACCCTGCTGCGTGACCTGCACACCCTCAAGGGCAGCGCGCGCATGGTGGAAATCGTGCCGATCGGCGACCTGGCCCACGAGTTGGAGTTTCTTTACGAAGGGCTGTCGGCCGGGCTGCTGCAACCGGGGCCGGAGCTGTTCGGCTTGTTGCAGGCCGGCCATGACCGGCTGGCGCATATGCTCGATGCGGTGCGCGCCGAACAGCCGGTGCTGCCCGCCGATGCGCTGATCCAGGATATCCAGGCGTTTGGCCGGCAGTCGCCGGTCAATCTGCCGGTCGCCGCCCCGATTGTCGCGCCGGCAGCACCCAAGCCCGAGGCCCCGACGGTCGCCGAGGCCGAGCGGGCGGCCCAGGATATGGTCAAGGTTTCGGCGGATGTGCTCGAAGACCTGGTCAACCTGGCGGGTGAAACCTCGATCTTCCGTGGCCGTATCGAGCAGCAGGTCAACGACGCCAGGATCGCGCTCAACGAAATGGAGACCACCATCGAGCGTATGCGCGATCAGTTGCGCCGCCTCGACACCGAGACCCAGGGGCGGATTCTCAGTCGCCAGCAGGTGGAAGCCGAACGCCTGGGTTATGAAGAATTCGACCCGCTGGAAATGGACCGGCATTCGCAGTTGCAGCAATTGTCCCGGGCCTTGTTCGAATCCGCCTCCGACCTGCTGGACCTCAAGGAGACCCTGTCCGGGCGCAACCAGGATGCGGAAAACCTGCTGGCACAACAGGCGCGGGTCAACACCCAGTTGCAGGAAGGCCTGATGCGCACGCGCATGGTGCCGTTCGAGCGTCTGGTGCCGCGCCTCAAGCGTATCGTCCGGCAGGTGGCGGGGGAGTTGGGCAAGGAGGTCGATTTCGTGGTCGGCAATGCCGAGGGCGAAATGGACCGCAATGTGCTGGAACGCATGGTCGCGCCCCTGGAGCATATGTTGCGCAATGCCGTCGACCACGGCCTGGAAAGTGCCGAAGGCCGGCGTGCGGCCGGGAAACCGGAGCAGGGGCTGATCAGCCTGGACCTGTCCCACGAAGGTGGCGATATCGTCTTCGATATACGTGACGACGGCGCCGGGGTACCCCTCGAAGCGGTGCGGCGCAAGGCGATCAAGCGCGGTCTGCTGGAGCCGGACATGCCGATCAGCGATCGCGACGTGTTGCAGTTCATCCTCCAGCCGGGCTTTTCCACGGCGGAAAAGATCACCCAGATTTCCGGGCGCGGCGTGGGCATGGACGTGGTCCACGAAGAGGTGCGGCAACTGGGCGGCACCATGCGTATCGACTCCATCCCGGGGCAGGGCGTGCACTTCCAGATCCGCCTGCCGTTCAGCGTCTCGGTGAACCGTGCATTGATGGTGCAATGCGCCGACGAGCAATACGCGGTGCCGCTGAACACCGTCGAAGGGCTGGTGCGGGTCTTGCCGAGTGAGCTGGAAGATTATTACCAACTCGATCCGCCGCGCTACGAATACGCCGGGCAGACCTACGAACTGCGTTACCTCGGCGAACTGCTGCAAACCGTGGGCAAGCCGAAATTATTCGGCCAGAGCCTGGCGTTGCCGGTGTTGCTGGTGCACTGCAACGATCAGCGCATGGCGCTGCAAGTGGATGCCCTGGCGGGTTCGCGGGAAATCGTGGTGAAGAACCTCGGGCCGCAGTTCGCCGCGGTACCGGGGCTGTCGGGGGCGACCATCCTGGGCGACGGTCGCGTGGTGCTGATTCTCGATTTGCTCGCCCATGTGCGCAACGCCTTGTCGCGGGCGCCGGTACAGTCCATGTCCAGTGGTACCAGCGTGGATGCGACGCCGGTGCGTCCGACCCTGGTCATGGTGGTGGACGACTCGGTCACCGTACGCAAGGTCACCAGTCGCCTGTTGGAGCGCAACGGCATGAACGTGTTGACGGCCAAGGATGGGGTGGACGCCATGATGTTGCTGGAGGAGCACACCCCGGACCTGATGCTGCTGGACATTGAAATGCCGCGTATGGACGGTTTTGAGGTGGCGACGCGGATCCGCAACGATGAACGCCTCAAGGACCTGCCGATTATCATGATCACCTCGCGTACCGGGCAGAAACACCGGGACCGGGCCATGGCCATTGGCGTCAACGAATACCTGGGCAAGCCGTACCAGGAGTCGGCGTTGCTGGAAAGCATCGCCCATTGGAGTCAGCTCCATGCATGAACACAGCACCAGCAGCCTGACAGGGTTGATGCTGCCGTTGGCGGACCGTTACCTGTTGCTGCCGAATGTCGCGGTGGCGGAGTTGATCGACTACCAGCGCGGCGAGCCGGCCAGCGATGCGCCGCCGTGGTATCTGCGGCAGGTGACTTGGCGCAACCAGCAATTGCCATTGATCAGCTTCGAGGCGGCCTGCGGCTGTCCGCTGGCGGTGGGGGATCGGGCACGGATCGTGGTGCTCAATGCCCTGGGTGGGCGGCCGGAATTGAAGTTTATCGCGCTGGTGATCCAGGGGATCCCGCGCTCGTACAAGCTCGACAGCCAGCTGAGTTTTGTCGATGTGCCGCTGTGTCGGCTGGAGAAGGCGGCGGTGCAGGTGGGTGAGTGGGTGGCGAAGGTGCCGGACTTGCTGGGGCTGGAGCAGTTGGTGTTGGAGTCCGGGTTGGCCTGACAACCCGGACCCGGAGTAACTTTCTATTTAACGGGAGTCCGCACAACCTTGATGTCATCGATGTCTATCTTACGGGACACGCCGGGCCCTGTCCCGTTACGCGCACCGATCAAGAGATGGCTCAAGTTATTGGAGTAGACAACTAGGATTTTGATTGGATCACCTTGGAGCCACTCGTTGGTTGGAGTGTACTCATCTATAAAAAAACTGTTATAGGCTATCGAGAAGTGCTGTGTAATCACGCCCGTGATCGTTGTCGCTTCCCCCGGCTCCGGCGGGTAAACACGGTATTTGAAGGATATTTCAAGCCACTCTTTTTCCTGCTCTTTGCCAGAAAGGGTAAACATCTTGAAGAGCGAGGGCAGAAACGTGTTTGGGGGTCTCCATTCCAGCTTGCCGGACCAGAAAGTATTCGGGCCTTCCGGGCCAGCTTCCGTTTTGAGTATCCCGTCTGGAGATCCAATCTCATTTTCCCATCCGTTCCTTTCTCCATTTTCGAAATCGGTAAAATCATCCAGGTTCTTCATCTTGGTTTCTCCGGTCACTGGCGCTTTTGACCCTGCCCGTGGAGCCGGACATTGGAGATCGCAGCGCGGTTTTTAGTAGGCGCTGGAGACGGTTGTTTGACTACTGTCAGAACTGACAGGTCGAAGTCACTATCCGACAAAAGGTTCTGATGCTTTCGCAACACAGAATCACCTCTAGTCTCGATCCGTTCGTAGAAGCTCGACAGCCAGTTGAATTTTGTCGATGTGCCGCTGTGCCGGCTGGAGAAGGCGGCGGTGCAGGTGGGCGAGTGGGTGGCGAAGGTGCCGGACTTGCTGGGGTTGGAGCAGTTGGTGCTGGAGTCGGGGTTGGCTTGACGAACGGCCGGTTTTTTTCGTTCACAGGCCTCGCAGATGACATCACCCTGTAGGAGCCGGCTTGCTGGCGATGATGCTGGTACATTCGACACATTATCTGCGCTGTGCACATCGCTATCGCCAGCAAGCTGGCTCCTACAGGTTTTATGGCGTTTTTACGGACGTACCACTACCCGCTCATCCAACGCCGAATTCACGAATGCCCGCGCCATCTCGATCAGGTGCACGACGCCCAGCACCACCTTTCGGTTTGACCCACTGAGGTTTTCTACCGCTTCGTAGGCGGTAGCGGCTGCGGCTTCCAACAGTTCATAAGCAGTGACGAGGGATTCCTCGGAACGCACATCCACCCGAATCTGATACAGGCTTTCAGGCAGTTTGTAGCGAATGGGTGGTTCTGCCGGTGGCAGGTTGTAGTGGGCGAATATGCGCTCGATGTCGGCGTCTATCGGGTTAAGTGTGACGGGTGGGTCGGGGTTATCTTCGACATTGATTTAGCTCTCTCAACGCAGGTTGAGCTGCTACCGAGACGCTACTACACGACAGGGTGGCAGCTGTACGCAGGTTAGTAGCCGGCGAGCTAAGAACCGGTGCACCGAGGTGCCCTGCGCACAGCCACCATAACGCGCAGGCAACAAACAGTGCCTGACAGGACGGTGACGCATTGCGCCTTAGCTAAACAGCGGGCTACTAAACCCGATCACTGAATTGGCAGTGACGAACGAAGACTAGACCAGGTGTTTTGGCAGGCGCAAGCCGCCGGGATTTTCTAGGAAATTTCACTCAATAGAAAGAGTGGTGTCTTATAACGAACGACTGGCCGTTGCTGCGATTTTTCTTCGTTCACAAAAACAGTGATAACCACACTTTAATCGCTCCCTCCGATAAAACGTGGTCTGTCCCGGAAAAGCTCGATACGGACACCGGCGGTTACCGTCCACAACAAGGGACGGCGGACGCCATTGGGAGCGCGATCTGAACCTGCACTACATCGTGCAATCAGTGCCCGGCCAAGGACCTTCGCTGCAACAGTCCCACGTCACCCATCGCGCCAACAGCAGTCAGGGCGGCGATGACATCGACCGGCCGTACCTCGTCATTGAGTACCCGCTCGAGCTGGGGGCCGTTCTGACATTTCCGCCGCTGAATAAGATTTTGGCAACGGTTCGATGTTCTTCTCCTCGACCCCGGCATGCGGGTCGGCCTGTCTGTTCATCGTCGCCAATGTGCGTATCGCCGACGTCAGCGGCCTGGACGGACTGCCCGATAACCGCCACTGCAGTCCCCGCCAACAGTTTCCGACGCGTGACGGCGGACACACTTCTGCTATTCTCAGCCATGATCCGAGCTCCCTAAGGACTTAAATGACGATAACGAGCAAGCAGTCGAGAGCGGCAAGAGCGCTACTGCAGTGGGACCAGAAGGCGGGCTGAAGCTGGACATACCCAGCCCTGGCTGCAGTTTGCGGGGCAAGTAATTCTCAGTATGCTCCATGGAGGTGCGTGATGAATGAAGCCTATAACTTACTTGTGAAGTTCACTCCAGACAGTATTTCCAATGTAACAAATGGAAAGATATTTTTTCATGAATCAGAAAAACTAGCAAAGGATGCGAGTTTTTTATCTGATTTAGAATATCGCCATGCCATTCCAGGATTGGCAGAGACGGGCAAAATAAAAAACGAAGAAAATAGTATTGATTTTTCTCAATATAAGGGGCTCGTCTATATCAAAAACGCACCCTCCATGTCATTTGAAGAATTGCAGCGCCTCGCAACGGCGTTGAGGGATATGGATATTGTAGAATATGTTGAAATTGAGCCAGTCGAGCCTGAGCTTGATCCAGTCGGGCCTGCTCCGACGCCGTCAGGCGAATGTACAGCAGGCCCCACAAGTACAACTCCGAACTTCGTTGATCGGCAAGAGTATCTCCAAGGTGATTTGGGATCAAATGTCATTGGTATTGATGCCATGAATGCTTGGCGATTATTTGAGGCTACCGGGCGAGGAATTAGATGTGCAGATATCGAAAACGGCGAGTTTGCTTACGATCATGAAGATCTGGAAGGCGCTAATTTTATAGAGCTCGTTCCAATGCCCGGTGAGAATACCAATGACCACGGGACTCAAGTTGCTGGTGTCGTCTTTGCTAGAAACAATGGATTTGGCATGCTGGGCGTTGCCTATGAAGTTGATGTATTTTACGGGATTTCGCAGGGTCCTCTTGGTCGCGTTGGCGGTATTGCTGAGGGTTTGAAACATTTAAGAGCCGGAGACGTATTTATATATGAAATGCAAACGGGCGGCCGTGAGGGCCGATTGGTACCCGCTGATTTTAATAGGGGTGTTTGGGACATAACAAAACAGGCCACTGATGCTGGAATTATTGTTGTCGCCGCTGCCGGTAATGGTCATGAAGATTTAGACCATCCGTTTTATGAGGAATATAGAAGCCGTGGCGACAATGGAAGTATTCTCGTCGGCTCTGGAACACGGACCGGCCGTAATTGCTCCGTTTTTTCTACATATGGTAGCCCGATACATTTACAGGGGTGGGGTGGTGATGGGTATGTGGCTACTTGCGGCGTTGGTGATCTTTTTAATGAGGGGCGTACGAGGACTTATGCCGCAGAGTTTGCAGGAACCTCTGCGGCCACGGCAATTGTAGGAGCAGCCGTCATTGCGGTGCAGTCATGGTTTAAAAGGACTGGCACGGTAATAACGCCAAGACACATGAGAGAGCTATTAATTCGGACGGGTACACCTCAAGGAACAGGTGGACATATCGGTCCACTTCCCCATATCGTGAACGCCATTGCTTCAATGTCTGCGGTCGAACTGCCGGCGCCGGCGATCTAAAGAGGTCAGCAGCCGCCAGCTCGATCCGCTGGCGGCGTTGACCACGCTGACGGTGCTGGTGTCGCAATACGATGATATCGCAAGTGCCGACCAGATCAGTGTGATACAAGGCCAGTCAAACTGGGGTCGTTCTGACCCTGGCGCAGCTAACGCCGCGCCTCGTACATCCGCTGTTTACTTGCGCGAGGCCTTATCGGTCATCCGAGTGGCGCGTAGGGTGGCCTCTTCGGCGGTACGTTGTGCCTGCTCGGCCATTATCTGAAGACAATCGTAGACGCGAGCATGTCACCCAACCGCTTCCTTGAACCAAAGAAAATAAATATCCAGTCAAAAAAATTTAGAAATGGCGTCGTAATATTGCGCATAAACGATTGATATAAATTGCAGTTCAGGTAACTACGCTCATCAATCACTGACATCCCCAACAGCTTTTTACCCACGCTTTGCCCGTTCGGCATTGCATCGGAAAACAAGTAATACGCTGCAGTGGAGCCTAACGCCAGAAGACCGACTACATTCGGTGGCAATCCGACAAATTTGGCCGCTCGGCCTGCGAGAAAGAACAGGAAAAAGGTGACCAGGGAGTCAATGATTTGTCCTCCCCTGCGTCGCCCTAGACCAGGTGTTTTGGCAGGCGCAAGCCGCCGGGATTTTCTAGGAAATTTCACTCAAGCGAAAGAGCCAAGTCCTCGTTTGGCCCCCGAAAACGCTTTGCGATTGGCATCAAATGGCCCTTGATAAGTCCCAAAAAGGGACCTATCGTTCCCTTTTTGGGACTCTTTGGCGCGACCATGCAAACCCTCTCCCTCAGTGACGCGTTATTTACTGCAACACAACAGCGAATCCTGGGCTTGCTCTTCGGCAAGCCGGACCATAGTTTTTATGCCAATGAGATAGCCCGTTGGGCGAAGATCGGTAAGGGCAGCCTGATGCGTGAGTTGGAGCGCTTGCAACGGGCTGGCATCCTGACCCTCAGTCGGCAGGGTAATCAGACACACTACCAAGCCAATCCGGCGTGTCCTATCTACCAGGAATTGCTGGGCATTGTGCGCAAGACATTCGGCATCGTCGAGCAGTTGCGTGTGGCGCTCGGTCCGTTTGCGGATCAAGTAGCTTGGGCGTTTGTTTACGGCTCCATCGCCAAGGACCAAGCCCATGCCGGCAGCGATATCGACCTGATGTTGATTGGCGACGACCTGCACTACAGCGAAGTGATGGAGCGGCTGTTGCCCATGGAAGAACAAGTGGGCCGCACCATCAACCCCACGCTGTACAGCTTGGAGGATTGGAACGCAAAACTTGCCACTGGCAACAGCTTCGTTCAGCGGGTGGTGGAGCAGGAGAAGCTCAACATCATGGGTGAAAACCCAGTGGAGTCTAAGGATGGACAAAAACCAAAGCCTGGAAAACCTGCAACGTAGCGGCGGCCTGAAGGCCGAGCCAGCGGACCGCAAGGAGTGCGAAGGTCTGATGCGCTCGGCGAGTGATCGTTTGCAGGATGCACGTAGCGCCCAACTTTCCTTTGCCAGTCGCTTCGACCTAGCCTACAACGCCGCCCACGGCATTGCTCTCACGGCATTGCGCTTATCGGGCTTTCGTTCCGACCGCCGTTATCTGGTGTTCCAGTGCCTGGTTCATACTGCCGGGATCAACAAGTTGCAGGTTCGCTTGTTCGCGTTGTGTCACGAGCGCCGAAACCTGGCGGAATATGAAGGTTATATGGATGAAGACGAGAGGTTGTTGGCGGAGTTGATCGACAACACCACTGCATTGAAGGCCGTCGTCGAGCAAACAATGGTTGGGCTCTATTCCTGCTGAGTGAGAAGAAGGATTACCTTGAGCGTAACCACTTCAACCTGATACGTCGGGCCGCCTGAAACGCGGGGCGAGGGAACTGGACCCTCGGGGGAAAAACATCCGCAAGTCAGGCGGCCGTTCGTGAGTTTCTATTTATTGGGAAACTGCACAACCTTGATGTCATCGATGTCCAGCTTACGGAACACAGCGGGCCCACTCCCGCCTTGCGTACCGATCAAGACAGGGGCCCTGCTATGGTAGTAGGGAACTTTGATTGGACCACTTTGGAGCCACATGCCCTGTGGAGTGTGCTCATCTATAAAAAAGTTGCCATAGCCCAGCGATATGTGCCCTGTAACCGTGACCGCGATCGTTGTGGCTTCCCCCGGCTCTGGCGGGTGAACGCGGTATCTGAAGGATGTTAAAAGGATCCCGCTCTGCTGCTCTTCGCCAGGAAGGGTAAATATTTTGGCGAGAGAGGCCTGAAACGGGTCTGGGGGTTGTCTCGATTGCAGCTTGCCGGACCAGAAAGTATTCGAGCCTTCCGGGCCATCTTCCGTTTTGAGTACCCCCTCTGGAGATCCAATATCATTTTCCCAGCCGTGCCTTTCTCCATCTTCGAAATCGACAAAATCATCCAGGTTTTTCATCTTTGGTTTCTCCGCTCACAGGCGCTTTCGACCCTGCCCGTGGAGCCGGACATCGGAGGTCACAGCGCGGTTTTTAGTAGGCGCTGGAGACGGATGTTTGACTACTGTCAGAATTGACAGGGTGAAGCGGTTAGCCGACAAACGGTTCGCAACGGGGGAGACCGGCTTGAGGATCTCTTCGCGCCCCAGCGGGGATAAATCCCCTCGCCATATAATTCGAATTCACTACAAAGCCCCGTGACAGCGGCCTGCCCGCGAAGACGTCATAGCGACGCCTCCCCAGAATTAGCATTTTTCCTGACGATTGCCGCTTGTCGGGACTGTCATTTCTGACAGTTATCCCCGCTGAAATTTGTCGATTAACTGTGCCAGTCGCTTGCGAGCCTGCAACGCGACTCGTTGACTCGACTTTGACTTTGAAAGGATATCAATCATGGCAAACAAGAAAACTCCGCTGCACCCGCCATTGGTGCAGGATGCGGAAGATGGAAAATTGAGTTATGCACAACTCTCAGGAGGGCCCGCCACTGTTCTGGTGCCTGCTATTTATTCGATCGAGGTTGGAAGCATTATCGATCTGCATTTTGGCACCTACCACACGCTACATGCTGTGAGCGCCGGCGAGATAGGGCTGCCACTGATGTTTTTGATCCCTAATGATGCGGTGAAAAATGATATCGGGAAGACTGTTGCGGTGGGCTATTCCGTAACGTTGCCATCTGGCAATGAGGCGGTGTCACCGAAGGTTGATATCAAGGTAGTGACATAGTTTTCCGGTGGGCCTACGTTCCACGCCATCTCAGTGGTAGGCGTGGACGGTGGCATGATTAATACGACCTCGACAGTCAACTGATTCGATGCCAGTGTTTTTGAACGGTCCCAATAAGGGACTGATCGGTCCCTTGTTGGGACCTGTCATCAGGTGTCGCGAACTCCCCGTCTGAAAGAACCATTACCCTGACCGTAACGATCCACCGCTGGGCTTGATTGATGCCAGGCTGATTCACTCCTACTGTCTACTCCACGAAAGCGAACCCGTGGAGTGGTCATGACAACAACAATATCCCCCGACTCGCGCTGGACGCGGCGGCGCACCGAGAAGCAGCGCCGTCTCGAACAGGTACGAGCCCTCGCCGATGGCGTGGTGTTGCCGGCCGACAAGATCGTTGCCGCCCTCGAAGCCCTGATCATGCCCGGCGACCGGGTGGTGCTGGAGGGCAATAACCAGAAGCAGGCGGATTTCCTCTCCCGTTCCCTGGTCAAGGCCGACCCGGCCAAACTCCACGATTTGCACATGATCATGCCCAGCGTTGGCCGCGCCGAGCACCTGGACCTGTTCGAGCGCGGTATTGCCCGCAAGCTCGACTTCTCCTTCGCCGGCACCCAGAGCCTGCGCATCAGCCAGTTGCTGGAAGATGGCCTGCTGGAAATCGGCGCGATTCACACCTACATCGAACTCTATGCCCGCCTGGTGGTGGACCTGATCCCCAACGTGGTGCTCAGTGCCGGCTTCATGGCCGACCGCGCCGGCAATATCTACACCGGGGCCAGCACCGAAGACACCCCCGCATTGATCGAGCCGGCGGCGTTCAGCGATGGGATTGTGATCGTCCAGGTCAATCAGCTGGTGGATGACGTCAGCGAGCTGCCACGGGTGGATATCCCCGCGTCCTGGGTCGACTTCGTGGTGGTGGCCGACAGACCCTTCTATATCGAGCCGCTGTTCACCCGCGACCCGCGCCATATCAAGCCGGTGCATGTGCTGATGGCGATGATGGCGATTCGCGGGATCTACGAAAAACACAATGTGCAGTCCCTCAACCACGGGATCGGTTTCAACACCGCCGCCATCGAACTGATCCTGCCGACCTACGGTGAATCCCTCGGCCTGAAAGGCAAGATCTGCCGCAACTGGACGCTCAACCCGCACCCGACCCTGATTCCCGCCATCGAAAGTGGCTGGGTCGAAAGCGTGCATTGCTTCGGCACCGAACTGGGGATGGAGAACTACATCGCCGCCCGCCCGGATGTGTTCTTCACCGGGCGCGACGGCTCGTTGCGTTCGAATCGGATGTTCTGCCAGCTGGCCGGGCAGTATGCGGTGGACCTGTTTATCGGCGCGACCTTGCAGGTCGACGGTGACGGTCATTCGTCCACCGTGACCCGTGGCCGGCTGGCCGGTTTCGGCGGGGCGCCGAATATGGGGCATGACCCGCGCGGTCGTCGGCATGGCACCCCGGCCTGGCTCGATATGCGCCTCGACACCGGTGATGCCCCCGAAGCCTTGCTCGAACGTGGCAAGAAGCTGGTGGTGCAGATGGTCGAGACGTTCCAGGAGGGCGGCAAACCGACCTTCGTCGAAACCCTCGATGCCGTTGAGGTGGCGAGGAAAAGCGGGATGCCGCTGGCACCGATCATGATCTACGGCGATGACGTCACCCACTTGCTGACCGAAGAGGGCATCGCCTACCTGTACAAGGCCCGCTCCCTGGAAGAGCGTCAGGCAATGATTGCCGCCGTGGCCGGTGTCACCGCTATCGGCTTGCGGCATAACCCCAAGGACACGGCGCGGATGCGTCGCGAAGGCTTGATCGCCTTGCCTGAAGACCTGGGCATCCGGCGCACCGACGCCAGCCGCGAGTTGTTGGCGGCCAAGAGCGTGGCCGACCTGGTGGAATGGTCGGGAGGCCTCTACAACCCGCCCGCCAAATTCAGGAGTTGGTAAATGCACGCCTTCAATCTGCAAGCCCAACCCCTGTCATTGGCCGAGCGCCTGGCGGATTTCGCGGTGGAAGCGCTGATCGACGAAGCCGACCTGTCGCCCAAGCCGGCGTTGGTGGATCGCCGTGGCAACGGTGCGCATACCGATCTGCACCTGGGCCTGATGCATGCCTCGGCGTTGTCACTGTGGCCGATGTTCAAGGAGATGGCCGAGGCTGCTTATGGTGGCGCGCCACAACAAGCAGCTTCGCCACACTCAACAATTGTCATCGATCTATCACTGCGTGAAGCCCTGGGCCGTATCGGTCGCGACGGCGAGCAGGCGATGCTCCAGACCACCGGCGGCGTGAATACTCATCGCGGTGCGATCTGGGCCTTGGGGCTGTTGGTCGCTGCGGCTGCGCTGGACCCAAGCGCCGTCAGCGCCAACGCCCTGACCCTGCGCGCCGCCCGCCTGGCCTTGCTGGACGACCGTTACGCCCCCAACAGCAGCAGCCACGGCAGCCAGGTCGCCCAACGCTATGGCGCACGCGGTGCCCGTGAGGAAGCGCAACTGGGTTTCCCAGCGGTTACCCAACTCGGTCTGCCACAACTCAAACGAACCCGCCTCGCCGGCCACGGCGAGCAGAACGCCCGGCTGGATGCCTTGCTCGCCATCATGACCACCCTGGCCGATACCTGCGTGCTCTACCGCGCCGGCGTGCCGGGTTTGCAGGCCATGCAACAGGGCGCCCGCGCAGTGCTGGAAGCCGGCGGTAGCGCCAGCCTGGCCGGTCGGCGCTGCCTGCATGAATTGGATCAACAGCTGTTGGCGATGAACGCTTCACCGGGAGGCGCGGCGGATCTGCTCGCCGCCTGCCTGCTGATCGACCGCCTCGAACAGGAAGCCTTGTGATGGAAAAGTTGTCCTTTGAATTCCCCGCCGGGCAACCGCCCAAAGGCCGGGCGCTGGTGGGTTGTGTCGGCTCGGGTGACCTGGAGGTACTGCTGGAACCCGGCCATCCCGGCACCTTGTCGATCCAGGTAACGACTTCGGTAAACGGCAGTGCCTCGCGCTGGCAGCACCTGTTCGAGCGCCTGTTCGACGGCCAGTTGCCGCCCGCGCTGGCCATCGACATCCATGATTTCGGCGCCACCCCCGGTGTGGTCCGCTTGCGTCTGGAACAAGGTTTCGAGGAGATCGGCCATGACTGACAGCGAGCGTTTGTTGCACAAGCACAGCTTCGTCGAACTCGGCGCCCGCCAGCGTGCCCGGGCCTTGCTCGACAGCGGCAGTTTTCGCGAACTGCTCGACCCCTTTGCCCGGGTCATGTCGCCCTGGCTCGAACGCCAGGGCGTAGTGCCCCAGGCCGACGACGGCGTGGTGATCGCCAAGGGCAGCATCGATGGTTTGCCGGTGGTGATCGCCGCCATCGAAGGTGCGTTCCAGGGCGGCAGCCTCGGTGAAGTGGGCGGTGCGAAAATCGCCGGTGCCCTGGAGCTGGCCGCTGAAGACAACCGCAATGGTATTCCCACTCGCGCCGTGTTGCTGCTGGAAACCGGTGGCGTGCGTTTGCAGGAAGCCAATCTGGGGCTGGCGGCCATCGCCGATATTCACGCGGCGATTGTTGACCTGCGTCGTTATCAGCCGGTGATCGGCGTGGTGGCGGGCAGTGTCGGGTGTTTTGGCGGCATGTCCATCGCGGCGGCGCTGTGCAGTTATCTGGTGGTGACCCAGGAGGCGCGCCTGGGCCTCAATGGCCCGCAAGTGATCGAGCAGGAGGCGGGGCTGGACGAGTACGACTCCCGCGACCGGCCGTTTATCTGGAGCCTGACCGGTGGTGAGCAGCGTTTCGCCAGCGGCCTGGTGGATCGTTATGTGGCCGACGATGTGGCGTTGATCCGGCAACAGATTGCCGAATTGCTGGAAGCCGGTTTGCCCGGTGTACAACGCAGTCGGCAGGCGGAGTGGTACCTGCAACGCTTGGCCGAACTGGATGCCGAACCGCAAATCGATCCGGCCACGGTACGCCGTCTTTTCCAAGGAGATCGTCCATGAGCGCTTATTCCCTGCGGGGTTTGCACTGGTTCCAGGCGCTGGCGGCGGAGGCTGTTGAAGTGTCCGGGCTGCCGCCTTCATTGAAAGTCGCCGATGGCCAACTCGGTGATCAGCCGGTGCGCTTTCTGGCGGTGGTGGCCGATCCGGCCAACCGGTTTGTTCGTGCCCGCAATGGCGAGGTCGGATTGCTGGAAGGTTGGGGCCTGGCCAAGGCCGTGGACGAGGTGATCGAGGCCGATAGCGGTCGTGCCGGGAAGCGTGCCTTGATCGCCATTGTCGATGTGCCGAGCCAGGCTTACGGCCGTCGTGAAGAGGCACTGGGGATTCACCAGGCCCTGGCCGGTGCGGCGGACAGTTATGCCCGTGCCCGCCTGGCCGGTCATGCGGTGATCGCGCTGCTGGTGGGCAAGGCAATGTCCGGGGCGTTTCTCGCCCATGGTTATCAGGCCAATCGGTTGATCGCCCTGCGCGATCCGGGGGTGATGGTGCATGCCATGGGCAAGGCCTCGGCGGCGCGGGTGACCTTGCGCAGCGTCGAAGAACTGGAGGCCCTGGCCGCCAGCGTACCGCCAATGGCCTATGACATCGACAGTTACGCCAGCCTGGGGCTGCTGTGGAAAACCCTGGGCGTGGAGCAGATCGAACAGCCCTCGGCGGCCGACTTGGCACAGGTGGAAGACTGTCTGGTTGAAGCTATCCACGATGTGACGGCCAAGGGCGCGGACTTGAGTGGGCGCCTGGGCGCGAGCAATCGGGCGGCGTCGAGTCGGGTTCGGCAACTGTTGCGCGAGCAGTGGTGAGCCGCGATGCACGCTGACCAGGACTTCCTGCCCCACGACCTGCTCTGGGGACTGACCCCGGCGCAGTTGCCGGAGGAGGCACCGGATTGGGTGGCTGAGGCGCTGAGCCTGGGCCAACCAGTGGTGGTGCGCCGGGCGCTGACGGCGCCGGACCAGGTGGCGGTGGGCGTGCGCGGGGTTTTGCGTGAACAGCGTTTCGCCACATTGATGCCTAGGGCGCTGGTCGAGCGTTGTGTGCGACCCGAAGCCCTTGTCGATATTGAAGTCTGTGCACAGGATTGGCCGGCCTTGCAGGCGCTGCATTACTTGCGGCCGTTGTTGAATGCGTCGGGCCTGGCGTGGGGCGTCAGCGGCAGTGCCGGTTTCGAGTTGGCCACCGGTTTGCCGACCCTGCATCAACAGAGCGACCTGGATCTGATTCTGCGCGTGCCGCAAACGCTTTCCCGTCGTCAGGCCAATGGCTTGTTGCAGCGACTCGACAACCCGTTCTGTCGTGTCGACCTGCAACTGCAAACCCCGCTGGGCGCGGTGGCCTTGGTGGAGTGGGCGGGCACGGCGCGCCGGGTCCTGCTCAAGCGGGCCGATAGCGTGCAGTTGGTGCTCGATCCCTGGGATACCCGGGAGCGCGTGGCATGAGCAGTCTGCTGGTGTTTCCCGGCCAGGGCGCGCAACAGCCCGGCATGCTGCAGCGCCTGCCCGATGCCGCTATCGTTCGTGGCTGCCTGCGCGAAGCGAGCGATGTGCTGGGCGAGGACGTGAGCTTGCTGGATACGTCGCAAGCCCTGGCTTCGACCCGGGCGGTTCAGCTTTGCCTGCTGATCGCCGGTGTGGCCTGTGCCCGGCTGTTGCTGGAAGACACGGCGCCGCCGGCTTATGTCGCCGGCTTGTCCATCGGCGCCTATCCGGCGGCGGTACTGGCCGAGAGCCTGACGTTCAGCGATGCCCTGCGCCTGGTCAGCCTGCGTGGTGAGTTGATGCAACAGGCTTATCCACAGGGCTACGGCATGACCGCCCTGATCGGGTTGGATCTGGCGGCTATGGATAAGTTATTGGCCCAGGTGCATAGCGAACGGACACCGGTCTATCTGGCGAATATCAACGCCGATAACCAATGCGTGATCGCCGGGAGCGACGAGGGCATGAGCGCGCTGGTTGCCCTGATGAAAAAGGAGGGTGTAGCCAAACGCCTTGCGGTCAGCGTGCCGTCCCATTGCCCGCTATTGGATGAGCCGGCCCAGGTATTGGCCGCCGCCTTTGCCAGGGTGTCGATGCAGGCACCGCGCCTGGGCTACCTCAGTGGCAGCAGTGCGCGGCTGCTGCGTAGTGCTGAACAGATCCGCAATGACCTGGCCTTCAATATGCGCCGGGTCGTCGATTGGCGCGGCACCGTGCAAAGCGCCTATGAGCGCGGTGCCCGCCTGCAGATTGAACTGCCTCCGGGCTCGGTCCTGACCGGCCTGGCGCGCTGGGTGTTCGAGCAAGGCGCCGTCATTGCGTTCGACGGCGCCCGCCTGGACACCCTCAAGGCGCTGTTGGATGAGGAGGGACGCCGTCACCGATAAACACCGGCTGCTGCTTCGAAGGACAAAAACAACAACTTCGACAATGCAATGTGAGGACAACAAGAATGATTATCTACGGTGTGGCGCTGCTGGCGATCTGTACGCTGGCAGGGGTGATTCTGGGGGATATGCTGGGCGTGCTGCTAGGCGTCAAGTCCAATGTCGGTGGGGTCGGGATCGCGATGATCCTGTTGATCTGCGCCCGTTTGTGGATGCACAAGCGGGGCGGCCTGACCAAGGATTGCGAGATGGGCGTCGGTTTCTGGGGTGCCATGTACATTCCGGTGGTGGTCGCCATGGCGGCCAACCAGAACGTGGTCGCGGCGCTGCACGGCGGGCCGCTGGCGCTGCTGGCGGCGATTGGCTCGGTGGTGGTCTGCGGTTGCACCATTGCCCTGATCAGCCGGATCCATAAAGGCGATCCGCTGCCGGATGAGCCGATGGCGGTTGTCCCGACCACCACCGTCGCGGGAGGTCGCTGATATGTGGGATCTCATTGGCAAGGACCTGGGGCAGAACTCGCTGATCACGGCATTCGCCGGTGTTGGCCTGGTGATGTGGGTGTCGGTGGTGCTGTCCAAGCGCCTGACCTATGGCCGGATCCACGGTTCGGCGATTGCCATCGCGATCGGCCTGGTGCTGGCGTGGATCGGCGGTACGTTGACCGGCGGGCAGAAGGGGCTGGCGGATGTGGCGCTGTTTTCCGGTGTCGGTTTGATGGGCGGGGCGATGTTGCGGGACTTCGCCATCGTCGCCACGGCCTTCGAGGTCCAGGCGACCGAGGCGAAGAAGGCGGGATTGGTTGGAGCGCTGGCGTTGCTGCTGGGTACGTTGTTGCCGTTTATTGTCGGCTCGTGCATGGCCTGGGCCTTCGGTTATCGCGATGCGGTGAGCATCACCACCATTGGTGCCGGGGCGGTGACCTATATCGTCGGGCCGGTGACCGGGGCGGCGATTGGCGCGAGTTCCGAGGTGGTGGCGCTGTCGATTGCGACGGGCTTGATCAAGGCGATCCTGGTGATGGTCGGCACGCCGGTGGCGGCGCGTTGGATGGGGTTGGACAACCCGCGTTCGGCGATGGTGTTCGGTGGTTTGGCGGGCACGGTCAGTGGGGTGACCGCGGGGCTGGCGGCGACGGATCGGCGGTTGGTGCCCTATGGCGCATTGACGGCGACTTTCCATACCGGGCTGGGTTGTCTGCTTGGGCCTTCGGTGCTGTTTTTCGTTGTGCGTGGGCTGGTGGGCTGATCCTGATTATTTTGTGCCTGTTCTACCGTTTTCGCGGGCAAGCCCTTGAGGCCACCGGAAATGCATGATCGAACCTGGTCGTTGGCTGCTCAAGTCAATCGGTTGGCGTACATCCGGCACTCCGCCAGAAGCGCCAGCAGGTTGGGATCACGCTCCTTGGCCTTGAGAAACACCACCCCGATATGCTGTTGCAGGCGGTAGCGCGCCTGCAATGGAATCAGCTTCACCCGATTCTCGTATACCGCCGCAATCCTCCCCGGCAGCAAGGCGTAACCGACGCCGGAGCTGACCATGCTCAACAGCGTGAAGATGTCATTGACCTGCATCGCCACCTTCGGCTCGAACCCGGCCTGCTCGAACACCCGATTGCCGTCCCGGTGGGTGGCGAAGCCTTGGGTCAGGGTAATGAAGGTCATGTCTTTCAGGTCCGCCAGGTCAACTTCGTCCTGTTGGGACAACGGCGAGTCAGCGGGTGTCGCCAGGAAAATATCATCGGAAAACAGCGGAAGATGCTCGCAGTCGGAGTCGTTGGTGGTCTCATCCAACGACACCAGGATCGCGTCCACTTCCATGTTCTTGAGCTTGTACAGCAGGTCGAAGTTCGAGCCCAGGATCAGGTCGATATTGAGCTCGCTGCGACGGATCTTCAGGCCCATGATCAGTTGCGGCACGGTTTTCACCGTCAGCGAATAGAGCGACCCGAGCTTGAAGCGTTCGGCGGAGAACCCGGCGGCTTCGCGGGTCATGCGCACGCTTTCGACCACATCCTGGATCAGCTTCTGCGCGCGCTCTTCCAGCACATAGGCGCTTTCCAGCGGTGTGAGGTTGCGGCCTTCGTGCTTGAACAACGGACAGCGCAGGGCGTTTTCCAGGGAGTGGATGGCCCGGTGCACGCTGACATTGCTGGTCTGCAACTCGGCCGCCGCCCGCGCCAGGTTGCCGGTACGCATAAAGGCCAGGAACACCTCCAGCTTTTTCAAGGTCAGCTCTTCGTCGATCAGCATGGCGCGGGCTCTTTTTCGAATGCCCCGATTGTGCCCAAGTCCTGGGGTTTTGGCTGGGGCTTTTTCAGAATGGAGCCGGCTTGAGGGACGCTCGATTGCCTGTGAGGATTTTAGCGTTCTCCCAGGCCTCTTCGCGGGCAAGCCCTGCTCCTACAGTTTTCCGTCGTTCACAGAACTCGTGTGCGCCACCGTACTGTAGGAGCAGGGCTTGTCGGATCGCCGCACCGCCGCGAAGGCACCCGCTCAGGCGCTACGAGTTTTACGGGTGGTCTACCCCGCGCTTATCCAACGCCGAATCGACCAGCGCCTTCGCCAACTCGATCAGATGCACCACGCCCAGCACCACCTTGCGGTTGGCGCCATTCAGGTTTTCCACGGATTCATAGGCTGTTGCGGCGGCCGACTCCAGCAACTCGTAGGCGGTGGTCAGCGACTCTTCCGAGCGCGCATCCGCGCGAATCTGGAACAGGCTTTCCGGTAGTTTGTAAGGTTCGGGTGGTTCAACCGGTGGCAGGTTGTAGTGGGCGAATACCCGGTCGCTGTTTTTGTCGCGCCTGTGCAGCGGGCTGACGGGGGGGGCGGGGGTAATCTTCGACATATTCTCGACTCTCTCAACATGTGAGTTGAGCCGCCAAACACCACTGCTAAATGGTTAGGTGGCGGCCGTACGCAGGTTAGCAGACCGGCGAGTCAAGAAACCGGCGCACCCGAAGATGCCCTGCGCACAGCCACCATAATGCGCAGGCCACAAAAAAAGCGCCTGACAGGGCGGGGGCGCTATGCGCCTTGACTCAACGCGGGCTGCTAAACCCGATCACTGAATTGGCAGTGACGAACGAAGACTAGCCACGTGTTTTGGCAGGCGCAAGCGCTCAGGATTTTCTAGGAAATTTCACTCAAGTGAAAGAGTAAAGTCGCATTCAGTGGTCTGCAAACTGGCGATTTTTTCGGACTATGATCACCCCAGCAACTGGCGTGGGCATGAGCGGCCCCTTAATCACAATCTCAAGGACGCACATGCAGACAATTGTTGTTCGTTATTTGGAGGTCATTACGTCTCGCGACGGAGTGCCTGGAACATCGGTCCTGCTGGGGACTGAAATTTACGAGAATATTAAAGAGGTACTCATTCCAGGAATACCCCAGCCAAAGGGTGATCGTGCCTTGCATCCGGTGTTCTTCACGAAATGCTTTCTTGGTATCGATAATCATCTGTGGCGGGTGGAGTCGGTAGCGGCGACACCCGCGGATGCACAGCAGCCAGCTTTCTTCTCGGTCTTGATCAAACGACATGATGTGTCCAAGGAAATATTTCTTTACCAGACTCTGAAATCAAACAAGGGGCTGACGGCACAGAAAATTTTGGGGCAGCAGGGCACGTTGGTGGAGGTGGATTACGGGTTTGTCCAGAGGGCTGGTCGGATGAACGCGATCAGTAAAACGAACAAGCGTTATATGGATACGTTGCTTGAGGCGGAAATGCACAAGCGACGGTTAGCGGTGGTCGTGAAAGTGATATCAGCGAACCTGATTCAGGTCGCTCCTGTTACGTCCCAAGAGATAAAGCCGGGTGATCGAACGGCGTTCAAGCTTGATCGAAGTACACTCGAAAAAATGCCTAGGTATCAGAGCAGCGGTAAAGAAAGTTACGTTATTTGCAGCATGCTTGAGTGTGTGTCTGTACAGAGGATTTTACCGCCGGTCAGCTATTTCAAAGAGGGGCGAAGTTCAGGGCGTAACGCCAACTATGGCATTGCCCTCAGTCGCTCCGAGAGCAAAAAGCTCAAGAGCGCGTTGATTCACGCGATTGGAGCGGGTGACCATGTTCCCTATAACGATGTCCTACAGAGCCAGCGCCAGGTTGCCCAGCTTCAGGCATCTGTCGAGTCTTTGACGGCTCAATTGAAGGCCCAGGCGCAACGCCTCAATCATTTGTCGGCAGTCGAGCGATTGGCCAAAAGCTGGGCTGAGTCCATGGGGCGTGACTATGAAGATGAGCTTGAGTTTCAGTGCGCTCTGGACGCCGAGAATGGGCTTTGACTGACACGGCTTGTCCGGTCAGTTGGGCCTGAGCAGATTGACATGAACTACGGCTTTCAATAGCATTGGAAAACATGGTCCGGAAATCGAGAGCAGAACTCTACCCGGGCGACAGGGCTAGTACCCTTTTCTGTGAAAGTAAAATGTACAAAATAGCCGCCTTCAAGGGCGGCTTTTTTGTGTACTGAGAAATGTCTTTCAGAACCACCCAACCCCCAGCACCGAACTCAACAACCCCAACCCAACCCCCGCCAGAATCAACCAGATGGCATTGACCCGGCTGAAATAGACCACGGCGGCGCTGACCAGCGTCAGCAGCAAACTCAAGGTGCTGGTTTCCATGCTGCGAATCAGGATGTAGCTGGCCGCGAGGATCAGGCCCACCGAGATCGGCAGCAAGGCGCGCTTGATCCGTTGCACCCATGGGGTCTCGGTGTGTTTTTCCAGCCAGCCGGCGCCGAACCAGGTCAGCATCGAGCAGGGCAGCAGCTTGGCCGTCAGCGCCACCAGCGCCCCGGGCAGGCCCGCCGTCTGCTGGCCGATAAACACCAGGAACATGCCGTTAGGCCCCGGCAGCGCCTGGGACAAAGCGAAGAAGGCGACGAACTGGGCGTCGCTGATCCAGTTCATCTGGGTCACCGTGTAGCGGTGGATATCGCCCAGGGCCACGGTGTTGCCGCCAATGGCCATCAAGGACCAGAGCGCGCATTGGATCATCAGGTGGAACAGCACGGTCTGCATGGCTCAGGCTCGTTTGTCGAGAAAACGCAGGGCAATCGACAGCGGAATGCAGATCAGCAAGACACTCCATAACGGCAGCACCAGCACCCCCATCAGAATAAAGGTCACGCCGAAGGCGCAGTAGTTGGCGAGATTGCGCGGCATGGCCTTGAGCAGGCGCAAGGTGGTGCCGAGCATCAGCCCGGTGGCAATCGGCATGATGGCGCCGAACACTTGCTGCACCGCGTCATTGCTCCACCAGCGGGCATAGGCGAAACCCGCCAGCACGGTGATGATCGACGGAAACAGGTACAACCCGAACAACGCCGCGCAAGCCCCGGCCAGGCCATGTTGGCGGCGGCCGTAGATGATGCTGACATTGCCGATATTCGGGCCGGGGAAGAACTGGCCGGTGGTCAGCAGTTCGTTGAAGGCCGGCTCGTCGACCCAGCGTCGGCGGTCGACCATCATCTGCCGGGCCCAGGGCATGACCCCGCCAAAACCGAACAGGCCGACCATGGCGAAGTTGTAGAAGAGTTGCCAGAGGCTGGGCGAAGGAGCGGGGGAGGTGAGTGCGGGCGCGGACATCAGCATGGGCTCCGTTGAACGCCTGGGTTCAGGTCATGACGCCGTTGAGCGAGCAACGGGCCATCAGTAAAACCGGTTCGGGCGTGGCACGCCAGGGGGGACGTCCCGGCTTTCTATTTTCTATAAGGCGTGGTCTTTTTTTCTTAATCTATGGGGCGATATATAGAAGGTAGAGGCTTTGTTTTTTGTGGGAAGGCGCCTGGAGAGAGGTTCTTCCTGACGATGTCATGCCAAGACTCTTGTGCTTTTGTCCGTCAGGCCTGAGCCTTGGGCGCAGTTGTTTCGACCAAGCGAGGTAAGTGGCAGATGTATCACGGGGAACGACTCAACGCCTGGACCCATCTGGTAGGGGCCGTATTGGCGTGTATCGGGGCGATCTGGTTGCTGGTGGTGGCGAGCCTCGACGGCAGCCCCTGGAAGATTGTCAGCGTAGCGATCTATGGCGTGACCCTGTTGTTGCTGTACAGCGCGTCGACGGTTTATCACAGCGTGCGCGGGCGGGCCAAGGTGATCATGCAGAAGGTCGATCACCTGTCGATCTACCTGTTGATTGCCGGCAGCTACACGCCGTTCTGCCTGGTGACATTACGCGGGCCCTGGGGTTGGACGCTGTTCGGGATCGTGTGGGGCCTGGCGGTGATCGGCATGTTGCAGGAGATCAAGCCGCGTTCCGAAGCGCGGATCCTGTCCATCGTGATCTACGCGGTGATGGGCTGGATCGTGCTGGTGGCGGTCAAGCCGCTGCTCGCCGCACTGGGGACGGCGGGGTTTGTCTGGCTGGCAGCCGGCGGGGCGCTATATACCCTGGGGATTATCTTCTTTGCTCTGGATTATCGGCTGCGGCATGCCCATGGGATCTGGCACCTGTTCGTGATTGCCGGCAGCGTGCTGCATTTTGTAGCGATTTCCTGGTACGTGATCTGACTTGAGGTCGAGCGCAGACCTTTGTAGGAGCCGGCTTGCCGGCGATGAGGCCAGTGAGCCTTGCATCGCCTGATCGGCCGCCATCGCCGGCAAGCCGGCTCCTGCAGGGTTTGCGGTGTGTCAGAAAGTCAGAAATCGCCCCACAGCTGTTGGGCCACCGCCAAAGCCACCACTGGCGCGGTCTCGGTACGCAGCACCCTTGGGCCGAGGCGCGCCGGCAGATAACCGGCTTGCGCGGCCTGGGCCACTTCGCCGTCCGACAATCCGCCTTCCGGGCCGATCAGGAATGCCAGCGTCCCCGGCTTGGGGTGACTGGTCAGTGGCTCGGCCACCGGGTGCAGCACCAGCTTGAGTTCGGCTTCGGTCTGTTTCACCCACTCGGCCAGCAACAGCGGCGGATGAATCACTGGCAGGCTGGAGCGGCCGCACTGTTCACAGGCGCTGATCGCGATCTGCCGCCAGTGGGCCAGGCGTTTGTCGGCGCGTTCGTCCTTGAGGCGGACTTCGCAACGTTCACTGACGATCGGGGTGATTTCGCTGACGCCCAGTTCGGTGGCTTTCTGGATCGCCCAGTCCATCCGCTCGCCTCGGGACAGGCCCTGGCCGAGGTGGATGCGCAGGGGGGATTCGGTTTGCCCGGCGAAGCTTTCGGCCAGTTGGATGCGCACGCGCTTCTTGCCGACCTCCAGCAAGGTGCCGAGGAATTCCGTGCCCGAACCGTCGAACACTTGCAGGGCGTCACCTTCGGCCATGCGCAGCACGCGGCCGATGTAGTGGGCCTGGGCCTCGGGCAGTTCGTGTTCGCCGAGGCTCAGGGGGGCGTCGATAAAGAAGCGGGACAGTCGCATGGTGAATCTCTGGATATCGGAATGATATGTTGCTTGGGAGGGCCTCTTCGCGGCGGTGCGGCGATCCGACAAGCCCTGCTCCTACAGGTTTGTGTCGTACACAAACCTTGTGATCGACGCAGTACTGTAGGAGCAGGGCTTGCCCGCGAAGGCGGCCTTACAGGCGCCGCAATATCCTAGCCCGGATCACGAAAATCCGGATGGAAATTGCCCGGCACCGCCACGCTGACACCCGTGCGGGTAGCGATATCGATCCCCTCGCTGGCCACTTCAGCCAGGAAGTCGATCTGCTCCGGGGTAATGACATACGGCGGCAGGAAATACACCACGCTGCCCAGCGGCCGCAGCAAGGCGCCGCGCTCCAGGGCGTGCTGGAAGACCTTCAAACCACGGCGCTCCTGCCACGGATAGGCGGTTTTGCTCGCCTTGTCCTGGACCATCTCGATCGCCAGGGTCATACCCGTCTGGCGAACCTCGGCGACATGCGGATGGCCCACCAGATGCGCGGTGGAACTGGCCATCCGCTGGGCCAAAGCCTTGTTGTTCTCGATAACGTTGTCCTGTTCGAAGATATCCAGGGTTGCCAACGCCGCCGCACAGGCCAGTGGGTTGCCGGTGTAGCTGTGGGAATGCAGGAACGCCCGCAGGGTCGGATAGTCGTCGTAGAAGGCGCTGTAGACGTCTTCGGTGGTCAGGCATGCCGCCAGCGGCAGGTAACCGCCGGTCAGGGCCTTGGACAGGCAGAGGAAGTCCGGGCGGATACCGGCTTGCTCGCAGGCGAACATGCTCCCGGTCCGGCCGAAGCCCACGGCGATTTCATCGTGGATCAGGTGCACGCCATACCGGTCGCAGGCCTCGCGCAGCAGCTTGAGGTAGACCGGATGGTACATGCGCATGCCGCCGGCACCCTGGATCAGCGGCTCGACGATCACCGCGGCGACGCTGGCGTGGTTTTCCGCCAGGGTCTGTTCCATGATCAGGAACATATTGCGCGAATGCTCTTCCCAGCTCATGCCTTCCGGACGCAGGTAGCAATCCGGGCTCGGCACCTTGATGGTGTCCAGCAGCAGGGCCTTGTAGGTTTCGGTGAACAGCGGCACATCGCCCACCGACATCGCCGCCACGGTCTCGCCGTGATAGCTGTTGGTCAGGGTCACATAACGCTTCTTGTCCGGCAGGCCGCGGTTGAGCCAGTAATGAAAGCTCATCTTCAGCGCGACTTCTATACAGGACGAACCGTTGTCGGCATAGAAGCAGCGGGTCAGGCCTTCGGGTGTCATCTTGACCAAGCGTTCGGACAGTTCGATAACCGGCTGATGGCTGAAACCGGCGAGGATCACGTGCTCGAGCTGGTCGACCTGATCCTTGATCCGCTGGCCGATGCGCGGGTTGCAGTGACCGAACACATTGACCCACCAGGAACTGACCGCGTCGAGGTAGCGCTTGCCGTCGAAATCCTCCAGCCAGACGCCTTCGCCGCGCTTGATGGGGATCATCGGCAGTTGCTCGTGATCTTTCATCTGGGTGCAGGGATGCCATACCACCGCGAGGTCGCGTTGCATCCACTGGTTATTCAGGCTCATTTCCACTCTCCGGGCGCTTGTCCGCGACGCAGGCGGACACACAATCGCGCAAGCCTATGCAATGCGCGGCCGCAGGACAACCCATGGCGTCGTTGCCGAAACATGGAGAGCCCGAATAAACCCGTGGGCCCAGGTGTTCACTTCACGGATCGACCTTAATATTTTCTTAACGCGCTCGTCTCAGACTGATAATCGTATTTTTCGATATTTCAAAGCGAAATTTTCCGCTTTAATTCGATAGGTAAACCATTAGTCTTGGGCGCATCACTTACAGGATTCCGGCAATGCAGCTACGCAATTCATCCTCTCGCTACGGTGTTGTCAGTATCTTCCTGCATTGGGGCGTTGCCCTGGTGGTGTTTGGTCTTTTTGCGCTGGGCTTGTGGATGGTCGGGCTCGACTACTACAGCGAATGGCGCAAGGCGGCGCCGGACCTGCATAAAAGCATCGGCCTGACCCTGTTCGCGGTCATGGTGCTGCGGCTGATCTGGCGTTTTATCAGCCCGCCGCCGCCGTCACCGGCCAGCCATGGTCGACTGACCCGCCTGGGTGCCAAGTTCGGTCATGCGTTCCTCTATCTCGGCCTGTTTGCCTTGATGTTTTCCGGGTACCTGATTTCCACCGCCGAAGGTGTCGGGATTCCGGTGTTCAACCTGTTCGATGTGCCTGCCTTGATTTCCAGCATCCCCAATCAGGCGGATGTGGCCGGCAGTGTGCATTTGTTCCTGGCCTGGACCGTGGTGATCTTTGCGGTTCTCCATGGTCTGGCTGCTCTGAAACACCACTTTATCGACCGTGATGCGACGCTGACCCGCATGCTGGGTCGCAAAGCCTGATGTTCAACCTCGACTCAAAAGGAATAGAAGTATGTTGAAAAAGACTCTCGCCGCTCTGGCAATCGGTTCTGCACTGTTTGTTGCCGGTCAGGCGATGGCTGCGGATTACGTGATCGACAAGCAGGGCCAGCACGCCTTCGTCAATTTCAAGATCAGCCACCTGGGCTACAGCTACATCACCGGTACCTTCAAGGACCTGGACGGCAAATTCAGCTTTGATGCGGCCAAGCCTGAAGACAGCAAGATCGAAGTCAACGTGCGTACCGCCAGCGTGTTCACCAACAATGCCGAGCGTGACAAGCACATCTCCAGCAAGGACTTCCTGGACGTTGCCAATATTGCCGATGCCAAGTTCGTCTCCACTGCGGTCAAATCCACTGGCAAGAATGCCGATGGCAAAGACACGGCTGACGTGACGGGCGACCTGACCTTGCACGGCGTGACCAAGTCGATCGTGGTCAAGGCTACCTTCCTGGGTGAAGGCAAGGATCCATGGGGCGGCTACCGCGCTGGTTTCGAAGGTGTAGCGCACATCAAGCGTTCGGACTTCGGCAAGATGATGGATTTGGGTCCAGCGTCTGATGCGGTAGAGCTGTACATCACGTTTGAAGGTGTGAAAGCGAAGTAATGCTGAGAATGTAGGAGCTGGCTTGCCAGCGATAGCATTGGTGAATGCACCATCGAATCGCCAGCAAGCCGGCTCCCACAATAAATGGGGGCCTGAAAGGGCCCCATAAAAAACGCCCCCGGCTCTCACGAACCGGGGGCGTTTTTCATTGCACCATCAACTCAGCGATTGCGAGTCAACAACGCCGGCTTCTCACCGCGTGGACGCCCTGGCAGTTGATCCAACTGCTCAGGAGTCGGGAAGCGATCGCTCTTCGACTCCTTATGAATGATCTTCGGCCCTGGCCCGCGCGGATTCTGCACCGCTGGCTCTTCCCGAGGCTGATCATCCCGCGCCGGACGACGGTTACGCGACTCTTCGCGACGGGCTTGCCCATCACGGGGAGCGCCATTACGTGGACCGCTGCGCTTGGCCGGAGGCGTCCCGGTAGTTGCACCGTTGCTGCTACGCGGACCATTCTGACGACCTTGCGGCTGCCCGGTACGCGGAGCACCCGCGGCGCCACCCTGAGCCGGAGCCCCCGGACGACGACCACGACCTTGAGCCGGCTTGGCCTGAGGCACGTAGTCAACGCGATTCCCAAAGTTATCCACATCGTCATCCAGGAACTCATCCGGAGCACGATCCGCCGCCGCGCGTGGCGGCTGGCTTGGCTGACGCTGTTCGCGGGCCGGAGTCCCTTCACGGGGCTTCTGCTCGCGGGCCGGACGCTCACCGCGACCGTTGGCGGGGGCCTTTTCCTTGCCGCCCTTGTCCTTGCCTTTATCCCGACGACCGCCACCACCACCGCCGCCGTTCGGGCCATCGCCTTTCGGACCGCGTGGAGGCGTGCGTGGATTACGCACATCCGGACGCTCGCGCACTTCCGGCTTCTCGGCTTCCACGGCGCTGGAATCAAAACCCATCAGGTCGCCGTCGGCGATTTTCTGCTTGGTCATGCGCTCGATGCTTTTCAGCAGCTTCTCTTCGTCCGGCGCGACCAGGGAAATGGCCTCGCCCGAACGACCTGCGCGGCCGGTACGGCCGATACGGTGCACGTAGTCTTCGTCGACGTTCGGCAGTTCGAAGTTCACCACGTGCGGCAACTGGTCGATATCCAAACCGCGCGCGGCGATATCGGTGGCCACCAGGATGCGCACTTCACCGGCCTTGAAGTCGGCCAGGGCTTTGGTGCGGGCGTTCTGGCTCTTGTTGCCGTGGATGGCGACAGCGCTCAGGCCGTGCTTGTCCAGGTACTCGGCCAGGCGGTTGGCGCCGTGCTTGGTGCGGGTGAACACCAGGACCTGTTCCCAGGCGCCGGCGGTGATCAGGTGCGCCAGCAGCGAACGCTTGTGGCTGGCGGCCAGGCGGAACACGCGCTGTTCGATACGCTCGACCGTGGTGTTCGGCGGCGTGACTTCGATGCGTTCCGGGTTGTGCAGCAGCTTGCCGGCGAGGTCGGTGATGTCCTTGGAGAAGGTCGCCGAGAACAGCAGGTTCTGACGCTTGGACGGCAGGCGCGCGAGGACCTTCTTCACGTCATGGACAAAGCCCATGTCGAGCATGCGGTCGGCTTCGTCCAGCACGAGGATTTCCACGTGGGACAGGTCGACGCTGCCTTGGCCGCACAGGTCGAGCAAACGACCCGGGCAGGCAACCAGCACGTCGACGCCACGGGACATGGCCTGAACCTGTGGGTTCATGCCGACGCCGCCGAAGATGCAGGCGCTGACGAATTTCAGGTCACGGGCGTAGACCTTGAAGCTCTCGTGGACCTGGGCAGCCAGTTCACGGGTCGGGGTCAGGACCAGGACGCGGGGTTGGCGCGGGCCGTGACGCTGGGATTTGTCCGGGTGACCGTTGGGAAACAACCGTTCCAGAATCGGAAGGGCGAAGCCTCCGGTTTTACCCGTACCTGTCTGTGCCGCGACCATCAGGTCGCGACCTTGCAACACGGCGGGAATGGCCCGCTGTTGCACCGGAGTAGGCTCGGTGTAGCCGGCTGCCTCGATGGCAGCGACCAAAGCCTCGGAGAGACCGAGGGAAGCAAAGGACATGAGTAATCCTGTTCAGTTAGGGCTTGGCCCGATGGGAATCTTGCCTGGCGCGAATGGCGTTTCAGGTTCAGCAAGAGGAAAGCTGGCCGCATGTCTTGCGGCCCGGCGAGTTTTCTTGCAGACCCCTGGGGCGCATCCCGTCCGGTCCTGCTGGGCCTTGAGGCTCTACGCACTGCTCGCGCGGGCCCTTGGGCGGCGCTGGTCGCAGTGTCGGAATACCTGATGCAAGGTCGAGCGTCCGGGCGTGAGCCTGGCGGGAACGCCGGAGTATAACAGAGCAAACGCCGCGCGCCGCTTTCCTGCTGCTCAACGGTTTGTGCTTTCGTTACCGTGGCGTCAATACGCGCTGCTTTTGTAGGAGCCGGCTTGCCGGCGATGAGGCCCGTGAGTCTTACATCGCCTGATCGGCCGCTATCGCCAGCAAGCCGGCTCCTACAGGTCGCATGGGTATCAAGGCTGCGCGTTTTTGGTCTTGTCGGTATAGCGGGCAACCAGCGCGGCGTAGGCCGGCTCATGCTTGAAACGCCGCAGCTCGGCGCCGAAACGCTGGACCAGCAGGTCCATTCCGGCGTTACGGCGGATCGCCAGGTACTGGCTTTCCCGGGCAATCACCCGCGGGTACTGGTCGACCTGGTCCTGCCACTGCAGTTGTTTCAGGAGGCGCTGGCCGACCCGCCGATCGGTGATCAGCAGGTCGATACGGCCGCGGACCAGTTTGCCGAAGTTGGCTTCGGGAGTGGGGCCGTCTTCGCGCTTGAGGCCTGTGGTGTCCTTGAACACCGAACCGTACAGATAACCAGGCGAAGTGCCGATGGTCAGGCCCTTGAGTTCTCCCAGGGTGGTAAAGGGATGAGGGCGGGCCTTGGCGTAGAACATCACGAACTCCACTTCCGACAAGGGTTCGCCGGGGTAGAGCAGGCTGTTGTCGCGCTCGTGGTTGTGGAAGATATCCAGGGCGCCATCGGCCTGGCCCTGGTCGAGCAGCATCAGGCAGCGTTTCCAGGGCAGGAACTGCCACTCCACCTCGACGCCCAGGCGCTGGAGGACAAAGGCCGTGGTTTCGTAGTCGAGCCCCTTGGCCTGGCCGTTTTCTTCGTAGACGTAGGGGGCCCAGGGGTCGGTGACAATACGCAGCTTTTCACCTTGAGCGGCAAAGCTCAGGCAAGCAAAAAGCACGGCTGTCAGAAGTTGGGCAATGACGGGCATGGCTGGAGATTACGACGCCGGAGCGGCGAATAGAAGTGCTGGCGCGTTTTCTCAGGGGGGCTTGCTCGGGTAACACGGTTGCAGCCCCCGGATTTCCAGGGGCTTGCAGTTTTCAGCGCGGCAGCCTCAGGTTGTTCCAGATCGCCAGGCTCGGCTCCGCCTGGTTCAGGGTATAGAAGTGCAGCCCTGGCGCGCCACCTTCCAGCAGGCGGTCGCACATCTGGCTGATCACCTGCTCGCCGAAGGCCTGGATGCTTTGGGTGTCGTCACCGTAGGCTTCCAGTTGCTTGCGTATCCAGCGTGGGATTTCCGCGCCGCAGGCGTCGGAGAAGCGCGCCAGCTTGCTGTAGTTGGTGATCGGCATGATGCCCGGCACGATCGGGATATTCACGCCCATCGCCCGTACGCGCTCGACGAAATAGAAGTAGCTGTCGGCGTTGAAGAAGTACTGGGTGATCGCGCTGTCGGCGCCGGCGTTGGCCTTGCGCACGAAGTTCTGCAGATCGGCTTCGAAGTTGCGCGCTTGCGGGTGCATTTCCGGGTAGGCGGCGACTTCGATATGGAAGTGGCTGCCGGTTTCTTCACGAATGAAGGCCACCAGGTCATTGGCGTGCAGCAACTCACCGCTGGCCATGCCCATGCCGGAAGGCAGGTCACCGCGCAGGGCGACGATGCGCTGGATGCCGGCGCCCTTGTACTGCTCCAGCAGGCCGCGCAGGTCGGCTTTGCTGTCGCCGACGCAGGACAGGTGCGGTGCGGCGGGAATCTTTACTTCGCTCTCGAGCTGCAGCACGGTGTTGATCGTGCGGTCGCGGGTCGAGCCACCGGCACCGTAGGTGCAGGAGAAGAAGTCGGGGTTGTAGCTGGCCAACTGACGGGCAGTGGCGAGCAGTTTTTCTTGCCCAGCATCGGTCTTGGTCGGGAAGAACTCGAAGCTGTAGCGACGATCTTGGGACATGGTCGGATCCTTGGAAACGCGAAAGCCGGATGCTGGCTCTTGTAGGAGCAAGCTTGCTCGCGATGAACGCGACGCGGAGTGTCAGTGACACCGCTATCGCGAGCAAGCTCGCTCCTACAAGGAACCAGGCGTATCAGTAGCGATAGGCGTGCGGCTTGAACGGACCTTCGACGGCCACGCCGATATAGTCGGCCTGGGTCTTGGTCAGTTGGGTGACCACGCCGCCGAAGCCGCGGACCATTTCCAGGGCCACTTCTTCGTCGAGTTTCTTCGGCAGCACTTCCACGGTCAGGCGCTCGGCTTTCTGAGCGGCGGGCAGGTCGGCGTACTTCTGGCCGAACAGGAAGATCTGTGCCAGTACCTGGTTGGCGAACGAACCGTCCATGATGCGGCTTGGGTGACCGGTGGCGTTACCCAGGTTTACCAGACGGCCTTCGGCCAGCAGGATCAGGTAGTCGTCGTTCTGTGGATCGAAATCGCCATGGCCGGTGCGATGGATCTTGTGCACCTGTGGCTTCACTTCTTCCCATGCCCAGTTCTTGCGCATGAAAGCGGTGTCGATTTCGTTGTCGAAGTGACCGATGTTGCAGACCACGGCGCGCTTTTTCAGGGCCTTGAGCATGTTGGCATCGCAGACGTTGACGTTACCGGTGGTGGTCACGATCAGGTCGATCTTGCCCAGCAGGGCCGCGTCGATGCTGGCGGCGGTGCCGTCGTTCAGGCCGTTGATGAACGGCGAAACCACTTCGAAACCGTCCATGCAGGCTTGCATGGCGCAGATCGGGTCGACTTCGGAGACCTTGACGATCATGCCTTCCTGACGCAGGGACTGGGCCGAGCCCTTGCCCACGTCACCGTAGCCGATCACCAGCGCTTGCTTGCCGGACAGCAGGTGGTCGGTGCCGCGCTTGATGGCATCGTTCAGGCTGTGACGGCAGCCGTACTTGTTGTCGTTCTTGCTCTTGGTCACCGAGTCGTTGACGTTGATGGCCGGGATTTTCAGCTCGCCCTTGGCCAGCATGTCCAGCAGGCGGTGCACGCCAGTGGTGGTTTCTTCGGTCACGCCGTGGATTTTGTCCAGCATGGCCGGGTATTTCTTGTGGATGATCTCGGTCAGGTCGCCGCCGTCGTCGAGGATCATGTTGGCGTCCCAAGGCTGACCGTCCTTGAGGATGGTCTGCTCGATGCACCACTCGTACTCTTGCTCGGTTTCGCCTTTCCAGGCGAACACCGGGATACCGGCAGCGGCGATGGCGGCAGCGGCCTGGTCCTGGGTCGAGAAGATGTTGCAGGACGACCAGCGTACTTCGGCACCCAGGACAACCAGGGTTTCGATCAGTACGGCGGTCTGGATGGTCATGTGGATGCAGCCGATGATCTTGGCGCCTTTGAGCGGCAGCTCGCCGGCGTACTTGCGGCGCAGACCCATCAGGGCCGGCATTTCAGATTCGGCGATGATGGTTTCGCGACGGCCCCAGGCAGCCAGGGACATGTCGGCGACTTTGTAGTCGTTGAAATCTGCAGGCGTGTTGACAGCGCTCATGAAGAGCCTCCATTCGTAGTATGCGAATGGGCGCCGTTGTGCGTTTAGTGTCCGTGCAGGGAGTCCTGAACAAACAACGCCCCATCCGAGCCTGACAGGTCGAGCCTGCTGCAGCGCCCCTCGGACAGGTGGCGGGAAAACGGTATCAAGGGAAGATGACCGTTTTGAAACGACCGGCATTATAACGCGGCTTTTGCGGCTTGCCCAAGTGATTAGCGTGCAGTTTGTCGCGCCGACCCGCCGTGGGTCGACGCTGAAGGTTTCCAGCAGGGGGTCAGGGCTGAAAGTCGAGCTCCAGGGGCATGGAGAAATAGCCGAGGATCGAGCAGTCGTTCCCAAGCAGGGCAAAGCGGATATCGAGGCCGGTACGACCATGGGCATTCAGGCGGCTTTCCCAGAAATAGTCATCCGCTGTTTCTGTTTCAATCTCCAGCAGGTTGTCGAAGCGCGGCCGTGCCAGGCTGACGCCGGACCGCGTGGACGCCGTCGGGGGGCTGAGGATGCTGTTGTTCAGGACCTGGAGGTCGTGCACAAAAAGCAGGTTTTCGCCGCGCAGGGCAATCGGCGCAAAGCGAATATGCAGGCTGTCCCCGGGGTGTGCCGAGAGGCTGAAGGGCTGTTCTTCCGGGCCTTGCCAGTGTTCCGGACGAGCACCCTGGATAAACAGGTGGCGGGACTGGACCGTGGTCGGCGAATCAGCCGAGGCACTGGGACCGGGATGATTCTCGAGCAGGGTTTCGGTGTCGAGGACAAACAGCAGGTGTCTGTCGAATGCGTCTTGGGGCATGGAGGTCTCCTTCCCTGAGTCTGCCGATGCTGCGCCCTGGCCAGCTTGCCGCGGTCAGCCGTGGCGGGCCGCCAGGGATGACGCCTCGCGTTGGCCACGAAGCGTCAGCGCAACAGCCGCCTCAGTTATGGATGGTGATGAATGGATCCCAGGAGAAGTAGCCGCAAGGTTTGCAGTCGCGGTCCACGATCATGAAGTTGAAGTGGTAGGTCACACGACCGGTCTCCAGTGTCTCGGACGACCAGTAGTAATTGTCGACTTTCTGACAGGTCGGAATGACCGGGTTGCTGGTGTTGGGCTGGGCGAACGAGGCGGTTGCCTTGCGTGGCGTCGGGGTCGAGATCAGGTTGGCGCCGACGTTGCCGATGAACCGGTAGAAAATCACCGATTTCTCGAAGCCCAGGGACAGGCTGGTTTCCCGCCAGCGGATCAGGTCGCCGACCTGCGCCTTGAGATCCAGTTCGCCACCGGCCTGGCCGCTGACCACGTTGTCCTGGTTGGTGATCATGTAGACGTGTTGCCAGTCGATCAGCGTCGGCTGATCGGGGTTGCGGCTGGGGTTGGGGTATTTTTTCAGGATGGTTTCAGTGTCAAAGCTGACAAGTACATCAGTAACTCTAGACATGTTTAAGCGTCCTTACTTGGTGGTAGGTCAATGGTGAGATGCTGGTCTCCCATGGCCTCGCGGAGCTTGCGCGTCCTGCGCGTTCGTCTGATGGCGCTATGTTGCCAAGTTCCGGTTGGCTGAATGCTGGGTCCGTTCCAGCAGGTCACGGACGGAGAATAGCCAAGGGCAAAGAGCTGTCAAACAGCCTTGTGGCTAATGGGTCATTTTTAGACTGGTGGTCGCGGGTGGTTGGAGTCGGTGGGCAAGCGTTCTAACATGAGGGCTCAGGCCTGTCGGATATTTTCATCCGGCGGCAAGACGGTCAGGAGAATGCATGAATTTCCACACCCGCAAGTGGGTCAAACCCGAAGACCTCAATCCCAATGGCACGCTGTTCGGCGGCAGCCTGCTGCGCTGGATCGACGAGGAAGCGGCGATCTACGCCATCGTCCAATTGGGCAACCAGCGTGTCGTGACCAAGTACATCTCCGAGATCAACTTCGTCAGCGCCTCGCGCCAGGGCGACATCATCGAGCTGGGCATCACCGCCACCGAGTTCGGTCGTACGTCCATCACTCTGACCTGCGAAGTGCGCAACAAGATCACCCGCAAAAGCATCCTGACCGTGGAGAAAATGGTCTTCGTAAACCTTGGCGAGGATGGCTTGCCAGCGCCCCACGGGCGGACCGAGATCAAGTACGTGAAGGATCAGTTCAAGGAAGACGAGGCGGCCCAGGCGTGATCGGTTGGGTTGTGGCATAAGGCTATTTTTTGCTGTTATCTTGTAATAAATTATCGTTTTGCGATAATTTTACTCCCTGTTAGTTTCTTTGCCGGGTCATCCGGCCAAAGAACTGACAGGAGTATTCAATGAACGACGATCGTTTGATCAGGCACAGCCGCTGGTTGGCGAATGCCACCTTGGTTTTGTTGGTGAGCATGTTGCTGTTGAACGTGGCTTGCTGGCTTTTCCCGGTGCTTGTCGAGCATGGGCTGGACTTCAACCTGACCTCCCTGGTCAGGGATCTTGAAGTCGACATCGCCGCAATGCCCTGGTGGCAGGTGGCTGGCGGCATGTTGCTGAGCAGCATTCCGTTGCTGGTCCTGACGCGTGGGCTGGAAGCGTTGCGTGCTTTGTTCCAGACCTATGCGCAGGGTGAATATTTTTCCCGGGAAACCGCCGGGCTGCTGGGCGCGGTAGGCAAGAGTGTCGGTCTCTGGGTGCTGTGCAGCGTGTTGCTGTACCCGCTGATGAGCGTGTGGATAACCCTGTTGCGGCCACCGGGAGAGCGCCTGCTGAGTCTCGGTTTCAGCCCCGCTCAACTGGTGGCCCTGTTTCTGGCCGCCGCGGTCATGCTGGTGGCCCGGATCATGGGCAATGCCTGCCGGATGGCCCGTGAAAATCAACAGTTCATCTAGCAGGGTGTGTCGATGTCGATTGAAATAACGCTGGATGTGATGCTGGCCATGCGCAAGGTCAAGTCCAAGGACCTGGCGGCGCAGATTGGCATCACCGAACAGAACCTTTCGTTGTTGAAGCAGGGCAAGGTCAAGGGCTTTCGCCTGGCGACCCTTGAGGCCATTTGCCAGGCGCTCGATTGCCAGCCCGGCGATCTGCTGAAATATCGACCCGTCGTAACAGGCGCTGACGCTTAAGCCGAGGTATTGACCAAGGACTGAGTACGGTGTTGCAGGAAGATAAAGAACAGCGCCGCCAGCAGCGTGACGCAGCCGCTCAATGCCCCGGTCCAGGGCAGGTCCGCCAGGTCGATGCCGCTGCCCACCACCAATCCGCCGAGCCAGGCGCCGGTGGCGTTGCCCAGGTTGAAGGCGCTCTGGTTCAGGGTCGAACCCAGGTTCGGCGCTTCATGGGCCTGGTCGATGATCAGCAGTTGCAGGATCGGGCACAGGGCAAAGGCGAAGATCCCCCACAGCACCAGGGTGATCGCCGCCGGGATGACCGAGCGGCTGGTCTGGCTGAACGCCGCCAGCACCAGCACCACCGCCAGGGCCATGCCCACCAGCGAGGGCAGCAGGCGGCTGTCGGCCAGGCGCCCGCCGAGCATGCTGCCCGCCGTCAGGCCGACGCCGAACAACAGCAGCATGATCGTGACCCCGTGGGGGCTGACACCGGTGACGTCCTGCAGGATCGGCGCGATATAGGTGAAGACACTGAACAGGCTGGTCGAGGCCAGCACACTCATGCCCAGGGCCATCAGCACATTGGTCTTGCCCAGTACGCGGAACTCGCTGGCCAGGTTGGCCTTGTCCATGGCGATATGTTTCGGCAGCCAGACCCACTGCGCAATGGCCGCGATCACGCCGATCACCGATACCGCCCAGAAGGTCGAGCGCCAGCCGGCGTATTGCCCGAGGGCAGTGCCCAGCGGTACGCCGAGCACATTGGCCAGGGTCAGGCCGGTGAACATCATCGCAATGGCCTGGGCCCGTTTATTGGGCGCGACCAAACCGGCGGCCACCACCGAGCCGATGCCGAAGAAGGCGCCATGGCACAAGGCCGTGACCACGCGTGCGGCCATCAGGGTGGTGTAGTTCGGCGCCAGGGCGCAGAGCATATTGCCGAGAATGAACATCAGGGTCATGCCCAGCAGCGTGGCCTTGCGCGGCATGTTCGCGGTGCCGATGGCCAGGATCGGCGCGCCGAAGACCACGCCCAGGGCGTAGCCGGTGATCAGCAGGCCGGCGCTGGGAATGCTGACGCCAAGGTCGCGGGCGACATCGGGCAGCAGGCCCATGATGACGAATTCGGTAGTGCCGATGCCGAAGGCGGCAACGGCGAGGGCAAGCAAGGCGAGTGGCATGCGGGTGATCTCCTGGGCAGCGGGGCCGGGCGTACGCATGCCACTGGCCCGATCACGTGCGATCGGGCAGAAGCGGAATTTATTGGAATAGGTCTATGCGCATGAAGTGCGGCGTGGTGCGGTCAGTATAAACAGCCGCACAGCGTTGGCGAATCGGTTTCTGCGGATTGTCCGGTTATGCGCTAGTGTTGTCGGCGACGCCTCTGGGCACTCTTCAAGGACCCTGTTATGACCGCTGCTTTCTGGTGTGTATTGATCGCGTTTTGCCTGCCTTACCTGTGTATCGGTATCGCCAAGTTCAGTGGCGGCAAGTTCGGTCCGCGCCAGAACCATGATCCGCGGGCCTTTCTCGCCGGTCTTGAAGGTTTCGCCAAACGGGCCCATTCGGCGCATTTGAACAGCTTCGAGGTGAGCCCGGCCTTTGCGGCGGCGGTGATCATTGCTCATTTCGTCGGCACGGCGTCACTGGTGACCATCAATGTGCTGGCGGTGCTGTTTATCACCAGCCGCCTGCTCTACATCATCTGCTACCTGGCGGACTGGGCGATGCTGCGCTCGCTGGTGTGGTTTGTCGGGATGGCCTTGATTGCGGCGTTCTTTTTCGTGTCGATCTGAGGGGGCGTTTCAGTCATTGGGTTGTGCAGCGTCTGTACGGGCCTCTTCGCGGGCAAGCCCTGCTCCTACAGGGTTGTGTCATACACAAAGTTAGCGAACGACATCAGGGCTTGCCCGCGAAGAGGCCCGTACAGGCTACGCACTAATCAGCTACCGACATCCGCTGCCTTGGGCAACGCCACGCCCTTGGGCCACAACATCCAGATATTGCCTTTCTGCTTCATATCCCCGGCCAGTTGTCCCGCCGCATCGCCGGTGCCCCAGAACAGATCGGCACGGACCTCGCCGGCAATCGCGCCGCCGGTATCCTGGGCCGCCACCGGACGCACCAGAGCGCTGCCGTCCGGCTTGGTGGTCGACAACCACAACAAGCTGCCCAGCGGAATCACCTTGCGATCCACCGCCACGCTATAGCCGGCGGTCAGCGGCACGTTCAGCGAACCGCGTGGCCCTTCATTACTGTCCGGGTTGCGGGCGAAGAACACATAGCTGGGATTGCTACCGAGCAATTGCGGGATACGTGTCGGATGGGCCTTGGCCCAGGCGCTGATGGCGCCCATGGTGACGTCTTCCTTCTTCAACTCGCCCTGTTCCACCAGCCAGCGGCCGATGGCGCGGTAGGGGTAGCCGTTCTGGTCGGCGTAACCGATCCGCAGCTGCTGGCCGTTGTCCAGGCGAATCCGGCCCGAGCCCTGGATCTGCAGGAATTGCAGGTCCATCGGGTCGGTCAGCCAGGCCAGTACCGGGGCCTTGACGCCCTGGGTGGCGATCAGCGCCGCATCGTCATAGGGTTTCACCACCCGACCTTCCAGCCGTCCGCGCAGGCGCTTGCCCTTGAGTTCGGGGTAGAGACTGTCGAGCTGCACGATGATCAGGTCGTCCGGTACGCCATACACCGGCACCGTGGCCTTGGCGGTCTGGGTCAGGCTGCCGGGGTAGACGGGCTCGTAGTAGCCGGTGATCAGGCCGTCGGCGCTGTTCTGCGCGGAGCGCAGGCTGTAGACCTCGAGGTTCTGCTGGAGAAAATCGCGAATGGCTGCCGGAGTATTGGCCACGGAGGCGGCCGCCAGACAGGTCGGCCCCCAGTTGGTATCGGCCTTGAGCCGGGCACAGGCACTACGCCACGAGGTGAAACCCGCTTGCAGGTCGGCGTCGGACACGGTTGGCAGCGCTTGCCAGTCGGCCTTGAGGTAGGTGTCCACCGGGGCTGGAGGTGTTGGAGGTTGCTTGGGTTTGCAGCCGGCGAGCAGGGCAAGTACGCAAAGGCTTGCGGCCAGTCGTTTGAAAGAGGTGTTCATACAGCGGTGAATTCCTTGGGTAATGGCCTGTTCAGACTTTGTTCAGTAAATCCACTGATTTAGTGTGGTTAAGAAAGGTTCGGGCTCTTGGTCTTTGGCGATCAGGCGAGGATACTGGCCGCCGTTTCCCGTGACCTGAAGCCATCATGACTCTTAAAAGACTTTCTGTTGTATTGCTGGCCTGCCTGACCCTCAGTGCGTGCGGCGGTGTCGACCCGAATTCTCCTTTGGGCCAGCGCAAGGCCATTTTCAAGCAGATGCTCAAGACCAGCGAAGACCTGGGCGGCATGCTGCGCGGTCGCATTCCTTTTGACGGGCCGCGTTTCGTCGAGGGCGCGAACCAGCTCGACAGCCTGTCCCGCGAGCCGTGGAAACACTTCCCGCAAGTCAAGGAAGCGGAGCATACCAGCGCCCGGGACGCGGTCTGGCAGAAGCAGGCGCATTTCCAGGAGTTGGCGCGCTCGCTGGAAGCGGCGACCGGGGAGCTGCGGGTTGCCAGTCAGGTCCAGCCTTACAAGGCCAGTACCCTGAAGCCGGCGGTCGAGAAGGTCGAGGATGCCTGCGATGCCTGTCATAAGGAGTTTCGCGATCATTGAGGTGGACGGACGATAAAGGGCAACAGCGCCTACGCGGTCATTCACGGACAACGTGATCTTGCAGGAGCCGGCTTGCTGGCGATGAACGATAACGCGGTCGATCTGGTAAACCGCGTCGCCTGAATCGCCAGCAAGCCGGCTCCTACAGGGGGGGGCGGTGTTTTCAGGGGGCCGGTGGCCTACTTGTCCAGTTCATCCAGTGCGTTCTGCAAGTCCTTGCGCGACTCGGCGAGCTTTTCCTTTCGCTTGTTGATCTTGTCCGGATCACCCTTTTTCATCGCCTTGTCGAGGTCGGCCTGACGGCGGCTGACTTCGTGCTTGGCATCGAGCACCTTGTTTTCCCGCTCTCTTTTCAGCGAGGCATCGGTGCAATGGGTGGTCACTTCGTCCAGTGCCTTTTCCAGGCCGGTCTGTTGCTCGCTGTTGCCCTGGGCCTTGGCGATGTCGAGTTGGTTGCTGATGGCCTGGCGCTTGGCCGCGCAACCGGTCAGTTCGGTGGGTTCTTCAGCAGCCAGTAAGGGGGCGGCGAGGACGCTGCACAAGGTAAAAATCGCCAGCGGTGGAAAAAATTGCATAAACACTCCGGACTGAAACACTGATTGAAAAACAGTCACTCTGAAAATAGATGGCCGTGTTGTCTGTATGAATAATCTGAAATAGACAGGGATTGTCTCCTTAAAATCCCGCGATACCGGCATTACGCAAAGATTCGGCCAGGGCCTGCACTTCCCGGTCGCGGAAAAAAGCGCTCAGTTGCAGGGCCCGCTCCGCGCCGACGCCCGGTATGGCCTGCCACGCCTCGGTCGTACGGCCTGCCAATACCGGCCAGGACTCGTCCAGCGGTGCCGTTGCACTAGGAGGCAGCCCCAGCGCCTTGAGCCAGCGCTCGAATGGCCGTTGTCGGGCCAGTTGCACGGTTTCCAGCCATCGCGCGCGGCTGCGCGGGCCGAAGCCGGCAATGGTAGCAAGCTCTTCCTCCTCCAGTGTCAACCAATCGAGCAGTCGATGGATGTGCCCGCTCGCCAGCAGCTTTTCCCAGGTGCCGCCGCCCAGGTGCGGCAGGTCCAGCCCCTGCTTGCCGCTCAGCCAGCGCAGGCGGGCAAGAAACTGGCTTTCGCATCCCGGGCCATATTGCCAGCAGCTCAGGGCATGGAAGTGCCGAGGGTCGGGGACGGACAGCGGTTCACGTTCGCGGCTGCGCCAGACCACGCTGTCCAGGCGCGGGATGGTCAGGCCGGCGAGGCTGATCGCCACCTGGTCGCCGGGGCGGATATCCAGGGCCTGCCAGCGTGGCAGCGAACCGAGGCTGACCCGCTTGATCTGCCGGTCATCGAGTAGCACCGGCGTCAGCTCCAGCATGGGGGTAATCCGCCCGGTCCGCCCGATATTGAAACTGACTTTGCGCACATGGGCCAAGGCCTGGGCGTGGGGGTATTTCCAGGCCACGCTCCAATAGGGGGGTTGGGCTTGCCAGTTTTTTGCGGCGAGGCGTCGACTCTGGCGCAGAACCACTCCGTCGCTGGCGAACGGTAATGGCTGGTGGTACCAGTGATCGCGCCAGTGTTCGGCTTCCGTGAAGTCACCGATAGGCTGGCTGTAGGTCTTGCTGTCCGGGAAGCCCAGTGCCTGCAATCCGTCCAACCGTTCCTCCTGTGTCGCCGGCCCTTCCGGCCAGTCCCAGACAAACAGGCCGATGCCCGCCGCCTCCGTGCTGCCGAGCTGGTACCGGGCCATCAAACCGGCCACGGTGCCACGGGCATTCAAGCTACCTTGGCGGGCCTGCACATGGTTCGGCAAGCGCCAGTACAACTCGCCCTGCAGCACCAGGTCGCGGGCCTCCGGCAAGGTGCCGGGGATTGCCGGAATCTTGCGGGCCGAGGCGGTCCAGTCCTGCCCGCTCAGCCCATTGCCGCGACTGATGGCCTGATGCAGCCGGCCCTGGCGATACACCAGGGTCACCGCCACGCCATCGACCTTGGGCTGAATCCACAGGCCTTCGCGGCCCTTTATCCAGGCCCGGACGGCTTCGGCGTCCGGCAGTTTGTCGAGGCCGGTATGGGCGGTTGGATGAAGGGCGGGGCCGCCCGCGCCCGCTGGGGTGTCCGGCTTGGCGGAGGGCAGCCGGAAACAGCCGCGCCACTGTTCAAGTCGCTGCCGGGATTGGTCGTAGAGTTCGTCGGCCACCGGCGAGCGACCTTGTTGATGGTAGCTGTGGTCCCATTCAGCCAACTGGGTTTGCAGGGCGTCGACTTCTCGCCGGGCGCGTTCCGCTTGCCAGTCCGGGCAAACGTCGGCCTGGGCCGCGAGGTAAAAGACCAACAACAGAAAACCACTGAAGAAGCGCATCGTGAGCATCCTTGCTCGGACTAAAACCCAAGCCTAGATCACCCCGCGCATAAAAAAGCCCCGCGCGAGGCGGGGCTGTTTTACTGCGTGTGTCGGCTTACTTGAGCAGACCGCCCAGTGCCTTCATGCCAGTATCCATGGCCTGGGCCTTGGGGTCCTGGGCGGCAGCGGGAGCCGCCGCCGGTTGTGGCGCCGCGGCCGCCTGGCCGTTGAGCTTGGTGCAGCCCTTGGACGCCTGGTCCATGGCCATTTGCAGGCCGCTGACCTTCAGGTCGTCGCCCTTGGCCTTGGCGCTATCGATCTTCGCCTGCAGGTCCTGGATCTGCTTGTTGCAAGGGCCTGCGCCGGCGGCGGTAGTGGCCGGCGGCGTTGCGGCGGTACCGCCCAGCTGGGATGTCAGGCCACCGGCCAGGGTGCTCAGATCGGCGGCCTGGGCGGACAGGGAAAACAGGCCGAGCAGGATGGCGGCGGGGGCGAGTGCGGAGAGACGCATGGCAAACCTCAATGTTCGATTGACGGCGCTAAAGGGAGTCTCGAACGGGCGCCGTGCAATATCCAAGTGGGAAAAGGGTTCGAGAGGGGGCGGGATTTTAGGGAGGCATGCGTCGACGCGCAAGTTTCGACGGGCATGAAAAAGCCCCCCATGGCCGGCCATGGAGGGCTTTTGTGACGCAGGCTACATTACAGGCCGGCAGCCGCTCGCAGCGCGTCTACGCGGTCGGTCTTTTCCCAGGTGAAGGTGGTGAAGGTGTCGTCGCCGACGGTCTTCTGCTCCGGGGTGCGACCGAAGTGGCCGTAGGCCGCGGTTTCCTGGTACATCGGGTGCAGCAGGTCGAGCATGGTGGTGATGGCGTATGGGCGCAGGTCGAAGATTTCGCGAACCAGCTTGATGATCTTGTCATCGCCGATCTTGCCGGTGCCGAAGGTGTTCAACGAGATCGAGGTCGGTTGCGCGACGCCGATGGCGTAGGACACCTGGATTTCGCAGCGATCGGCCAGGCCGGCGGCGACGATGTTCTTGGCTACATAACGACCGGCGTAGGCGGCGGAACGGTCAACCTTGGATGGATCCTTGCCGGAGAACGCACCACCGCCGTGACGGGCCATGCCGCCGTAGCTGTCGACGATGATCTTGCGACCGGTCAGGCCGCAGTCGCCCACCGGGCCACCGATGATGAAGTTACCGGTCGGGTTGATGTGGAACTGGGTGTCCTTGGTCAACAGTTCGGCAGGCAGCACGTGCTTGACGATCAGCTCCATCACGCCTTCGCGCAGGTCTTTGTAGGAGACCTCCGGGTTGTGCTGGGTCGACAGCACGATGGCGTCGATGCCGACCACCTTGCCGCCTTCGTAACGGCACGTCACTTGCGACTTGGCGTCCGGGCGCAGCCAAGGCAGCAGGCCGGATTTACGGGCTTCGGCCTGGCGCTGAACCAGTTGGTGGGAGAAGGCGATCGGCGCGGGCATCAGCTCCGCGGTTTCGTTGCTGGCGTAGCCGAACATCAGGCCCTGGTCGCCGGCACCCTGGTCTTCCGGCTTGCTGCGGTCAACGCCCTGGGCGATGTCCACGGACTGCTTGCCGATGATGTTCATCACGCCGCAGGTGGCGCCGTCGAAGCCGACATCGGAGCTGTTGTAGCCGATGTCGAGGATCACGTTACGGACGATGTCTTCGAGGTCGACCCAGGCCGAAGTGGTCACTTCGCCGGCGATGATTGCCACGCCGGTTTTCACCAGGGTTTCGCACGCGACACGGGCGAACTTGTCTTCCGCAATGATGGCGTCCAGCACCGCATCGGAGATCTGGTCGGCGATTTTGTCCGGATGCCCTTCGGACACGGACTCGGAGGTGAAAACGGAATATTCGCTCATATCGATGGTTTTCCTGAGTTACCGATGGTCAGTGGTGCCAGCCGGTCGCTGAAAATGGCGAACCTGAATCTGGAAACCATTACGTAAGCCTACATAGAGGCTGTCCTCGGGCACGAGCCCTGCAGCGATGGCCCAACGGGCCAGATCGTCCTGTTCGAACCCCAACCAGAGATCACCGCAGGCCTCCCTGGCCCAGCTCTGGTTGTGGCTACACAATTCTGTCACTAACAAACTACCGCCAGGTTGCAGCAGGCCGGCCATCTGCTTGAGGGCCTCGGCCGGCGCGGCGAAGTGGTGCAACACCATGTTCAGCACCACGCAATCGGCCTGCAACCGGATATCTTGCAGGGCATCGGCCAGATGCAGGCTGACATTAGCCAGGGCTTCACGCTCACACAGTTGGCGGGCCAGTTCGAGCATCGCCGGGCTGTTGTCCAGCGCCGTGACCTGCTGGAAGCGCCGCGCCAGTTCCGGCAGGAAAGCGCCGTCGCCGGGGCCGACTTCCAGGGCCGTGGCCTGGGGGCCGAAGCTCAGCTTGTCGAGCAGCGCCAGCACGCTTTCGCGGTACTGCGGCAGGCCGGCGATCAAGTCTTGCTGGGCGCGGAATTTCTCCGCCACCCGGGCGAAAAAGTCCTGGCTGGCGGCGGCGCGCTGGCCGTGGACCAGGCCGATGCGGGCTTGTACGTCGTCGGGCAAGTCGAGCGCGTCGACTTCCTCCAGCAGCGCCGCATGCAGCTTGCCACCCAGACGTTCGGTGTGGGGCAGGGCGCGGCGGTAGAAAATCGCATTGCCTTCACGACGGGTCGCCACCAGGTCGGCCTGGGCCAGTACCTTCAGGTGATGACTCATGCCGGATTGGCCGATGCCGAAGATCTGCGCCAGCTCCAGCACGCCGAACGAATCGTTGGCCAAGGCCCGCAGGACGTTCAGGCGCAACGGATCGCCGCCGGCCTTGCACAGGGCGGACAGGTCGTCGCTGGCGTCATGACGAATCGCGGACACAGGTAAATTCATAAGGCCAGCAGTCTAGTGACCCCTCGGTCGCCTAGCAAGATCAATATCAAAAAGTTTTGATATTGGGTGATGGATGGCACTTTCAGGCCTTCGTGGCCCTCTACAGACCGACAGCGGAAAGGTTTCACCGAAGGAATGCGCAACTATCCGCAGGAAAAACGCCCCGCAGCGACTATCTGTCATTGCCCCTTGGCGGTCCCTGAGGGAAAATGCTCGCCTTTTTTCCGTTTCGTTTTATTCACTTTCAATTCAGCATTCCCAGGAGATCAGCGATGCCCAGCCGTCGTGAGCGTGCCAACGCCATTCGTGCCCTCAGCATGGATGCCGTGCAAAAAGCCAACAGCGGCCATCCCGGTGCCCCCATGGGTATGGCGGATATTGCCGAAGTACTGTGGCGTGATTACCTGAAGCACAACCCGAGCAACCCGTCGTTCGCCGACCGTGACCGCTTCGTGCTGTCCAACGGCCATGGCTCGATGCTGATCTACTCGTTGCTGCACCTGACCGGCTACGACCTGTCGATCGACGACCTGAAGAACTTCCGCCAACTGCACAGCCGCACCCCGGGTCACCCGGAATACGGCTACACCCCGGGTGTGGAAACCACCACCGGTCCGCTCGGCCAAGGCCTGGCCAACGCCGTGGGCTTCGCCCTGGCGGAAAAAGTCCTGGCGGCGCAGTTCAACCGTCCCGGCCACAACATCGTCGACCACCACACCTATGTGTTCCTCGGTGATGGCTGCATGATGGAAGGCATTTCCCACGAAGTCGCTTCCCTGGCCGGTACCCTGGACCTGGGCAAGCTGATCGCCTTCTATGACGACAACGGCATCTCCATCGACGGCGAAGTCGAAGGCTGGTTCACCGACGACACCCCGAAGCGTTTCGAAGCCTACAACTGGCAGGTGATCCGCAACGTCGACGGCCACGATCCGGAAGAGATCAAGACCGCCATCGAGACCGCGCGCAAAAGCGACCGTCCGACCCTGATCTGCTGCAAGACCACCATCGGCTTCGGTTCGCCGAACAAGCAAGGCAAGGAAGACTGCCACGGCGCCCCACTGGGTGACGCGGAAATCGCCCTGACCCGCGCGGCGCTGAAGTGGAACCACGGCCCGTTCGAAATCCCGGCCGACATCTATGCCGAGTGGGACGCCAAGGAAGCCGGCCGTGCTGTCGAAGCCGAGTGGGACCAGCGTTTCGCGGCCTACTCCGCTGCCTTCCCGGTCGAAGCCAATGAACTGGTCCGTCGCCTGAGCGGCGAGTTGCCGGCTGACTTCTCCGAAAAAGCCTCGGCCTATATCGCCGAAGTCGCGGCCAAGGGCGAAACCATCGCCAGCCGTAAAGCCAGCCAGAACACCCTGAACGCTTTCGGCCCGTTGCTGCCTGAGCTGCTGGGCGGTTCGGCCGACCTGGCCGGTTCCAACCTGACCCTGTGGAAAGGTTGCAAGGGCGTCAGCGCTGAAGATGCCAGCGGCAACTACATGTACTACGGCGTGCGTGAATTCGGCATGACCGCGATCATGAACGGCGTGACCCTGCACGGCGGCCTGCTGCCTTACGGCGCGACCTTCCTGATGTTCATGGAATACGCCCGCAACGCCGTGCGTATGTCTGCGCTGATGAAGAAGCGTGTGATCCATGTCTACACCCACGACTCCATCGGTCTGGGCGAAGACGGTCCGACCCACCAGCCGATCGAGCAACTGGCGAGCCTGCGTTGCACGCCGAACCTCGACACCTGGCGTCCGGCCGACGCGGTGGAATCCGCCGTGGCCTGGAAAAACGCCCTGGAGCGCAAGGACGGTCCTTCGGCGCTGATCTTCTCCCGGCAGAACCTGCAGCACCAGACCCGCGATGCCGTGCAGATCGACAACATCAGCCGTGGTGGTTATGTGTTGAAGGATTGTGCGGGCGAGCCTGAACTGATCCTGATCGCGACCGGTTCGGAAGTGGGCCTGGCGGTGCAGGCGTTCGACAAGCTGACCGAGCAGGGCCGCAAGGTTCGTGTGGTGTCGATGCCGTGTACCAGCATTTTCGATGCCCAGGATGCCAGCTACAAGCAGGAGGTGCTGCCGCTGCAGATCGGTGCGCGTATCGCCATCGAAGCCGCCCATGCCGACTACTGGTACAAGTACGTGGGCCTGGAAGGTCGTGTGATCGGCATGACCACCTACGGTGAGTCGGCACCTGCGCCAGCCTTGTTCGAAGAGTTCGGCTTCACCCTGGAAAATATCCTGGGTCAGGCTGAAGAACTGCTGGAAGACTAAGTTCGAGAGTGGGGTTGTCTGCTCCGGCCTCTTCGCGGGCAAGCCCTGCTCCTACAGTTCGCCGTCGAACACAACATCTGTGTACGACACAACACTGTAGGAGCAGGGCTTGCCCGCGAAAGCGTCCTCACAGACACCGCCTCACCCTCTGACTCACAGGCAAGCCCGTTCCCACAAAACCCCTGCTTCGGCACGGGCTGCTTGATATTCAAGCCTCGGCGAGATCCCCATGCCCCAACCGCGTCCTTACAGAGTTGCACTCAACGGCTATGGCCGTATCGGTCGTTGTGTCCTGCGTGCGCTGTTCGAGCGAGGGGATCGGGCCGGTTTTGAAATCGTTGCCCTCAACGATCTGGCCGACATGGCCAGTCTCGAATACCTGACACGTTTCGACTCCACCCACGGCCGCTTTCCTGGCGAAGTGCGGGTCGAGGACGATTGTCTGCATATCAATGGTCACTGCGTGAAAGTTTTCCGCTGTGCCACCCCCGAACACATCGACTGGGCCGCGCTCGACGTCGACCTGGTGCTGGAATGCTCCGGCGCCTACCACACCCGCGAGGACGGCGAGCGCTTCCTCGCCGCCGGCGCCCCCCGGGTGTTGTTCTCCCAGCCGATGGCCAGCGAGACCGATGTCGACGCCACCATCGTCTACGGCGTCAACCAGGACTGCCTGACCGGCGGCGAGCGTCTGGTCTCCAACGCCTCCTGCACCACCAACTGCGGCGTGCCGCTGCTGCGCCTGCTGGACCAGGCCATCGGCCTGGAATACGTGTCCATCACCACCATTCACTCGGCGATGAACGACCAGCCGGTGATCGACGCCTACCACGCCGAAGACCTGCGCCGGACGCGCTCGGCGTTCCAGTCGGTGATCCCGGTGTCCACCGGTCTGGCGCGAGGCATCGAACGCCTGCTGCCGGAACTTGCCGGGCGAATCCAGGCCAAAGCCGTACGGGTGCCGACGGTGAACGTGTCCTGCCTCGACATCACGATGCAGACCGTCAGCGACACCGATGCCGTGGAGGTCAACCGGATCCTGCGCGAGGCCGCCACCAGCGGCCCGCTCAAGGGGCTTCTGGCCTATACCGAGCTGCCCCACGCCAGCTGTGATTTCAACCATGACCCTCATTCGGCGATTGTCGATGCGAGTCAGACCCGCGTTTCCGGCCCGAGGCTGGTCAACGTGCTGGCCTGGTTCGACAACGAATGGGGTTTTGCCAACCGAATGATCGACGTTGCAGAACATTACCTGCACGTTGTCCACCAACAACCGTAAACCAGAGATTGCGACCATGACCGTGTTGAAGATGACCGACCTCGATCTGCAAGGTAAGCGCGTACTGATCCGCGAAGACCTCAACGTCCCCGTCAAGGACGGTGTTGTCACCAGCGATGCGCGTATCCTGGCTTCGCTGCCGACCATCAAGCTGGCCCTGGAAAAAGGCGCGGCGGTCATGATCTGCTCGCACCTGGGCCGTCCGACCGAAGGCGAGTTCTCGGCCGAGAACAGCCTCAAGCCGGTCGCCGACTACCTGAGCAAGGCCCTGGGCCGTGACGTGCCGCTGGTGACCGACTACCTGAACGGTGTCGAGGTCAAGGCCGGCGATATCGTGCTGTTCGAAAACGTGCGCTTCAACAAGGGCGAGAAAAAGAACAGCGACGAGCTGGCCCAGCAATACGCCGCCCTGTGCGACGTGTTTGTGATGGACGCCTTTGGCACCGCGCACCGCGCCGAGGGTTCGACCCACGGCGTGGCCAAGTTCGCCAAGGTGGCCGCTGCTGGTCCGCTGTTGGCGGCTGAACTGGATGCCCTGGGCAAGGCCCTGGGCGCCCCGGCCCAGCCGATGGCTGCCATCGTCGCCGGTTCCAAGGTCTCGACCAAACTCGACGTGCTCAACAGCCTGAGCCAGATCTGCAACCAGCTGATCGTCGGTGGTGGCATCGCCAACACTTTCCTGGCCGCAGCCGGTCATCCAGTGGGCAAGTCCCTCTACGAGCCGGACCTGCTCGACACCGCCCGCGCCATTGCCGCCAAGGTCAGCGTGCCGCTGCCGGTGGACGTGGTCGTGGCCAAGGAGTTCGCCGAGAGCGCCGTGGCGACCGTGAAGCTGATCGCCGACGTGGCCGCTGACGACATGATCCTGGATATCGGCCCGCAAACCGCCGCGCACTTCGCCGAACTGCTGAAGTCGTCGAAGACCATCCTCTGGAACGGTCCGGTCGGCGTGTTCGAATTCGACCAGTTCGGCAACGGCACCAAGGTCCTGGCCCAGGCCATCGCCGACAGCTCGGCGTTTTCCATTGCCGGTGGTGGCGACACCCTGGCGGCCATCGACAAATACGGTGTTGCCAAGGATATCTCCTACATCTCCACTGGTGGTGGTGCGTTCCTCGAGTTCGTCGAGGGCAAGGTACTGCCGGCCGTGGAAGTGCTGGAAGCGCGCGCCAAGGCCTGAGTCCCGAATACGACGCATCGTCCGGGACCCGGGAACGGTGTTGTCCCTGACGGGTCAGATTCACTACGTGCAGTGCTGGCGGCCAGGGGTCGCCAGTCGAGGAACCGGCATGAAAGGCTTTATCGCCCTTGTTTCACTGGCAGCACTGAGTGGTTGCGCGGCTTTCAATGCCACCTTCAACCAGGCGTCGGCTCCGGCGGACAACTGGACGCACTGGACCTGTGACAGCCACGCCGAAGTGCTCTGGCGTTATGTCGACACGACGCAGCAGGCGGTGGATGTGCGCTTGGCCAGCGGTGACCAGGTGTATCGCCTCAAGCCTGAGGTTGGTGCCGTCGACAGCGGTGTGCTGTACAGCGATAACGTTTTGGCGTTTCACAAAAAAGGTGAGGAAGGCCTGGTTTACTGGGTTGCCACCAACGATTTGATCGGCCGGGCCTGCAAGGCGCAATAACGGCCGAGCGCGGTCCCCTGTAGGAGCGAGCTTGCTCGCGATGGACGTTAACGATAACTCGGGGTACCTGATACCCCGCGGTGCCTGAACCACCATCGCGAGCAAGCTCGCTCCTACAAGGGGCCGGCGTTTGACACTGAATCCGCAGGCCGGGCTGACCCCTGATCTGCAATGACTTGAATAGCAGCCGCCGCTCCGGCAGGCTTGCACGATTAACGACCCTCGACCGGGAGAGACACACACAATGGCACTTATCAGCATGCGCCAGATGTTGGACCACGCAGCCGAATACGGCTACGGCGTTCCAGCCTTCAACGTCAACAACCTTGAGCAGATGCGCGCCATCATGGAAGCCGCTGACAAGACTGACTCCCCGGTGATCGTCCAGGCTTCGGCCGGTGCCCGCAAATACGCCGGTGCCCCGTTCCTGCGTCACCTGATCCTGGCCGCCATCGAAGAATTCCCGCATATCCCGGTGTGCATGCACCAGGACCACGGCACCAGCCCGGACGTCTGCCAGCGTTCCATCCAGCTGGGCTTCAGCTCGGTGATGATGGACGGTTCCCTGGGCGAAGACGGCAAGACTCCGACTGACTACGACTACAACGTCCGCGTGACCCAACAGACCGTGGCCATGGCCCACGCCTGTGGTGTTTCGGTTGAAGGCGAGCTGGGTTGCCTGGGTTCGCTGGAAACCGGCATGGCCGGTGAAGAAGACGGTATCGGCGCCGAAGGCGTGCTTGATCACAGCCAGATGCTGACCGACCCGGAAGAAGCCGCGGACTTCGTCAAGAAGACCCAGGTCGACGCCCTGGCCATCGCCATCGGCACCAGCCACGGCGCCTACAAGTTCACCAAGCCGCCTACCGGTGACGTGCTGGCGATCGACCGCATCAAGGAAATCCACAAGCGCATCCCCAACACCCACCTGGTGATGCACGGGTCCTCTTCGGTGCCGCAAGAGTGGCTGGCGATCATCAACCAGTACGGTGGCGACATCAAGGAAACCTACGGCGTCCCGGTTGAAGAAATCGTCGAAGGTATCAAGCACGGCGTGCGCAAGGTCAATATCGACACCGACCTGCGCCTGGCGTCCACCGGTGCGATGCGTCGCCTGATGGCCACCAACCCGAGCGAGTTCGACCCGCGCAAATTCTTCGGCGCCACCGTGACCGCCATGCGTGACGTGTGTATCGCCCGTTACGAAGCCTTCGGCACCGCCGGCAACGCTTCGAAGATCAAGCCGATCTCCCTGGAAGCGATGTTCCAGCGTTACCTGAAAGGTGAGTTGAACGCCAAGGTCAACTAAGACCACTGGGTGTTATAAAAAACCGTCGAAAGACGGTTTTTTATTGTTCGTTTTTTGACCACGTTGATCGTTGTTTCTGACGTAAGGTGCTTGGAAGTGTCCGCTATAACGGACATAATCGATTTTTTAGCGAAAAAAGTCCACTATAGGTTACAAAATGCTAATCCTCAATCCAGTTGCTCTCGGCGAAAGAGTACGTCTCTTGCGGCGTGCGAAAGGTTACAGCCAAGCCCAGCTTGCGGAGAGGGCCCACTGCAACCGTAAAACCATCATTGATCTTGAGGCCGGCGAGAATGTGGAGGTCTATACCTTGTTCCGGGTGATTGCAGCCCTGGGTATGGCACTTGATCTGGTCGATGAGCGCATTGATCTCAAGTCTCTTGCGGAACTGGTTGAGTACGATGAGTAGGGTCAAACGGCTGGAAGTGATTGTGCCTCAAGGGCTTTCCGGGGAGTTGTCGAAGGGCTCGCAGTTCTCGTTTGCCTATGCGTCCGCCGAAGCTGCCACGGAGGTCTCGCTGGTCATGCCGTATGACCCGACACCTGCAGTGGCCAACGTCCTGCACCCCATCTTCGACATGAACGTGCCGGAAGGTTACCTGGCTGATCAGATCAAGCGTCGCATGGCCAAGCATATGCAAATGGATGAGATGCGTTTGCTCTCGGTGATCGGCGGCAACCAGATCGGACGTCTCACCTACCGTAATCCTGTTGAAGTCTCAGCTCCTGTGTCGGCACAGGTCGGCCTGCATGAAATACTGACCGCTGACACCTCCCAGGATGTTTTCGAGTTCCTTGTGGATACTTATTTCGAATCCGGTGTTTCCGGGGTGCAGCCCAAGGTGCTGGTGCCCGATCTGGACAAGCTCAAGGGTGATCGTAAGACGCTGCTCAGTTCTGATCTGATAGTGAAGTCGGGGGCCGATGAATACGCACACCTGGCCCAGAACGAGTTTCTCTGCATGGAGGCTGCACGCCTCGCAGGTCTGGAGGTTCCGCCGTTCTGGCTTTCAGACAATGGCGAGTTATTTGTCATGGAACGCTTTGACCTGACGCCCGAAGGGCACCTGGGTTTTGAAGATATGGCCGTGCTGTTAGGGCTCAATAAAGACCCTCATGACAACTATAAATACTCCCAAAGCTACGAAACCCTGGCGGCGGTGGTGGGGCAGGTGTGTCGTAAGGGAGATCCGGTACGTGCACTTGAGGCATTGTTCTCATCGGTCTGCCTCTCGGTGATGGTGCGTAATGGCGACGCGCACTTGAAGAACTTTGGTGTGATCTATGTCACCCCGGCTCGGCCTGAAACGGTGCGATTGGCGCCGGTGTTCGATGTGACGACCACCACTGTTTATGAGCACTACAACCCCAAGTCCGGTCAGGCGTTGGTGGATCGTACTTTGGCGATCAAAATGAACAAGTCCAAGGCCTACCCGGACCGTCAGCAACTGATTGATTTCGGACGTAAACACTGCGCTGTCGATAAGCCCGAATTGATCATAGAGCGAATCAGCGAGGCGATGAGTACAGCGCTGACGACCCATCGATCGCGCATTGACACTGAGTTGTTCCAGGGTATGGCGGCGCAATGGGATATCGGGCGGATGACGGCGCAACATAACTCGGTGCCGCCACGCCTCAAACGTAAACCCGTGCGTTGACTGCGGCTGGTGAATTTATTTCAGACTGCTGTGATCCTTCTCCTGTCCGACCTCCGGAGGGTGGAAAGACTGACCGTGCCAGATGTCTCCCACGCGCACTTCTTCATCCTGATTGACGGCGATCCAGCGCCAGCCCCGAAGGTGGGTGGGGTGATAGTCTGGTTTGCCTTCCGATTCCATTATTTCACTCACGTAAAAACCGTGAACACTGGACTCCATGACCAAGGCCCATTTCATATCCACCTCTACAGGTCGCTAATAGTAGGTGTGGAAAGTGTTACCTGTGGTCTGCAAGTCGGTCTACTGTCAATGCTGACAGTTTTATAGACGGTTTCCGAATAGTGAATAGCGCCTTAAAGCATAAAGAGGGGTTCTAAGAGGTGAGGATGTCAGTTTGCTATTTGGCAATGGGGAGCGACTTTATGGAAGCTTACAGAATATGAGGAAGTCGAAAATAATATAAAAAACTGTCAGTTCTGACAGTAGTCAGAGGAGTTCGAGTCCGGCACTTTCAGGGTTCATTTACTGTAAGGGAGTGTACGGTCATGAGCTCAAAAGGCAAGAAGGTAAAAAAAGCAGAGGTGGGTTTTAAAGGTCCGGCTAAGGCTACGCTCGCGCCGGAGGTGAAACCCGGTTTCAAGGGCGCGGCTGAGGCCACGCTACCACCCAAAGGTCAGGCCAAGCCTTAGTCGACATGCTGGGCAAGGCTGCGAGCGATAAGCTCAAGCCTGATATAAAAGGGCGGCGGAATGATTGATTATCCGCCGCCTTCCTCGTGGCTCTCCGCGTTTACGCCGGCCGTATGGCCGCGCCTTCCAGTAGTGCATCCACCACCGCCCGGGCCATTTCCACGGAGCGGACCATGGAACCGATCAGGCCGCGTTCAATGCCGCTGGCCTCGGTGATTTCATCGGAGATTTCTTCCGCCCCAATCAGCAACAGCGAAACATGCCGCAACGCTTCTTCGGCAGTGATACCGGGACGCACGGCAAACAGTGGGTGATTTTCCCCGTCGAGACAGCCGAAAGCCTTCAGGCCGGTGGAGGGCAGGTCTTCTAGCAGGTGACGCTTACTGTCGCGCACCACTTGCAGCAAGGCCTCGTTGGTTTCCTTGAGGATTGCGGTGATGCGTTGGCGGGTGTAGTTGATGGGTGGATCGGGGACGAGCTTTTTCATGGTCGTTATCCGTTGAGATACCAAGATTGAAAAAGCTGCCAGTCTCGCTTCCACACGAGAGGGTGGCAGCTGTGCGCAGGTGTGGAAGACCGGGGGATCTCAACGGAAAAGACCCGGCGCACCCGAAGGCGCCCCGCGCACAGCCACCATTAAAGAGGAGCATTTGTGCGCCGTTGAAATCACTTCCGGACTTCCACATCCGACCACTGATAAGCAGTGGTGAACGAAGACTAGACGCGAAGAATTCAAAGGCGCAAGCCGCTCAGGGGCGATTACGATTTTCTAGGAAATGCCCTGCAAATGACAGCGTAAAATTCTGACAGGTCATCCCAGGTTATGTATCGCGCGGGTACGGGCCTCAACAGCTGGGGCACTAATAGTCGTGTCGGTCCTCAAGCCCGCTCGCCACAAATTTTCACTATTTCAGAGGGGGTGAAAGGAATGAGCTTGCCAGCGCTCGTGGGGCTTCACCCTGTTATCCGGGTATCCGCTCACCAACAGTCTTTACCATGCATGTGATTTTACGGCTGCTTTGAAGAGCTCATATTTTTTCCAGTATAAATTTCTGGTTTGTCGTTCCGACATAATTGAATTCGATAATATCGGCACCGTCCGCGGTGTTGGACTCTTTCACATCCATAACATTACCGGTATGTCTGTTTTCTATATAGAAAAGATCAATGCCGCCCTCTCTACCTGCGCTCTTGAAAAACCATCCATGACCTGGTTTAGAATCGCTGGCTGGAATAATTGAAGCAATGACATTTCCGCCTTTGGCCTCTAGCGCTCGGAAGATTTTTGAATTAATCAGCAGGCACTCCAGATCGCCTTGGGCGCTGAGATGAATTTGCCACTTTGATTGGGCTTCATTATTGTCCCTAAATAATTCCACGTTGTAAGATAGGTCACTATTTTGGGTTAGAGACATCTCAACCAGCTTCCGAGGTGTTGAAGGCAGAGCCGTATAGATTTTATAGAGGCCGGCTTCGATTCTTACCGGCGAACCAGGAGCACCCCGGTTTTTTTGTTCAGAGGGCTCACTCTGATGAGGCGTCGATTTTCTTTTCATGATCATTCTCTTCGAACGTTGCGCAGTGGGAGTCTGGCGCTCTCCGGATGAAGGCGCTTTCCGAGGTTTTGCCTTGCAGGCCAGAATGCCAGGTAAAAAACACGCGCCGGAGGGTCCGCTATCGAGCATGTTGGTCAGGTTTTGCAAACCGGTCTACTGTCAGAACTGACAGGTTTATAGACGGTTTCCGAATAGGGAAGAGCGCCTCAATGCATAAAAGCTCTCTTTAAGAAGCGGCGGTAATATCACCCCTTCACATGATCAATATCCAACTTGTAGAAGGTCACCATGCCGCCCTCGCTGGTATAGCCGGTATTGTCCTGCACATAGACCCCGGCCTTGAAATACAGCGGCTTTCCGCGCCAGGTGCTGCTGATCTGGGTGTACCAGGACGCATCGGCGGCCTGCACGCTCAGATAACCGCCGCGACTCAGGTGAATCACATAAGTGAAGGCTTTATCCAACGGCACATTATCGGCAATCTCGATCACCCGGCTTTCCTTGTCGTCGGGGTGGTTGCGGATCTTGACCACGATGATCCCGCTCTTGCGGCTGTCCTTGTACTGGTACTCGACCTTGAGCATCGGCTGGGTGCTGTTGTACGCATGGATCTGGCCGATGACGATCTTGCCCGACGAAGGCACCTGGTTCACCGCCAGGGTTGCGCGCAGGTAGTTGTTGGACTCGCCATATAGCCAGTTGCGCAGCCGGCCATCGGGCCAGGTCTCGCGCAATTCGCTGCGCGGGTAGATGGCGTTTTCGGTCTTGGAACCGGTGACCGGCGACCAGAAGAACAAGGTGCCGCTGTCGGAGTGAAAGTACTGATCCTTGAAGCCCTGCACCAGCTTGGGCGTATCGATCGTCGCCGGCGGGGTACCGACGGGAACGCTGAGGTTCCAGGTGGTCAGGTCGATCATGTCTGTTCCTTCCTTGTAAGCCGTTTACGCGCGGGCCGCGATTCAGCCTGGGAAAATTCAGACAAACCGCTTGGGGCCGCGCTTTCGGCGTCCTTTATAACGGCTGAAGAATAGTTTGTTAACGCCGAACCGGCGAACGGTTGACGCCAATCCGTCGACGAAACCGGCCAGCGCGGCCCGCTATAGAAGGATCGTGTTGGGCTTTTATTAAGAAGCGATATAAACACCTGTTATTTATGACAGTTGTTTTTCACAGGGCGACTTCCCACGATGAACGTTCCATCGCTAACAAAAAAAGGGTCTCACTATGGACGAAGAGGAAGCACAGAACGAGCCTGAATATCTGAAGTACTTCAAGCGCAAACAAAAGATCAACCTGCGCGGCAGGCTGCACGGCGGGACGGTGGAGTCCGAGCGCGGCGAGCTGTGCAGCATCGACTGGACGCACCGAACACTGACCTATCACGGCGAATTCGGCTTATACAATACGGTGCGTTTCGACGAAATCTACGAAATTGAACCAATTGCGGAATATAGGACCTCATAACACTGACCGGCCGTATTAACGGTCGTCACCGTGGTATGACGCGGTCTTGCAGGCCCGAGGCGTTTTCCGGGCCGCGTCCTGAAGGTGATAAACGACCGTTAGTCGGGAGATTGTGGCCATGTCTGGATGATGGCCTATTGCTCACTACGCTTTGCACAATCCCGGTCTAGAGTAGTCCTTAGGTTTAGCCCGGTTTCCTAGATTTCCGGTGGAGTTCCCCGAACAAGAGAAGCAGCATGGATTGCGTGCAACAGATACCCGGTGATGGTAGTTCCGTCCTTCTGGTCGTCGATGATTACCCTGAAAATCTGATCAGCATGCGTGCCTTGCTGGAACGTCAGGATTGGCAGGTGGTTACTGCCGCCTCAGGCATTGAGGCACTGACGTTGCTGCTTGAGCATGAGATTGACCTGGTGCTGCTGGATGTACAGATGCCCGGGATGGACGGTTTTGAAGTGGCCCGCCTGATGCGCGGCAGCCAGCGCACCCGTCTGACCCCGATTATTTTCCTCACCGCCAACGAGCAGTCCCCGGACGCTGTGATCAAGGGCTATGCCAGTGGCGCGGTGGATTACCTGTTCAAGCCCTTCAACCCCGATATCCTCAGGCCCAAGGTCCAGGCGTTGCTGGAGCAGCAGCGCAACCGCCGGGCCCTGCAATGCCTGAGCCGCGATCTGGAAGCCGCGCGGGCGTTCAATGCCTCGGTGCTGGAGAATGCCGCCGAAGGCATTCTGGTGGTCAACGAAGACGGCACGATCCGCTTCGCCAACCCGGCCATTTCGCGCTTGCTCAATCTGTCGCTGGACGCCCTGGCCGGCCAGCCGTTCCTGGATTTCCTGCAGAACCCGCACTTTCCCAACTGGCACAGCTCATTGCTGTACGAGGAGTACCGCAAGGGCGAAACCTATCGCCTGCATGATGCGTATTTGCGCACCAGCCAGGACCAGATGCTGCCGGTGGCCTTGTCCTGCGCGCCGCTGCCCGCCGACCAGAAGGCCATGGTGGTGACGGTGCTGGACATGTCGGTGGTGCGGCACTTGCACCAGCAACTGGAGTTCCAGGCGGTCACCGACCCGTTGACCGGCTTGCTCAACCGCCGGGGGTTCTACCAGACGGCGGAAAATACCCTGCGCCGCAGCGACAGCGCGGAAAAGTCCCTGGTGCTGATGTACCTGGATCTCGACGGCTTCAAACGGGTCAACGATTCCCTGGGGCACGAAGCCGGCGACCGGGTGCTGCGCTGGGTCTCGGAACAGTTGAAGTCCTGCCTCAATCCCTTCGATATTCTTGCGCGCATGGGCGGTGATGAGTTCACCACCCTGCTCAATCTGGAGCACGCGGAGCAGGCGGCGAAAATCGCCGAGCGGTTGATCGAGCGGGTTTCGATTCGCCAGCAAATCGACGGCATGGAAATGACGCTCGGCGTCAGCATCGGCATTGCCACCTACCCCGATTGCGGGGCCAACCTCGACGGCCTGCTGCGGGCGGCGGATATCGCCATGTATGAGGCCAAGCGCGCCGGCCGCCAACAGTATCGCTACTACGACCACGAGATGAATGGTCGGGCCCGCTCGCGCCTGATGCTCGAGGAAAGTGTCCGTTCGGCGATCGAGGGCAAGGAATTCAAGATGGTCTACCAGCCCCAGGTGTCCCTGGAGGATGGCCGCCTGCGCGGGTTCGAGGCGTTGCTGCGCTGGCACCATCCGAGTGTCGGTGATGTGCCGCCGGGGTTGTTCCTGCCTTTATTGGAAGAAGTACGGCTGATCAGCCGGCTGGGCAGTTGGATCTATCGCCAGGCGGCCACTCAGCGGCATGCCTGGAGTGGCGTGTTTGCCGATGACCTGGTGCTGAGCGTCAGCCTGAGCGCCACACAGTTCTGTATGCCGAACCTGGCGGACGAGTTGCAGGAGGTGCTGGAGCGCCATGACCTGCGGGCGCACCAGCTGGAGGTCGAGGTGACGGAGGCGGCGCTGATGCAGGACTACGAGGCTTCGCGCAAGCAACTGCGGCGGATTCGTGCCCAGGGCGTGCGCGTGGCCCTGGATGATTTCGGTTCGGGACACTGTTCGCTGAACCACCTGCGTGACCTCGAGTTGGACACGCTCAAGCTCGACCGACAGTTGATCGCCAAGATCCTCGACTCACCACGGGATGCGGCCCTGGCCCGCACCGTGATCGACCTGTGCAAGGAATTTGGTCTGCTGGTGATCGCCGAGGGCGTGGAAACCGTGGAGCAATGGCAGTGGCTCAAGGCCAATGGTTGCCCGATGGTCCAGGGCTTCCTGGTGGCCCGGCCGCTGACGGCCAAGGACGCCACCAGCTTCGGCTCGGCGTTTGACTGGAGCGCGTTGTCCGCCTGAATTCGCTACACTGGTTTCTTTTTCGGTGTACGTAAGGCCTGTCATGACTGTGCTGAAATACCTTCAGGCTTATCCCACGTCCTTGCAGGAACAGGTCCGCCAGATGATCGCCCGGGACGCCCTGGGCGACTACCTGAGCCAGCGTTATCCGGAGCGGCATGCGGTGCAGAGCGACAAGGCGTTGTACAGCTATGCCCTGGCGTTGAAGCAGGAACATCTGCGCAATGCGCCGGCCATCGACAAGGTGCTCTTCGATAACCGTCTGGACCTGACCCATCGCGCCCTCGGCCTGCACACGGCGATCTCGCGGGTCCAAGGCGGCAAGCTCAAGGCCAAGAAGGAAATCCGCATCGCCTCGCTGTTCAAGGAGGCGGCGCCGCAGTTTCTGAAGATGATCGTGGTGCACGAGTTGGCGCACCTGAAGGAGTCCGATCACAACAAGGCCTTCTACCAGCTGTGCGAATACATGCAGCCCGGTTATCACCAGTTGGAGTTCGACCTGCGGGTGTACCTGACCTGGCGCGATCTGCAGGGCAAATCTGCAACTCCGTAGGCGCCGAGTGTGCGCTTGAGTCGAAGCATTGGAAGGTCAACCTCAAGGACTACCGGATGGACGTCAGCAAGACCAAGAGCAGTTTCTACCGCCGTCTGTACGTGGCATGGTTGATCGACAGCGAGATTGCCAGCAGCGTTCCGGCCCTGACCGAAGCCACGGGCATGCCACGGCGCACGGCGCAGGATACGATCCTGGCCCTGGCGGACCTGGATATCGTCTGCGAGTTCGAACAGGAAGACGGCGCGCGCAATCACGCAGGGCAATACCGGATTCGTAGTTGGGGGGCGATCGACAAGAGCTGGATTGGTCGCAACCTGGTTTCGATCAAGCAGGTGCTGGGTTATCCCTGAGTTTGTGGCGCCTGTGTCGGCCTTTTCGCGGGCAAGCTCCGCTCCCACAGGACTGAGCCACGCCGCAAACTATTGGTCAGCCCCGGACATTGTGGGAGCGGAGCTTGCCCGCGAAGAGGCCCTGGAGCACACCACAAACCTCAGGCCCTACGCATCCCGATATGCGGAATATCGTCCTCCAGATACACCTCGCCCACCCCCTCGAACCCATAGCTCCCGTAATAAGCCTGCAAGTGCGCCTGGGCCGACAGATAGATCGGTACTTCCGGCCAAAGCTTCCCGGCCTGCTTCAACGCCTGGGCCATCAGCTCATGCCCCAACCCCTGGCCGCGGGCCTCGGGGGCGATCACCACCCGCCCGATCACCACGTCACCCCCCTGGGATTCCGGGTCGAGCAGACGCAGGTAAGCCACCAGTCGATCATCGCGCCAGCCCATCAGATGGCAGGTGTCGCCCTCCAGGTCACGCCCATCGACTTCCTGGTAGGGACATTTTTGCTCGACCACGAAGACTTCGGTCCGCAGTTGCAGGATGCTGTACAACTGTTCCTTGCTCAGGTCGCCATGGTGTTTGCAGAGCCAGTCGGTGGTCATGCTCGCCTCTGGATTCAATAACTTGATAGCGATACTAAGCGCGTTATCCGAGGTCGCCAACCGCGGATTTCTATTGCCCGAGAGGGCCGGAGCTGGAAAGCTCCTTGCAAGGAATCCTGAACCGGTATTTCGGTTCACTGGCGGCTACTTGATATCATTGGCTTTGCTCGCCATCGTCATCTTTGTGTAATCTGCCAAGCCGTGCTTTTGCTCTGGCTCGGATGAGCTAATGTTAGGACCAGGGAGGTAGCCGGTTGCTTTTGGATGTGCTCCTCCGGCTTCGGCTAACTCTGTTGGGCTAAGTGCCCGCTAAGGATCTTTAGCATGCCGCGATTGCATCGAGCTTTTGTTTTGCTTGGATTGCTGCTGCTTTCACAGGGCGCTGCCGCGGACAAGTTACGGTTGGTGGCCGATGGCTGGCCGCCGTTTACCGACGCGACGCTGGTCAACGGTGGCCTGGCCACCGATATCGTCATCACGGCGCTGGCGCGGGCCGGCTATGCCAGCGACTTCGAGCAGGTGCCCTGGGCACGCGCGCTCAAGGGCGTGGGCGAAGGGCGCTATGACGTGCTGGTCAATGCCTGGTACAGCGACGAACGCACCTTGCTGGGGCAGTTCTCGGCCGAGTACCTGGTCAACCGTGTGCTGTTTCTCAAGCGCAAGGAGTCGGCCATCGAGTTCGATAACCTGGGCCAGTTGCACGACCTGCCGATTGCGGTGGTGCGTGACTACGCCTATAGCGCCGATTTTGACGGTGACACCCAGTTGCAGAAGATCCCGGTGCACAACTTTGCCATGGCCGTGCGCATGCTCGCGGCGGACCGCGTGAAGCTGACCCTGGAAGACGAGTATGTGGCGCGTTATTACCTCAAGAGCGAGGCGCCACGGGTGCGCAACGCCGTGGAGTTCCTGCCCAAGCCGCTGAGCGAGAACAGCCTGCATATCCTGGTCAGCCTGAAGAACCCGCAGCATGAGCAGATTGTCGCCGGCTTCGACCGCGAGATCGCGGCGATGAAGGCCGACGGCAGCTATGATCGGCTGCTCAAGCTGCATGGGATGTAACCACCTCCGCGAAACCTTGTAGGAGCCGGCTTGCCGGCGATGGCGGCCGCAAGGGCGATGCAAGGCTCAAGGGCCTATTCGCGGCGCTGCGGCGCCCCGACAAGCCCTGCTCCTACAGGTTTTTGTCGTACGCGAAATCTGTGTTCAGTGCGGTCTGTAGGAGCCTGGCTTGCCAGCGAAGCTTTTGGCGGTCTTGAGAGCCTCATCGCTGGCAAGCCAGCTCCTACAGGGGAGTGTGGCGTTTTTAGGATTCTGCGTTTTCTTCCGGATCCTTGATCAGGTGCGCCGCCAAGGTACGCAACGGTCCTAGCTGGCGGCAGATCAACGCCAGCTGGGTCTGCACCAGCCGCTGGATCTCGTCGATCTCGTCCGGCATCTGTTCCAACTCATTGGCCAAGGCTTCCTCGGCATCGCTTTGAATGGCGATGGGGGTCTTGTTCGCCAGGCCCGTGGCGACTTCTTCGATACTCGCCGCCAGCGTCGCGCCGACACCCTCGAGCAGATGATCGCGCACCGCTTCCGGCAGTTGATTGTCGCGGTGCGCGCCGAGTCCCGACAGGTAGCTGAGCAAGGTGTGCGAGAGCACCAGGAAGCGGAACCCCACGTCGGCTTCCTTACGGAAGTGCCCCGGCTCCATCAACATGTTCGCCAGGGTGGTCGACAGCGCCGCATCGGCGTTGTGGGCGTTGCGTCGGGCCAGGCGGTAGGCGAGGTCGTCGCTCTTGCCCTGGGCGTACTGGCGCATGATCTGGCGCAGGTACAGGCTGTTGCAGCTCAGGGTATTGGCCAGCACCTTGTTCAGGCGCCGACCTTGCCAGTCCGGCAGGAACAGGAACACCGCCAGGCCGGCGATCAGCGCACCCAGCAGGGTATCGAGCAGGCGCGGCAGGAACAGGCCGTAGCCGTCGCCCACCTGGTTGAAACAGAACAGTACCGTCAGGGTCATGGCGGCGGTCGCGAGGGTGTAGCGGGTGGTGCGGTTGATAAAGAACACCACCCCGGCGGCGATGGTGAACAAGGCCTGGATCAACGGGCTCGGGAACAGGTCGAACAAGGCCCAGGCGGCGGTCAGGCCGATGGCGGTGCCGAGGATCCGCTGGCCCAGTTTGCGCCGGGTGGCGCCATAGCTCGGCTGGCAGACGAACAGCGTGGTGAGGATGATCCAGTAGCCCTGGGACGGGTGCACCAGGTGCACCATGCCGTAGCCGATGCTCAGCGCCAGCGGCAGGCGCAGGGCGTGGCGGAACAGCAGCGAAGTCGGGGTCAGTTGGGTGCGCAGGCGCGTCCAGACATCCTTGAAATTACGCGGTGAACGGTCCAGCAGGCTGCTGTCGGTGGCGTCGGCCAGGCTGTCGGGGTTGCTGGCGTCGCTCAACAGGCGGTCGAGGGTGCCGAGGTTGGCCGCCAGGGCCCGCAGCGAACGCAGCAGGCCGCGCCAGGCCGGGTTGCTCTGGATGCGCAGGTGTTCCAGGGAGGCGTGCAGGTCGCCCAGGGCTTCGGCGAAGCTGGCGTCGTAGACGAACGGCTGGCGCAGTTGGATCGACACCGCCAGGGCCTGGCAGGCCTTGCCTTGCTCGCGTAGCAGGCGTTGGCAGCGGAACAGCACGTCGCTGTGGAAGAACGCTTCGGCCAGGGCGTTGTACGGGTAGTGCGAGGAACTGGCGCGTTCGTGGATATCCTGGGCGAGGAAGTACAGCTTCAGGTAGCGGCTGACCTTCGACCCCGGCCGACCATTGCCGACCCGGTGCAGGATGATTTCCTTGGCGCTGTTCAGCGCCGCCACCACCTTGCCGTTCTGCTGGGCCAGCTCCAGGCGCCGGGCCTCGACGTCCAGTTGGCGGATCGGTTCGAACAGCGAGGACTTGAGCTTGAGGTAGTAACCCAGTTCGCGGAACAGTCTGGCCAGGCTCTGTTGCACCGGCTGGTTGGAGAACATCGCCTGCCAGAGCACCGAGAGCACGCCGTACCAGGCCGCGCCGGTCACCAGCAGCATCGGCTCGTGCCAGAGGTTGGCGACTTCGCCGCCGCGCTGGTCGACGCCGATCATGGTGTAGACCGAGAGGATCAGGGTTGCCGAGGCTATCGCGCCATAACGTTCGCCCAGGGCGCCGAGCATGGTCAGGCCAAAGGCCGCCAGGGCCATGGCGCAGACGAAGACCAGCGGATAGGGAAACAGCAACTCGACCGAGAACGCCGCGACACTGAAGCACACCAGCGTCACCGCCAGGGCGTTGAGGCGGCCTTGCCAACTGTCGTCGGTCTCGGCCAGGGCGCTGGCGATGACCCCGAGGAACAACGGGATCAGGAGCTTCATCTCGTTCTGGAACCAGCACAGGGTCATGATGCCGGTCAGGGCGATAAACACCCGAACGCTATAGCTGAATTTGTCCAGCGCCCAGAGACGGCGCAGGGACTGGTTGAACGAGGTGGATGCCATGAAGGTGAGAGAGCCTGCCAAGCGATTGATCTGAATGATGGGTAGACGGGCGGCATTACAATGGCGCCACATCGTCTACAGCAAAATTTGTTCCGTGATCAGCGATTGTCCCAAGGATCAGGCGAATTGCGCCGCCGCATAGCCCGAGGCCCAGGCCCACTGGAAGTTGAAGCCCCCCAGATGGCCGCTGACGTCCAGCACTTCACCGATAAAATACAGCCCCGGGCTTTTCAGCGATTCCATGGTTTTCGACGACACTTCCCGGGTGTCGACACCGCCCAGGGTCACTTCGGCGGTGCGATAACCTTCGGTGCCGGCCGGGACCAGTCGCCAGTCGCCGAGCTTCTGCGCGACCTCGGCCAACTCCACCGGGGTGTACTGCTTCATCGGCTTGGAGACGAACCAGTGTTCGGCCAGCAGGTTGGCCATTTTCTTGGTGAACAACTCGCCCAGCAGGGTTTTCAGTTCGCTGTTGGGCCGCTCGGCCTGTTGCTGTTGCAGCCAGTCCAGTGCGTCGTGGTCCGGCAGCAGGTTGATATGCAGCGTATCGCCGGGATTCCAGAACGAGGAAATCTGCAGGATCGCCGGGCCGCTGAGGCCGCGGTGGGTGAACAGGATATTTTCCCGGAAGCTCTGCTCGTTGCAGCTCACCAGGCAATCCACTGAAGTCCCGGACAGCTCGGTGCAGAGCGCCTTGAGTTGATCGGTAATGGTGAACGGCACCAGCCCGGCGCGGGTCGGTAACACCTGGTGGCCGAACTGTTTGGCCACCTGATAACCGAAGCCGGTGGCGCCCAGGGTCGGGATCGACAGGCCGCCGGTGGCGATCACCAGCGACTGGCAGGTGATCTGGCCAAGGGTGGTTTGCAGCAGGTAGCCGCTTTCGAGCTTTTCGATGTGCTGGATGGCGGTGTCCAGGTGCAGGCTGACGCCGGCCTGGTCGCACTCGTCGAGGAGCATGCCGAGGATGTCGCTGGACTTGTTGTCGCAAAACAGCTGGCCGAGTTTTTTCTCGTGGTAGGGCACGCCGTGCTTGGCCACCATCGCGATGAAATCCCACTGGGTGTAGCGGGCCAGGGCCGACTTGCAGAAATGCGGGTTCTGCGAGAGAAAGTTGCCGGGCTCGCTGTACATATTGGTGAAATTGCAGCGACCACCGCCGGACATCAGGATTTTCTTGCCGGCCTTGTTGGCGTGGTCGATCAGCATCACCTGGCGCCCACGGGCGGCGGCGGTAAAGGCGCACATCAAGCCGGCGGCACCGGCGCCGATGATCACAACTTCAGTAACGGGCACAACGATGTCCTCGGAAGGCGATTAGGATAATGCGGTCTTGAAAACACTGCGGATAGGGTAACGTGATCTTGAAAACACCACGAAACCTTGTAGGAGCAGGGCTTGCCCGCGAAGGGGCCGGTGTGGGCTATCCGAAAGATCAGGTTGATAATACTGACGTCTTCGCGGGCAAGCCCTGCTCCTACAGGTTTCCGCTGTTTGCGCTAGCAAGGCCAGCCGATCCATGGTGGGGACCGAGCTGGCCCTTGATATTCAGAGAATCCGCACGCGCAGCGAGCGGCCCTTGATCTTGCCGTCGTTCAGGCGCTGCAAGGCCTGCTTGGCGACGCCACGCTCCACCGCCACGTAGGCCTGGAAGTCGAAAATCGCGATCTTGCCGACCTGGGCACCGGGAATCCCGGCGTCGCCGGTCAGGGCACCGAGGATGTCGCCCGGACGGACCTTGTCCTTGCGCCCGGCAGCGATGCACAGGGTGCTCATGGCCGGCAGCAGCGGGCTGCCGCCCTGGGACTTGAGGTTGTCGAGCTGGTCCCAGTTCAACGGCGACTTCTGCACTTCCTCGATGGCCCGCGCGCGCAGGCTTTCGGACGGCGCCACCAGGCTGATCGCCAGGCCGGTCTCGCCCGCCCGACCGGTACGGCCGACGCGGTGGATATGCATCTCCGAATCACGGGCCAGCTCGACGTTGATCACCATGTCCAGGGCATCGATATCCAGGCCGCGGGCCGCCACATCGGTGGCCACCAGCACGGAGATACTGCGGTTGGCGAACATCGCCAGGACCTGGTCGCGGTCACGCTGTTCCAGGTCACCGTGCAGGGCCACGGCGGACACGCCCTTGGCGGTCAGGTGGTCGACGGTTTCCTGGACCTGCTGCTTGGTGAAGCAGAACGCCACGCAGGACTCAGGCCGGAAATGGTTGAGCACCTTGACCACGGCTTCCATGCGCTCTTCCGGGGAAATCTCGTAGAAGCGCTGTTCGATCTGGCTGTCGGCGTGCATCGCCTCGGCCTTGACCTGCTGCGGGTTGCGCATGAACTTGGAGGCCAGCTGCTTGATGCTCACCGGATAGGTGGCGGAGAACAGCAGGGTCTGCCGACGTTCCGGGAGCTGCGCAATGATTTCCTCGATGGCGTCGTAGAAACCCATGTCGAGCATGCGATCGGCTTCGTCGAGGACCAGGGTGTTGAGGCCGTGCAGGACCAGCGAGCCCTTGCGCAGGTGCTGCTGGATACGCCCCGGGGTGCCGACGATGATATGGGTGCCGTGTTCCAGGGAGGCGATCTGCGGTCCGAGGGACACGCCGCCGCAGAGGGTCAGCACCTTGATATTGTCTTCGGCGCGGGCCAGGCGACGGATTTCCTTGGCGACCTGGTCGGCCAGCTCGCGGGTGGGGCAGATCACCAGCGCCTGGCAGCCGAAGAAGCGCGGGTTGATCGGGTTCAGCAGGCCGATGCCGAAGGCCGCGGTCTTGCCGCTGCCGGTCTTGGCCTGGGCGATCAGGTCCATGCCCTTGAGGATCACCGGCAAGCTTTGCGCCTGGATCGGCGTCATCTGGGCATAACCGAGGGAGTCGAGGTTAGCCAGCATGGCGGCGGACAGTGGCAAAGAGTTAAACGCGGTGGCGATGGTGGTCACGGGACTGGCCTGCAAAACAAAATGTCGCGCAGTGTATCAGTCCCGACTGGCGGCGCTGCAAATTCTGGACGAAAAGTAGCCAAATACTGGTAGTGCAGGCTGATTGTTGTGGGAGGCGCTGCTTTGGGGCAATGGCTTGAACCTGTTGTGTGGCTGCTGGCCTCTTCGCGGGCAAGCTCCGCTCCCACACTGAGATCGGAGCCAGGCGCAAGTGTTGCAGGCACCGCGCAACTTGTGGGAACGGAGCTTGTCGGATCGCCGCACCGCCGCGAAGAGGCCCCTGAGCACACCCAATAAATCCCAGGCACCTAGTGCTCGATATGCTGCTCCTGAACCACCCTGGCCCGCCGCCCGTCCTGGGGTGAAAGCTGCAGGAAAATCGTCGCCGCCAGCATCGCCAGGATGCCCACGGTGAGGAAGGTCAGCTGGAACGCACCGAGCACCGTCTCCACGCCATCGTTGCCGACCGCGGCGGTAAAGCCGCCGAGCAGGGCACCGGCGCAGGCCACCCCGAGGCTCAGGGACAATTGCGCCACCACCGACAGCAGGCTGTTGCCGCTGCTGGCGGACTTGTCGTCGAGATCGATCAGGGTCACGGTGTTCATCGCCGTGAACTGCAGCGAGTTGATCGCCCCGGCAATCGCCAGCATGGCCAGCAACAAGGGGTAAGGCGTCTGCTCGGTGACCAGGCCCATGACCGCGAGCATGATGCCCAGGGCCAGGGTGTTGCCGGTGAGCACGATGCGATAACCCAGGCGCTCGATCAGCGGGCGGGCAATCGATTTGGCAAACATCGCCGCCGCCGCCAGGGGCAGCATGCTCATCCCGGCCTGGGACGGCGAATAACCCAGGGCCACTTGCAGCAGCAACGGCACCAGGAACGGCAGGGCGCCGCTGCCCAGGCGGGCGAACAGGTTGCCGAGGATGCCCACGGCAAAGGTCCGGGTCTTGAACAAGGACGGCGCGAACAAGGGGTTATCGATATGCCCGGCCCGCAGCCAATACGCCGCCAGGCAGGCGAGGCCGGCGAACAGCAGCAACATCACCCGCAGGTGCGGCAGTTGCAGCTCGCCCAGGCCCTCCATGGCGATGGTGATCAGCAGCATCGCCGCGCCGAACAACAGGAAGCCGATGCCGTCGAAGCGCGTGCGTTCGCTGCCGCGCAGGTCCGGGATGAACTTCCACACCGCGTAGCAGCCGAGCAGGCCCACCGGCAGGTTGATCAAAAAAATCCAGTGCCAGGTCAGGTACTGCACCATCCAGCCGCCCATGGTCGGGCCGATCAACGGGCCGAGCAGGCCGGGTATGGTGATGAACCCCATGATCCGCACCAGCTCCGAACGCGGGTAGGCCCGCAGCACCACCAGCCGGCCGACCGGTAGCATCAGCGAACCGCCGAGGCCCTGGATGATCCGCGCGCCCACCAGCATGTTCAGCGAGCTCGACAGGGCGCAGAGCAGGGAGCCGATGCTGAACAGCAGGATCGCGCTGAAGAAGATGCGTTTGGTGCCGAAGCGGTCGGAAACCCATCCCGAGGCCGGGATCAGCAGGGCCACGGTGAGCATGTAGGCGATCACCACGCCTTGCATGCGCAGGGGGTTTTCCGCCAGGTCGAGGGCCATGGCGGGCAGTGCGGTGTTGAGGATGGTCCCGTCGAGGGACTGCATGAAGAAGGCAATGGCTACCACCCACGGTAGCCAGCGAGCGGTCGTTACGTCGAGTGGGGCACGATCAGGCATGGGCGGCTCTGTTTGTTAGCTGGCTACGTAGTTGCAGTATGCCTGATCGGTCAGGAACGGTGTAGGCGCGTGCTCGTTGCCGGAGATCTTGAACACACCCGCCACCTGCAGGAGCCGGCTTGCTGGCGATGAGCGATGACGCGGTGTGTCTGATGGAGCGCGTCGCCTGGATCGCCAGCAAGCTGGCTCCTACAGGACGCGATGCTATCCGGGCGACAGCAGAAACCCCAGCAAAGCCTGATGCACCGCGTTGGCGGCCTGGCGTGATTCCAGGTCGAGCAAATGGCCGGTGTCTTCGGCGACGGAGAAACTGCTGCGGGGGATATATTCCTGGAACACCCGCGCACCTGCGGCCGGGGTGTAGATGTCCTTGGCGCCATTGATGAAATGCACCGGGCTCTGGATCGCGGACAAGGCCCGCAGGTAATTACCGTCGCCGAGCTGCAGCACCTGGTCGATATGAAAGCGCGCCTGGCGGTATTCGGTGCTGGGCATCGAGGACAGGTGCTGGTGGTTGGTGGCCTTGAGGCGTGGTGGCAGGAAGTGGCCGACGGTGTCGTTGAGCAGGTGGCCGATGGCGGATTTGTCGTCCACCGCGATCAGTTCGTGGACGCGCTGCACATACGCCCGCATCGGTGGATTCAGGTCGGGCGCCAGGGCCATCACCACCGAGCTTTCGATGGTCGGCGGGTGCCGGGTGAGGGCCAGCAGGGTGGAAATGCCGCCCCATGAGGCGGACACCAGGTGATTGACCTCGAAGCGCTGCACCAGGGCCAGGAGGATCTCCACCTCGTCGTCCTTGGTCACCAGCCCCGGATCGGGATTGTAGGGTTGCGAGCGCCCGGCAAAGGGTAGGTCGAACAGCACCACGTTGAAGTGTTCGGCCAGGCACTTGCCGGTACGGGTGAAAGAGCTGGTGGTGGCCAGGGCACCGTTGACCAGCAGGACCGTCCTGCGCCGGGGATCGTCGCCGATACGTTCGACATGGATGTTGAAGTGCCGGTACAGGTTGTTGATGACAAAGCTTCCATGATTCATATCAAGCTCCAGCAAAGCACTTTCGGGGGGATGAAAGAGGTGCGGCATTGAGTAAGGAAATCGCGGGTCGAGTCTGGTTTCTCTGGGTGTTGCCGTATGAGGGTGGCGTTTTGATAGTGTGAAAAAAACAGAGGGATATATAGCGCGCCGGGCGGCGTCAGGGCAACTGACTGAACGGATAGGTATGCGGGTGTTTCGGTCAGAGATCTTGTGACCGCCGCGGACCTGTAGGAGCAGGGCTTGCCCGCGAATAGGCCCTTGAGAGCGCTAAAAGCTTCGCGGGCAAGCCCTGCTCCTACAGGTTTTGCGGTGTCCGTGAGAGCGGACTCCAGGTTTACAGGGTCAGGGTCAACTTGCTGATCAACGCCCCCGGCAGCAGGTTCGACGCGGTCTGTCGCTGGTCGTAGGTGCTCGCCGACAGCAGCAGCTCGCGTTCCTGGGTCAGGGCTTCCAACTGGCTGCCCAACAGGCTGTAGACACTGTCATCGAAGCGCATGGTGCTGACCGGCGCCTGGATCTCGCCGTTCTCCACCCAGAAGGTGGCGAAGCGGGTCATGCCGGTCATCCGCGCCGCCGGTTGGTCCGAGTAGTTCAGGTACCACAGGTTGCTGATATACAAGCCGGTGCCCAGTCGCTTGAGAATATCGGCCTGGGCCAGTTGCCCGGAGCGCATCTGCAAGGCACCGGGATACTCGCCGCCGCTGGCACCGTTGGTGGTCAGCCCGTACTCGGCGGCACTGCGGGAGTTGATCAACTGCTGGTCCGCCGCGCCCGCGGCCACCAACGACACGTCGCCACGCGGATAGCCTTCGTTGGAAAACGCCGGGCTCAACGAACCACTGATCTGCTCGCTGAGCCAGACGCTGGGACTGAAGCTGGCCTCGCCCGCGTAAAGCTTCTGCAGCGGGCTGTGCTTGCTGCCGATGGCCTGGGCCGAGAAGCCGCCCCAACTGAGCATGCCCATGACTTCTTCCAGCGCCGCCGGTGCCAGGTAGGCGCGATACTCGCCCGGCGCCAGGGTGCGCAACGGTCGGCCGAGAAACTCGAGTTGCTCACGGGCCTGCTGGAAGCGCCGGGCAAAGCCGTCGCTGTTCCAGTCATGGCCGGCGTAGCTGGCTTTCACCGCCTGGCCGTTTTCGTGGAATAGGCTCCAGTCAAAGTTGAAACTATTGGCCTGGTGCCAGCCAAAGGCCCCGTCGGAACTGGCAAAGCCCCGGCTGATGGGACCGGCGGCGTAGAACCCGACCAGGTCCAGGCCGACCGAGGCGCGGCTGATTTCCTCCAGTACTCGCGCCGTCTCCGGCAACGGATGGCTCTGCACATTCTGGCTTTGCCAGGCGTTGTGGTTGAGCAGCAGGTACGGGTCCGCCGGCAACAGCGGGAGGATTTCGCGCAGTTGTTGCAGGCCGTCCGCCAGGCGCTGACGGTCCGGCTCAGGTTCGCCGGAGAGGGTGATCTGCAAGTCGGCGTGGCGACCGTCGTCGATCAGCTTGAAGCTCAAGCTGGCCTGTTGCACCTGCCCGGCCTGGCGCACCCGGCCCTGATTGAAACGGATAAAGTCCGACGACTCGGCGGCATAACCCAGGGTGAAACGTTCCGTGGCGTGCAGTTGTTCCTGCAAACCGTTGACCAGCGCGCGGAAGTGTTCGACCTGACTCAGTGAAGTACTCATCAGGCATCTCCTCCAAACACATCGACATTGCTGAAGACACAGGCGGGCGAGGCATGCCCGACGCGGATCACCTGGTTGGGCTCGCCCTTGCCGCAATTCGGCGTGCCCAGGACCTGGAAGGTCTCGGCGTTGCCGACGGCGCTGAGATTGCGCCAGAACTGTGCGGAAATTGCCCGGTAGTTGGGATTTTTCACCACGCCCTTGAGCTCGCCATTTTCTATCAGCTGGCCCCATTCGCAGCCGAACTGGAATTTGTTGCGGGCATCGTCGATGGACCAGGAACGGTTGGTGGACATCAGGATGCCTTTCTCGATAGCGCCGACCAGTTGGGCGAAGGACTGGTCGCCCGGTTCGATATTGAGGTTGGCCATGCGGTCGATGGGCGCGCGGTTCCAGCTGCAGGCGCGGCTGTTGGCGACGCCGTCGAGGCCGGAGCGGAACTGTGACAGCGCGCCGCCCAGTGGACGCAGCAGGCGGCCTTCGCGAATCAGGAACTCCTTGCGGGCCGGGGTGCCGTCGTCGTCATGGCCGTAGCTGGCCAGTTGCTGCGCGATGGTCGGATCGAAGGTCACGTTGAGCAGCGCCGAGCCATATTGCAGGCTGCCGAAGTCGCTGGCCTTGACGAAGCTGGTGCCGGCGTAATTGCGTTCGTCGCCGAGGATGCGGTCCAGTTCCAGCGGGTGGCCGATGGATTCGTGGATCTGCAGGATCATCTGGTCCGGGGTCAACAGCAGGTCGCGCGGGCCTTGCGGGGTGTTGGGCGCCAGCAGCAATTGCAGGGCCTGGTCGGCGATCCGGGTGCCGGCGCCGATCATTCCGGAGCGGCCGATGACATCGGCGCTGCCTTGCTGGCCGAAGTTTTCCCGGCCCAGGGTCCGGGTCTGGCTGTCCGCGCCGTCGTAGGCGGTGACGCTCAGGCCCGGGTAGACGAAGCGCAGGGCTTGGCGCAGTTCGGCGCCGGCGTTGTTGAGGTAGATCTGTTCGACCTGGGTCAGGCCGAGACTGACTTCCCAGTTGACCAGCCGCTCGTCCTTGGGCACGGCGGCGGATTCGGCGCCGAGCAGGGCGTAGCAGTCGCTCAGTGACGGGAAGGGCTGGTCGAGCTGGGGCGAGCGGTAATCGGCGCGGTCGCTGGAGACGGCCTGTTGGCGCAGGTCGAGCAGGGCGTGGGGGGCCATCAAGCGGGCGTAGTTTTCGGCACGTTCGAGGGCGCTTTGCAGGCCGGCCTGGGACAGGTCGTTGGTCGCGGCATAGGCTTCGACGCCGTTGACGCGGACGGTCAGCATCGCGCCTTCGTCGAGGCGCAGGCTTGGGGGTTCGGCCACGTTCTTGCGCACCGACAGGTATTGGCCGGATTCGCGCACGTAACGCAGCGAGAAGAATTCAGCGCCCGTGCGCAAGCCGGCGAAACGCTGCTTGAGCTGGGGGTGGAAGTCGAACATGGGGAACCTCCTTGTGCGGGGTGTTCGGGAGGGCCTCTTCGCGGGCAAGCCCTGCTCCTACAGGGTAGTGTCGTACACAAGTGCCGTGAGCGACGAAAAACTGTAGGAGCAGGGCTTGCCCGCGAAGCTCTTGAGGCTTTTGACCTTAGAGCGGGCAGCCCTTGGCGCGCAGGATCGCGTCGAAGCGGTCCGGGTCCAGGGTGCCGGCTTCAATCGCCGCCAGCGTCGCCTTTTCCCGCGCCAGCAGGTCGTGGCAGCGGATCAGCAATTCCGGCAGTTCGGAGCGGGCCGCGGCGACAACGCCGTCACCGTCGCCGATCATCAGGTCGCCCGGGGTCACCAGCATGCCGGCACAGGAAATCGGTACGTTGATCTCGCCACCGCCGTCGGTGCTCGGGCCACGGTGCACGCCGCCGATGGCGTAGGCCGGCAGTTCGCCGGTCTGCCATTCGTCGAGGTCGCGCAGGGCGCCGTTGATCACCACGCCGACGATACCGGCCTTGAGGGCCATGGCGCGCATGATGCCGCCGAACACGGCGCGGGTCAGGTCGGCGCTGCCGTCGATCACCAGTACATCGCCAGGGCGGGCCATCTGCATGGCCTTGAGGATCATCAGGTTGTCGCCCGGGCGCACGCGTACGGTCAGGGCATTGCCGAGCATCGGGGTGTTGCCGTGGAACGGTCGCAGGCCCAGTCCACCGACGTTACGACCGAGGCAGTCGCTGACCGCGGCGGCCGGGATCTTGCTGAATTCCGTCAGCCACTTGGGGTCCATGGGCTCGGGGTTGGGATTGATCAGGTAGCCGGTGGGCCATTTGCTCGAAGATACGACATCAAACATGGGAAAGCCTCGTGGCCAGCAATGTGGCGGCGTGTCGAATTGGGGCGGGGGTGAAACGTTTGCGCGCCATTAGATTAGGCCTGCGCGGGGGGTAGGAGCAAGGGTAGGGCGGTGTGGGGATTGTTTACGTTATGTGGTGGGAGATTGATGTTGCCTGAACTGACGCATTCGCGGGCAAGCCCTGCTCCTACAAGGTGGTGGCGTACACAAATTCTGTGAACGACAAAAAACTGTAGGAGCAGGGCTTGCCCGCGAAGCTTTTCAGCGGTTACTGCGCAGTGCGGTTCACTTCACGCAGCGGCTTGCCACGCACCGGCGCCTCACCCGCCACATAGTAGTCGGCCTTGCTGCGCGGCAGTGGCTGGCGGCCACGGATCTTGTCGGCGATTTTCTCGGCGATCATGATCGTCGGCGCGTTCAGGTTGCCGGTGGTGATGATCGGCATGATCGACGCGTCGACCACCCGCAGGCCTTGCATGCCATGCACGCGACCCTGGCTGTCGACCACCGCCATCTCGTCGGTGCCCATCTTGCACGAGCAGGACGGGTGGAAGGCGGTCTCGGCGTGCTCGCGGACAAACTGGTCCAGTTGCTCGTCGGTCTGCACCTCGATCCCCGGGCTGATTTCACGCCCACGGTAAATATCCAAAGCCGGCTGTTGCATGATTTCCCGGGTCAGGCGGATGCCGTCGCGGAATTCCTGCCAGTCCTGCTCGGTGGCCATGTAGTTGAACAGGATGCTCGGGTGCTGGCGCGGGTCCTTGGACTTGGCCTGCACCCGACCGCGGCTCGGCGAACGCATGGAACCCATGTGCGCCTGGAAGCCGTGTTCTTTCACGCCGTTGCTGCCGTTGTAGTTAATCGCCACCGGCAGGAAGTGGTACTGGATATTCGGCCACTCGAATTCCGGGCGGGTGCGAATGAAACCGCCGGCTTCGAACTGGTTGCTGGCGCCGATGCCGGTGCCGTTGAACAGCCATTCGGCACCGATGGCCGGCTGGTTCCACCACAGCAGCGATGGGTACAGCGAGACCGGCTGGGTGCAGGCGTATTGCAGGTACAGCTCCAGGTGGTCCTGGAGGTTTTCACCGACGCCCGGCAGGTCGTGGACCAGCGGGATATCCAGGCTTTGCAGGAGCTTGGCCGGGCCGACGCCGGAGCGCTGGAGGATCTGCGGCGAGGCGATGGCGCCGCTGCACAGCAGGACTTCCTTGCGGGCGCGGACTTCGACCGGTTCTTCGGCCGAACCCAGCAGGTAACGCACGCCGACCGCACGCTTGTCTTCGAACAGAATCTTGTCGGTCAGGGCGTGGGTGACGATGGTCAGGGTCGAGCGCTGCTTGGCCGTGTCCAGGTAACCACGGGCGGTGCTGGCGCGACGGCCCTTGGGCGTGACGGTGCGGTCCATCGGACCGAAACCTTCCTGCTGGTAGCCGTTGAGGTCGACGGTACGCGGGTAACCGGCCTGCACGCCGGCTTCGACCATGGCGTGGAACAGCGGGTTGTTGCCGGCCTTGGGCGTGGTCACGCTGACCGGGCCTTCGCCGCCGTGATAGTCGTTTGGACCGATGTCACGGGTTTCGGCCTTGCGGAAATACGGCAGGCAGTCGAGGTAGGCCCAGTCTTCCAGGCCGGGCAGCTTGGCCCAGCCGTCGTAGTCCAGGGCGTTGCCACGGATGTAGCACATGCCGTTGATCAGCGAGGAACCACCGAGGCCCTTGCCGCGTCCGCACTCCATCCGGCGACCGTCCATATGCGGTTCCGGGTCGGTTTCGTAGGCCCAGTTGTAGCGCCGGCCTTGCAGCGGGAAAGCCAGGGCGGCGGGCATCTGGGTGCGAAAGTCGAAGCGGTAGTCGGGGCCGCCGGCTTCGAGCAGCAGGACGGTGACACCGGCGTCTTCGGTCAGGCGGGTGGCCAGGGTGTTACCGGCGGAGCCGGCACCGATGATGATGTAATCGAATTCTTGGGACATGAAATGCAGCCCTCGTTGAAGTGGGTCGGGGCGGGGCGTCTCAGGACGAGTGCCTTGCACTCGATTCGTGGGCAAGCTCCGCTCCCACAAGGTTTGAGCCAGACGCAATAGCTGCGAACGACGAAAAACCTGTGGGAGCGGAGCTTGCCCGCGAAGACGGCCTCACGGGCAATACAAGACTCGGGTCTTAGAACACCGAGGCGTAGTCACCCAACTCGACCTGTACCGATTTGATCCGGGTGAAGTTGTTCAGCGAGCTGATGCCGTTTTCACGGCCGACACCCGACTGCTTGTAGCCGCCGACCGGCATCTTGGCGTCGGACTCGCCCCAGGCGTTGATCCAGCAGATACCGGCTTCCAGTTGATGAATCACGCGGTGGGCGCGGTTCAGGTCGCGGGTCACCACACCGGCGGCCAGGCCGAAGTCGGTGTCGTTGGCCCGGCGGATCACTTCTTCTTCGGTTTCGTAGCTGAGGATGCTCATCACCGGGCCGAAGATTTCTTCACGGACGATGGTCATGTCATCGCTGCAATCAGTGAACACGGTCGGCGCGACGAAAGCGCCCTTGGCGAATTCACCGGCGGTCAGGCGTTCGCCCCCGCACAGCAGGCGCGCGCCCTCTTCCTTGCCCTTGGCGATGTAGCCCAGCACGCTTTCCATATGGGCGAAGCTGACCAGCGGGCCGAAGTTGGTGTTCTCGTCTTCCGGGTTACCGACGCGGATCCGTGCCACACGCTCGACAATCTTGGCTTCGAAAGCGGCTTTCAGGTGGCTCGGCACAAACACGCGGGTGCCGTTGGTGCAGACCTGGCCGGAGCTGTAGAAGTTGGCCATCATCGCGGTGTCGGCGGCGCGGTCGAGGTCGGCGTCGTCGAAAATGATCAGCGGCGACTTGCCACCGAGTTCCATGGTCACGTCCTTGAGCGACGAGCTGGAAGCGCTGGCCATGACCTTCTTGCCGGTGTCGGTGCCGCCGGTGAAGGAGACTTTCTCGATGCGCGGGTGCTCGGTCAGCCAGGTGCCGACTTCCCGGCCGCTGCCGGTCAGAACGTTGAACACGCCGTCCGGCACGCCAGCCGCGGTGTAGATCTCGGCCAGTTTCAGGGTGGTCAGCGAGGTGACTTCACTTGGCTTGAAGATCATCGCGTTGCCGGCGGCCAGGGCCGGGGCGGATTTCCACAGGGCAATCTGGATCGGGTAGTTCCATGCGCCGATACCGGCGACCACGCCCAGCGGCTCGCGACGGGTGTAGACGAACGAAGTGGTGCGCAGCGGAATCTGCTCGCCTTCGATGGCCGGCACCAGGCCTGCGTAGTACTCCAGCACATCGGCACCGGTGACGATGTCGACATAACGGGTTTCCGAGTAGGCCTTGCCGGTGTCCAGGGTTTCCAGGGCGGCCAGCTCGTCGTTGCGCTCACGGAGGATGTCGACGGCACGACGCAGGATGCGCGAACGCTCCATGGCGGTCATCGCGGCCCAGATTTTCTGGCCCTTTTCGGCACTGACCACGGCCCGCTCGACGTCTTCTTTGGTCGCGCGTTGCACTGTGGCGAGAACTTCACCGTTAGCCGGGTTGATGGCATCGAAAGTGGCATCGCCGCTAGCGTCGGAGTAACCGCCGTCGATGTAGAGTTTTTGCAGTTCGAAACGGGCCATAGTGTCCTCGCAAGTGCATAAGTGGTTGGCGTTAACCGCCAGGTACGCCAGTAAGGTTCTGGCAACACCGGTCGGCAGTCGTTCAGGGGCCGAGCGTTTCCCGGTGCTCTAGCGCTCCTGCTTAGCCAGTTGGAAATCCATGTATTCGTAAGCGATCCGTTGCGCCTGTGCGGTGTCGAAAGCGTCTCCCGACAACGCGCCGCGCAACCACAAACCGTCGATCAGCGCGGCCAGCCCGCGTGCGGCGCTGCGGGCTGCGGGCAGCGGCAGGACGCGGCGGAACTGGCAACACAGGTTCGAATACAGACGGTGATCGTTGATCCGCTGCAACCTGTGCAAAGACGGGTGGTGCATGCTGGTGGCCCAGAAGGCCAACCAGGTTTTCATGGCCGGGCCATTGACCTGGCTGGCATCGAAGTTGCCTTCGATAATCACCTGCAGATGGGCCTGCGGGCTGTCGTCTGTCAGTGCCAGGCGACGCGCGGCGACGTTCTCGATCAGGACATTCATCAGGTAGCGCATCGTGGCGGCGATCAGGCCATTCTTGTCCTGAAAATAGTGGCTGATGATGCCATTCGAAACCCCGGCCAAGCGGGCGATCAGCGCAATGCTGGCATCCGCCATCCCGACCTGGTCGACCGCCGTCAACGTCGCGGCGATCAATTGCTGACGGCGTATGGGTTGCATACCGACCTTGGGCATCGTGCACCTCTCCTCAGACCTGTTGGTAGCCAGGAAGCGGCTACCGGCATGGGGACCAGTCTATTTTGTTTTGATTGAACGTTCAATTAACAAAAAACCGAGGTTACGACAAATCACCGTTATCCGGTGGCTCTTCCCCTGCGGCCAGCGGTAAAACGACATTCCGAAAACAAAGACGCCGCGATGCGCTCGCGGCGTTTTTGCATCGGTCTCAACCGAGGTTCTTGCCCAACAGTGCGTGATACAGCTCGCTGTCGCCGAGAATCCCCACCACCTTGTTGTTGTCGTGCAGCACCAGCTTGTGGCCGGTCTGGTAGCGGATCTGCAAGGCATCGCGCATACCGATGTTCGAATCCACCAGGGTCGGCGTACGCCCCAGGCCTTCCACCGCTTGCCCCTGCACCCAGCTTTGCAGGTTCAGGACGGCGCCGTTCTGGCGGGCACCCTTGACGGTGTTGCCTTCGGCCAGGTCGATCCACGAATCGCCGCCCGGGTCGAGGCACACCGAACCGTTGACCCGCTTGCAGTTGTCCAGGGTGCGCATCAGGCTGCGCCCGCACAGCACATTGAGCGGATTGGTGTGGGCGACGAAGGTGCGCACATATTCGTCCGCCGGGTTGAGCACGATGTCTTCCGGCTTGCTGTACTGGATGATCCGGCCGTCTTTCATGATGGCGATACGGCTGCCCAGCTTCAGGGCTTCATCCAGGTCGTGGCTGACGAACACGATGGTCTTGTGCAGCTTGCGTTGCAGGTCGAGCAGTTCGTCCTGCAAGCCTTGGCGGATCAGCGGGTCGAGGGCCGAAAAGGGTTCGTCCATCAACAGAATGTCGGCGTCCATCGCCAGGGCGCGGGCCAGGCCCACGCGTTGTTGCATACCGCCGGACAGTTCGTCGGGCTTCTTGTTGCGCCATTGTTCCAGACCGACCAGTTGCAGCTTCTCGTCCACCAGTTGGCGGCGTTCCTTTTCAGGACGACCCTGCATCTCGAGGCCGAAGCTGATGTTCTCGCGCACCGTCAGCCAGGGCATCAGGGCGAACTTCTGGAACACCATGGCGATGCGCTTGGTGCGCATCATCTTCAGTTCCGCGTCGGTGCAGTTGGCGATGTCGATCTGTCGACCTTCATGTTCGACGAACAAGTGGCCACGGCTGACCGTGTTCAAGCCGTTGATGCAGCGCAGCAGGCTGGACTTGCCGGAACCGGACAGCCCCATCAGCACGCAGATCTCGCCTTTCTCGATTTCCAGGCTGGCGTTTTCCACACCGACGATCTGGCCGGTCTTTTTCAGGATCTCTTCACGCTTGAGGCCTTTGTCCAGCAACGCGAGGGCCTCTCGCGGATTCTTGGAGAAGATGACGTCTACCTTGTCGAAGCGAATGATGCTCATGCGTCACCCCTTACCTGTGCGTCGGGTTGTTTGCAGATACGGTCGAGCATGATTGCCAGCAATACGATCGCCAGGCCGGCTTCGAAGCCGAGGGCGATATCAGCGGTGTTCAGTGCGTTGACCACGGGTTTGCCCAAGCCATCGGCACCCACCAGCGCGGCGATCACCACCATCGACAACGACAGCATGATGCACTGGGTGACACCGGCGGCGATGCTCGGCATGGCGTGGGGCAGTTCAATCCGTGAGAGCAGTTGACGACGCGAGCAGCCGAAGGCCTTGCCGGCGTCCATCAGTTCTTGCGGTACATCCTGGATACCCAGGTAGGTCAGGCGGATGGGCGCGGCAATCGCGAACACCACCGTGGAGATCAGACCGGGGACGACACCCAGACCGAACAGGGTCAGGGTTGGAATGAGGTACACGAAGGTCGGTACGGTCTGCATCAGGTCGAGGACCGGACGCATCAGGGTGTAGAACATCGGCTTGTGCGCGGCGACGATGCCCAGCGGCACGCCGATCACCACGCAGACCAGGGTGGCGAACATCACCTGGGCCAGGGTTTCCATGGTTTCCTGCCAGTATCCCAGGTTGAGGATCAGCAGGAAGGAGGCGATCACGAAGGCGGTCAGCCCCCATTTGCGCTGGATCAGGTGGGCGATCGCCGCGATCAGCGCGATCAATGCCAGCGGATTGAACCAGGCCAGCGCGAAGGTCACGCCGTGGATCATCGCTTCCAGCGTCGAGGCGATGAAATCGAAGTAGTTGGCACCGTGCTTCGTCAACCATTCGACGAACGCCGCGATGTACTGGCCCAGGGGGATTTTATGTTCAGTCAGCATGGTATTGAACGTCCACATGCGGGGAAATAAATGCCAGTCCAGGCGGGCGAACCCGCCCGGACGTGGCGGTTATTGCGCGAGCTTGGCTTTCACGGCTTCCAGGCCTGGTTTACCGTCAATGGTGGTCACGCCCGCCAGCCAGGTGGTCAACACCTGTGGGTTCTTCTTCAGCCACGCCTTGGCAGCGGCTTCAGGCTTCATCTTGTCGTCGAGGATGTTGCCCATCAGCGAGCTTTCCATGTCGACGGTGAACTCGAGGTTCTTCAGCAGTTGGCCGACGTTGCTGCATTCCTGGGTGTAGCCCTTGCGGGTGTTGGTCAGGACGGTCGCGGCGCCGAAGTCAGGGCCGAAGTACTCATCACCACCGGTGAGGTATTCGATCTTGAAGCGCTTGTTCATCGGGTGCGGCGCCCAGCCCAGGAAGACCACGGCGGTGTCGCGTTTCTGCGCACGGTCGACCTGCGAGAGCATGCCGGCTTCGCTGGACTCGACGACTTTGAAGCCGGCGTCTTTCAGGCCGAAGGCGTTCTTGTCGATCATGCTCTGGATCAGACGGTTGCCGTCGTTGCCCGGCTCGATGCCGTAGATCTTGCCGTCCAGTTCCTTCTTGAACTTGGCGATATCGGCGAAGTCATGCAGGCCCTTGTCGTACAACGCCTGAGGGACGGCGAGGGTGTACTTGGCGCCCTTGAGGTTGGTGCGCACGGTTTCCACGGTGCCGGCATCACGGTAGGCCTTGATGTCGTTTTCCATGGTCGGCATCCAGTTGCCGAGGAACACGTCCATGTTCTTGCCGTCGGCCAGGGACTTGTAGGTCACCGGCACGGAAATCATCGTGGTCTTGGTTTTGTAGCCCAGGGCGTCGAGTACCACGCTGGTGGTGGCGGTGGTGGCGGTGATGTCCGTCCAACCGACATCCGAGAAGTTAACGGTACTGCACTGTGCTGGCTCTGCGGCTTGGGCCAGCATCGGCAGACTCAGCATGGCGGCCAACAACAACGACGGGGAACCTTTCATGGGGTGGACTCCTGGATGTTTATTTTTGGCAGTGGTCCGACTGGACGATCGCGCTTAGTTATTTTGTGTTGCGGTTGTAGGCGCTGAGGACGGCTCTACCCCGGTGCCTTGCAATCGAGTCGAGACTGATCATGTACCAGCCTAAATCTGTCGCCTACAGGGTGCGTCGTATCCAGTACAGGGAGGGTCGCTTCCAGTGTCGGTGAGGTCGTTTACAGCTTTTTTCCGGCCTTTTTTCCCCTCTGCGCCGCAAAAAAACGCCGAAAATTACCTGTGCGCGGACGCTGGCGTTGCTGGGCATGGGTGCGTCGGTGTGAGACGTCGTGTGGGCTTTCAAAAGGCTGATGATGCTTTATCCCGGCGGATTGCGATGCTTGAGCGTAGCAGCTTCGCCACCGGACGCTCAGGCGTCTGGAACAGGCACTCAGAGGACTTCGCAACAATGGCAATCAGCGTGTTTGACCTGTTCAAGATCGGCATCGGCCCTTCCAGCTCCCATACCGTGGGGCCTATGCGCGCTGCGGCGTTGTTCGTCCAGGGGCTGCGTGAGCGGGGGGAGCTTGCGCAGGTGACGCGGGTTGAAGTGCAGCTTTACGGTTCGCTGTCGGCCACCGGCATCGGTCATGGCAGCGACAACGCGGTGATCATGGGCCTGATGGGCGAATGGCCGGATGCGATCGATCCGTCGCAGATCGGCCTGCGCATCGCCACCTTGCGGGAAACCGACACCTTGCTGCTGGATAACCGCCTGGCGATTCCGTTTGTCTGGGCGCGGGACATGCGCCTGATCGACGAGAACCTGGCGTTCCATCCCAATGCCATGACCCTGGTCGCTTTCGGCGAAGAAGGTAAAGAACTGCATCGCGATACCTACTATTCGGTGGGCGGTGGTTTTGTCGTCGACCAGGCCCAGGCGGAAAGCGGCGTGGCGGATATGGACCGCACGGTGTTGCCGTATGATTTTTCCAGTGCGGTGGAGTTGCTTGAGTTGTGTCAGCGACATGGCCTGAGCGTTGCCGAGCTGATGCTGGCCAATGAAAAGGTCTGGCGGGGTGAGGACGAGATTCGCAGCGGCCTGATGAAACTCTGGCGGGCGATGCAGGATTGCGTCGAGCAGGGCCTCAAGCACGAAGGCATCCTGCCTGGCGGTTTGAATGTGCGCCGGCGCGCGGCCAAGTTGCACCGCAGCCTGCAGGAACTGAACAAGCCCAATGTGATCGGCTCGACCTTGAGTGCGATGGAGTGGGTGAACCTGTTCGCCCTGGCGGTCAACGAAGAGAACGCGGCGGGCGGGCGCATGGTCACGGCGCCGACCAATGGCGCGGCGGGTATTATCCCGGCGGTACTGCATTACTTCATGAAGTTCAGCGAGGTGGTGACCGACGCCAATGTCGTCGACTATTTCCTCGCGGCGGCGGCGGTGGGCATCCTGTGCAAGAAGAACGCCTCGATCTCGGGAGCCGAGGTCGGTTGCCAGGGTGAAGTGGGTTCGGCTTGCGCCATGGCGGCGGCGGGGTTGGCGCAGGTGCTTGGGGCGACGCCGGAGCAGTTGTGCAACGCGGCGGAAATCGGTCTGGAACACAATCTGGGGCTGACTTGCGATCCTGTCGGCGGGTTGGTGCAGGTGCCGTGCATCGAGCGTAATGCGATTGCGGCGGTAAAAGCGATCAATGCGGCGCAGATGGCCTTGCGTGGTGATGGTCAGCACTTTATTTCCCTGGACCGGGTGATCCGCACCATGCGCGATACCGGGGCCGATATGCATGACAAATATAAAGAGACTTCGCGGGGCGGGTTGGCGGTCAGTGCGGTGGAGTGCTGAGGTCAGCCCACTGCCAAGACTGTGCATAAATCGACCACTGTCCCTGGGACGCGCCACCTTTTGGCGCGTCGCAAACAGGTAACTGATAGGCCTTCGCAACACCCGCTTTTCACCCTGTTACCGCCGGTCGACCGTGCTTGCGGTGACACTCCTTCCCGGCGCCGCTCAGCGCCCGGAACACAAGTGCTACCGAAGTGCTCAAGCCCCTTGAGCCTGGCGCTTACAGACCTTTCCCACGCCTTATAACCCGCACTCGTGGCAAGGGCTATATAGACACACCGCGACGTCGTTTTCAGGAGTTATTGAATACCCATTCAACTTTCGGCATGGCAATTGCTCTGTCATTGCAAAGCCCCTCTCCGCGAGAGATCGAGGGCCATAACAAGAGCCTCCGCCTGAGGCCATCACCCGCTTTGTGTGAGGAGATATCGCGATGACGTCGTTCCAGCCCGGGGCTCAACCCCAGAACCGTGCGCCTCAATCCATCGGCTTCCTGCTGCTGGACAATTTCACGCTCATTTCCCTGGCTTCCGCCGTAGAACCCCTACGGATGGCCAACCAATTGTCCGGCCGCGAGCTGTATCGCTGGACGACCCTGAGCGTCGACGGCGGACAGGTCTGGGCCAGCGACGGCCTGCAGATCACCCCTGATGCCTCCATGCACAAAGCGCCCGCCATGGACACCGTGATTGTCTGCGGCGGCATTGGCATTCAACGTACTGTCACCCGTGAGCATGTGTCCTGGTTGCAGAGCCAGGCGCGTCAGTCGCGTCGCCTCGGCGCCGTGTGCACCGGCAGTTGGGCCCTGGCCTGCGCCGGGTTGCTCGACGGTTTCGATTGCAGCGTGCACTGGGAGTGCCTGGCCTCGATGCAGGAAGCTTTCCCGCGCGTGGCCATGAGTACCCGCCTGTTCACCCTCGACCGTAACCGCTTCACCAGCTCCGGCGGTACCGCGCCGCTGGACATGATGTTGCACCTGATCAGCCGTGACCATGGCCGTGAGCTGTCGGCGGCGATTTCGGAGATGTTTGTCTACGAGCGTATCCGTAATGAACAGGATCACCAGCGTGTGCCGCTCAAGCACATGCTCGGCACCAACCAGCCGAAGCTGCAGGAAATCGTCGCGCTGATGGAAGCCAACCTGGAAGAGCCGATCGACCTGGACGAACTGGCGGTGTATGTCGCCGTGTCCCGTCGACAGCTGGAGCGGTTGTTCCAGAAGTACCTGCATTGTTCGCCGTCGCGTTACTACCTGAAGCTGCGGCTGATCCGGGCGCGGCAGTTGCTCAAGCAGACGCCGATGTCGATTATCGAAGTGGCGTCGGTGTGCGGGTTTGTTTCGACGCCGCACTTCTCCAAGTGCTACCGCGAGTACTTCGGTATTCCGCCGCGTGACGAGCGCGTGGGTTCCAACACTACGCAGCAGGTGGCGATGATGCCGATTCCGCAGGCGTTGGTATTGGCGCCGTTGTCCGGGCCGATGTCGGCGTTGAGCCAGGCGCGTAATGAGTCGACGTTTGCCAGCGTGAGGCTCTAAGCCCGAGTCGCCTTCATTCGCGGGCAAGCCCTGCTCCTACAGTTTCGCGGCGTGCGCAGCATTGGCGCACGACGCAGGATTGTAGGAGCAGGGCTTCCCCGCGAAGAGGCCTTCAAGATCGCTGAAAGTTTTGCAAACGATGCAGAAAAATCAGCTTGCGGCAGAAAGCTTACAGGGCGGGTCTGTCAGGGCCGCGTCTGCTGATACCGCGCCAACGCCGGCAACAACTGCTTGTCTATCGCCTGGCGCACGGCCGGCAGGATCGTCGCGCTGCTGGTGTACATATCCTTGACCATCTTGCGCAGCTCATAGGCCCGGGCGTCGTCCAGGCCGCGTACCGCACATTCGCAGGCTTGCTCGGCGGTGGCACCGCTCGGCACTTGCAGGCCGAGGGATTTGAGCTGGCCCAACAGGTCTTCCTGGTCAATCAAATCCGCGTACATCATGGCGCTGGTCCTTGTTCCGATGTGATCGTGTTTCGATTCTGGTAGCCCTGCGCGGTGTCGGCAAGAGCCGATTGCCCGAGTGGCTCTGATACCTATGAACAGGTCGTTTTCGGCTAACTCGCAGGCAGGGCAAGCGAGCACACTGGGTACCAGTAGACCTGTCGACGGTTTGGTCACCCTCGGCGCGGGTTTCTGCGGACACACTCTCTCACCCCGATCCTGTCACGGCTTGATCGGGGTTTTTTTTGCCTTGAAAGGTCAGTCTGCTTCCGATGAAAGGCAGCCGCTGTTGGCTGGTGAACTGTTAAGCTATACGTGTATAGCAATTCTTATGAGGGAGTACAGAACATGCTCGCCATCCGTCTGCCCGTGGAGATCGAGAGCCGTCTGCAAGCTTTGGCGACCGCGACCGGTCGCACCAAGACATTTTATGCCCGAGAAGCGATCCTCGAACACCTTGATCATCTTGAGGATATCTATCTGGCCGAGCAACGCTTGGCGGATGTTCGGTCTGGCCGAAGTCAAACCATAACGCTGGAAGAGTTGGAGCGGCAGTATGGCGTGGAAGATTGAGTTTGAATCTTCTGCAGCCAAAGAACTGAGCAAACTCGACCCACAGACGGCACAGCGAATTCTGAAATTTCTCAGAGGGCGCGTGGCGGATCTTGAGGATCCTCGCAGTATTGGCGAGGCCTTGAAGGGTTCCAAGTTGGGAGATTTCTGGAAGTACCGTGTCGGCGACTACCGCATCATCTCGGAGATCCAGGACCAAGTGGTTTGTATCCTGGTCGTGAGGATCGGTAATCGACGTGACGTCTACAAACATTGAAGCATTTTCTCAAACATCCCGGCTCGTACTTGCTTGTACATGGCCGTGTAACGTCTCTATAGTCCCTCCAGTCATTGCCAATTCAATGACTGGACGTCGCGGTCCATTCACGGAGCCATCCAATCACCCTCGCATTGAAGGTGGTTTGTTACCCTTGAAATGGAGCCCTTAATGACGAACTTCCTTGCATTTCAATCCAACACCACCGATACCCCCGTCTTATTCTTCAATCCTGATGCACCCCTGCGCGACCTTTGCGCATTCGCCAGTCGCCGACTGCGTGGTGCCCGCGATCTTTCGCAAACCTTGACCTGTGCCACGATCAACAATCTGGATGAGCAGGATTTCCGGCACGTGCTGGAGGTGATGTACGCGTTGCTCGATGATGGTTGCGATGTGCTGGAAGTGGTGGAGCAGCGGGTGATGAAACAGGCAGATCGGGTTCAATAGGTAGACCGCGTTATCGTTCTTCGCGGGCAAGCCCTGCTCCTACAGTCCGGTGTCGTGCGCCAATGCTGCGCACGCCGCGAAACTGTAGGAGCAGGGCTTGCCCGCGAAAGGGCCCTTGAGATCGCCAAAAGATTCGCTGGCAAGCCAGGCTCCTACGGATCGCAACAGGCCTGGGAACGCGATTTTTCAGTTCATCCTGGACTCAGCGCTGCAACACCAATATCCGCGACAACAATTCATCCCTATCGATATAGCAGCCCTGGAAATGCCGGGCCCCTGTGGCCGGGTCGAAGGCATTGCGGGCGTGCAGGGTGCGGCGGTTGTCGAAGCACCACAGTTCACCCGGGTTGAGCCGCCGCATGATCCGAAAGCGCGCTTCACGGGTCATGGCAATAAAGCGCCGATAGGCGCCGTACAGCACCGGCATCTGTTCCACCGACGCCTCGAACGGGCCCCGCAGGAAGTTGGCCATGCGGATCTCGCTGACCTGCCCGGTACTGTCCAGCGCAATGACCGGCGCCAGGCGGCGGTAGTCGCTGTGCCGGTCCTTGTTGCGAAACTCCACCGGGATCTCGCTCAAGGCACGGAACGCCGCCGGGTCTTCCCGGCGCAGCGCGTCGGCAATGGCAAAGCCATCGACGAAAATACTCTCGCCACCCTCGGCATCATTCACCAGGCAATGCAGAAATTGCAGGCCCGGTTGCAGCTCGCGGGTTGGCAGGTCGCTGTGCAACGGCAGGTTGAAGGCGGTGTAGGCGTTGCTGTCGGCGTCGGCCTTGGATTGCACGTTGAACAGCACGCCGAAGTTGGTCTGGCGGATAAACGAGATCAGCTTGGCCACCTCAGTCAACGAACCAGGCTCGGTCGGTACGCCACGCACCTGGGTCAGGCCGGTGTCGCGCAAGGCCAATAGCCAGTGCAGCAGGGTTTTCGGGTCCTCCTTGAGGGCGGCGAACTCGAATACCGGCAACTCCAGGCTGCTGCTCCACAGCCGGCTTTTCGGCTTGCTGGCCTGGCGCTCGACCCGCGACTCGTCGTCATAGGCGTGCGCCCGCAGCCAGCCCGGGTCGAAGCGGCTGGCGTGACCGTCCTGCCAGTCGATGCACAGGCAGCCAGTGTTGTCGATGCGGATGGTGGCGGGGGCCAGGCCCTCGGGCACATCGACGATTTCCAGCACCTGTTCGCGGGTCACCGTGTACACGCACTGCGGGCACGGGCAATTGTCCCGTAGCCACACGTGATGGTACGGACTGATACGCCCGTCCGCCCAGTAGACCTCGATGCGATCCGGCAGCGGATGCGCGGCGGTCAGGGCACTGATCAGCGGGTAACTGCGGAAATCGGCAAACGCGGCGGCGGTGTTCACGGTGAGCTCCTTTTCGGGGGATTCTTATTTTTTCGCGGGCAATCCAATCACGCGGCCGATGTATTCGGGGGGCGACAGGTCGCTCTGGCCTTCGATGATGGCTTGCAGTTTTTCCAGCACGGCGTCGGTGAAGGGGGCCGAGCGCGGGCCGGCCAGATCGACGTGCAGCAGCATCTGTTCGTTGCCGGCCAGTTCCTTGTCGCCGCCCACCAGGTGCAGGCTGTGGTAGAGGTGCAGGCGCTTGGCGTCGTGGCCGATGATCTGGGTGCGCACCTCGACCTGGGCGGCGAGTTTGACTTCGTGCAGGTAGTTGAGGTGCAGTTCGAGGGTGAACAACGAGCTGCCGGTGGCTTCGCGGTTATCGCTGTCCATGCCCAGGCGCAGCATCAGGGCGTCGGTGGCGTAGCTGAAGATCAGCAGGTAGAAGGCATCGCGCAGATGGCCGTTGTAGTCGACCCAGTCGGGGATGACTTCGGTGGTGTAGGTGGTGAGGGTGGGCATGGTGGGTGTCCGAAGAGGTGAACAGATCACGAATGAGGGGTGTCTGTCAGGCCGTCTTCGCGGGCAAGCCCTGCTCCTACAGTCCAGCGTCGAATGATTTTTTGCGTACGACACAAAACTGTAGGAGCAGGGCTTGCCCGCGAAAGGGCCCGCCCAGACACCGGAAAAACTTACTCGCTGAAACTCATGCCATGTTTGGCCTTGGTGGTCTTCACCGCCTCCAGCACCGCCAGCAGGCAGTCGTCACGATAGCGTTCCAGGGCCGAGATGCTGTGTTTGCCCAACTGATCGCTGGTCCCGTCGACCACATCGTCAATCAGCTTCTCGGTCAGTTCCGGTGCAGGCAGGTAGGTCCACGGCAACTGCAACGCCGGGCCGAACTGGGCCATGAAGTGCCGCATACCGGCATCGCCACCGGCCAGGGTGTAGGTCAGGAAGGTGCCCATGAACGACCAGCGCAGACCCGCGCCAAAGCGGATCGCATCGTCGATTTCGCCGGTGGTGGCGACGCCGTCGTTGACCAGATGCAGCGCCTCGCGCCACAGCGCTTCCAGCAGGCGATCGGCGATAAAGCCCGGGACTTCCTTGCGCACGTGCAGTGGGCGCATGCCGAGGGATTCATAGACTTTCATCGCGGCTTGCACGGCTTCGGGGGCGGTGTTCTTGCCGCCGACCACTTCCACCAGCGGCAGCAGGTACACCGGGTTGAACGGGTGACCGACCACGCAGCGCTCCGGATGGGTGGCGCCTTCATAGAATTCGCTGGGCAGCAGGCCCGAGGTGCTGGAGCCGATCAAGGCGTTGGGCTTGGCCGCGGCGCTGATCTTGCCGTGCAGTTCGAGTTTCAGCTCCAGGCGTTCCGGAGCGCTTTCCTGGATAAAGTCGGCGTCCTTCACACATTCTTCGATGGTTGCGACAAAACGCAGGCGGTCTTGCGAAGCGCCAGGGGCCAGGCCTTGTTTCTCCAGGGCACCCCAGGCATTGGCGACGCGCTTGCGCAGGGCCGCTTCGGCGCCGGGCGCCGGGTCCCAGGCGATCACATCGAGGCCGTGGGCGAGGGCGCGGGAGACCCAGCCGCTGCCGATGACACCGCTGCCCAGGGCGGCGAAGGTTTTGATTTCGGTGATAAAGCTCATGGCAACTTCCTGCGCAATAGGGTTTTGGCAATACGATCACTTGTAGGAGCAGAGGTGTGTCAGTGGATCAACCGCGCTTGGTCAGCCCCATCTTCACCCGCCCTTCGGCCGGGGTCAGGACGCGGGCACCGAGACGGCTGAGGATTTCCGAGGCGCGTTCGACCAACTGGCCGTTGGTCGCCAGCACGCCCTTGTCCAGCCACAGGTTGTCTTCCAGGCCGACCCGCACGTTGCCGCCCAGCAGCACCGCTTGCGCCGCCATCGGCATTTGCATGCGGCCAATGCCGAAACCGGCCCACACCGCGCCCGCCGGCAGGTTGTCGACCATGGCTTTCATGGTGGTGGTGTCCGCCGGAGCGCCCCACGGAATGCCCAGGCACAGTTGGAACAATGGGTCGTCCAGCAGGCCTTCCTTGATCAGTTGCTTGGCAAACCATAGGTGACCGGTGTCGAAGATTTCCAGCTCGGCTTTCACACCCAGCTCTTGAATACGTTTGGCGCCAGCGCGCAGTTGCGCCGGGGTGGAGACGTAGATGGTGTCGCCGTCGCCGAAATTCAGGGTGCCGCAGTCCAGGGTGCAGATTTCCGGCAGCAACGCCTCGACGTGGGCCAGGCGGGTCAGCGGACCGACCAGGTCGGTGTTCGGGCCGAACTCCATCGGGTTCTCGCCGGCACCGATCTCCAGGTCGCCGCCCATGCCGGCGGTGAGGTTGACGATGATGTCCACGTCCGCCTCGCGGATACGCTCCATCACTTCGCGATACAGGGCCACGTCGCGGCTGAACTTGCCGGTTTCGGGGTTGCGCACGTGGCAATGCACCACGGTGGCACCGGCCTTGGCCGCCTCCACGGCAGCCGCCGCGATCTGTTTGGGCGTGACCGGAACGTGAGGGCTTCTGCCGGTCGTGTCGCCAGCACCGGTGAGTGCGCAGGTGATGATGACGTCGTGGTTCATGGTGCGGGTTCCTTACAGGCGTGGTGGTTCACACCGCAGCCATCAAGGGCTGCGGGTGCGATTTTCGGTGATTTACTTGCTGGTCAATTGCAGGTTTTCAGCGGCCGGCTTGCCATCGAAGGTGGTCACACCCTCCAGCCAGCGGGCCTTGTCCTGTGGGTGATCCTTGAGCCACTGCTTGGCTGACTCCAGCGCGTCCTTGTGGTCGAGCAGCGGTTGCATCATGCGGCTCTCGTCGGCGGCGCTGAAGGTCAGGTTGCTCAGCAGCTTGTTCACGTTCGGGCATTGTTCGGCGTAGGTCGGCGCGGTGACGGTCCAGACGGTGGCCATGCCTTCGTTCGGACCCAGGGCGTTTTCGCTGCCGGTGAGGTAGGTCATCTGGATGTTGACGTTCATCGGGTGCGGCGCCCAGCCGAAGAACACCACGGCTTCCTTGCGCCGCACGGCGCGATCCACCGCCGAGAGCATGGCCGCTTCACTGGATTCCACCAGCTGGAACTTGCCCAGGCCGAACTGGTTCTTGGCGATCATTTCCTTGATCTGGGTGTTGGCGCCCGAGCCGGGCTCGATGCCGTAGATCTTGCCGCCCAGCTCTTTCTCGAACTTGGCGATGTCGGCGAAGGTCTTCAGGCCCTTGTCGGCCAGGTAAGTGGGCACGGCCAGGGTGGCGCGGGCATCCTTGAGGCTCGGTTCGGCCAGGACCTTGACCTGCTTGGCGTCGACGAACGGGGTGATGGTCTGGGTCATCAGCGGGTTCCAGTAGCCCAGGAACATGTCCAGGCGCTGGTCGCGGATGCCGGCGAAGATGATTTGCTGGGAGGCGCTGGTCTGTTTGACCTGGTAGCCCAGGCCATCGAGCAGCACCTGGGTCATGGCACTGGTGGCCATGACATCGGTCCAGTTGACCACGCCGAGGCGAACGTTCTGGCAGGAGGCTTGGTCCGCGGCCATGACCCCTGTGCTCAGGAGCGCGGTACCGGTGAGTGCAAGCGCACAGCGGCTGATCAGTCGTTTCATGATGGTTTCCTCGGCAGGACGTTATTGTGGGGCCCGGCGTCTTCGTGCGCCGGTGATGCCACGTTACGCAGCCCGGCCTTGCTGAAAACGCACAGCGGCGACCGACTCTTGCACAGCAGCGACCTGTGCTCTTGTGGCCGTCGTGCAACTGGCGTATCACGTCGGGAACGCTACCCGTCTTGCGAGCGCGTTCCATGTCCCAGGATTTCTATTTCTTGTTGATGCCGGGTTTTTCGGCGATGGGTTTTATCTCGGCGATCGAGCCCCTGCGGGTGGCCAATCGCTTTCGCGGCGAGCTGTATCGCTGGCACGTGTTGAGTGCCGATGGTGGGGCGGTGCTGGCGAGCAATGGCATGTCGGTCAACGCCGATGCGGCGCTGGAGCCGTTGAAGAAGGGGGCGACGTTATTGGTGGTGGCGGGTTTCGAGCCGCTGAAGTTCGCCTCCCCAACGTTGGCGCACTGGTTGCGGCGTTTGGACCATGAAGGCGTGACGTTGGGCGGTATCGACACCGGCAGCGTGGTGCTGGCCGAAGCCGGTCTGCTGGAAGGGCACCGGGTGACCCTGCACTGGGAGGCGCTGGAGGCCTTCAAGGAATCTTATCCACAGCTGGAAGTGACCCAGGAACTGTTCGAGATCGATCGCCGGAGGATCACCTGTGCCGGCGGCACTGCGTCCATCGATATGATGCTCGACCTGATCGGCCAGGCCCACGGCCCGGAACTGGCGATCCAGGTGTCCGAGCAGTTCGTGCTGGGGCGTATCCGCCCGCGCAAGGATCACCAGCGCATGCAGATCGCCACGCGCTACGGCATCAGTAACAAGAAGCTGGTGCATGTGGTTGGGGAGATGGAACAGCATATGGAGCCGCCGTTGAGCACGCTGGAGCTGGCGGAGTCGATCAAGGTGACACGGCGCCAGTTGGAGCGTTTGTTTCGGCTGTATCTCAAGGACACACCGAGCAATTTCTACCTGGGCTTGCGGCTGGAGAAGGCGCGGCAGTTGTTGCGCCAGACGGACATGAGCGTGCTGGAGGTGAGCATCGCCAGTGGGTTTGAATCGCCGTCGTATTTCACCCGCAGCTACCGGGCGCGATTTGCCCAGTGTCCGCGGGAGGATCGGCGCGGGATAAAGGCGTAGGCGCTGACTTACTTTTTCATCAGCGCCGCACAGGCGGCCTTGTAGGCTTCATGCTGATATTTGTTCAGCGTGGCCGGCAGGGCGAAGTCGAACTTCTTGTTCTGGGCGTTGATGGTCTGCGGTGACAGCAGCGTCACCTCGCAGTTTTCCAGCAACTGGAAAATCCCTTCGATCTTGAAAGTGGTCGGCCCACCGGCAAATTCGCCTTTCTTGCTGCGCTTCTTGATAGCAATCCGTTCGATGCCCGCGTCCTGGACGAACGCCTTGACCTGGGCGGCGAAGGCTTTGACGTTGGCGGCCTCGTCATCCTCGTCCAGGGCGATTTTCTTGATGGCGACGGCCACATGCGCGAGGGCGCTGCCCTGCAAGGTGGCGATGGCGAAGATAGCTTCGCTTCCTTTGATTTCGATGCCGCAGAGGGTCATTGGAGTCCTTGGAGAAAAAGAGGGAAGGCTTAGAGTTCCAGTTGATCGGCTTTGATGCCGAAGACCGCGGCAATCTTCTCGCGGGTCGCCTTGCGAGGTTTGTTCACGGATTCCTGCTGGGCGTAAGCCGGTTGGGAAATACCCAGGCGCTTGGCCACTTCGTCCTGCGTCAGGTCCAGATGTTCACGCCACGCACGAATGGGGGTGGCGCCGTCCACTATACGGCTGACGACTTCGTGGGGAATCAAATCGGCTTCAGTCTGCTGTGCCACGTATTGCGCATAGGGTATGACGACGAACGCCGGCCGCCCGTCGGCACCGTTGATGATCTGGATTTCAGTAGGTACGTTCATCGCGCTTCTTGACCTCTTGAATACTGACTACTTTGATCGTCCCTTCCCAATCGAACAGAATCCTGTAGCGACCGACTCGCATACGGTAGCCATAGTCATGCTGACTCAGCGCCTTGACGTTGCTGACGTCAGGCATGCCGCTGAGGATGGTCACCGCATCGCGAATGTGAACCTGATCCCGGGAATGCAATCTCAGAAGTTGCTTGGCCGCCTTTCGGGTCCAGAAAATCGTATTCATGGGATGATATAAGTCTTTTATAAGAATTGCGAATACTTACTTATATCTTCCCTCAGGACAACGCATGAACATTGTCCTGATGTTACGTCGGCGGGCCAAGCTATTCAGGGGCCAATCAGTAATAGACACCCTCCTCACGAAACCTCGCCATCTGCCGGTAATTCCAGCACAGCAGGCAGAGGCACAACGCGATCAGGCTGACACTGGCGCTGAAGATGTAAAAATCCGCGCGTTTGAAGCTGAATTCGGTCTTCAGGCTGTGAAAGCTCGGGAACCAGTCGGAATAGACGATCTGCACATGATCGCCGATCTGGTACGTCGGGTTCTGTACCCTGGCGTTCAGCGAGTGAATGCCCTGGCCGCGGTGGCCCATTTCGTAGTCGAAGGCGTAGTAGATATCCGCCGGGGAAGCCTCTTTGCGGGTATTGATGACCTGCGTGATGGTGCCGGTCACTTCCCGTGGCGCCGCCTTGATGGCGGCATACAGCAGCCCGCCGCTCTTGGACAGCGCCGCCATGCCAAAGGCCAGGAAAATCAGGAAAAGCAGCAGGACGCCTCGGGTAAAGAGGTAGTCATGTTCGGTTTCTCGGGGCGCGTACATTCAAGTTCCTTTTGAATGAGTGGGTTCACTGCCCAGTCTAGTCGCTGTCCGTGGCCCGTGCAGGGCGCGTTAATCCATGGTTTTGCGCAGGTCGAGCATGATCTGGTCGAAGTAGTCGACGCGGATAAGGCCGATCCGCGGGTACTCGAAATCCAGGATCACATACAGCACACAGACCATCACCAGCGCATAACCCAGGCTGTACAGCCAGTTGCGCCTGGCCGTACCGGCCATGTCGTAGCCGATGAACAGGGCGCTGACCAGGGTCAGGGCGACCAGCATCAGGTAGATCACCAGTGGCGGGTGGGTGTCCTGGGCCACTCCCCGGGTGGTGGTGATGTCGATCATCGAGTTGAGGGCTTGCAGCAGATTGGAGCCCAGCGCCGGCGTGGGCATCTGCGGCAGCGCGGCGACCGACTGTTTCCAGATCTCCAGCTGCAAGGCATTGCCCCGCGCGTTGTCCAGGCTGGAACGGTCGAGTTCGTTGAGGTCGCGGTAGTAGGCGATGCGTGCGTCCACATAGTCGCGAAACGCCTGGCGCAAGGCCGGTTGGTTGGCCGGCGGCAACAGGTCCAGGCGTAACCAGGCGGTGCCCATGGCGTTGGTTTCTTCGACGATCAGATTGCGCCGGGCATCCAGCCGGGTGGCCGCGCCGGAAAAGGTGAAGGCGATCAACAGCGCCAACAGGCCAAAAACCGCGCCTTCGATGGCGCTGGTGCCGGTCCGCGCACCCTCGGGGTCGAGGGCCAGATGGTGGTTGCCGATGCGGCGACCGATTTCAATAAACAGCACAATGGCGATAAAAATCGCCAAGGCATACAGCGGAATGGCTGAAAGTGAGCGCATATGAAGATCCTGTGATGATCGTCAACGACTCGCCTGTACAGCCAATTCAGGACGGGATGTGCTCCAGTGTAGACAGCCGCCCGGGATTATTCCTGGGCAATCGACTCAAGAAACTCCGACCGTTCGTCGCTCTTGCTCGCCAGGCAGTCGTACTGGTCGATGGTGAACGGCTTGCTCCCGGGCTTGGCCGGCAGCGGCGCAATGGCGCAATCGGCATCCCGCGACTTGATCCAGAGCTGTTGGGCCGCCTGCAGCTTGCCGGTGATATCGGCTGCTTGCGCCTTGTCATTGGCGTATTGCGTCTTGACCCGTTCCAGCAGTGCTTCGAAGTTTTCCTTGAGCAATTGCTCGGCGGTGTTCTTGCTGTAGGTGGCGCACTCCAGGGTCTGCTGGTCGTTTTCGACCGCGTCGCAGGGCGAGTTGTCCGCGTCTTCGGCCGCGTGGGCAGCCAGGCTGACAAGCGCCAAAGCCAGGAAAATCGATTTCATTGCGGCGTCCCGATCCTTGATCAAAAGAGGTGGCAGAGCGATGGAGGGCAATTCTGTCTCAAGCCCGGGCCAAAGAATAGTCGTACATGGACAAGTACTTAAACCTACGGGCCGGAAATGCCCATGGCAACGCCCCTTTGTCGCGGATTGACGCTTTCGGCAATTCCCCTGTCGTTTTTGCACCCGGCTCTCCGGTCCCCTGGGCATATGCTGACCCCAAAGCGCCGGCAGACGATTCGGCGCGTGAATCGCTAATAGGGGACAGCCTGATGAGCCCAGCCGAACTGCACGCCGACAGCATCGTTATCGACGGGCTGATCATTGCCAAGTGGAACCGCGAACTGTTCGAGGACATGCGCAAAGGCGGGCTGACCGCCGCCAACTGCACCGTGTCGGTGTGGGAGGGCTTCCAGGCCACCGTCAACAGCATCGCCTCGAGCCAGAAACTGATCCGCGAGAACAGCGACCTGGTGATGCCGGTGCGCACCACCGCCGATATTCGCAAGGCCAAGGAGCTGGGCAAGACCGGCATCCTCTTCGGCTTCCAGAATGCCCACGCTTTCGAAGACCAGATCGGCTATGTCGAGATCTTCAAGCAGCTGGGCGTCGGCATTGTGCAGATGTGCTACAACACCCAGAACCTGGTGGGCACCGGCTGCTATGAGCGTGACGGCGGCCTGTCGGGCTTCGGTCGCGAGATCGTCGCTGAAATGAACCGCGTCGGCATCATGTGCGACCTGTCCCACGTCGGTTCCAAGACCAGCGAAGAAGTCATCCTCGAATCGAAGAAGCCGGTGACCTATTCCCACTGCCTGCCTTCGGGTCTGAAAGAACATCCGCGCAACAAGTCCGACGCCGAACTGAAGTTCATTGCCGACCATGGTGGTTTTGTCGGTGTGACCATGTTCGCGCCGTTCCTCGCCAAGGGCATCGATTCGACCATCGACGACTACGCCGAGGCCATCGAATACGTGATGAATATCGTCGGCGAAGACGCCATCGGCATCGGCACCGACTTCACCCAGGGCCACGGCCAGGACTTCTTCGAATACCTGACCCACGACAAGGGCTACGCCCGTCGTCTGACCAGCTTCGGCAAGATCATCAACCCGCTGGGCATCCGCACCGTGGGCGAGTTCCCCAACCTCACCGAGACCCTGCTCAAGCGCGGTCACCCTGAGCGCGTGGTGCGAAAAATCATGGGCGAAAACTGGGTCACCGTCCTCAAGGACGTCTGGGGCGAATAACGCCGCGGTCTTTTCCCAACTGACACACACCCTGCGCGCCGGTCGCGCAGGGCGTAAGCGGCCAGCCGCGATCAACGAATTCTGGAGTGTTACCCATGGCTAAAATCGCCCCGCAACTGCCTATCGAAGTCGACAGCGAAACCGGTGTCTGGACGTCCGACGCCCTGCCGATGCTCTACGTGCCACGGCACTTCTTCGTCAACAATCACATGGGCATCGAAGACGTCCTGGGCGCCGACGCCTACGCCGAGATCCTCTACAAGGCCGGCTACAAGTCCGCCTGGCACTGGTGTGAAAAAGAAGCCGAATGCCATGGCCTGGAAGGCGTCGCGGTGTTCGAGCACTACATGAAGCGTTTGTCGCAACGCGGCTGGGGCCTGTTCAAGATCCAGGACATCGACCTGGACAAAGGCACCGCCAGCGTCAAGCTCGAGCATTCGGCGTTCGTCTATGTCTACGGCAAGGTCGGGCGCAAGGTCGACTATATGTTCACCGGCTGGTTCGCCGGCGCCATGGACCAGATCCTGGCCGCACGCGGCAGCGCGATTCGTACCGTGGCCGAGCAGGTCTACGGTGGCTCCGAAGAAGGTCACGACGACGGCTTGTTCACCGTCAAGCCGTTGTAAGTCGAGGATCGCACCATGGCTTTCGAAGCAATGTTCCAGCCGATCCAGATCGGCAAACTGACCATCCGCAACCGCGTGCTCAGTACCGCCCACGCCGAGGTCTATGCCACCGACGGCGGGATGACCACCGAGCGTTATATCCGTTATTACGAAGAGAAGGCCAAGGGCGGCATCGGCCTGGCGATCTGCGGCGGTTCGTCCGTAGTGGCCATCGACAGCCCGCAGGAATGGTGGAGCTCGGTGAACCTGTCCACCGACCGCATCATCCCGCACTTCCAGAACCTGGCCGACGCCATGCACAAGCATGGCGCCAAGATCATGATCCAGATTACCCACATGGGTCGTCGCTCGCGTTGGGATGGCTTCAACTGGCCGACCCTGATGTCGCCCTCGGGTGTGCGTGAGCCGGTGCATCGTGCCACCTGCAAGACCATCGAGCCGGAAGAGATCTGGCGGGTGATCGGCAACTACGCCCAGGCTGCGCGCCGGGCCAAGGAAGGCGGTCTCGACGGCGTCGAACTGTCCGCCGTGCACCAGCATATGATCGACCAGTTCTGGAGCCCGCGGGTCAACAAGCGCACCGATGAATGGGGCGGTACCTTCGAAGGCCGGATGAAGTTCGGCCTGGAAGTACTCAAGGCCGTGCGCAAGGAAGTCGGCGACGATTTCTGCGTCGGCATGCGTATCTGCGGTGACGAATTCCACCCGGATGGCCTGTCCCACGAGGACATGAAGCAGATCGCCAAGTATTACGATGACACCGGCATGCTCGATTTCCTCGGTGTGGTCGGCTCGGGTTGCGACACCCACAACACCCTGGCCAATGTGATCCCCAACATGAGCTTTCCGCCGGAGCCGTTCCTGCACCTGGCGGCCGGGATCAAGGAAGTGGTCAAGGTCCCGGTGCTGCACGCGCAGAACATCAAGGACCCGAACCAGGCTACCCGTATTCTCGAAGGCGGTTATGTCGATATGGTCGGCATGACCCGCGCGCATATCGCCGACCCGCACCTGATCGCCAAGATCAAGATGGGCCAGATCGACCAGATCAAGCAGTGCGTCGGTGCCAACTACTGCATCGACCGCCAGTACCAGGGCCTGGACGTACTCTGCATCCAGAACGCCGCGACCTCCCGTGAATACATGGGCGTGCCGCATATCATCGGGAAATCCACCGGGGTCAAGCGCAAGGTGGTGATCGTCGGTGCCGGTCCTGCCGGGATGGAGGCCGCTCGCGTGGCCGCCGAACGCGGGCACGACGTGACCCTGTTCGAGAAGAAAGACGCCATCGGCGGGCAGATCACCACGGCTTCGAAAGCGCCGCAGCGTGACCAGATCGCCGGTATCACCCGCTGGTTCCAGCTGGAGCTGGCGCGTCTGAAGGTCGACCTGCGTCTGGGCACCGCTGCTGATGCGGCGACTATCCTCGACCTGCGTCCGGATATCGTGGTGCTGGCTGTCGGCGGGCATCCGAACCTGGAGCAGAACGAACACTGGGGCGCCGCCGAAGGGCTGGTGGTCAGCAGCTGGGACGTGCTCGATGGCAAGGTCGCACCGGGCAAGAATGTGCTGGTCTACGACACCATCTGCGAGTTCACCGGTATGTCGGTGGCCGACTTCCTCGCCGACAAGGGCAGCCAGGTGGAAATCGTCACCGACGATATCAAGCCGGGCGTAGCCATTGGCGGTACGTCGTTCCCAACCTACTACCGCAGCATGTACCCGAAAGAAGTGATCATGACCGGCGACATGATGCTGGAAAAGGTCTATCGCGAGGGCGACAAGCTGGTGGCGGTGCTGGAGAACGAATACACCGGTGCCAAGGAAGAGCGGGTGGTCGACCAGGTGGTGGTGGAGAACGGCGTGCGTCCGGACGAGGAAATCTACTACGGGCTCAAGGAAGGTTCGCGCAACAAGGGCCAGATCGATGTCGAAGCCCTGTTCGCGATCAAGCCGCAGCCTTCGCTGAGCGAGTCGGGCGACGGTTACTTGCTGTTCCGCATCGGCGACTGTGTGGCCCAGCGCAACACGCACGCGGCGATCTATGACGCGTTGCGTCTGTGCAAGGATTTCTAAGCCAACCTCCTGTAGGAGCCGGCTTGCTGGCGATGAACGATAACGCGGACTGCCTGATGCACCGCGTCGCCTGAATCGCCAGCCAGCCGGCTGTTACCGAGCCCCGAGGTCTTTGGGAGCTGCACCATGTTGAACACCCTTCTTCCCATCCTGTTGTTTGCCGCCCTGGGCCTTGCCGTCCTCGGCGCGCTGCGGCGGGTAGCCATGTGGCGTCGCGGTCGACCGTCGAAAGTCGATCTGCTCGGCGGCCTCTTTGCCATGCCCAAGCGCTATATGGTCGATCTGCACCATGTGGTGGCGCGGGACAAATACATTGCCAACACCCACGTTGCCACGGCCGGCGGCGCGGTGGCATCCATCGTCCTGGCAATCCTGGTGCACGGCTTCGGTCTGCATAACCGCATCCTCGGCTATGCCTTGCTGCTGATGTCGGCGGTGATGTTTGTCGGTGCGATCTTTGTTTACCTGCGTCGCCGCAACCCGCCTTCCCGTCTGTCGAAAGGCCCGTGGATGCGCCTGCCGAAAAGCCTGCTGGCGTTCTCGGCGTCGTTCTTCCTGGTGACCCTGCCGGTGGCCGGTATCCTTCCGGAAGACTTTGGCGGCTGGGTGCTGGCGCTGATCCTCGGCCTCGGTGTGCTGTGGGGCGTGTCGGAGCTGTTCTTCGGCATGACCTGGGGCGGTCCGATGAAGCACGCCTTCGCCGGTGCCCTGCACCTGGCCTGGCACCGTCGCGCCGAACGCTTCGGCGGCGGCCGTTCCACCGGCCTCAAGCCGCTGGACCTGAGCGACCCGAAGGCGCCGCTGGGCGTGGAGAAACCCAAGGACTTCACCTGGAACCAACTGCTGGGCTTCGACGCCTGCGTGCAGTGCGGTAAATGTGAAGCCGCCTGCCCGGCGTTCGCCGCCGGCCAGCCGTTGAACCCGAAAAAACTGATTCAGGACATGGTGGTCGGCCTGGCCGGTGGCACCGACGCGAACTTCGCCGGCAGCCCGTATCCAGGCAAAGCCATCGGCGAGCATGCAGGTAACCCGCACCAGCCGATCGTCAACGGCCTGGTGGACGCCGAGACCCTGTGGTCCTGCACCACCTGCCGCGCCTGCGTCGAGGAATGCCCGATGATGATCGAGCACGTCGATGCCATCGTCGATATGCGTCGTCACCTGACCCTGGAAAAAGGCGCGACCCCGAACAAGGGCGCCGAAGTCCTGGAAAACCTGATCGCCACCGACAACCCCGGCGGTTTCGCCCCGGGCGGTCGGATGAACTGGGCGGCGGACCTGAACCTCAACCTGCTCGGCGAGAAGAAAACCACCGACGTGCTGTTCTGGGTCGGCGACGGTGCCTTCGACATGCGCAACCAGCGCACCCTGCGTGCTTTCGTCAAAGTGCTGAAGGCGGCCAAGGTCGACTTCGCGGTACTCGGCCTGGAAGAGCGCGACAGCGGTGACGTGGCCCGGCGCCTGGGCGACGAGGCAACCTTCCAGCTGTTGGCCAAACGCAATATCCAGACCCTGGCCAAATACAGCTTCAAGCGCATCGTCACCTGCGACCCCCACAGTTTCCATGTGCTGAAAAACGAATACGGTGCTTTCGGCGGCGAGTACCTGGTGCAGCATCACAGCACCTATATGGCCGAACTGATCGGCGCCGGTGCCCTGAACCTCGGGCAGCACAAAGGCAACAGCGTGACCTATCACGATCCGTGCTACCTCGGCCGCTACAACGGCGAGTATGAAGCGCCGCGCGATGTACTGCGGGCCCTGGGGATCGAGGTCAAGGAAATGCAGCGCTCCGGCTTCCGTTCCCGTTGCTGCGGCGGCGGTGGCGGCGCGCCGATCACCGATATTCCCGGCAAGCAGCGGATTCCCGATATGCGCATGGACGACATCCGCGAAACCGGTGCCGAACTGGTGGCGGTCGGTTGCCCGCAATGCACGGCGATGCTCGAAGGCGTGGTCGAACCGCGTCCGCTGATCAAGGATCTGGCCGAGTTGGTGGCCGACGCCCTGCTTGAAGAAGCGGCGCCGAGCAAACCAGCCCCCAAGCGTGAACCCGCGGAGGTGCACTGATGAGCGATATTATCCGCCGCGACCCTCGCGCCGAGTGGATCGCCCGTAACCGCCTGCACCCGTTGCACGCGGCCATGCAACCGCAGCAACAGAGCTGGATGGGGCCTAACGGCCTGGTCCGCAAGAATGTCCATGGCGTCGGCTTTATCGGCCCCAACGGTATCAAGCGCATCGACCGCAGCGGCGCCCAGCAGGGCGGCGCCACCAAGCGTTCGGCCAGCGTCGAAGTGCTGCTGCCACTGCATCAGGTGCCGCAACCGGCGTTCTATATCAGCGTGGTGCCGGATATGGTCGGCGGTCGCCTGAGCAGCCACGACCGCGACCTGCTGGGCCTGGCCCATCAGATGGCCGGCAAGGACGGCGCGGTATTGGCCGTGGTCTTTGGCGAGCACAAGGAATCCGCTTTCGAAACCGCTGGCGTCGACCGTCTGCTGGTGCTCGACGGCAATGAGTTCAGCGGTTATTCACCGGAACAACGGGTCCAGGGCCTGCGGGCTGTGGATAACCAGTTCAATCCCCGTCACTGGTTGCTGCCGGACAGCCGCAGCGGTGGTGGTGAACTGGGCCGCCGCCTGGCCGCGAGCCTGGGTGAGCGCCCGGCCACGCGGGTCTGGCAGGTCAAGGGCGAGGAGTGCATCGGCCGTGCCGGTGCAGGCCTGCAGGACTTGGCGCGACCCTTGGCCCGGTTGATCCTGGCCGCCGCCGAATGCGCCGAGCCGGTCAGCGAAACCCGTCATGAAGCCTTGCCCGTGGAGTTATCCACAAGCGTGGTGCGCAGCTTGCCGAGGATCGAAGATCTCGGCGCGGTGGCGGTGGACCCAGGGGCGATTCCCATGGCCGAAGCCGAATTTATTTTCTCCGGCGGCAACGGGGTCAAGGACTGGGCGCTGTTCCACGAAACAGCGGCGGCCTTGGGCGCCACCGAAGGCGCATCACGGGTGGCGGTGGACGACGGCTTTATGGCCCGTGAGCGCCAGGTCGGCGCCAGCGGCACCTGGGTCACCGCACGGGTCTACGTGGCCGTGGGGATTTCCGGGGCGATCCAGCACCTGCAAGGCATCGGTGCCTGCGACAAGGTGGTGGCGATCAACCTCGATCCGGGTTGCGACATGATCAAGCGGGCCGACCTGTCGGTGATCGGCGAAAGCAGCGAGATCTTCCGCGCCCTGATCGCGGCGGTGACGGCATACCGCAACGGCGCCAAGCGCGATGCGGCTTAAGGTAGGGATGACGTCATGAGTACGAATGTAATCAGCCTGGTCTCCATCGGCGCCCACCCCACCTCCGGCCGCGCCCGTCGCGCCGAACAGGATGCCCGCGCGGTGGAACTGGGTTTGCAACTGGCTGGGGATAACTTGCAGGTGGTGCATGCCGGCGATGTCTCGGAGCCGGCGCTGCGGGCTTACCTGGGCATGGGCCTGGACGAATTGCGGGTGCTGGAACAACCGGCCGGCGCCGATGCGCTGCCAGTCCTGACCGATTATCTGCGCGACGCCGGCGCCCAGTTGGTGCTCACCGGCAGCCAGGCGGAAACCGGTGAAGGCTCGGGCATGCTGCCGTTCCTGCTGGCGGAAAACCTCGGTTGGCCGCTGGTGGTGGGCTTGGCCCAGGTCGAGTCCATCGAACACGGCGTGGCCCATGTACTGCAAGCTTTGCCGCGGGGGCAGCGGCGTCGTTTGAAAGTCCGTCTGCCGTTTCTCGCGACGGTGGATAACGCCGCGCCCAAGCCACGGCAGAGCGCCTACGGCCCGGCGCAACGGGGTGTGCTGCAGGCCGAGGAAGTGGAGGTGCTGGAGGATGAGTTATTCACAGGCGCCTTGCTGCAACCGGCCAAGCCACGGCCCAAGCGCTTGAAGGTGATCAAGGCCAAGAGCGGCGCCGACCGGATGAAAGCGGCCACGGCCAAGGCCAGCGGCGGCGGTGGGCAGGTGCTCAAGGGCGTCAGTGCCGAGGCCGGGGCCGATGCCATTCTCAAGCTGTTGATCGAGGAAGGCGTGCTGCGCTGAAGCCCGTTCAGCGCCGCGCCGGTCGGTACAGCACCAACAACTCACGGTAGTAGTGCCACACCTGCAACGCATAGTGCTCGCGTCCGTCGCCCTGCTCCGGCAGGGCGCCGGCGTTGTAGGCGCCCACGGCCTGCCAGCCGTAACCCAACTGCTGAATAAACTGCGCCAGAATCCAGGCCCCGACCATGACACTGGTGCAGGGCTCGCTCTGCAGCTTCTTCTCGTCTATACCAAAGGCCACCAGGCGCGGCAGATGGCGGCTGTTGATTTGCATCAGGCCGATATCGCGGCTGCCGTCGCGGTTGATATTGAGCGCCGCCGGGTTCATGCCCGACTCGACCTGGGCGATGGCGTAGAGCAGCAGCGGGTCGATGTGATAACGCTCGCCGGCGTCCTGAAAACAGTTGGCCTCGGCGCTGCCGGCCAGGATCAGGTAGAAGACGACGAGCAGGGTGTATGGATGGCGCATCGGGTTCTCTCGCAAAGCGTGTGGCCAAGACACCTCCATACCTCCACTGCAAGAACATGGCGCGTTGTGGACAGAGTGTAGTCGGACGCTTGAGGGCTTCATTTCCCGCCGTGTAAAACCACAAGCCTTCGCTTGACGGCCAAGTGTCCACAGAGACTGTGGGCCGGCCTGTGGATAAGGTGTTTGTGCATGGCTACAGCCCATGCCAATCAACGTCTGTAGCCCTTCGTATGAAAAATGATCAACCTAACCGACGGTTTTTATTCGGATTTTTATGTGGATAAGGGCGTTGCCGAGGTTCGCTCGGGCGCCGACTTGTTAACAAAGTCTGTTGGCGTATATGTGGATAAGATGTTTGCTGTCCTCTGTAGGCCTTGTTTTATATGGTCTGTAGAGGGTTGGTCAAAAAACACCCAAGCAGGCCTTTTACAGCCCTCGACAGGCCTGAAACCTTCATATCTCGCGGCTTTCAGCGGTTTTCCACAGATGACTGGAAAAGTGCCCGACTTGCACACAAAGTCTGTTGGCGCTTCTGTGGATAAGGTGTTCGCGGTCCTCTATAGGCCTTTAAAAACGTGGTCTTCAAGGTTTTGATTAAAAAACGATCAAAGACTGCCTGAATAGACCTTTCTGAATAAGTCACGGATTTTATTCAGATTCCTTCAGTGTCGACGGTGCATAAAGCGCTACTTGCGCACATTTACTGTGGGTGGCTCTGTGGATAAGTTGTTCGCTAAGGCCGCAAAGCCCCGGTTCTTATAGCCCATAGCGCTATAGATCAAATTTCATACAGTTCTAAGGGTGTTTATTGACACCCTCTTGGGCGCCACCTTGACTCAAGGCTCAGGTACACAACGTTTCTGCCAGCCATGCCCACGCCCAGGGAGATAGTCATGACACGGATTTCGACATCCATCAGTGAGATCAAGGAACGCTACGACGTCATCGTGATCGGTTCCGGCTACGGCGGTGGTATCGCCGCGTCGCGGCTGGCGCGGGCCGGGAAAAGTGTCTGCCTGCTGGAGCGCGGACGCGAGATCCAGCCGGGGGAATACCCCAACACCATGATCGCGGCGACGGAGGAGTTGCAGGTGCATGACCCGGACGGCCATATCGGTTCGCGCACCGGTCTGTTCGACCTGCACGTCAATGCCCAGCAGAACGTGGTGGTCGGTTGCGGCCTGGGCGGGACTTCGCTGATCAACGCCAACGTGTCCCTGGAGCCGGAGCCAGGGGTCTTCGAGGACCCACGCTGGCCCCAGGCGGTGCGCGATCATCGTGACACGCTGCTGGCCGAAGGTTATGCGCGGGCTCGGGAAATGCTCAAGCCCAATCCGTATCCGGCCTCCGGACCGAAACTGGCGAAGCTGGACGCCAACCGCAAGTCGGCGGACTTTCTCGAGGAAAAAGCGCATTTCTATACGCCACCGATCAACGTGACCTTCGACAAGCTGCCCAACAACCTCAACCATGTCGGCGTCGAACAGCTGCCGTGCAACCAGTGTGGTGACTGCGTCTCGGGCTGTAACAACAAAGCCAAGAACACCACCCTGATGAACTACCTGCCGGATGCCTGGAATCACGGCGCGGAGATTTTCTGCCAGGCCGAGGTGCGCCATCTGGAGCGTGACGGTGACGGTTGGATCGTGCACTTCCAGTACCTGGACAGCGGCCGGGAAAAATTCTCGGCACCGACGTTGTTCGTCAAAGCCAACGTGGTGGTGGTTTCCGCCGGCACCCTGGGTTCCACGGAAATCCTCCTGCGTTCGCGCAGCAAGGGCGTGCCGATGTCCGACCAGCTCGGCGAAAACATGAGCGGCAACGGCGATATCCTCGGCTTCGGCCACAATTGCGAGCAGACCATCAACGGCATCGGTTTCGGCGCCCACTCGGCCAAGGAGATGGAGCCGGTCGGGCCGTGCATCACCTCGATCATCGATATGCGCACCGAAGGTGACTGGCGCAGTCGCATGGTGATCGAGGAGGGCTCGATCCCGGGCGCGCTGGGGCGGCCGATGGTGCCGGCCATGGCCGGGTTTGCCGGGATGATCGGCGAGGCCACCGACAAGGGCGTCAGCGCCCAGCTCCACTACAAGGCCCGCGAGGCCGAGAGCTTTCTGCGCGGCCCGTATTACGGCGCGCTGCACAATATGCAGACCTACCTGATCATGAGTCATGACGACGGCAAGGGCCGAATGCTGCTGGACGACAAGGACCAGCTGCGTATCGACTGGCCCGGGGTGGGCGAGCAGGAGAACTTCAAGCTCGGCAACGAGCGCCTGCATCAGTCGACCAAGGCCCTGGGCGGGGTCTGGGTGCCGAACCCGATCTGGACCAAGTTGCTCAAGCACAGCATCGTCTCGGTACACCCGTTGGGTGGCTGCGTGATGGGCGAGGATGCCGCGCAAGGCGTGGTCAATCACAAGGGCCAGGTGTTCAGCGGGAGCCACGGCGATGCGGTTTATCCGGGGCTGTATGTGACCGACGGGGCGGTGATTCCGACCTCGCTGGCGGTCAACCCGCTGCTGACCATCTCGGCGGTCAGCGAGCGCAACATGGGCCTGCTGGCCGCCGATCGCGGCTGGGTCATCGACTACCGCCTGCCCTCGGCACCGCGCAAGCCGGTGCCGCCGCCGACCCTGGGGGTGCAGTTCACCGAAACCATGAAGGGTTATTTCTCCAAGGACTTCACCCAGCCCCAGGGCACCGACCTGGCGGTCTACCAGGCGGCCGCCAAGAGCGGCGAGGCGCAGAACTCACCCATCGAGTTCACCCTGACCATCACCGGCAACGACCTCAATCGCCTGATCAAGGAGCCGGAGCATGCCGCGACCCTGGTCGGCACCCTCAATGCCCCTGCGCTGTCGCCTTATCCGCTGACGGCCAGCAACGGCGTGTTCAATCTGTTCGAGCAGTACCAGGAACAGGTCGGCGTGCGCCATATGAACTACGACATGAAGCTGACCGCCGAGGACGGTCGCGACTATTTCTTCAGTGCCTTCAAGACCGTGCCCGAAGACAACGGTGTGCTGAATATCTGGCCGGACACCAGCACCCTTTACGTCACGCTCTACCAAGGCCCGGACAAGACCGGCGCGGTGATCGGCTCCGGGGTCATGCATATCAAGCCCGCCGACTTCGCCAAGCAGATGACCACCATGAAGGTGCTCAATGCCCGTAACGAGCGCGAGCGCATCGAGGCCCTGGCGCGTTTCGGCAAGTTCTTCGCCGGGATTCTCTGGGAAAGCTACGGCGGGGTGTTTGCCGGCGATATCTACTTCAACCCGGACGCGCCGCCCCGGCACAAGCGGCCACTGGATGCGCCGGTGCCGACGGTGCATTTCTTCGAGACCGAGGACCAGGTGCAACTGCGCCTGACCCGTTACCAGGCCGGCAGCAAAGGCCCGGTGATGCTGGTGCATGGGTTGGGCGTGGGCTCGAATATCTTCTCCACCGATACCATCCAGACCAACCTGCTGGAGTACCTGTGCAAGCACGACTACGACGTCTGGCTGCTGGATTTCCGGGTCAGCATCCTGTTGCCGGCGAGCAAGCACGAGTGGAACGGCGACCAGATCGCCCGGTACGACTACAAGGCGGCCATCGCGCAGATTCGCCAGGCCACCGGTGCCCGCGACGTGCAGTGCGTGGTGCATTGCTATGGCGCCACGACCTTCTTCATGTCGATGCTGGCGGGGTTGCAGGATGTGCGCTCGGTGGTCTGCTCGCAGATTGCCGCGGATACGGTGGTGGCCACGGCGACCGGGATCAAGGCCGGCCTGCACCTGCCGGGGGCGCTGGAGGCGGTGGGCATCAAGTCGCTGACCGCCTATGCCGACAGCAAGGAGAGTTGGTTCAACAAACTCTATGACAAGGCCCTCAACGTCTATGCGCGGATCGAGGCCCAGGGCTATTGCACCAACCCGGTCTGTCACCGGATCACCTTCATGTATGCCTCGTTGTACCGTCACGACACCCTCAATGAAACCCTGCACGACAACCTGCATGAGTTGTTCGGCGAGTCGAATATCCAGACCTTCGAGCACCTGGCGCTGATCTGCCGCAAGGGGCATCTGGTGGACTTCAAGGGCAACGACGTCTACATGCCGCATTTCAGCCGGCTGCAGTTGCCGATCTGTTTTATCAGCGGTGCCGATAACCAGTGCTATTTGCCGGAGAGCACGGAGAGGACCTACGACCGGCTGGTGGATCTGCATGGCCCCGAGTTGTTCAGCCGCCATGTGGTGCCGGGTTATGGCCATATCGACTGCATGTTCGGCAAGAACGCGGTGGTCGATGTGTATCCGCTGATCCTTGAACATCTGGAGAAAACCGCGTTGGGCTGATGCGCAGCGGTCTCGAAAACGCCGCCACGCCTGTAGGAGCCGGCTTGCTGGCGATGAGGCCCGTAAGCCTTGCATCGATCTTGCGGACGCCATCGCCGGCAAGCCTGCTCCCACAAGGACCGTGATCGGCCGGTAAAAACGGATTGGCAAGGAAGGGTGATATGGACAATTACATCCGCTGGTTCCAACGCTTTATCTGGATAGGCATCGTGATGAACATGGTGTTCGCACTGCCTGCCCTGTTCGCCCCGGCGCTGCTGACCTCGGTGGTCGGCCTGCCGCCGGTGCTCTCGGACCCCTGGCTGGAAAACGCCGGCATGCTGCTGGTGGGGATCAGCCTGTTCTACATGCCGTCGGGCTTCAACGCCCCGCGCTTCGTGATCCACTCCTGGTTGTGCGTCTTGAGCCGGCTGGTCGCCGTGGCGTTCTGGATCTACCTGATCGACACCAGCAACACCCCCACGGTGTTCGTGCCCATGCTCTACGGCGACCTGAGCATGTTCCTGGTCCTGGGCGTCACGCTCTTCATGGGCAGCACGCCGGCCCACCGGCCCTGGGCCTTGCTGGTCGATGGCTGGCATGCCTGGTGCCAGGGTTGGGAAGCCCGCTGGCATCGCCACGGCTTTCGGGTCGGCCTGCTGATCACCCTGTTGGTGCTGGGTTTTATCGGCTACGAAACCTGGTACAACATGCTGCGGGTGGTGCCCGAAGAGAAATTCGCCTCCGACGAAGACCACTTCAAGTACGCCGCCATCGGCCTGGGCATCGAAGCGCGAATCCCTTATTACCTGTTTGCCGTGCTGCCGCAAATGTGCCCGGAAAAAATGCCCAAGCCCGGTGGCTGGGAGGCGTTCGGCTTCCTCTATGAAAACGGTCGCGACCTGCCCATCGGCATGGCCAAGCGGCAGATCGGCTACCCGACCGTGGAACCCAACTGCGCGCTGTGCCACACCGGCTCCTACCGCGCCTCGGCGAGCGATGTGGCCAAGCCGATCGCCACCGCGCCGGCCAATACCCTGCAACTGCAAGCCTTCCAGTGGTTCGCCTACGATTGCGCCAGCGACCCGAAATTCACCACCGACGCAGTGATGACGGCGATCAACGCCAAGTTCCAATTGGGCTTCTTCGAGCGCCTGTACAACCGCTACCTGATCATCCCCATGGCCAAGACCGCGCTGCTCAAGCAGAAGCAGGCCTACGCCTGGCAGAAACTGCGGCCGGCACAAGGGCCCGGGCGCACCGACACCTTCAACCCGACCAAGATGGTGGTCTTCGGTTTCCCGGATGACTCGACCATCGGCACCGTCGACCTGCCGCAGATCTGGAACCAGAAGCCGCGCGAATCGCTGTACCTGCACTGGGACGGCAACAACAACGATATCCACGAGCGTAACTACGCCGCGGCCATGGCCGTGGGCGCGACGCCGCAGTCGGTGTTGCCGGAGAGTTTCAATCGGGTCACCCAGTGGTTGCTCGGCACCAAGCCGCCGGCCTGGCCGTTCGCTTTGGACCAGGCGCGGGTAGCCCAGGGCAAGCCGATCTGGGACAACAACTGTTCGGGCTGCCATGAGTTCGGCAAGGCCGACACCGGCCAGGTCACCACCCAAATCGACCAACTGGGCACCGACCCCCATCGCCTGGATTCCTTCACCGTCGGCCTCGTGCAGGCGTTCCATGGCTTCAAGAAACCGCCATTCGATTTCAACGCTTATCGCAAGACCCAGAGCTACAGCAACACCCCCACCGACGGCATCTGGATGCGCGCGCCGTACCTGCACAACGGTTCGGTGCCGAGCCTGTGGGACCTGTTGCAGACACCGGACAAACGGCCGGTGGTGTTCAACACCGGCTCGGATGTCTATGACCCGGTCAAGGTCGGTTTCATCACCAGCGGTGCCCAGGTCCAGGCGCCGACCTACTTCAGGTATGACACACGCCTGGAGGGCAACCACAACAGTGGTCACCTGTACGGGACCCAACTGACCGACGCCGAGAAATGGGCGCTGATCGAATTCATGAAGACGTTGTAGGGAGACAGCTATGAATTTGCCTCATCTGGAACATGAACTTGCGAAAATCCGCGTCCGCCTCAGCGGTCTGAAAGCCCGGTTGGAGTTGTCCTGGAAAAAACTCACCAGTGACATCGAGCCCGAGGAGTTCCAGGCCATCCAGGCGTTGTTGCAACGAGGGCATGACCAGGCCCAATACGTGCTGGACCATGGCGACCTGCCGACGGACGAGCCGGCGGTGCCCTGGGAGTTGTCCCATGGGTTGTCGATCCTGCATATGGGCAACGCCAAGGCCTTGCCGACCTCGGAGTCGCAGCTGCAAACCCGGGTCCTCAAGGACGGCACGTTGCTGGGCTGTCGCAAATGGGAGTTGCTCGACCTGCTGTGGAGCGAGGCGTTGATCAAGTGGATCGAGAACCTGCGGCGCCATGCGCCGTTTGCCACCACGCCGATGGTGATGATGATCGACAACGACGTGACCCTGGCGATTGCCGGCGACTGGGGCACCGGGCCCTTTGAAAGCCATGCCCCGGCGGTCAATGTCGCCAACCAGATGCAGTTGGCCCAGGCCGATTTCACCATTCACCTGGGCGACGTCTACTACGCCGGCACCGGCTCCGAGGAAGATGTCGACATGGCCGGCTGGCCGATGGGCAAGCACGGCGCCTTCACCCTCAACTCCAACCATGAGATGTACAGCGGCGCCCATGGTTATTTCGCGGAACTCAACTCACGGTTCCCGGTGCAGCAGGGCACCAGCTACTTTGCGTTGTACAACGATGACTGGCTGATTGTCGGACTGGATTCGGCCTATGCCTCGGCGCCGCTCGGTCTTTATATGGACGGTACCTTGAACCAGCAGCAGATCGACTGGATGAAGAGCCTGCCCAAGGGCAAGAAGTTGCTGGTGCTCAGTCATCACCAGGGTTTCGATATCAGTGGGGCAAACAAGACCACGCTGTATCAGCCGGTGTGTGATGCCTTGGGCCGGGTGCCGGATTATTGGTACTGGGGGCACCTGCACAATGGGATTGTGTATGCCGAGCAGGGCGGGTTACGGGCGCGTTGTGCCGGGCACGGGGCGATTCCCTATGGCGTGACCAGCGAGCTGGATGGCAATGAGCGGGTGCTGTTTTCCGAAGTGCAGAATGCCATGGACGACGAATACCCGGAGCGGGTGCTCAATGGGTACGCGAAGGTGCGGCTGAGCGGGGAGAATATTATCGAGGAGTTTATTGGCGAGGATGGGTCGGTGAGGTGGGCGTCTCACGGATAATCCGGTGGTGACTGTACTGACGCTTTCGCGGCGGTGCGGCGATCCGACAAGTCCTGCTCCTACAGGTCGGTGTCGTGCACAAGTGCGGTGAACGACGTCAATTTGTAGGAGCAGGGCTTGCCCGCGAAGCTTTTGCTCTTAGCCGTGCACCGGCACACCCTTGAGGTAAGGCGCAGGCTCGGCCCCCAGGTTGCTCAACAGCCGCTCGCTGTACCAATCCACAAAGTTGACCACGCCAAACTCATAGGTCTTCGAGTACGGTCCGGGCTGGTAGGCCGTGGAGTTGATACCGCGCTGGTTTTCCTCGGCCAGGCGACGGTCCTGGTCGTTGGTCGCATCCCAGACTTCACGCATGCGCGCCACGTCATAGTCCACGCCTTCCACCGCATCCTTGTGTACCAGCCACTTGGTGGTGACCATGGTTTCCTGGGCACTGATCGGCCACACGGTGAACACGATGATGTGATCGCCCATGCAGTGGTTCCACGAGTGCGGCAGGTGCAGGATGCGCATCGAACCCAAATCCGGGTTCTTGATCCGGCCCATCAGCTTTTTGCAGCCCTGCTGGCCGTCCATGGTCATGGACACGGTGCCCTTGAGCAGCGGCATGCGCACGATCCGGTTACGCAGGCCGAAGCTGGCGTGGGCGTAAGGGATCTTCTCGGCTTCCCAGGCCACGGTGCATTCGGCCACGTGGTCCTTGAATTTCTGGTCGGCCCGCGGGTCGGTGACGTCGTCCCATTCCAGCAGGGTCTTCAGCAGTTCCGGGTGGGAGCCGCCGCAGTGGTAGCACTCGCGGTTGTTTTCCAGCACCAGCTTCCAGTTGGCCTTCTCCATCAAGGTGGTTTGCACCGCCACCTTGGTGTTTTCCATGTCGTAGGGTTCCATGTAGTGGTTCAGGGTCGTCAGGAACTCATCGATGGCGGGCGGGTTTTCCGCCAGGCTGATGAAGATGTAGCCGCCGGAGGTCTTCACGTGCACCGGCTTGAGGCCGTACTGCTTCATGTCGAAGTCGGCGCCCATCTCGGTGCCGGCGAACAGCAGGCGCCCGTCCAGTTCGTAGGTCCACTGGTGGTAGTGGCAGACCAGCTTGGCTACCTTGCCCTTGTCGCTGGTGCACAACCGCGAACCGCGGTGGCGGCAGACGTTATGGAAGGCGTGGACCACGCCGTCGGCGCCGCGAATCACGATGATCGGGTTCTTGCCGATCTGCAGGGTCATGTAGTTGCCCTTGGTCGGGATTTCGCAGGTCATGCCGGCGATCAACCACTCTTTCTGAAAGATTTCCTGCATATCGATTTCGAACAGCCGCTCATCGGAGTAGAACGGTTGCGGCAGGGAGAAGGTGCGTTCGCGCTCTTGCAGCATTTGCGCGGTGGCCTTGCGTGCGGGTTCCAGCGGATCGCCCAGGCTCAGGGTTGCGGTGACGTCCATCGATTTAGTCCTCATGGCCATGCGGTGTGGCCGGCGAATAGTGGCTGATACGGTTAGCACGCAAGTACGGAAATACATTGGATCATTTGCGATGGAGTGTGCGGCTGGCAGCGACATGAACCTTATCCATGGGCGACATGGCCGAATCCGTTCCCGACGCGCAACCCCCGGTCGTTGCGGGCTGGTCGCGATAAGCATGCCAATGTCGCGGATAGGTAAATGGTCGCTTCGACCCTTGCGCAGAATCGCCAACATAGAGCCGACAGTCGGCGGTGGAGAACAATATGTCGAACAACTTCCTCAATCCGGTAACAACCCAGACCTGGGCCAATGGTCGGCATATCGTGCGCTGCGTGAAGGTCATCCAGGAAACCTGGGATGTGCGCACCTTCTGCTTCATGGCCGACCAGCCGATCATGTTCTTTTTCAAGCCGGGGCAGTTTGTCACCCTGGAGCTGGAAATCGAAGGCCAGCCGATCATGCGTTCCTACACCATTTCCAGCTCGCCGTCGGTGCCCTACAGCTTTTCGGTGACCATCAAGCGTGTCCCCGGCGGCAAGGTTTCCAACTGGTTGCACGACACCCTGCACGAAGGCCAGGAGCTGGCGGTGCACGGTCCGGTGGGGTTGTTCAACGCCATCGACTTCCCGAGCCCCAAGGTGCTGTACCTGAGCGGCGGCGTCGGTATCACCCCGGTGATGTCCATGGCCCGCTGGTTCTACGATACCAACGGCAATGTCGACATGGTGTTTATCCACAGCGCCCGTTCGCCCAAGGACATCATCTATCACCGCGAGCTGGAGCATATGGCCTCGCGGATCGACAACTTCAGCCTGCACCTGATTTGTGAGAAGCATGGTTTGGGCGAGCCGTGGGCCGGTTATCGCGGTTATCTGAACCACAAGATGCTGGAGTTGATGGCGCCGGACTTCCTGGAGCGTGAGGTGTTCTGCTGCGGGCCGACGCCGTATATGAACGCGGTGAAGCGTTTGCTGGAAGCGGCCGGGTTCGATATGAGCCGCTACCACGAAGAGTCGTTCGGTGCGACGCCGCCGGAGGCTCGTGCCGACGCGGTGGAACAGGCCGAACAGGCTGCAGAGGCACCGGAAGTGGATGCGGCGGATCTGCATCAGGTGGAGTTCACCGCGACTGGCAAGAGCATTCGCGTGGCACCGGGGGAAACCGTGCACGCGGCGGCGGCCAAGCTTGGCCTGATGATTCCCAAGGCCTGCGGCATGGGGATCTGCGGGACTTGCAAGGTGTTGAAGCTGGGCGGCGAAGTGGAGATGGAGCACAACGGCGGGATCACCGACGACGATGTGGCCGAGGGTTATATCCTGTCGTGCTGCAGTGTGCCGAAGGGTGATGTGCGGATCGAGTACTGACCGAAACACCGCGGCGCTCCCTTCGCGGCGGTGCGGCGTCCCGACAAGCTCCGCTCCCACAGGATCTGCGTCGCATCACCGTTTTGTCCTGTTCCCACAGGATCTGCGTCGCGCCACAGTTTTGCTCCACTCCCACAGGGTTTTGTGATCGGTCGCAAAACTGCGGCGCGACATAGATCCTGTGGGAGCGGAGCTTGCCCGCGAATGGGCCGACCCAGTCTTAAGCCTTACAGACTGAAGCGCGCCACCATGCTGTTCAAATCCACCGCCAGGCGCGACAGCTCATTGCTCGCGGCGCTGGTCTGGTTTGCCCCGGTCGCCGATTGCACCGACAGATCGCGGATATTCACTAGGTTGCGATCCACCTCGCGGGCCACCTGAGCCTGTTCTTCCGCCGCACTGGCGATCACCAGGTTGCGTTCGTTGATCTCGACAATCGCCGTGTTGATGGTGTCCAGCGCCATCCCTGCGCCCTTGGCGATATTCAAGGTCGACTCAGCCCGATCGGTGCTGTTGCGCATCGAATCCACTGCTTGCTCGGTCCCACCCTGGATACTGCCGATCATCCGTTCGATTTCGCTGGTGGACTGCTGGGTCCGGTGCGCCAAGGCACGAACCTCATCCGCCACCACGGCAAAACCACGCCCGGCTTCCCCGGCCCGTGCCGCTTCAATCGCCGCGTTCAAGGCCAGCAGGTTGGTCTGGTCGGCCAGCCCGCGGATCACATCCAGCACCTTGCCGATATCCTGGGATTCCTTGGCCAGGTTGCCGATCAGCGTCGCGGTGCTCTGCACATCGCTGCTCATGCGTTCGATGGCGCCGACGGTTTCCTGGACCAGGTCACGACCGTCGCCGGCCGAGGCGGTGGCATGCTTCGAGGCTTCGGATGTGCTCACGGCATTGCGCGCGACTTCTTCCACGGCACTGGTCATTTCATTGACAGCGGTGGCGGCCTGCTCGATCTCGTTGTTCTGCCGTACCAGGCCCTTGGCGCTTTCGTCGGTGACGGCGTTCAGCTCTTCCGCCGCCGAAGCCAGCTGGGTTGCCGAACCGGAAATACGCTGCAGGGTGTCACGCAGTTTCTGCTGCATCTTGACCATGGCCTGCAACAGGCGACCGGCTTCGTCGTTGCCCTCGGCCTTGATCGGCCGGGTCAGGTCGCCTTCGGCGATCTGCTCGGCGGCGGTCAGGGCGTCGGCGATAGGGTGGGTGATGCTGTTGGTCAGCAACCAGGCGAGCAGGAGGGTCAGGCCGGTGGCGGCCAGCAGCAGGCCCACCACCATATTGAACGCCAGACTGTATTGGTCGGCGGCCTGTTGATGGGTATCGTCGGTCTGCTGGGTATTGATCTGCACCAGCTTCTCGAGCACGTTGTTGATTTGTTCGGAGTTGGCCAGCAACTCGCTGTTGATCAGGGCCGCCAGTTCCGTGACCTGATTGTTGCGCGACAGGCCCTTCATCCGGTCTTCAAGCTGACGGTACTGGCCGAGCACCTGCACATAGCGGTCGTAGGCCGCACGCTCTTCAGGACTGGTGATCAGTTTTTCGTAAATCGCCTGGGCCTTGCCGATCTGCTGGTTGCGCTGGGTGAACAGGTCGAGGATTTTCTGTTGCTCGTCGGGCGCGCGGTTGGTCACCAGGCGATAGGACAGGACCCGCAGGCGCAGGGTCAGTTGGGTGAGGTCGTCGAGGCTCTTGATGCTCGGCACGCTGTTGGTGCTGAGCTCTTCGGCGGCGCCGCGGATCTTGCTCATCTGGTTCAGGGCAAAGATCCCCAGGATCAGCATCAGCGCGCCGATCAGGGAGAAGCTGAGGAATGCGCGCGGGGCGATGTTCATATTGCGTAGGGACATGGTGGCTACCTGAGAGGAGGGCGCATTCCGTGCGACTTTTAAAGCGTGTCTGAATGACCTATCGGTCATTCGACTAAAGTCTTAAGCCCCTGCGCGTATTTGTCGCAGGTGAAGGTTTCCGACAGAGGGTGGGGAACATGTCCTGGCAATCGCAGTCCCTAAGGTTCGAAGAAAAGTGTCCCGCCAGGAAAATCAAGGCTTTGCGACAGTTTTCCCCTGGCAAACAGGGGGGCTTTTCTTTATCGTACGCGCCCTTTGAAACTGCCCGAGAGATCAAGAAAATGTTGGAAGCTTCCCTGAGTCAATTGGAACAACTGGTCAGCGAGCTGGTTCAGCAAAAACAGGAACTGTTGGCCGCCAATACCGCGCTGAGCACCGAGCTGGCCCAGGCCAAGGACGAAAACGAAAGCCTGCAACTGAGCCTGATGGAACAGGAAGAAAAGCACGGCGCCACCGCCGCCCGTATCCAGGCGCTGGTCGAGCGTGTCAGCGCAGGTCCCGTGAGCGCATGAGAACCAGCAGCGATGGGGTGACCGTCATCTCGATCCTCGGCGAGGAGTACTCGATCAAGGCCCCCGCCGGCCAGGAGCGGACCTTGCAGGACGCGACGGTAATGCTCCGGGCGGCGTTGGCCGACACCAAGAAGAAGTTCCCCACGCTGATCGGCGACAAGCTGCTGGTATTGGCGGCGTTGAACCTGTGTTCGCAGCAGATCGAAGCACAGCAGCGTCACCGTGAGGAGCTCGACCGTTATCAAGAGCAGGTCAACGCCACGGTCGATGTGATTGCGCGGTCAGTGGGGCAGCCGGGATAGTTTCGTGGGGGCCGTATTGGCTGTCTTGGGCCGAATAGGGAACGTTGACGGCGATCAAGGCCCGCTTATATGGAGGGTTCATTTATCCGTGTTGAACCGGTGAGCCGTATTGACGACCTCCCTTGGATAAATGAACCCGGCATACCCGGCACCAGGGCTATGGCATTCAGGCTGGGCGTTTTAGAAGTGTCTCAATATGGGTTGGTGTTGGAGATGTTTGTACGAATAAAACAAGATCCCAACTGAAACTTAGATTTTGCAGGAGAGCCTTCTCGGTTACATTTCCATGGTGATTCTGACCGTTAATACGTACGGCGATATAATCACCGACCTGTGCGCTAACAAGAATCTCACGGTGCGCTTCATTGGTTGGAACTTCAAATTGCGGAAGATTGTCGAAGAAAATCAGAATTTCTAGTGGTTGTGGCATGGCAAGTAACCTCAATTATTTATTCCAGGTAGGGTTATTTCCTATGCCTTAATCGATACTGCCGAGCGCTCACTGCCTGTCTCATCGCTCAAGGTCGCACCGATATTATTTTGACGTGCGGGACAGCGTCTACTGTCAGAACTGACAGTAGACGTGGCAGGGCTTTTATGTTCTCGAACTTGAGGTGATATGGCGGAGAGTAGAGATTGTTTTTTATAGGTTTTATTTTTTACGGCTGAGTATTTGGAGATGGATTATTTCCATCGCCGATCAGAGGAGAGGGTTTTATTATTAAAGGTTATAAAAAAACTGGTGTGTCTGTGGGTTGAAGAGGTCGACCTGATATATCGCGCTTTATCTTAAGATAAAGCGCGATTAAAAGCGGTCGGGTCAGATCGACATGACTTCCCGAATATCCGCCGCCAGTTCCCGTACCCGTGCTTCCTCGGTGTCCCACGAGCACATGAAGCGCGCGCCGCCCTTGCCGATGAAGGTGTAGAAGCGCCAGCCCTTGGCAGTCAGCGCGGCGATGGCCGATTCTGACAGTTGCAGGAACACGCCATTGGCCTCCACCGGGAACATCAGTTCCACACCGGGAATATCCTTGACCAGGCTGCTGAGCAACTGCGCGCAGTGGTTGGCGTGGCGTGCGTGCTTGAGCCAGGCGTCGTTTTCCAGCAGGCCGACCCAGGGCGCCGAGAGAAAGCGCATTTTCGAGGCCAACTGCCCGGCCTGCTTGCAGCGGTAGTCGAAATCCACCGCCAGGTCGTGATTGAAGAACAGGATCGCTTCACCCACCGCCATGCCGTTTTTCGTGCCGCCGAAGCACAGCACGTCGACGCCGACCTTCCAGGTCAGTTCGGCCGGGGTGCAGCCGAGGTAGGCGCAGGCATTGGAGAACCGCGCGCCGTCCATGTGCAGGTGCAGGCCGAGTTCCTTGCAAGTGGCGCTGATGGCGCGGATTTCATCCGGGGTGTAGACGCTGCCGACTTCGGTCGCTTGAGTCAGGGTCACCACGCGCGGCTTGGGGTAGTGGATATCCTGGCGCTTGAGGGCGATTTCGCGGATCGAGTCCGGGGTCAGCTTGCCGTTTTCGGTGCGCGCGGTGAGCAGCTTGGAGCCGTTGGAGAAAAACTCCGGCGCGCCGCACTCGTCGGTCTCGACGTGGGCGGTCTCCGAGCAGATCACGCTGTGGTAGCTCTGGCACAACGACGACAGGGCCAGGGAGTTGGCCGCGGTGCCGTTGAAGGCGAAGAACACTTCACTGTCGGTTTCGAACAGCTGGCGGAAGCCGTCGGCGGCGCGCTGGGTCCATTCGTCGTCGCCGTAGGCGCGCTGGTGGCCGTGGTTGGCCTGTTCCATGGCGGCCCAGGCCTCGGGGCAGATACCGGAATAGTTGTCGCTGGCGAATTGTTGGCTCTTGTCGGTCATGGCCCGGTCCTTGTGAACGATTATGGTGCGCACTGTAACCAGAATTGACCTTATCGCACAGGCACAGTTTCCGTAGGAAAAGCCTCTATAGATCGAAAGGTTGACGCTGTCCTTGTAGGAGCAGGCGGTCCGGCGTTCCGGCTTGCCCGCGAAGGCGTCGGTATTATCAACCCGATCTTTCGGATAGCCCGCACCGGCCTCTTCACGGGCAAGCCCAGCTCCTACAGGGGTTGTGGCGTTTTCAATATCCCTGTTCCAGACGCTGTTCGGCCCTCGACTATCTCAGCGCGCCAAGCCATGTCGTAAACGCACCTTTGCGTGGCGTCCATAGGCATTTGATCGGTCTGCGTCGGCCCTACCATCGCATTCAAAGGGCACTGCCGTCAGGCAACGGCCCCACTGATAAAAATGGCGCACCGCCGCCGCTGGGAGAGACGCGATGTTCAGCAAGCAAGACCAGATCCAGGGTTATGACGATGCACTGATGGCGGCCATGAATGCCGAGGAGCAGCGCCAGGAAGATCATATCGAGCTGATCGCGTCGGAAAACTACACCAGCAAGCGCGTCATGCAGGCCCAGGGCAGCGGCCTGACCAACAAATACGCCGAAGGTTATCCGGGCAAGCGCTACTACGGCGGTTGCGAACACGTGGACAAGGTCGAGGCCCTGGCCATCGAACGCGCCAAGCAACTGTTCGGCGCCGATTACGTCAACGTCCAGCCGCACTCCGGTTCCCAGGCCAACGCCGCGGTCTACCTGGCCCTGCTCAACGCCGGCGACACCGTGCTGGGCATGAGCCTGGCCCACGGCGGTCACCTGACCCACGGCGCCAAGGTCAGCTTCTCCGGCAAACTCTACAACGCCGTGCAGTACGGCATCGACACCACCACCGGCTTGATTGACTACGACGAAGTCGAGCGCCTGGCCGTCGAGCACAAGCCGAAAATGATTATCGCCGGTTTCTCGGCCTACTCGAAAACCCTCGATTTCCCACGCTTCCGTGAAATCGCCGACAAGGTCGGTGCTTACTTCTTCGTCGACATGGCCCACGTGGCCGGTCTGGTCGCCGCCGGCCTGTACCCGAACCCGCTGCCCTACGCCGACGTGGTCACCACCACCACCCACAAGACCCTGCGCGGTCCCCGTGGCGGCCTGATCCTGGCCAAGGCCAACGAAGAACTGGAAAAGAAATTCAACGCCGCGGTATTCCCCGGCGGCCAGGGCGGCCCGCTGATGCACGTGATCGCCGCCAAGGCGGTGAGCTTCAAGGAAGCCCTGGAGCCGAGCTTCAAGGTCTACCAGCAGCAAGTGATCGATAACGCCCAGGCCATGGCGGGCGTATTTATCAAACGCGGCTACGATGTAGTGTCCGGCGGTACCGACAACCACCTGTTCCTGGTCAGCCTGATCCGTCAGGGCCTGACCGGCAAAGAGGCCGATGCCGCCCTGGGCCGTGCCCATATCACCGTGAACAAGAACGCCGTGCCGAACGATCCACAGTCGCCGTTTGTCACTTCCGGTCTGCGCATCGGTACCCCGGCCGTCACCAGCCGTGGGTTCAAAGTGACCCAGTGCGTTGAACTGGCGGGCTGGATCTGCGACATCCTCGACAACCTCGGCGACGCCGATGTCGAAGCGAACGTCGCCAAGCACGTGACAGCCCTGTGCGCGGATTTCCCGGTTTATCGCTGAGAGCGGTTTTGGAGTAAATGACTATGCAACGCTATTCGGGCTTCGGCCTCTTCAAGCACTCTCTCAGCCATCACGAAAACTGGCAGAAAATGTGGCGCACGCCGACCCCGAAAAAGGTCTATGACGTGGTCATCGTCGGTGGTGGCGGGCATGGTCTGGCGACCGCCTACTACCTGGCCAAGGAACACGGCATCACCAACGTGGCCGTGGTCGAGAAGGGCTGGTTGGGCGGCGGCAACACCGCCCGTAACACCACCATCGTGCGTTCCAACTACCTGTGGGACGAGTCGGCGCACCTGTACGAACACGCGATGAAATTGTGGGAAGGCCTGTCCCAGGACCTGAACTACAACGTGATGTTCTCCCAGCGCGGTGTCTACAACCTCTGCCACACCCTGCAGGACATCCGTGATTCGGAGCGTCGGGTCAGCGCCAACCGCCTCAATGGCGTCGACGGCGAACTGCTCAACGCCCAGCAGGTGGCGGACGAGATTCCGTATCTGGACTGCTCGAAGAACGCCCGTTACCCGGTGATGGGCGCTACCGTCCAGCGTCGCGGCGGCGTGGCCCGCCACGATGCCGTGGCCTGGGGCTTCGCCCGTGCGGCCGACGCCCTCGGCGTGGACCTGATCCAGCAGACCGAAGTGATCGGTTTCCGCAAGGAAAACGGCGTGTGCATTGGTGTCGAAACCAACAAGGGCTTTATCGGCGCCAAGCGCGTCGGTGTGGTCACCGCCGGTAACTCCGGGCATATGGCCAAGCTGGCCGGTTTCCGCCTGCCGATCGAATCGCACCCGCTGCAAGCGCTGGTGTCCGAGCCGATCAAGCCGATTATCGACAGCGTGATCATGTCCAACGCCGTGCACGGCTACATCAGCCAGTCCGACAAGGGCGACCTGGTGATCGGTGCCGGTATCGACGGCTACAACGGCTACGGCCAGCGTGGTTCGTACCCGGTGATCGAGCACACCATCCAGGCCATCGTCGAGATGTTCCCGGTGTTGTCCCGCGTGCGCATGAACCGCCAGTGGGGCGGCATCGTCGACACCACCCCGGACGCCTGCCCGATCATTTCGAAAACCCCGGTCCCGAACATGTTCTTCAACTGCGGTTGGGGCACCGGCGGCTTCAAGGCCACACCTGGCTCGGGCAACGTGTTTGCCGCGAGCCTGGCCAAGGGTGAAATGCACCCGTTGGCCGCTCCCTTCTCCATCGACCGTTTCCACAACGGTGCGTTGATCGACGAACACGGTGCTGCTGCGGTCGCCCACTAACAGGAGAAATCCCTATGTTGCATATCTTCTGTCCTCATTGCGGCGAGCTGCGCTCCGAAGAGGAATTCCACGCTTCCGGCCAGGCGCATATCCCGCGTCCACTGGACCCGGGCACCTGCACCGACGAGCAGTGGGGCGACTACATGTTCTTCCGCGACAACCCCCGCGGCCTGCACCACGAGCTGTGGGACCACGTTGCCGGTTGCCGTCAGTATTTCAACGTGACCCGCGACACCGTTACCTACGAGATTCTCGAAAGCTACAAGATTGGCGAGAAGCCGCAATTCACCGCTAAAGCAGACAGTTCGAAAGTGCCCGGCGCGGCTGTGGGAGAGAAGGTATGAGCCAGGTCAATCGCCTGTCCAACGGTGGTCGGATCGACCGCAACAAAGTCTTGAGCTTCACCTTCAACGGCCAGGTCTACAAAGGCTTTGAAGGCGACACCCTGGCCGCCGCGTTGCTCGCCAACGGTGTGGATATCGTCGGTCGCAGCTTCAAGTATTCCCGGCCACGGGGCATCTTTGCCGCCGGCGCCGAAGAGCCGAACGCGGTCCTGCAACTCGGCGCCACCGAAGCGACCCAGATTCCTAACGTGCGTGCCACCCAGCAAGCGCTGTATCAGGGCCTGGTGGCCACCAGCACCAACGGCTGGCCGAGCGTCAACAACGACATGATGGGGATTCTCGGCAAGGTCGGCGGCAAGCTGATGCCACCGGGCTTCTACTACAAGACCTTCATGTACCCGCAGTCGTTCTGGATGACCTACGAGAAGTACATCCGCAAGGCCGCGGGCCTCGGTCGCTCGCCGACCGAGAACGATCCGGACACCTACGACTACATGAACCAGCACTGCGACGTGCTGATCGTCGGTGCCGGCCCTGCCGGTCTGGCCGCAGCACTGGCCGCCGCGCGCAGCGGTGCGCGGGTGATCCTGGCCGATGAACAGGAAGAGTTCGGTGGCAGCCTGCTCGATTCGCGCGAAAGCCTCGATGGCAAGCCGGCGGCCGAGTGGGTCGCCAGCGTTATCGCCGAATTGAAAGGCCTGCCGGACGTCCTGCTGTTGCCGCGCGCCACCGTCAACGGCTACCACGACCACAACTTCCTGACCATTCACGAGCGCCTCACCGATCACCTCGGTGACCGTGCGCCGATCGGCCAGGTGCGTCAGCGTATCCACCGGGTTCGCGCCAAGCGCGTGGTCCTGGCCACCGGTACCCATGAGCGTCCGCTGGTCTACGGCAACAACGACGTGCCGGGCAATATGCTCGCCGGTGCCGTTTCGACCTACGTCCGCCGTTACGGCGTGGCCCCGGGCAAGAAGCTGGTGCTGAGCACCAACAACGATCACGCCTATCGCGTGGCTTTGGACTGGCTCGATGCCAGCCTGCAAGTGGTGGCTATCGCCGATGCCCGCAGCAACCCGCGCGGCGCACTGGTGGAAGAGGCGCGGGCCAAGGGGATTCGTATCCTCACCGGCAGCGCCGTGATCGAAGCCCGTGGCAGCAAGCACGTGACTGCGGCGCGCGTCGCCGCCATCGACGTCAAGGCTCATAAAGTCACCAGTCCTGGCGAGTGGCTGGAGTGCGACCTGGTGGCCAGCTCCGGCGGCTACAGCCCGGTGGTTCACCTGGCCTCGCACCTGGGCGGCAAACCGACCTGGCGTGAAGATATCCTCGGTTTCGTACCGGGCGAAGCACCGCAGAAACGCGTGTGCGTCGGCGGTATCAACGGCGTCTACGGCTTGGCCGATGCCTTGGCCGACGGTTTTGAAGGCGGCGTTCGCGCGGCCAGCGAAGCCGGTTTCAAGGCGGTCGAAGGCGTGCTGCCCAAAGCCCTGTCGCGTCTGGAAGAGCCGACCCTGGCGCTGTTCCAGGTGCCCCATGAAAAAGCTACCGCACGGGCGCCGAAGCAATTCGTCGACCTGCAGAACGACGTCACCGCCGCCGCCATCGAACTGGCGACCCGCGAGGGCTTCGAGTCGGTCGAACACGTCAAGCGCTACACCGCGCTGGGCTTCGGCACCGACCAGGGCAAGTTGGGCAACGTCAACGGCCTGGCCATCGCCGCCCGTTCGTTGAACGTGACCATCCCGCAGATGGGCACCACCATGTTCCGCCCGAACTATACGCCGGTGACTTTCGGCGCGGTCGCCGGCCGTCACTGCGGGCATATCTTCGAGCCGGTGCGCTACACCGCCTTGCAGGCCTGGCATGTGAAGCAGCGCGCCGAGTTCGAGGACGTGGGTCAATGGAAACGTCCATGGTACTTCCCGCGCAACGGCGAAGACCTGCACGCGGCGGTCAAGCGTGAGTGCAAGGCCGTGCGTGACAGCGTTGGCCTGCTCGACGCCTCGACCCTGGGCAAGATCGATATCCAGGGCCCGGACGCCCGTGAATTCCTCAACCGTATCTACACCAACGCCTGGACCAAGCTCGACGTGGGCAAGGCGCGCTACGGCTTGATGTGCAAGGAAGACGGCATGGTCTTCGACGACGGCGTCACCGCCTGTCTGGCCGACAACCACTTCCTGATGACCACCACCACCGGCGGCGCGGCTCGCGTCCTGCAGTGGCTGGAGCTCTACCACCAGACCGAGTGGCCGAACATGAAGGTGTACTTCACCTCCGTGACCGACCACTGGGCGACCATGACCCTGTCCGGGCCGAACAGCCGCAAGCTGCTCAGCGAAGTGACCGACATCGACCTGGACAAGGACGCGTTCCCGTTCATGACCTGGAAAGAAGGCCTGGTCGGCGGTGTGCCGGCGCGGGTGTTCCGGATCTCCTTTACCGGCGAGCTGTCCTATGAGGTCAACGTCCAGGCCGACTACGCCATGGGTGTGCTGGAGAAAATCGTCGAGGCGGGCAAGCAGTACAACCTGACCCCGTACGGCACCGAGACCATGCACGTGCTGCGGGCCGAGAAGGGTTTCATCATCGTCGGCCAGGACACTGACGGCTCGATGACCCCGGACGACCTGAACATGGGCTGGTGTGTCGGCCGGACCAAGCCGTTCTCCTGGATCGGCTGGCGCGGGATGAACCGTGAAGACTGCGTGCGTGAAGAGCGCAAGCAGTTGGTCGGGCTCAAGCCGATCGATCCGACCAAGTGGCTGCCGGAAGGCGCCCAGCTGGTGTTCGACACCAAGCAGACGATCCCGATGAAAATGGTCGGTCACGTGACCTCCAGCTATGCCCACAACTCCCTTGGCTATTCGTTTGCCATGGCGGTGGTCAAGGGCGGCCTGAAGCGCATGGGCGAGCGGGTGTTCGCACCGCTGGCCGATGGCAGCGTGATCGAGGCGGAAATCGTTTCTTCGGTGTTCTTCGATCCGAAGGGTGATCGCCAGAACATCTGAGGTGCTCCTTGTGGGAGAGGGTTTGCCAGCGATCCGGGCACCGCGTTGTACGGATCGCCAGCAAGCCGGCTCCTACAGGTTTCGGTAAGGCACAGAATTGAGGTCGGACGCGGACTTTTGTAGGAGCCGGCTTGCTGGCGATGACGGCAGCACAGTCACCACAGGGTCCACGGACAACCGCAAAGACAGAATTCAACACAGGTGTTTCACATGACCACAGCCAACGTTTACCAACAACGCCCGACTTCCGGGGCCAAGGCCGAGTCGTCGTTGCACCATGCCGACCTCGCCAGCCTGGTGGGTAAAGGCCGCAAGAACGCCGGTGTCACCGTGCGGGAAAAAAAATTGCTCGGTCACCTGACCATTCGTGGCGATGGCCATGACGCGGCCTTCGCCGCCGGCGTGCACAAGGCCCTGGGCCTGGAACTGCCCGTGGCACTGACCGTGGTTGCCAAGGGCGATACCAGCCTGCAATGGCTTGGCCCTGACGAGTGGCTGCTGATCGTCCCGAGTGGCGAAGAGTTCGCTGCCGAGAAGGCGCTGCGCGAAGCCCTGGGCGACCTGCATATCGCTATCGTCAATGTCAGCGGCGGCCAGCAACTGCTGGAGCTGAGCGGCCCGAACGTGCGCCAGGTGCTGATGAAGTCCACCAGCTATGACGTGCACCCGAACAGCTTTCCGGTGGGTAAAGCCGTCGGGACGGTGTTCGCCAAGTCGCAACTGATGATCCGCCACACCGCCGAAGACACCTGGGAGCTGGTGATCCGTCGCAGCTTCTCGGATTACTGGTGGTTGTGGTTGCAGGATGCGGCGGCCGAGTACGGTCTCAGCGTCCAGGCCTGAGGTTTTGTGTGATCTGTAGGAGCCAGCTTGCTGGCGATGGACTCACGGGCGCCGCAGTGTTTCAGGCGCCCAGCGTTATCGTTGGCCTCCATCGCCAGCAAGCTGGCTCCTACAGGGTTTGGTGTCGTATACAAGGGTAAGGATTGCCTGGAGTTCTCTACCAAGAGGCTCGCGATCAACCGCTTGGCGGTTGCCCCTCACGAACAGGAGTCAAGCAATGAGCCGCGCCCCCGATACATGGATTTTGACCGCCGACTGCCCCAGCGTGCTCGGCACGGTGGATGCGGTGACCCGCTATCTGTTCGAGCAGGGCTGCTACGTCACCGAGCACCACTCGTTCGATGACCGCCTCTCGGGGCGTTTCTTCATTCGCGTGGAGTTTCGCCAGCCCGACGGTTTCGACGAACTGGCCTTCCGCGCCGGCCTCGCCCTGCGCGGCGAGTCCTTCGGCATGCTGTTCGAACTGACCGCGCCGAACTACCGGCCGAAAGTGGTGATCATGGTCTCCAAGGCTGATCACTGCCTCAACGACCTGCTCTACCGCCAGCGCATCGGCCAATTGTCCATGGACGTGGCCGCCGTGGTCTCCAACCACCCGGACCTCAAGCCCCTGGCCGACTGGCACCAGATTCCCTACTACCATTTCCCGCTGGACCCGAACGACAAGCCGGGCCAGGAACGCCAGGTCTGGCAGGTGATCGAGGAGTCCGGTGCGGAGCTGGTGATTCTCGCCCGCTATATGCAGGTGCTCTCGCCCGAGCTGTGTCGCAAGCTCGACGGCAAGGCCATCAATATCCACCACTCGTTGCTGCCCGGCTTCAAGGGCGCCAAGCCCTATCACCAGGCCTATAACAAGGGTGTGAAACTGGTGGGGGCCACCGCGCACTACATCAACAACGACCTGGACGAAGGCCCGATCATTGCCCAGGGCGTGGAAGCGGTGGACCACAGTCATTACCCCGAGGACCTGATCGCCAAGGGCCGCGATATCGAAGGGCTGACTCTGGCCCGGGCGGTGGGTTATCACATTGAGCGGCGAGTTTTCTTGAACGCCAACAGGACGGTCGTTCTCTGATTTTTTTGCTGCCGGTGCCGGCCTCATCGCCGGCAAGCCGGCTCCCACAGAGGACGCGGTGCCTGCCGTGAAGCAATACCCCTGTAGGAGCCGGCTTGCCGGCGATGAGGTCTGCAAGAACAACGCAACAACCACAGGCAATAACCCGAGCAATCTACGCGCTGCCCCCTGGCAACGTGTTGCTACATAAAAACAACAGCGAGGTGAAAGCATGTCTGGCAATCGTGGTGTGGTGTATCTCGGCAATGGCAAGGTCGAGGTGCAGAAAATCGACTATCCGAAAATGCAGGACCCACGCGGCAGGAAGATTGAGCACGGTGTCATCCTGCGCGTTGTCTCCACCAACATCTGTGGTTCGGACCAGCATATGGTCCGTGGCCGTACCACTGCCCAGACCGGCCTGGTCCTGGGTCATGAAATCACCGGTGAAGTGATCGAGAAGGGCAGCGACGTCGAGAACCTGAAACTCGGCGACCTGGTCTCGGTCCCTTTCAACGTGGCTTGCGGACGCTGCCGTTCCTGCAAGGAGCAACACACCGGCGTCTGCCTGACCGTCAACCCGGCCCGTGCCGGCGGTGCCTACGGTTATGTCGACATGGGCGACTGGACCGGTGGCCAGGCCGAATACGTGCTGGTGCCGTACGCCGACTTCAACCTGCTCAAGCTGCCGGATCGCGACAAGGCCATGGAGAAGATCCGCGACCTGACCTGCCTCTCCGACATCCTGCCTACCGGCTACCACGGCGCGGTCACCGCGGGTGTTGGTCCAGGCAGCACCGTATACATCGCCGGTGCCGGTCCGGTCGGCCTCGCGGCGGCGGCTTCGGCCCGCCTGCTGGGCGCGGCGGTGGTGATCATCGGTGACGTCAACCCGATCCGCCTGGCCCACGCCAAGGCCCAGGGTTTCGAAATCGCCGACCTGTCCAAGGACACCCCGCTGCACGAACAGATCGCCGCGCTGTTGGGCGAACCTGAAGTGGATTGCGCCGTCGATGCCGTGGGCTTCGAAGCCCGTGGTCACGGCCATGAAGGCGTGAAGCACGAGGCTCCGGCCACCGTGCTCAACTCGCTGATGGGCGTGGTCCGGGTGGCGGGCAAGATCGGTATTCCGGGCCTGTACGTGACCGAAGATCCGGGTGCGGTGGATGCTGCCGCGAAAATGGGCAGCCTGAGCATCCGCTTCGGCCTCGGTTGGGCCAAGTCCCACAGCTTCCACACCGGCCAGACCCCGGTGATGAAGTACAACCGCCAGCTGATGCAGGCGATCATGTGGGATCGGATCAATATTGCCGAGATCGTCGGTGTCCAGGTCATCAGCCTGGATGACGCACCGAAGGGCTACGGCGAGTTCGATGCGGGCGTGCCGAAGAAGTTCGTGATCGACCCGCACAAGCTGTTCAGCGCGGCGTAAGCAGTAAAGGGCAAGACGGAAAAAGGGCGACTTCGGTCGCCCTTTTTAGTGGGCGCGAATCCAGTTTGGATGAGGACCTTTTGGTCGATATTTCGGCGGTACACGGTTGTTGGCAGCACATCGTTTCTGTAGGAGCAGGGCTTGCCCGCGAAGCTTTTAGCGATCTCAAGGGCCTCTTCGCGGCGGTGCGGCGATCCGACAAGCCCTGCTCCTACAGTTTTGTTTCGTTGCGTATTCTGCGATCAGGCCCGTAGCCGCCAGCCCAGTACATCCATCAGGTCGCAGCCATCGCGCATGACCATCGCGGGGACCTGGAGGATATGTTGGAAGTCGATGTCATTGGCGTTGTGCAATTCAATGTGGGACAGGGCTTCGAGCATCTGTGTCGCCGCGAGGAAGCGGGCGGCGGCGTTGGCGTGGAGCACGTCGGTCGGGCTTTCGGCGTAGATCAACAGGCTGGGGATCAGGCAGTCGATGGCGGTGAGGGGGATGTATTTCGTCATGGGTAAAACCTCGGGAGTTTAGGACGAGGCCACCACACATCCGTCGCCAAACGAAAGGTGGCAGCTGTACGCAGGTTGGCGAACCGGAAACTCCCAAGCCGGCAGACCCGAAGGTCTCCCGCGCACAGCCGCCATAAAGCGGCTTTGCGGGTGCGAAGGCACCTGCAAACAAGCACAGAGCTTTCGCATGGGAGTTTAACGAGTCGCCAAACCCGTATCGCCAATCAGGGCGACCGGCGGACTATAAGCCGCAGGCTTCTGAGGACGCAAGGCGGGGAATTGTTACGGGTCATTCTGATGGGTGGATCTAAGGATCGGCTATCTTCTAGCCGAAACAAACCTTGAAAAAGCTGAATATGGCAAAAATAGCCAGATTGCTTCGGCGTTGCTATAGTGAGCTGGCCATCTCAGCTTGCGAGCACATGCCATGATTGCCTTGCCTGACCTCCTTGATCTGCCCCGCCAGAATGCCTCCCAGGTGAAGAACAAGTGGGCCGACGTTGTCCGTCTGGTCCATCAGTCCGGCACTGTGGCGGTGACCAACCACTCGACTGTGGAAATGGTGCTGCTGGCCGCCGAGACCTATCAGCAGCTGATCGCCGAAGTACAAGCCTACAAGGCCCGGGAGCAATCGGCCCTGGAGGAGTTGACCCAACGTTTCGATGCCCGCCTGGAGGTTCTGCAACAGCCTGAATCTGTCACTGGCGTGCGTTCACTGCTGGCGGCCAAAGGCAAGCTGGGCAAGCGCCCCAAGGCAGGATCCTCCTACTGATGAGTGAAGTATTACCCAGCGAACGTCCTTACATTTTCGTCTTGGCTGGTGTCAACGGTGCAGGTAAAAGCTCCGTGGGTGGTGCGCTCCTGGCTGAACACGGGCTGGATTGGTTCAACCCGGATAGTTTTGCACGTGAGTTGGTCGGCTCGCAGGGCATTGATCCTGCTCAGGCCAATGCCCTGGCTTGGGAGCACGGCCGCTCCCTGTTGGAAACCGCACTGCTCCAGGGGCGTAACTACGCGTTCGAAACCACGCTGGGTGGTAACACGATTGCGCGCTTGCTGGCTCAGGCCGCTCGCACTCATGACGTGGTGATGCTGTTTTGCGGATTGTCGTCCGCGGAGCAGCACCTACAACGGGTACGTTTTCGCGTGTCCGTCGGTGGTCACGATATTGCGGAAAAGAAAATTCGCGAGCGTTGGGTATCCTCTCGAGCGAATCTGGTCAGTCTGATGCCGCTGTTGGCGCACTTGCAGGTGTTCGATAACAGCGCCGACGTCTTACCGGGTGAAGATATTCCAGACCCTGTGCTGATTCTGGAGATGGTGGCTGGACAGATCACTTTCCCGGATCCGGAAGATGCCGTTGCCTTGCAGGACACACCACAATGGGCGCGGCCGCTGGTACAGGCGGCTATTGAATATCTTCCGGAGTAGTCGGTCTGAAACGCCGCCGATCCTGCAAGGACCTCGCGGCTTTTGGGTTCAGAGGGCCGCCAACGGCCCCTGGTACAACACCGGTCCGGTCGGTTGCCCGGTTGGTGACCCGCCCGCCGGCTCGAGGCTGACCGCCAGCACCACCGAGGTGCCGAGCAAGGCCTTATGTGCTTCGCTCAATTCCACTCGCCCCTTGCCTTCCTTGGGCACCAGCCCCAGGGACACCGGCTTGCCACCCACCGGAATCGCCCACAATTCCAGGCTGCGGTCGGCGGTCACCGCCGCCAGGCTCAGCGGTTCCACTTGCAGGTAGTCGGCATGGGCCTTGACCCGCAATGCCGGGGTTTGCGTGCCGCTGAGCAGGGTTGCGCTGGCGCTCACCGGGTCATGGTTATAGAACACGCCCAGGGCCGCCACCAGCACCAGCGAACAGGCCGCCGCGAGGATGCGCAACCGACTCCAGAACGGCCGTTTCTCAGGCAGGTGCAGCCGTTGCGGATCGATCCGCGCGACGATGCCTTGCCACACCCGATCCGGCACCGGCTGTTCGGCCACCGATTCGGTCAGGGCCATCAGGTTTTCCTGCCACTCGGCGACCTGGGCGCGCAGCTTGGCGTCGTCGCGCATCAGTGCTTCGAAACGCCGGCGCGCGGCCTTGGACATCACGCCGATGGCGTAGTCGGCGGCCAGGGCGCGGCGCAGGCGGGGGTTCTGGTAGTTCATGATTCAAGGCACCTGCGCAGGCGTTCCATGCCGCGACGTATCCAGGATTTGACCGAGCCCAGCGGCGCCGGCAGTTGTTCGGCCAGTTCCGCGTAGGACAAACCGTGGAAGTAAGCCAGGGTGATCGACTGGCGTTGCATGCCTTCCAGGGTCTCCAGGCAGCGGTTCAGGGCACTGGCCTCCCGGGCGCTGTCGAGCAGTTCGTGGGCCGAGGGGCTGTCGTCGGCCAGGCTGTCTTCCTGGCCCTCGACCAGGGGCACCTCGCGGAACCTGCGCAACTGATCGATGGCCAGGTTACGGGTGATGTTGGTCATCCAGGTCATGGGCGCCGAGAGGTGGGCCTCGTAACGCGAAGCGTTGTTCCAGATGCGCACGAAGCTCTCCTGGAGGATTTCTTCGGCCAGGTCGGCGCGGCCCAGGCAACGCAGGGCTACACCGTGCAGGCGTGGGGCGACGCTACGATACAGCGTCTCGAATGCGCGGCGGTTACCCAGTGAGCACTGGGCCAACAGCTGCCTGAGTTGATCGGCGTCGGCGGTGGAAATGGGTGTTCTCCAGACAATCAAAAGACGATGTATGGGCCGCGCTGTGCGCTCGTTGCCGCCTGAGGGTAGTTCACGGCACGCGGTTGTTCCATTCATGGGGGTTTCCTCACAGGTCACACGGCCTCGGCCATAGACCAGTTATTACAGTCAACGCGCCCCTGTAGGAGCCCGCTTGCGGGCGATGGAGGTCAACGATGACGCGGGGTGCCTGAAACACCCCGGCGTTCTTGAGTCCATCGCCCGCAAGCGGGCTCCTACAGGTAGAGTGGCGGTGTGGCGAGTCTCAGCTTTTGGGCAGCAGCACCTTGTCGATCACCTGGATCACGCCGTTGGATTGCATCACGTCGTAGGTGGTGATGTCGGCGGTGGTGCCTTTCTCATCCTTGATCACGATGTTGTGCGGGCCGTTCATCATCGCCCACAACTTGCCGCCGGCCACGGTGGTCAGCTCGGTCTTGCCGCCGCCGGCCTTGATGCGCTTGCTCAGTTCGGCCATGTCCAGTTTCCCGGCCACCACGTGGTAGGTGAGGATATGGGTCAGGGTGCCTTTGTTTTCCGGCTTGAGCAGGGTGTCGACGGTGCCGGCGGGCAGGGCGGCGAAGGCAGAGTTGACCGGGGCGAAGACGGTGAACGGGCCCTGGCCCTTGAGGGTCGGCACCAGTCCGGCGGCCTTCACGGCGGCGACCAGGGTGGTGTGGTCGGCGGAATTGACCGCGTTGTCGACGATGTCCTTGCTCGGCAGCATGCTTTGTCCGCCGACCATCACATTGTCGTGGTCCATGCTCATGCTCGCCGCCTGGGCCAGGCCAGCGGACAACGCGAGGGTCAACAAGCTGGCAATCAGGGGCGCTTTGATCGAAGTGCATTTCATGATGGGGAATCCTTGTCGGTATGAAGTCGGCCAGGAAGTTCTGTCCGTGCTTGATATACGCAAGGGGGCGGGGATCGGATGCAGGGACCGCTGAATTTTTTATGGGGACGGTAGGAGGATTCGGCGCGTGCGGAACAAGTCCGGTTTTTTTGACTCCAACGGCAAGTGTTCGGCGCCTGTCCCTGCTGGCGGGTGGTCATGATGACTTTCGAGGTGTTGCAATGAAGATTCCACGCGGTGTTGTACTGGCTTCGCTCCTGGCATTCGCCGCTACCCCGGTGTTTGCGGCGTTCAGCCTGAACGATGCGGCCAATGCGGTTTCGTCCATGCAAGGCGGGCAAAATGGCAATGCGGCGGCACCGGCCAGTGGTCTGCTCAGTACCCTGGGGTCGCAGTTGCACGTCACCCCGGAACAGGCGGTGGGGGGGACCGGTGCGATGCTCGGCCTGGCCAAGAACAAACTCAGCGGCAACGACTATTCGCAGTTGAGCAAGAGCGTGCCGGGGCTCGACCAGCTCTCGGGCGGCGGTGTCCTGTCCGGCCTGGGCGGTTTGCTCGGCCAGTCGGGTAACTCGTCGGCGGTGGGCAGCGCGCTGGGCAATGTGCAGAACACCGGTGACCTGAACAAGGCCTTCGGTGCCCTGGGCATGGACAGCGGCATGGTCGGCCAGTTTGCTCCGGTGATCCTGCAATACCTGGGACAGCAGGGTGTCGGTGGTCCGCTGCTCAAGAGCCTGGGTGGTATCTGGGGCGCCGGTAGCTGATCAGGCATCGGGCTCGAATAAAAACGCATCGCACGGTTCAAGCCGCGCGATGCGTTTTTTTATGGGCTGATCAAACGGACCGTTCTGTCGACGCGCTCTCGCTGCGCAGCGCCGCGATACGCTGGTCCTTCTCGCTCCAGAGCTGGTTGACCCAGTCCTGGATCTGCTGGCGAAACACCGGGTCGTTCTCGTAGTCGCCTTGCCACAGATCGGCGGTCAATTCGCGGGTCTGGAAGTCGATGATGACCTTGGGCAGGTTGCCGCTGATCAAATCCCAGAACCCCGGAATCCGCTCTTGTGGATAAACCACGGTGACATCGAGGATCGCGTCCAGCTGTTCGCCCATGGCCGCCAGCACGAAGGCCACGCCGCCGGCCTTGGGCTTGAGCAGATGGGTAAAGGGCGAGTCCTGCTCCTGGCGTTTGGCCGGGCTGAAGCGGGTGCCTTCGAGGTAGTTGACCACGGTCACCGGCTGGCGCTTGAACAGCTCGCAGGCGGCCTGGGTGATTTCCAGGTCATGGCCCTTGAGTTCCGGGTGCTTGTCGAGAAAGGCCTTGGAGTAGCGCTTCATGAACGGATAGTCCAGCGCCCACCAGGCCAGGCCCAGGAACGGCACCCAGATCAGCTCTTTCTTGAGGAAGAACTTGAAGAACGGCGTGTGCCGGTTGAGGGTCTGGATCAGCGCCGGGATATCGACCCAGGACTGATGGTTGCAGACCACCAGGTACGAGGTGTCGCGGCGCAGGCCTTCGGCACCGCGAATATCCCAGCGGGTGGGGATGCACAGGGCGAAGATCAGCTTGTCGATCTCGGCCCAGGTTTCGGCGATCCACATCACCGCCGCGCTGGCGTAGTCGCGAAAACGACCGGGCAGCAGCAGCTTGAGCAGGGCGAAGAGCATCAGCGGGCCGAACAGTACCAGCGTGTTGAGCAAAAGCAGGAACGTGACGAAACTGCCGGTGAGCAGGCGGCGCATACAGGGACTCTTTCAAAACGTGAGGGCGCGCCATGATAAAGGCGGGCGCGGGCAGACGCCAAATTGCCCGGGCGACAAATGTTTCACGGGATGTCGGATAGGTTGATAGTGGTCTGTCAGATTTGTTCATGAACCAACGCGCGAACAGCGGTCTAAAATGGCGCCCCTTGTGCGTCCACCCAAAGGTACAGCCGAAGTGAAATCCATTCTTGCCCTGTTGTCCCTCCTGGCCCTGCCGGTCATGGCGGCCGAACCGACCCTCTACGGGCGCTACGAATATATCCAGCTGCCGGAAATCGGCCAGACCTTCAAGGCCAAGATGGACACCGGTGCGTTGACCGCCTCGCTGTCGGCCAAGGACATCGAGCTGTTCAAGCGCAACGGCGAGGACTGGGTGCGTTTCCGCCTGGGCACGGCCGATGCCGACGGCAAGGTCTACGAGCACAAGGTCGCGCGCATCAGCAAGATCAAGACCCGTACCGAGGAAGACGAAGACGGCGAAGCCAGCGACGCGAGCAAGCGCCCGGTGGTGGAACTGGAAATGTGCCTGGGTAACGTCAAGCGTAGCGTGGAGGTCAACCTGACCAACCGCAGCGGCTTCAACTACCCGCTGCTGATCGGCGCCAAGGCCCTGCGCGAATTCGGCGCGGCGGTGAACCCGGCGCGGCGTTATACCGCCGACCAGCCTCACTGCTGATTGACGGGGCGGCACGGGTCCGGCACCGTTGCGCGATCAACACCAGTGCTCGGACGCCATGCCCCATATCCTGATTGTCGAAGACGAAGCGGCGATTGCCGATACCCTGATCTACGCCCTGCAAGGCGAGGGGTTTACCACCACCTGGCTGAACCTGGGGGGCGCGGCGGTCGAGCACCAGCGCACGACGCCGGCCGACCTGCTGATCCTCGATATCGGCCTGCCGGATATCAGCGGTTTCGAGGTGTGCAAGCAGCTGCGGCGCTTTACCGAAGTGCCGGTGATGTTTCTCAGCGCCCGTGATGGCGAGATCGACCGCGTGGTGGGCCTGGAAATCGGCGCCGACGATTATGTGGTCAAGCCCTTCAGCCCACGGGAAGTCGCGGCGCGGGTGCGGGCGATCCTCAAGCGTGTGGTGCCCCCGGCGCTGTCGGCGGTTTCCAGTGAACGCTTCCTGGTCGATCACGAACGGGTACAGATCAGCTATCGCGGCCAGCCCTTGAACCTGACCCGTCACGAATTCCGCCTGCTCGCCAGTCTGCTGGAGCAACCCGAACGGGTCTTCAGCCGCGAGCAGTTGCTTGATGCGCTGGGCGTGGCGGCGGACGCCGGCTACGAGCGTAACATCGACAGCCATATCAAGAGCCTGCGAGCCAAGCTGCGTGCGGTGGCTGGCGATGCCGAACCGATCCAGACCCATCGCGGCCTGGGCTACAGCTACAGTCCGGGGAACAGCTGATGCCGTTGGGGATCCGGATTTTCCTGGTGTACTTCCTTTTCGTCGGCCTGACCGGCTATTTCGTGCTGAACACGGTGATGAAGGAAATCCGCCCCGGCGTGCGTCAGTCCACCGAAGAAACCCTGGTGGACACCGCCAACCTGCTGGCGGAAATTCTCCATGACGATGTGAAGAACGGCACCCTCAGCCAGAGTCGCCTGCCGCAGGCACTCAAGGCCTATGGCCAGCGCAAGCCGGCGGCGACCATCTGGGGCCTGGAGAAGAATCAGGTCAACCACCGGATCTACGTGACCGACGCCCGTGGCATCGTCTTGCTCGATTCCGCCGAGCAGGCGGTGGGACAGGACTATTCGAACTGGAACGATGTCTACCTGACCCTGCGCGGCGAGTACGGCGCCCGCTCGACCCGCACGGTGGACGGTGACCCGAACTCCTCGGTGATGCACGTCGGCGCGCCGATCACCGACAATGGCCAGATCATTGGCGTGGTCACGGTGGCCAAGCCCAATAGTTCGTTGCAGCCTTATGTGGACCGCACCGAGCACCGCCTGCTGATGTACGGCGCCGGGCTTATCGGCCTGGGCCTGTTGTTCGGCGCGCTGTTGTCCTGGTGGCTGAGTGCGGCGTTGCGGCGCCTGACCGCTTACGCCCAGGCGGTCAGTGAAGGTCAAAAGGCCGAGCTGCCACGCTATCGCGGCGGAGAGATGGCGCAGTTGGCCAATGCCGTGGAGCATATGCGCACGCAGTTGGAGGGCAAGGCCTATGTCGAGCGTTACGTGCACACCCTGACCCACGAACTGAAAAGCCCGTTGGCGGCGATTCGTGGGGCGGCGGAGCTGTTGCAGGGCGAGATGCCGGAAGCCCAGCGCGAGCGTTTTGTCGGCAATATCGACAGCGAAAGCGCGCGGATGCAGCGGTTGATCGAGCGGTTGCTGAACCTGGCACTGGTGGAGCAGCGTCAGGTATTGGAGGAGCAGGTCGAGATCCCCTTGGGGAGCCTGGTGGATGAAGTCTTGCAGGCCCAGGCCGCGCGGATCGAACGCGGACGCTTGCAGGTGCAGCAGTCGATTGCACCGGACCTGAAGGTATTCGGCGAACCCTTCCTGCTGCGTCAGGCCATCGGCAATCTGTTGGACAATGCCCTGGACTTTACGCCGCCGGAGGGGCTTGTGCACTTCAAGGCCGAACGCCAGGGCCGGCAGCTGTGTTTGACGCTGTTCAACCAGGCCGAGGCGATTCCCGAGTATGCGCTGCCGAGACTGAGCGAACGCTTCTACTCCCTTCCACGGCCAGGTAGCGGCCGCAAAAGCACCGGGCTGGGGCTGAACTTTGTCGAGGAAGTGATGAAGCTGCACGGCGGCGAACTGCACATCGGCAATGTGCCCGGCGGGGTCGAGGTCAGCCTGAGCTTTCCCGGATAAACACCGCATCTCCACACAGTCTCCACATTCGTCCCATCAAGCCCCCACACAGGCTGCGCAGACTCTCCCCCATACCAACAGGGAGAGAACCCATGAACCGCGGTCTGGCTATAAAACTCGGGGCGATTGCCCTACTGATGCTGTTGTTGCTGGTCCCGTTGATGATGATCGACGGGGTGATCAGCGAACGTCAGCGCTTGCGCGACGGTGTCCTGGAAGATATCGCCCGCAGTTCCAGCTACAGCCAGCAATTGAATGGTCCGCTGCTGGTGGTGCCGTATCGCCAGACGGTGCGCGAATGGAAGACCGATGCCAAGGGCGAGCGCTACCAGCAAAGCAGCGAAGTCAGCGGGCGCCTGTACTTCTTGCCGGAGCGTTTTGAGCTCGATGGCAAGGTTCAGACCGAACTGCGCTCGCGGGGCATTTACGAGGCGCGGCTGTTTCATGCCAATAACCAGATCAGCGGTAACTTCGTGCTGCCGTTGCAATTGGGTATCACCGAGGACTTTGCCGATTACCGCTTCGACGAGCCGTACCTGGCGGTGGGCATCAGCGATATCCGTGGCATCGAAAACGCCCTGACCTTGCAGGTGGGCAGCCAGAACCTGGAGTTTCGGCCCGGGACCCAGGTCAGTTGGCTGGGTGACGGTGTGCATGTGAACTTGCCGCGGGTCGATGGCCGCGAAGAGCAGCGCCTCGATTTTTCCTTCGACCTGGTGCTACAAGGCACCGGTCAGTTGCAGGTGCTGCCGGTGGGCAAGACCAGCAGCATCCATCTGAGTGCCGATTGGCCGCACCCGAGCTTTATCGGCAACTACCTGCCGGTCAAACGGGAAGTCACCGACCAGGGGTTCAGCGCCCAGTGGCAGACCTCGTTCTTCTCCACCAATCTGCGTGAAGCCTTGAACAACTGCCTGGCGACCAGCGACTGCGATGGCTTCAAGGCCCGCAACTTCGGCGTGAGTTTTATCGAACCGGTGGACCAGTACCTCAAGTCCGACCGGGCGATCAAATATGCGCTGCTGTTTATCGCCCTGACCTTTGCCGGCTTCTTCCTCTTCGAAGTGCTCAAGCGCCTGGCGGTGCATCCGGTCCAGTACGCCCTGGTCGGCGTGGCGTTGGCTTTCTTCTATCTGCTGTTGCTGTCGTTGTCGGAGCACCTTGGGTTTGGCCTGGCTTATCTGTTGTCGGCTGGGGCCTGTGTGGCGTTGATCGGCTTCTATGTCTGCCATGTCTTGCGCAGCCTGACCCATGGCCTGGGTTTCGGCATCGGCCTGGCCGCGTTGTATGGTTTGCTCTATGGGCTGCTGAGCGCCGAGGACTATGCGTTGCTGATGGGCTCGCTGCTGCTGTTCTGTCTGCTCGGGGTGTTTATGGTGCTGACCCGCAAACTCGACTGGTACGGGATTGGCCAGGGCAAGCCTGCCGAGGCGCTGAACTTTGATAGGGGAGCTGCCCATGAGTAGGTCGCTGGGGTTACGCGAGGATCAGCAATGGGGCGCGGAGTTGGCCCGCTTGTTGGCTAGTCAGACAAGACCGAGCACGGTCCCTGTAGGAGCCGAGCTTGCTCGCGATAGGGCCCGTGAGACCACTGAAAGCTTTACAGGCAGGTCACGTGGCGCTCTGTCTTGAAAGCCTCTCCGGCGGTTATCCATGGCGACGGCCGAACAGCCCGCGCAGGGAAATAGCCGCCGGAATCCCCAGCCCCACCCAGCTCAGCGCATCCCAGGCGCCGTCGCCCAACAGCGCGGCGAACAGGCCGGCCGCGCTGAGGAGGGCGATCAACACGGGAATGCCGAAGACCTTCCAGAAATTCGAAGCGCGCGGTTTCATCGTGCGCCCTCGGTTTTCAGGCTAGTCCGTCGGCGTACCCACCACAGGTACACGCCGCTGCCGAGCACGATAATGGTCAAGCCATCCAGCACCGCCCAGAGCACCTTCATCGGCAGGCCGCCGTAGTCACCGAAATGCAGCGGTTGCGACATGCCCATGGCGTCCATGTACCAAGGGCGTTGGCCGACGGCGGTGACTTGCAGGGTGGCGGCGTCGATCAGCACCGGGGTCAGCAGGTGCGAGGTGAGGTGGGTGCTGCCTTTCATAAAGACGGCGTAGTGGTGTTCGCTGGAAAAGCGCGTGCCGGGGAAGGCGATAAAGTCCGGGCGCATACCGGGGGCGGCCTCGGCGGCGATCTCCAGCAGGCGCGTGGCCGGGGCGAGTTCGGTCAGCGGTGGGGCGTCGCGGTACGGCGCGACCATGGCGCCGAGGGTGTCGGCGCGCCAGGCGGCGATCAGCAGGTCGGCGCAGGCGCTGATCACCCCGGTGATGCCTACCACCAGGCACCAGGTCAGGGTGACGATGCCGATCAGGTTGTGCAGGTCGAGCCAGCGCAGGCGGGTGGATTTATCGCGGCGCACGCTGGCGAACGTCTGTCGGCGCATGAACGGCAGGTAGAGCGCCACGCCGGAGATGATCGCCAGCACGAACAGCACGCCCATAAAGGCCAGCAGCAGTTTGCCGGGGAGCCCGGCGAACATATCCACGTGCAGGCGCAGCATGACCATCATCAGGCCGCCGTTGGCCGAGGGCAGTTCCACGGCCTGGCCGTTGCGGGCGTCGAGCATGAAGGTGTGGGAGGTGTTGGGTTCGGTGCCGGCGGTTTTCGCCATGATGGTGGTCACGCCGTCGGGCTCGTCCTCGTCCCAGCCGAAATACTGCATGACCTCGCCCGGACGATGGGCCTCGGCGGCGCGGACCAGTTGCTGCAGGTCCAGGCGCGGGGTGTCGGCGGGCAGCGTTGGCAGCGCGGCGGAGTCGCCCAGCAGGTGGTCGATCTCGTGGTGGAAGATCAACGGCAGGCCGGTCAGCGCCAGCAACAGCAGGAACAGCGTGCAGATCAGGCTGGCCCAGGTGTGGACAAAGGACCAGCGGCGGATGGTTTGGCTTTTCATGGCATTTCCAAATGCAAAAGGGCCACGGCGGACCGTGACCCTTGTTTCGACGCGATGCGGCTAGCGGGTTACCACTTGTAGTTCACGGCGGCGACCACGCTGCGCTGGTCACCGTAGTAGCACCAGGTGCCGTCGCAGGTGGAGAGGTAGTCCTTGTTGAACAGGTTCTTCGCGTTGACTTCCACCGCCGCACCGGCCAGGGAACTGCTCAGGCGACCCAGGTCGTAATGCACCGCAGCGTCATAGACGGTGTAGGAGCTGACGTGACCATTGGGAGTGTTGGCCGTGTTGCCGAAGGTGTCGCCGACATAACGCACACCGCCGCCGACACCGAAGCCATCGAGGAAACCGCTGCGCCAGGTGTAGTCGCTCCAGAGGGAAGCCTGGTTACGCGGTACCAGTTGCAGGCGGTTGCCCTGGTCGTCGCCCTTGAGGATTTCCGAGTCGGTGTAGGTGTAGGCCGCGACCAGCTTGAGGTTTTTGCTCACGTCGGACGTGGCTTCCAGCTCCAGGCCTCGGACCTTGGTTTCGCCGATCTGGCTGGTGATGCCACGGTCGCTGACCGAGACGTTTTTCTGGCGAAGGTCGAAGACGGCCGCCGTGAGCAGGGTCTTGCTGCCTGGCGGTTGGTACTTCACACCGGCTTCGTACTGGTGGCCTTGGGTTGGCTTGAAGGACTGGGTGGCGCTGGCGTTGGCGCCCGCGGACGGCTGGAACGACTCGGTGTAGGAAATGTAAGGGGTGATCCCGGAGTCGAACACATAGCTCAGGCCGGCGTTGCCGCTGAAGGCGCTGTCGCGCTGGGTGTGGGTGGCGTTGTTATTGTTGAAGAAGGTGGTGCCGGTGTGAATCCAGTCTTCGCGACCGCCGAGGGTCAGGCGCCACTTGTCCAACGCGATCTGGTCCTGGGCATACAGGCCGGTCTGGTTGGTTTTCTGGTTGTAGTTGTAGAAGGTGTTGTAAGCGATATTGGAGAAGTTTTGCCCGTAGATCGGGTTGTTCACGTTGCTGTCAGGCGCGTTGCCTTCCTGCCATTTGTAGCGGGTATCGGTGCGCTGATGGTCCAGGCCCAGCAGGACGGTGTGGCTGAGGGCGCCGGTCTGGAAGTCGGCCTGGAAGTGGTTGTCCACGGCGATCTGGCTGATGTTTTCATCGACCTTGTCGACCAGACGGGTCAGCGTGCCGTCCGGAGCGACGACATTGCCAAAGGAGGCGTAGGCCTGACGGAAATTCAGCTCGCTCTTGGTGTAGCGCAGGTTCTGTTTGAACTGCCAGACATCGTTGAAGCGGTGATCGAAGGCGTAACCCAGGGCGTAGTAAGTGCGGTCGTAGTAGTCCGAATCCGGATCGCCGAGGTTTTTGCTGTGTGAAATCGGCCCGGCCGCCGAAGGCAGCTTGGTGCCTTGCAGGGGCAGGAACTGGCCGCTGATACCGGTATCGTCGCGGGTGAATGCGGACAGGAAGGTCAGGTGCGTGTCGTCGTCGACATTCCAGGTCAGGCTGGGTGCGATGTTGTAGCGCTTGTCGCTGACATCGTCGATGGGCGTGTTGCCGTCACGGATGACCCCGTCGATGCGATAGAGGAAGCGGCCGTCGTCGTCGATTTTGCCGGTGCTGTCGAAACTGACCTGTTTGCGGTTATTACTGCCTACTTCGGCACGGATTTCGTGGCTGCTCTCGGCCTCGGGGCGACGGCTGACCATGTCGAGCATGCCGCCCGGCGGGGTTTGACCATAGACCGAAGAAGCCGGGCCACGCAGGACGGCAATACGTTCCAGGTCCCAGGTTTCGAGTTTCGGGTTGGCGTAGGAGCCTTTGGGCAGCGGCAGGCCATCGAGGAACTGGGTGGGTTCGAAGCCACGGATCCGCAACCAGTCGGCGCGCGAGTCGCTGCCGTAGCTGCTGGCGATCACGCCGGGGGTGTAGCGCAGGGCGTCGTCGAGGTTCTGGACGCCGCGGTCTTCCATCTGTTCACGGGTAATGACCGAAATCGAGCGCGGCGCCTCGACAATCGGCGTATCGGTCTTGGTGCCGGCGGCGGTGCGGGTGGCGGTATAGCCTTCGACCGGGCCCCAGGCGCTTTCAGCGATGCCCTGGCCGGTGATGTTGGTTTCCGGCAAGGCCACGACGCCGCTCGGGATCGCGATCAGGGTGTAGGTCCCGGCGCTGCTTTGGATCAATTGCAGGCCGGTACCGCCAAGAGCGGTGTGCAGGGCGGTGATGGCGTCGAACTGGCCTTTGACCGGTGCCGAGGTTTTGCCCGAGGCCAGCGCCGGGTCGAGGCTCAGGGCCAGGCCCGCCTGGCTGGCGATCTGGCTCAGGGTCGAACCCAGCGGTCCGGCGGGCAGGTTGTAGGCGTGAACGCTGGAAGCCTGTTCGGCCGCCATCAGCGTCGGGCTGAGCAACGGGGTGCCAAGGGCAATGGCGACGGCGAGGAGACTGGGGCGCAGCAAGGTGTCGAGCGGGCGGGACATAGGGCGGGTTCCTGAATGGAAATGTTTCTCAATGCCTATGGGCCGAGCGAAATTCAGAAACTGATAGGGTTGATTGGAAATAATTTAGATTCACATCGCCAGTGTGGATGAACGGAGATGTCCCTTGTGGCGAGCGGGCTTGCCCGCGTTCGGCTGCGCAGCAGTCGTAAACCGGCAATCGCGGTCTGCCTGATAGAGCGCGTTTTTCGGTTTTAGGGGGGCTTCGCCCCCCAGCGCGGGCAAGCCCGCTCGCCACAAGAGCGCGCTCCGCTTCAAGGTTTCTGAACCGGCGGAGAGTGGTGCAAACATCCTTGCCAGGAGATTTGCACCCATTACGACTCAAGGCTTGGTTTCGGCCTTGGCCTGCACCGTCACCCACCACTGGGTATGCCGCTCGATCTGTACCGGCAAGGTCGGCAGCAAGGCGGTCAGTGCCAGGTCGGTGTCGTGCAGCGGGAAGCTGCCGGTGATCCTCAGGTCGGCAACGTGCGGATCGACACCCAGATGGCCACGCCGATAGCGGCCCAACTCTTCGAGCATGTCGGCCAAGCGCACGTTGTCCACCACCAGCATGCCCCGGGTCCAGGCATCGGCGCCGGGGTCGAGGACCTGCAACGGACCGAGGCTGTCACGACGCATCAGCACCTGCTGGCCTTCATGGAGGATCTGTTCGTCGGCACTGCTCTGTGGACGGGCCGCCACCGCCGATTGCAGGACGCTCAATAGCGTGCCGTCGTCTTCACGCTTGACCAGGAAACGCGTACCCAGTGCGCGCATGCGCCCTTCATCGGTTTCGACGATAAACGGTCGGGTGTCGTTATGCCCGGTCTCGATCAGGATTTCACCCTCGCGCAGGACGATGCGCCGGGTCTTCTTATCGAAGCGCACATCCAGGGCACTGTGGGTGTTGAGCTGGATCGTCGTACCGTCGGCCAGGTGCAGGGTGCGTTGTTCACCGGTGGCGGTGCGCTGGTCGGCCAGCCAGTAATCGATGGGTAGGTAGTGATTGCCGAGAAACAGCGCCAGGCCGCAGGCCAGCATCACACTGGCCACGCCACTGCCGAGCTTGCGTACCCGCTGGCGGACGCCGTCGCGGGATTTCAGCAGGGCGCCCCGCGCCGGGCCGCTGGTACCGCTGAAGCGTTGGTCGAGCATGCCCAACTGCGACCAGGCGCGGGCGTGTTCTTCATGGGCCGCGTGCCATTTCTCGAACTCGGCCTGTTCCACGGTGTTGCGACCGCCCGAGTCCAGGCACAACTGCCAGGCAATGGCGGCATCGAGGACGCGGGCGGAAACCGGTTTGGCGCTGAACTGATTCATGTCGGCTCGCCGTACAGTGCGACATAGCACTGGCGAATGCCCTGGGCCAGGTACTGGCGCACGCGGGGCACGGAAACGCCGAGCTTTTCGGCGATCTCGGCATGGCCGAGGCCGTCTAGGCGACTGTAGAGGAACGCGGCGCGGGCCTTGCTCGAGAGCTTGCCGAGCAGGTGGTCGATGGCCCGCAGGTCTTCGAGGATCAAGTGTTGTTCTTCCGGGGACGGTTGCTCGCCCTCCGGGATCAGCATCAGTTCACTGAGGTAGGCCTGTTCCAGCGCGGCGCGGCGGAAGTGGTCGAACAGCAGGCCTTTGGCGATGGCCACGAGGAAGGCCCGGGGTTGTCGCGGTGTGTTCAGTTCGTCGCGGCCCAGCAGGCGGACGAAGGTGTCCTGGCTCAGGTCTTCGGCCCGCTGCGGGCAGGCAATGTTGCGGCGCAGCCAAGCCAACAGCCAGCTGCGATGGTCGCGATACAGCGCGTCGACAAGGGCATGATGGGGGCTTCGGACTGACGACAACGGACATCACCGACAAGAAGTTTAAAATAACGAGAATTATTCGCGATTGTGTCAGGGCCCAGGAAAAGGCGCAATGGCTGCTGGTCGATTGGCGGTGTGCCATTTGTCTTAATGGAGATTGGGTTGTGGGAGGTGGGCTTGCTGGTGGTGGGCTCCTTGGGTATTGCGGTGCCGGGACTGACGTCTTCGCGGGCAAGCCCTGCTCCTACAGTTCTATGTCGTGCGCCAAATCTGTGCTCGACGCAAAACTGTAGGAGCAGGGCTTGCCCGCGAAGAGGCCCTTGAGCCTTGCACCGCCCATGCGGCCGCCATCGCCGGCAAGCCGGGCTCCTACAAGGGGATGTGGCAGGCTTTAGAAAGAGGGGCTCTGCTGACGACGTTTCCACTGTCCCAGGCGTTGTTGCAGCTTCAACGGGCTATCGATCTGCTGCTGCCGCGCCCGGCTGAACAGGATCAGCGCCAGTTCGGCGGTGGCCAGGGCGTCGGCGCTGGCGTTATGCCGCTCCTCCACCTGCAACTTGAAATGGTCGATCCAATCGTCCAGCCCGGCTTCGCGCAAGGTCGCTTGCGGGCATAACAACGGCGCGATATCGGCGACATCAAAAAATGGATGTTGCAGGCGATACCCGAGGCTGTCTTTCAGCGCACGGGTGAGCATGTGCTGGTCAAAGGGCGCATGGAACGCCAGCAGCGGGCTGTCGCCGACGAACTCCATAAACTCCAGCAATGCTTGCGCCGGATCGCTGCCGGCGGCCAGGGCACTCGGCCCCAGGCCATGGATCAGCACGCTGGGGTTGACGCTCTGCCCAGGCCGCAACAACGTCCGTTCAAAGCACTGCCCCAGGTCGATGGCGCCGTCTTCGATCACCACCGCGCCGATGGACAGCACCTGGTCGCGGTTCAGGTTCAGGCCGCTGGTTTCCAGGTCGAGGACAACCCAGCGCTGTTCCCGCAGCGAACACTCGCCCAAGGACTTGGCGGCGGGCAGTTGCCTGAGCCGCGCCTGTGTCGCGGCATCCAGTGTCGGCTCGTTGGCCCTCAGCCAGGAAAACAGCTTCATAGCTGATACCGCAGGGCCAGGCTGCTTTGCAGGCGTTGGGCCTGGCGCAGGGCTTCACGCAGGATGCGTCGGTCCAGCTGGTTGAGGCTTTCCGGATCGACCCGATTGGAATACGGCAGATTCTGCCGGGTCTGCAGTTGATGTTGCTGCAAGCGGGTCTGCTGGATGAAGTGATAGGCCTCTTCATAAGCCGCGCCGTCGAGGCTTTCGATGACTTCCTTGGCTACCAGTTGGCGCAGGCGTTCGAGGGTATTGCTGGCCTCGATACCATTGGCCAGCGCCAGCAGGCGGGCACCGTCGACGAACGGGGTCAGGCCCTGGACTTTCAGATCGAGCGTGGCCTTGTCGCTGCCGTTGCGGCTCAGCACGAACTCACGCAAACGCCCCACCGGTGGGCGCTGGCGCAGGGCGTTTTCGGCCATCATGCGTTGGAACAGCCGGTTGTCGGCGACCTGGGCGAGGATGCCCTGGCGCAGTTGCTGGCAGGCCTGTTCCTCGCCCCAGACCACCCGCAGATCGAAATAGATGCTCGAGGCCAGCAGGTTCTCCGGCGTGGCTTCGCGAATAAAGGCGGAGAAGCGCCGCGCCCATTCGGCCCGCGACAGGCACAGCTCAGGGTTGCCGGCCATGATATTGCCTTTGCACAGGCTGAAGCCGCACAGCGCCAGGCTCTGGTTGATCTGCTGCGCCAGGGGCAGCAGCTTGCCGCGAATCTCGGCGGCATGGGCGGCGTCGCGGGCCTCGAACAGGATGCCGTTGTCCTGGTCGGTGTACAGCGTCTGCTCGCGGCGGCCTTCGCTGCCGAAGCACAGCCAACTGAACGGCACGCCCGGGTCGCCTTTCTCGGCCAGGGTCAGTTCGATGACCCGGCAGACGCTGTGGTCGTTGAGCAGGGTGATGATCTGGGTGATCTGGGTCGATGACGCACCGTGGGCCAGCATGCGTTCCACCAACTGGCCGATCTCGCCGCGAATGGCGATCAGGTTGTCCAGGCGCGCCGCGCTGCGGATGGTCCGCGCCAGGTGTACCAGGTCGACCCGTTGCAGGGAAAACAGGTCGCGCTCGGAGACCACGCCGCACAGGCGCTGCTCCTTCACCAGGCAGACATGGGCGATGTGCCGTTCGGTCATGGCCATCGCGGCGTCGAAGGCGCTGTGGTCCGGGGTCAGGGCGAAGGGGGCCTGGGTCATGTGTTGGTCGATGGGCTGGTTGAAGTCATGGACGCCGTCGGCCACCACCTGGCGCAGGTCGCGCAGGGTGAAGATGCCGAGTGGGGCCTTGGCCTCATTGACCACCACGATGCTGCCGACCTGCTGCTCGTGCATCAGGGTCACCGCTTCGCGCAGCGGGGTGCTCGGGCTGCAGGTCACCGGATGACGCATCGCCAGCTCGCCGAGGCGGCTGTTGAGCGAGTACTGGGTGCCGAGGGTTTCCACGGCCTTGCGCTGGACTTGCTGGTTGACCTGGTCCAGCAGGCTGCTGACGCAACGCAGGGCAAAGTTGCGAAAGGTCTCGGAGGACGAGAACAGCTTGATGAACGCCGGTTTGTTCAGTTGCAGGCAGAAGGTGTCTTCACCCGCCAGGTGTTCGGTGCGGGTGGCCCGCTCGCCGAGCAGCGCGGCGAGGGGGAAGCACTCGCCGGTGGTGATTTCGAAGACGGTTTCGCTGCCGCCCTTGGCCGTGTGCGGGCGCTCGCCGACCACTCGTCCCTGCTTGACGATATAAAAGTGCTCCACCGGCCCGTCGGCGGGCTTGATGATGCTCTCGCCCGTGCTGTAGAAACGCAGTTGACACTGTTCAACCAGATAGGCCAGATGGGCGTTCTCCATCTGATTGAAGGGTGGGAATCGCTGCAGGAACTGCAAGGTGCCGTGGATGTTTTGCAACACCGCGGTCTTCCCGGCCTGGGTGAAGGCATCCGCTTTGCTCATGACCGCTACCGATTTTTGTCCGTTGTTATGGGCGCGAAGAATCGCCGTTCTACCCATGGTCGGCCCCCGCTTCCCGGGTGCCCATTGGACGTAAGTCTAGGTTTGAGAAATGGCCTACAGTTGAAGAAGCAGATTCTTAACAAATATCGACTTGGAAAACTTTCCGACGAAGTGCACATTGAGCATCCGTTTAGCGATGTCTGAGCACTGTGCTAGGGGATTGGATTGCCGAAGGGATACCAGAGAGCCGTATGTCTGACCACGATATTTTAAGCGATGCCGAGCGCGAGGCCATTCTGCAGGTGATGCAGGCACCGCAATTGTCGTATCAGCGGGTCCTGATTGTCGATGACGACCAGGATGCCCGGGAGTTGCTGTCGGAAATTCTCGCCCTCCACGATATCCACTGCGTGACCGCCGCCAGTGGCGCGGCGGCCTTTGCGTTGCTGGAGTCCAACCGCGGCATCGGTCTGCTGATCACTGATTTGCGCATGGCCGATGATGGCTTGGACCTGATCCGCAAGGTGCGCGGCTCGGAGCGGGCGGCGCTGCCGATCATCATCGTCTCCGGCAATGCCCAGGTGCGTGATGCCATTGATGCGATGCATTTGAGCGTGGTGGATTTCTTGCTCAAGCCCATCGATACCACGCAGTTGCTGAAGCTGGTCAAGCGTGAGCTGGGGATGGTGGCTTAGGCCCTGTAGGAGCGAGCTTGCTCGCGATGGTGGCCCAGGCACCGTGGGGTATCAGATGCCCAGCGTTATCGTTGACGCCCATCGCGAGCAAGCTCGCTCCTACAGGGAGCGGTGTCTTGAGGCGACCGGAATGAAAAAGCCCTGATCGTTACCGATCAGGGCTTTTTCTTTTCGCCATCAGCGCGGGATTACAGGCCGTTGCGGGCCTTGAACTCACGACGCCGACGGTGCAGTACCGGCTCGGTGTAGCCGTTGGGCTGTTTGGTCCCTTCGATCACCAGTTCGACCGCCGCCTGGAAGGCAATATTGCTGTCGAAGTCCGGGGCCAGCGGGCGGTACAGCGCGTCACCGGCATTCTGCCGATCGACCACCGGGGCCATGCGCTTGAGGCTTTCCATGACCTGGTCCTGGGTGACCACGCCATGGCGCAGCCAGTTGGCGATGTGCTGGCTGGAAATGCGCAGGGTGGCGCGGTCTTCCATCAGGCCGACATCATGGATGTCCGGCACCTTCGAGCAACCGACACCCTGGTCGATCCAGCGCACCACGTAGCCGAGGATGCCCTGGGCGTTGTTGTCCAGCTCGCTGCGGATCTCCTCGGCCGACCAGTCGGTATTGCTCGCCAACGGGATGGTCAGGATATCGTCGAGCGAAGCCCGCGCGCGTTTGGCCAGTTCGGCCTGGCGGGCGAACACGTCGACCTTGTGGTAATGCAGCGCATGCAACGCGGCCGCGGTCGGCGACGGGACCCAGGCGGTGTTGGCGCCGGCCAGTGGATGGGCGATTTTCTGTTCGAGCATCGCCGCCATCAGGTCGGGCATGGCCCACATGCCTTTACCGATCTGGGCGCGACCTTGCAGGCCGGTGCTCAAACCGATATCGACGTTCCAGTTCTCGTAGGCGCCGATCCATTTTTCCGTCTTCATGGCGGCCTTGCGCACCATCGCGCCGGCTTCCATGGAGGTGTGGATCTCGTCGCCGGTGCGGTCGAGGAAGCCGGTGTTGATAAACACCACGCGCTCGCTGGCGGCCTTGATGCAGGCTTTCAGATTGACGGTGGTGCGTCGCTCTTCGTCCATGATCCCGACTTTCAGGGTATTGCGCGGCAGGTTCAGGACCTCTTCGATACGGCCGAACAGCTCGTTGGTGAACGCCGCTTCTTCCGGACCGTGCATCTTCGGCTTGACGATGTAGACCGAGCCGGTGCGGCTGTTCTTGCGCACGCTGTTGCCGTTGAGGCTATGGATCGCCGCGAGGCTGGTGATCAGGCCGTCGAGGATGCCTTCGGGCACTTCGTTGCCATGGCTGTCGAGAATCGCATCGATGGTCATCAGGTGACCGACGTTGCGCACGAACAGCAGCGAGCGACCGTGCAGGCTCAATTCACTGCCGTCGACGGCGGTGTAGCGGCGGTCGGCGTTCATGGTCCGGGTGAAGGTGGTGCCGCCCTTGGCGACCTGTTCCGCGAGGTCGCCCTTCATCAGGCCGAGCCAGTTGCGGTAGATCACCACCTTGTCATCGGCATCGACGGCGGCGACCGAGTCTTCGCAGTCCATGATGGTGGTCAGGGCCGCTTCCATCAGCAGGTCCTTCACGCCGGCGGCATCGGTCTGGCCGACGGGGCTGCTGGCGTCGATCTGGATTTCGAAGTGCAGGCCGTGGTTTTTCAGCAGGATCGCGGTGGGGGCTGCGGCAGCGCCCTGGAAGCCGATCAACTGGGCGTCGTTGCGCAGGCCGCTGTTGCTGCCGCCCTTGAGGGCGACCACGAGTTTGCCGTCGACGATCTTGTATCCCACGGCGTCGACATGGGAGCCGGCGGCCAGGGGCGTGGCTTCGTCGAGGAAGGCGCGGGCGAAGGCGATGACCTTGTCGCCACGGACCTTGTTGTAGCCTTTGCCTTTTTCCGCGCCGTCCGCTTCGCTGATGGCATCGGTGCCATAGAGTGCGTCATACAGCGAACCCCAGCGGGCGTTCGAGGCGTTGAGGGCGAAACGCGCGTTCATCACCGGCACCACCAACTGTGGGCCGGCCATGCGGGCGATCTCGTCGTCGACATTCTGGGTCGTGGCCTGGAAATCCGCCGCTTCTGGCAGCAGGTAGCCAATGTCTTGCAGGAAGGCTTTGTAAGCCACGGCGTCATGGGCCTGGCCGGCCCGGGACTGGTGCCAGGCATCGATCCGGGCCTGGAAATCATCGCGTTTGGCGAGTAGGGCCTGGTTCTTCGGGGCCAGGTCATGGATGACCTTGTCGGCGCCGGCCCAGAACTGGTCGGCGGTCAGACCGGTACCGGGAATGGCTTCGTTATTCACGAAGTCGAACAGGACTTTGGCGACCTGAAGGCCACCGACTTGAACGTGTTCAGTCATTGCTTGCCTCACTCTGCTCAGCTATTCAGCTCTTCTGTTTAAAGCCTTGCGTGCTTCTCTGAACACAGTACCAGAACATGCCCTCGCGGGCGGCTGGGCTCGCCCGGCCGACCTGAGCCGGCGGGGCTTTCCGTGGTTTCACAGACACTCGGGCAGACGTCCATCCAACGTTATGTAGTGCGTGCCGGCGCATACTACATGATGCATTGCGGTTGTGAAAATTAGACTAAATACGTCGTTTCGCGACCAGTGGGTTCTGTCCGGTCACGCAAAAGCCGCTAATGTTCTCAAGAAATGTATGGATTGTTCCAGATAAATCTGAAAATGGTACACGATTTGTTTTTCCGTACGGCGCCGTGGTGTGTGGTGGGGATGGTGTGGAAGCGTGCCTGATCTTTCGAAGGGCAGGCCCGATGTCATCCGCTTGTCCGTATCTTGCGCGTACAGGGCCTGGTCGAGCTTGTACCTTTCCTCATCAAGCTACACTGAGGGCTTGGGTATTGTGTGTCAGCCGGTTGTTGGCAAGCTTCCTCGGTTCTTCGCCATTGCTGTCTTCATTGCTGTTACCTCAATCAGCAAGAACCAGTAAGTAAAGGAGAGCCTTTATGAAAAAGAGTACCAATACCCCTGAACCTGCAACGCCAGATCAGGTGCTTGAGGATGGCTCGGTTGGGGCGTTAAGCCTTCCAGCTGAGCCAAGAAAAATATTCACGGCTTTAAATGAAAGAAGTTTTCTCTTTCATCATAGCGCTAGTAATCCTGATCTTAGGATTACCACTAGGGATAATTTGTTATTCGCATTGTGGACGTTTAATACTACCGAGTCGTCGCCTGTCGGTGTGTGGGAGGGAGAGATTCAATGCTTTCCGTTTAACGCGTACATGACTGCAAAAGGCACAGATGTCGTCGTTGTCGAGAAGAATGGGGAAAATAATCAAATTTGGATAATTAGGCGCTCGGGAAGCCGTTTTGTAACTATTGAAAGCAGCGTGAGCAGATTCCTCTTGGCGGTCGATGACTCCAGTACAACAGATGATACGCTGGTCATTCTCAGGGGTGGTCCTCATATCCCCGCTGAAGATTTCATGATAGGTATTAACGCTGTACAGCCCTGACAAGAGCAGACAGTTGCGCTTCAAACGGCCCTGGCTGGGTTCCAGTATTTCCGGGTAAGTTCAGCCAGGGCCGGGTAAGCAAGTCGTGAGTGGCGGCGTTGGCGATGATGGATGAGTTCGTTCTTCAGCGCCCCCAAAAGCTTTCTATCAGTGCCTTGTCGAAACAGTTGCCCTTGCGTGACATCGAACGATGCATCTTGAACTACGTTTTGATGTATATCAGCCATTACTGAGAGCCCGGCTCGAAAGATCGAGTTATATCAATCCCCCAAGTGCCCACGGGTGTGGCCCGCTTGCCTATACTGGAGCGACCAACGACAAGAGGGCTATCCCGTGGACCATCTCGTACTGACAGTATTCGCACCCGACAAGGCCGGCCAGGTCGAGCAGATTGCCCTGTGCATCGCCGAGCACGGCGGCAACTGGCTGGAAAGCCGCATGTCGGGCCTGGCCGGGCAGTTTGTCGGGATTGTCCGGGTCGAGGCACCCGCCGAGGCCCATGACGCGTTGATCAAGGCACTCCAAGCCCTCGCCAGCCAGGGGATTCAGATTCAGGTGATTCCCGGTGGCGGCGAAGCGCCCGGCCGCTGGAAACCCATCGCGATGGAACTGGTGGGCAACGATCGCCCGGGCATTGTGCGGGACATCACCCGCTTGCTGACGGAACAGGGCATCAACCTGGAGCAACTGGTGACCGACGTGAGCCCCGCGCCCATGAGCGGCGATCCTTTGTTTCATGCCGAGGCGATCCTGGCGGTGCCGTATGACCTGCCGCTGGAAGCCTTGCAGTCGGGCCTGGAAACCCTGGCTGATGAGCTGATGGTGGAGTTGATGCTGCGCAGTGACGAAGAGTGAAGCGGGTTATCCAGTTTTAACGGGGACGGGCCTGTGGATAACCTGGGGAGAGCCGGCGCCCGACCAGGCCGGCCGGGGCTTTCCAGGAGCTGAGCAAAAAACGAGCAGTTTCAAGGGCTTGTGCACAAACGGCGTGGACCGGCTTGTGGATAACCTTGGGGTAGAAGCCTGCAGCCCAGGTGGAGCAAGGCTTGCAGGATTTTGTGTGTTTTTTGATCAGCTGCGCTTGCGCAGGCTGAGCCAGGCATCGACGCTGTACACCGCCAGTCCCGTCCAGATAAACACGAAGGCCATCAGGTTGCTGGCGGTCAGGTGTTCGTCGTACAGCAGCACGGCCAGCAGCAACACCAGGGTTGGCGCGATGTATTGCAGGAAACCCAGGGTGGTGTAGGGCAGGTGACGCGCCGCCGCGTTGAAGCTCACCAGCGGGATCAGCGTGACCGGGCCGGCGGCGATCAGCCACCAGGCTTGCGAAGTGCTCCAGAATTCGGCCTGGGCGCTGGTGGCGAGCGGATTCAGCAACAGCCAGCCGATGGCGATGGGCACCAGCATCCAGGTTTCCACCACCAACCCCGGCAGGGCCTTGACCGGTGCCTGTTTGCGGATCAGCCCGTAGAAACCGAAGGTCAGCGCCAGCACCAGGGAGATCCAGGGCAGGCTGCCGACCTGCCAGACCTGCTGCGCCACGCCCACGGCGGCGAGGCCGACGGCGATCCATTGCAGGCGGCGCAGGCGTTCGCCCAACAGCAGCATGCCCAGCAGCACGTTGACCAGCGGATTGATGTAGTAGCCGAGGCTGGCTTCGAGCATGCGTCCGTTATTGACCGACCAGACGTAGGTCAGCCAGTTGGCGGCGATCAGGGTGCCGCTCAGGGCCAGGATAGCCAGGCGGCGCGGGTTGTCCCGCAGTTCGCGCCACCAGCCCGGGTGTTTCCAGACCAGCAGCAGCAGGGAGCCGAACAGGGCGGACCAGAGCACGCGGTGGATGATGATCTCGACGGCCGGTACGGCGGCGATGGCTTTGAAGTAGATGGGGAACAGGCCCCAGATGATGTAGGCGCTGAGGCCAAGGATGTACCCGCGACGCGGGTTGGCGGCTTGCATGCAGAGTCCTTGCTTAGGCTGCTAACTAATTTCTTGTAGGCGTTTTATTTTATTGTATGGGGATGACGCCCTTGCGGGCATCAGCAAATCCTGCCACAACCGTCAGAATAATTTCAGAGGTTCTTCATTCAGCGCGGAGAGTTGTTCGCGCAAGGCCAGGACCTGGTCGCCCCAGTAGCGCTCGCTACCGAACCACGGGAAGCTGTGGGGAAACGCCGGGTCGTCCCAGCGGCGGGCCAGCCAGGCGCTGTAGTGCATCAGGCGCAGGGCGCGCAGGGGTTCGATCAGCGCCAGTTCGCGGGGATTGAAGTCGTGGAACTCGCTGTAGCCGTCCATCAGTTCCGACAGTTGGCCGAGGCATTCCTGGCGGTCGCCGGCGAGCATCATCCACAGGTCCTGCACCGCCGGGCCCATGCGGCAGTCATCGAGGTCGACGATATGGAACATCTCGTCGCGGCACATCATGTTGCCGGGGTGGCAGTCGCCGTGCATGCGGATGTTCTGGTGCGGGGTCTCGGCGTAGACCTGTTGCACCCGCTTGAGCAGGTCGCGGGCCACGGATTCGTAGGCCGGCAGCAGGCTGCGGGGAATGAAGTTGCCTTCCAGCAGGGTGGTCAGCGAGTCTTCGCCGAAGTTCTTCACCCCGAGGGCTTCGCGGTGTTCGAACGGACGGGTGGCGCCCACGGCGTGCAGGCGGCCGAGCAGTTGTCCGAGGCGATAGAGCTGGTCGAGATTGCCCGGTTCCGGGGCCCGGCCGCCACGCCGGGGGAACAGGGTGAAGCGAAAACCGGCGTGTTCGAACAGGCTTTCGCCGTTGTGGATCATCGGCGCGACGACCGGGACGTCGCAGTCGGCCAGTTCGAAGGTGAAGCGGTGTTCTTCGAGGATGGCCTCGTTGGTCCAGCGCTGGGGGCGGTAGAACTTGGCGATCAGGGGTTCGCCGTCTTCGATGCCCACCTGATAGACACGGTTTTCGTAGCTGTTGAGCGCCAGGACCCGGGCGTCACTGAGAAAGCCGATGCTTTCCACGGCGTCGAGCACCAGGTCGGGGGTGAGTGTTTCAAACGGGTGGGACATGCTGACTCCTGCGAGCGGCAGGCGGCCGCGTCCGGCCAAGCATGTTAGCGCACCGGGGCGTAGAAAGGTGTCGGCTGTTCCGGCTTCTTCGCGGGCAAGCTCCGCTCCCACAGGTTTTCCGTCGTATGCGGTATCCAGTCTCGACTCAAATACTGTGGGAGCGGAGCTTGCCCGCGAAGGCGGTTGATCAGGCGCCGATAATCCCGCCATCCTCCCGCCGGATCGCCATCACCGATGAGCGTGGCTTGCCGTTCGGCAGATGCTCGGGAAAGGTCGAGTTGCCGGCTTCACCCGGATGCTGGATGCCGACGAACAAGGTCTTCTGATCTGGCGAGAAGCTGATACCGGTCACTTCGCAACCCACCGGGCCGACCATGAATCGACGGATTTCCCCGCTGGCCGGATCGGCGCAGAGCATCTGGTTATTGCCCATGCCGGCAAAATCCCCGGCGTTGCTGTAGTCGCCGTCGCTAAGGATCCACAGGCGGCCGGCCTTGTCGAAACCCAGGCCGTCGGGGCTGTTGAACATATTCTGCGGGGTGATATTGGAAGAGCCGGCCTTGGCCGTGCCGGGATGTGCCGCCGGGTTACCTGCTACCACGAACAAGTCCCAGCCAAATGTGTGGGCGCCATGATCATTGCCAGCGGCCTGCCAGCGCAGGATCTGTCCGTAGACATTCTTCTCCCGGGGATTCGGTCCGCCGGCCGGCATGCCGTCCTCACCACGCTTGGCGTTGTTGGTCAGGGTGCAATAGACCTGGCCGTCGATGGGGCTGACGACGATCCACTCCGGACGGTCCATGCGTGTCGCCTTGACCACGCTGGCGGCCAGCCGGGCATGGATCAGCACTTCGGCCTGGCTGGTGAAACCGCTGCCTGCGTCGATGCCGTTCTTGCCGAAGGTCAACTCGACCCATTCACCCGAACCTTTCGGACGATCCGGGTTGCCGTCGCCGTTGTCGAAACGTGCGACATACAAGGTGCCGTGATCCAGCAGGTCACGGTTGGCTTTGGGGTGCTTGTGGTTGATCTGGTCGCGGCTGATGAACTTGTAGATGAACTCACCGCGTTCATCGTCGCCCATATAGACCACGGCGCGGCCGTCACGGGTTTCGGCCAGGGCGGCGTTCTCGTGCTTGAAGCGACCCAGGGCGGTGCGTTTGACCGGGGTGGACTGCGGGTCGAACGGATCGATTTCCACCACCCAGCCATGACGGTTTAGTTCATTGGGGTTCAGGGCCATGTCGAAGCGCGGATCGTGAGCGTGCCAGTTGATCTCCTTGCTGGTGGCCACGACGCCATAGCGCTTTTGCGCGGCATCGAATTTCTGTTCGGTATTGCTGCTGCCGAAGCAGTCGGTGAAGTTCTCTTCGCAGGTCAGGTAGGTGCCCCAGGGTGTCTTGCCGTTGGCGCAGTTCTGGAAGGTGCCGAGGACTTTGCGCCCCTGCTTGTCGGCCTGGGTCTGCAACCAGGGGTGACCGGCTGCCGGGCCGCCGAATTTGATCGGTGTGTTGCCGTGGATCCGCCGGTTATAGGCCGAACCCTGGACGAAGTGCCATTGGTCGTCCTTGCGCTGTATTTCGATCACCGACACGCCTTCGCTGGCCTGGGCCTTGCGCACGTCTTCGAGGGATTGCGGCTGGCCGCCATGGGGATAGAGGTAGCGGTAGTTGGTGTATTCGTTGTTGATCGCCATCAGCGCCCGGTTGTCGTCGCCGGGGAAGGGGAACAGGCTCATGCCGTCGTTGTTGTCGCCGAACTGGACTTCCTGGGCCTTGGCGCTGCCGTTGCCGCTCGGGTCGAAGGCCGGGCCGTTCTTGGCCAGGGGTTGGCCCCAGCTGATCAGCACTGAGGAGGTATAGCCGGGTGGCAAGGTCAGGGTGTCGCTGGTGGCGGCGGCGATGCTGTCGAAACCCAGCAGTTGGCCGGAGGCGGCGCTGGCGCTGGCAGCCATCACGCTGCGGCTCAACAGGTTGCCGCCGAGGAACATCGCCGCGCCGCACAAGGCGCCGGCACTGATAAAGCCACGACGGCTGAGGCCGACCATCTGTTCCAGGTCGGTGGGTTGGTTTTCTTCTAAGAGCTTCATGATCAGGCTCCCTGCGGGTCAGGGGGTCACCTTAGTAATGCGTTGTGACGGATTTGTTGCAGGAAAAGCAGGGGATCGCTGCGCGATCGATCGCCGGCAAGCCGGCTCCTACAGGTGGGATATGTTCTTCTGTAGGAGCCGGCTTGCTGGCGATGGCGTCATAACGGTGTACCCAAAATCACCAGGGACGGCGCAAACACCGTCTGCGCCGGGCTTCCCACCCTCAGGCCGAGGTTTTTTATCTGCTCCGGTTGCGCCAGCGCACAGAGGATTTGTCCGTTCGGCAGGGCGATTCTGACCTCCGAAGGGCCATCTTCATCCTCGGAAATGTCCTCGATTTGACCGCTTAGAGAATTGTGTCCGGATTTTGCGGGATGCCCGATCGCACTCAATTCCAGCCAACCGGCCTTGATCAGGGCGACGACTTCGGTGCCGCTCTCCAGTTCCAGGCGTTGGGTGCTGTCGTGGGTGATCTGTGCCTGCAGCGTAAGTCCGCCGGCCAGGGCCAGACGCACAAGGTCGTTGCGCCCGTGGTGGGTGATGTCCTGCACTGTGCCGTGAAGCTGGTTGCGGGCACTGGTGCGCAGCATCAGGCGGCCGAGCAGGTCGAGGTCGCCGCTGTCTTCGGCGGCTTCGAGGACCTGGGCCTGGAGGGTTTGCAGGCGTTGATAGAGACGCAGCACCCGTTCGCCTTCCGCCGACAGCTTGGCGCCACCACCGCCCTTGCCGCCGACACTGCGCTCCACCAGGGGCTTTTGCGCCAGGTTGTTCAACTCGTCGATGGCGTCCCAGGCCGCCTTGTAACTCAAGCCTGCGCTTTTCGCGGCGCGGGTGATGGAGCCCTGTTCGGCGATATGTTGCAGCAGGGCGATACGCTGCGGGCGGCGGACGATGTGTTGGGTCAGCAGGACGGGCAGGGACATGGGGCGGACTTCGGGCGGCGGGGGTATTGGGCAAGGTGCCTCTCGGTGCTTTCGACGTCAAGCCGCCGCAAGCCAAACGCGGTTTCTGTGGGAGCCGGCTTGCTGGCGATGGCGGCCGTCGGGGCGCCACAAGGCTCAAGGGCCTCTTCGCTGGCAAGCCAGGCTCCTACAGGTTTTGTGGTGTCTTTGGGGAGGTTAGCGATTTTCCGGGCTCGGTGTACGCGCCAGGCAATAGACATCGACCCGCCGCGCTCCCGCCTTCATCAGCAAGCGGGCCAGGCTTTCGGCGGTGGCACCGGTGGTCAGTACATCGTCCACCAGCGCCAGGTGCAGGCCTTCGACCTCCGCGCCAGGCGCCAGGGCAAAGGCATTCAGCAGGTTGCGTCGGCGAGCCCTGGCGTCCAGTTCCTGTTGCGCGATAGTGTCCTGAACACGCCGTAAACGCTGTTCATCTGCGGAGATTTCCAGGCTCTGGCTCAGCCAGTTCGCCAGCATCGCCGCCTGGTTATAACCCCGCTGACGCAAGCGCCGGGTCGCCATGGGCACCGGCAGCAACAGGTCCGGTCGCGGCAAGCCATCGTCAAAGCGCTCGCGCAACGCCTGGGCCAGCAATTCACCCAGCAGTCGCCCCAGCGGCCATTGGCTCTGGTGCTTGAAGCGGGTGATCAGGCTATCCAGTGGAAAGCGATAGGTCCAGGGCGCAATCACCTGCTCGAAGGCTGGCGGCTGCTTGAGGCACTGTCCGCAGGTCAGCCCCGTCGCCGCCAAGGGCAGGGCGCAGACCTGGCAGGCCTCCATCAGCCAGGGTAGTTCGCTCTCGCAGGGCGTACAGATCGGGTGGGGTGTATCGGTGGTTTCATCGCACAACAAACAGGTCTGTTTGTTTTTTAACCAGATGTAAACCGGTCCTTCGTATCGTGGTTGACAGCGCATGAGTCTTCCTTAAATATGCCGAGCATCCGTGTCGCGCCTGTGGGTATTCCTTTGCCCCAGACGCTTGCCCAGCATAAAACAAGGAACTCCGCCGATGAGCGCCAGCATCACCGCCACTTTGCGTCACGATTGGTCTTTGGCCGAGGTCAAGGCTCTGTTCGTCCAGCCGTTCAATGACCTGCTGTTCCAGGCCCAGACCGTGCACCGCGCGCACTTCGACGCCAATCGCGTGCAAGTGTCGACCCTGCTGTCGATCAAGACCGGCGCCTGCCCGGAAGACTGCAAGTACTGCCCACAGTCCGGCCACTACAACACCGGGCTGGAAAAAGAAAAGCTGATGGAAGTGCAGAAGGTGCTGGAAGAGGCCGCGCGGGCCAAGGCCATCGGTTCGACCCGTTTCTGCATGGGCGCGGCGTGGAAACACCCGTCGGCCAAGGACATGCCGTACGTGCTGCAGATGGTCAAAGGGGTCAAGGCCATGGGCCTGGAAACCTGCATGACCCTGGGCAAGCTCGACCAGGACCAGACCGCCGCCCTGGCCGACGCCGGCCTGGACTACTACAACCATAACCTCGACACCTCGCCGGAGTTCTACGGCAGCATCATCACCACCCGTACCTACGGCGAGCGCCTGCAGACCCTGGCCTATGTTCGTGATGCCGGGATGAAGATCTGCTCCGGCGGTATCCTCGGCATGGGTGAGTCCCTCGACGACCGCGCCGGGCTGCTGATCCAGCTGGCGAACCTGCCGGAACACCCGGAGTCGGTGCCGATCAACATGCTGGTGAAGGTTGCCGGTACGCCGCTGGAAAACGCCGATGATGTCGATCCGTTCGATTTCATCCGCATGCTCGCGGTGGCGCGGATTCTCATGCCGCAATCCCACGTTCGCCTGTCGGCGGGCCGTGAGGCGATGAACGATCAGATGCAGGCCCTGGCGTTCTTTGCCGGCGCGAACTCGATCTTCTACGGCGATAAATTGCTGACCACCGCCAACCCGCAGGCCGACAAGGACATGCAGTTGTTCTCGCGCCTGGGCATCCTCCCCGAAGCCCGTGAAGAGCACGCTGACGAAGTGCACCAGGCGGCCATCGAGCAGGCGCTGGTGGAGCAAAAGAGCAGCGAGCAGTTCTATAACGCCGCTGTCTGATCCCGCGAGGCCTTGCATGCCCTTCGATCTCAGCGCCCGGCTGTCCGCCCGGCGCGCCGAAAACCTCTATCGCCAGCGCCCGTTGCTGGAGAGTCCGCAAGGCCCGCAGGTGGTGGTCGATGGCCAGCCCCTGCGGGCCTTTTGTAACAACGACTACCTGGGCCTGGCCAATCATCCGCAGGTCATCGAAGCCTGGCAGGCCGGCGCGGCGCGCTGGGGTGTCGGCGGCGGTGCTTCGCATCTGGTGATTGGTCATAGCGGGCCGCATCACGCCCTGGAAGAGGCTTTGGCCGATCTCACCGGGCGCCCGCGGGCGCTGCTGTTCACCACCGGTTATATGGCCAACCTCGGTGCGGTCACGGCCTTGGTCGGGCAGGGTGACACGGTGCTGGAGGACCGTCTCAACCATGCGTCGCTGCTGGATGCCGGATTGCTCTCGGGCGCGCGCTTCAATCGTTATCTGCACAACGACGCCGCCAGTCTCGCCAAGCGTCTGGAAAAGGCCACCGGTAATATCCTGGTGGTCACCGACGGGGTCTTCAGCATGGACGGCGACCTGGCCGACTTGCCGGCCCTGGCCCGCGAAGCCCGGGCCAAGGGCGCCTGGCTGATGGTCGATGATGCCCACGGCTTCGGCCCGCTGGGGGCCAACGGTGGCGGGATCGTCGAGCACTTCGGTCTGAGCCAGGAGGACGTGCCGGTACTGGTCGGCACACTGGGCAAGGCCTTCGGCACGGCGGGCGCCTTTGTCGCCGGCAGTGAAGAGTTGATCGAAAGCCTGATCCAGTTCGCCCGCCCCTATATCTACACCACCAGCCAACCGCCGGCCTTGGCCTGCGCGACGTTGAAAAGCCTGGAACTGTTGCGCACCGAGCACTGGCGGCGCGAGCACCTGAATGCGTTGATTCGCCAGTTCCGCCAGGGCGCCGAACAGATCGGCCTGACCCTGATGGACAGCTTTACCCCGATTCAGCCGATCCTGATCGGCGACAGCGGTCGGGCGTTGCGCTTCTCGCAGTTGCTGCGTGAGCGCGGGCTGATGGTGACGGCGATTCGTCCGCCGACCGTTCCGGCGGGCAGTGCCCGGTTGCGGGTGACCTTGTCCGCGGCCCACAGCGAGGCGCAGGTGCAGCTATTGTTAGAGGGGCTGGCCGCGTGTTTCAGCCTGTTGGGCCCCTTTGATCCAGTGGAGCCAAACCATGCGTGATCGTCTGATCCTGTTGCCCGGTTGGGGCCTCGGCATCTCGCCGCTGGAACCCCTGGCGGCGGCCTTGCGCGGGCTGGATGAGCACTTGCGGGTGGAAATCGAACCCTTGCCGGAACTGGCCAGCGGCGATCCCGAAGAGTGGCTCGACGAACTGGACGCCACCCTGCCGGACAATGCCTGGCTGGGCGGCTGGTCCCTGGGCGGTATGCTCGCCTCGGCGCTGGCGGCGCGGCGTGGCGAGCGCTGCTGCGGTCTGCTGACGTTGGCGAGCAACCCGTGTTTTGTGGTGAGTGACGACTGGTCCGGGGCGATGGCCAACGACACCTTCGACCTGTTCCTGGCCGGCTGCCGCGCCGATCCGCAAACGACCCTCAAGCGTTTCAGCCTGCTCTGTGCCCAGGGTTCGGCGGACCCGCGCGGCCAGGCGCGACTGCTCCTGGCCGGTGCGCCGCAGACTACCCCCGAGACCCTGTTGAACGGGCTGGAGGTGCTGGCACAACTGGATACCCGCCAGGCCCTGCAGGCTTTTCGCGGTCCGCAATTGCACTTGTTCGCCGGCCAGGATGGCCTGGTGCCGGCCGAGGCCGCCAGTGATTTGCTGGCGCTGCTGCCGGATGTCGAAATCGGCCTGATCGAACAGGCCGGCCACGCCTTTCTACTGGACGACCCCCATGGAGTGGCCGGGGCGATCCAGGCCTTTTTGCATGAGTCCGGTGATGACTGATCTTTCCCACCCTGTCTTGCCGGGCGGCTTGCCCGACAAGCGTCAGGTTGCTGCCTCGTTTTCCCGCGCGGCGGCCAGCTATGACAGCGTCGCCCAATTGCAGCGCGATATCGGTCATGAATTGCTCGCACGCTTGCCGGATGAGTTGAGCCCGTCCCGTTGGCTCGATATGGGCTGCGGTACCGGCTACTTCAGCCGGGCCTTGGCCGTTCGTTTCGAGCAGAGCGAAGGCGTGGCACTGGATATTGCCCAGGGCATGCTGGAGCACGCGCGTCCGCTCGGCGGTGCCCGGCACTTTGTCGCCGGGGATGCCGAGCGCCTGCCATTGCAGGCCGGCAGTTGCGATCTGGTGTTCTCCAGTCTGGCCGTGCAGTGGTGTGCCGATTTTGCCGCGGTACTCGGCGAGGCCCACCGGGTACTGCGACCGGGCGGCGTGATGGCCTTTGCCAGCCTGTGCGTTGGCACCCTGCACGAGTTGCGGGAAAGCTGGCGGGCGGTGGATGGCCTGGTGCACGTCAACCGCTTCCGGTTGTTCAGCGACTATCAGCAGTTGTGCCGGGACAGCGGTTTGCGCGTGGTCAGCCTGGAAAGCCGGCCGCAGGTGCTGCACTACCCCGATGTGCGCAGGCTGACCCATGAACTCAAGGCGCTGGGCGCGCATAACCTCAATCCTGGCCGGCCGGGCGGTTTGACCGGGCGGGCGCGGATTCTCGGGTTGGTGCAGGCCTATGAAGCGTTTCGCCAGGCCGAGGGTTTGCCGGCGACCTATCAGGTGGTCTACGCCATTCTGGAGAAGCCATTATGAATGCTGCCTATTTCATTACCGGCACCGACACCGATGTGGGCAAGACCACGATTGCCGCCGGGTTGTTGCACGGGGCCCGTCAGGCCGGCCTGAGTACCGCGGCGGGTAAGCCGGTGGCGTCCGGCTGTGAGGTGACGCCCGAAGGGCTGCGCAACGCCGATGCCCTGGCGTTGCTGGCCGAATGTTCGCTGCCGCTGGCCTATGCCGAGGTTAATCCAGTGGCCTTCGAGCCGGCGATTGCCCCGCATCTGGCGGCGCGCGAGGCGGGGGTGAAGTTGACCGTGCAGTCCTTGCTGGGACCGATGCAGCGGATATTGGCCAAGCAGGCCGACTTCACCCTGATCGAAGGCGCCGGGGGCTGGCGGGTGCCCTTGGCGGATCAGGCCAGCCTGTCGGATCTGGCCCAGGCGCTGGCCTTGCCGGTGATCCTGGTGGTGGGGGTACGCCTGGGGTGCATCAGCCATGCCCTGCTGACCGCCGAAGCCATCGAGCGAGATGGTCTGCAACTGGCCGGCTGGGTCGCCAATATCATCGAGCCGAAGACTTCGCGCCTGGAAGAGAACCTCGCGACCCTGGCCGAACGCCTGCCGGCGCCTTGCCTGGGACGGGTGCCGAGGCTCAAGGTGGCGAGCGCCGAGGCCGTTGCGCAGTACCTGCAGTTGGATCTGCTGGATTAGACGCCGAGCTGCGGCGTCTGCGGGTTGGTTGAGGCTTCCCTAAGACTCTGCCTATCAACAGGCAATCTGCCATTATTGTTTTTGACGGGTGTTTCTTTGACAGGTCTGCTTAAATGCAGACTGTCGATCCCGTATTCAGTCGAGTCTGCCCATGGAAATCTCAGGAAATACCGCTGTTTATGCCGGTCTGAGTACTATTCGGTCCGGGCAGAACCGCGTTGACCAGTCGGCCAGTCAAGTCGCCGATACCATAGACGGACGCTCGCTGAAGAGCCAATCGTCCGATACCCAGGTCAACCGGCTGCTGTCGGTGGACCGCAGCCAGCAAGATCTGTCGAGCACCATGGTGGACATGACCCAGGGCAAGCTTCAGGTCGAAGCGGGTGCCAAGGTGGAGAAGGCCGCGGATCAGGCCCTCGGTACGTTGATCGATACCTACGCTTGATAGCTTCACCTCTCCATTAGAATTGAAACGCGATCCTGTGTAGGAGCTGGCTTGCCAGCGATGGCGGCCGATAAGTTGATGCAAGACTTACTGGCCTCATCGCCGGCAAGCCAGCTCCTACAAGGGGTTGTGTGTTTTCAAGTCCTCTGCATCAGCCCTCCCCTCGCATAACCCGCCTCATCCTCGACTATTCTCTAATGACGCGCCCCCTGGCTGCCCCTACGGCGGCCGGCCTTTTCCTGCGCCTCCTTCATCCATGTATGACGAATGGACTATGAACGACACTTGACAAGAATTGAGCGCAAACGTATGTTTCAAACAACCGTTTGACCGGCGTGGCAAATCGACGCGGTCGCTCATTCCAGGATTCATCAGCAGAGGTTTATCGCTATGCCTGACTACAAGGCCCCCTTGCGTGATATTCGCTTCGTCCGTGACGAGCTGCTCGGTTACGAAGCGCACTATCAGAGCCTGCCGGCATGCCAGGACGCTACCCCGGACATGGTTGACGCCATCCTCGAGGAAGGCGCCAAGTTTTGTGAGCAGGTACTGGCCCCGTTGAACCGGGTCGGCGACACCGAAGGTTGCACCTGGAGCGAGTCCGGCGTTAAGACGCCCACCGGTTTCAAGGAAGCCTACAAGCAGTTCGTCGAAGGCGGCTGGCCAAGCCTGGCCCACGACGTCGAACACGGCGGCCAGGGCCTGCCGGAGTCCCTGGGCCTGGCGGTCAGCGAAATGGTCGGCGAAGCCAACTGGTCGTGGGGCATGTACCCGGGCCTGTCCCATGGCGCGATGAACACCATTTCCGAACACGGTACCCCCGAGCAGCAAGAGGCCTACCTGACCAAGCTGGTCTCCGGCGAGTGGACCGGCACCATGTGCCTGACCGAACCGCACTGCGGGACCGACCTGGGCATGCTGCGGACCAAGGCCGAGCCTCAGGCCGACGGTTCCTACAAGGTCAGCGGCACCAAGATCTTCATCTCGGCCGGTGAGCACGACATGGCCGACAACATCGTCCATATCGTCCTGGCCCGCCTGCCGGATGCCCCGGCCGGCACCAAGGGTATTTCGCTGTTCATCGTGCCCAAGTTCCTGCCGAACACCGACGGTAGCGTCGGTGAGCGCAATGCCGTTTCCTGCGGTTCCCTCGAACACAAGATGGGCATCCACGGCAACGCCACCTGCGTGATGAACTTCGACGCGGCCACCGGTTTCCTGATCGGCCCGCCGAACAAGGGCCTGAACTGCATGTTCACCTTCATGAACACCGCTCGCCTGGGGACCGCGCTGCAAGGCCTGGCCCACGCCGAGATCGGTTTCCAGGGTGGCCTGAAATATGCGCGCGAGCGTCTGCAGATGCGTTCCCTGACAGGCCCGAAAGCGCCGGACAAGGCCGCCGACCCGATCATCGTGCACCCTGACGTGCGTCGCATGCTGCTGACCATGAAGGCCTTCGCCGAAGGCAACCGGGCAATGGTCTACTTCACCGCCAAGCAGGTCGACATCGTCAAGTACGGCCAGGATGAAGAAGAGAAGAAGAAAGCCGACGCACTGCTGGCCTTCATGACTCCGATCGCCAAGGCGTTCATGACCGAAGTCGGCTTCGAAGCCGCCAACCATGGCGTGCAGATCTACGGCGGCCACGGCTTTATCGCCGAGTGGGGCATGGAGCAGAACGTTCGCGACAGCCGCATCTCCATGCTGTACGAAGGCACCACCGGTATCCAGGCCCTCGACCTGCTGGGTCGCAAGGTGCTGATGACCCAGGGCGAAGCGCTGAAGGGCTTCACCAAGATCGTCCACAAGTTCTGCCAGGCCAACGAAGGCAACGAAGCGGTCAGCGAGTTTGTCGCTCCGTTGGCGGCCATCAACAAGGAATGGGGCGAGCTGACGATGAAAGTCGGCATGGCCGCGATGAAGGACCGTGAAGAAGTCGGTGCCGCTTCGGTGGACTACCTGATGTACTCCGGTTATGCCTGCCTGGCTTACTTCTGGGCCGACATGGCGCGCCTGGCTGCCGAGAAACTGGCTGCCGGTACCAGCGAGGAAGGCTTCTACACCGCCAAGCTGCAGACCGCGCGTTTCTACTTCCAGCGCATCCTGCCGCGTACCCGCACTCACGTGGCAACCATGCTGTCGGGCGCGAACAACCTGATGGACATGAAAGAAGAGAACTTCAGCCTGGGCTACTAAGCCTCACTGAGCCTTCTGCAAAAGCCGCTTCGCCTTCGGGGGAAGCGGCTTTTTTGCGTGTGGCCCTTGGCGACGGGCGGAGAAAAAATTCCTGACTAAATCGCTAAGAAGAATCGCCGCGCTGCCGTTAAAGAGATGGCATTTGTGACTGATGTCACATTGCCGTACCTTAGGTTTTACAATACAGGCACAATGCCATTTATTGCGTTGCCGGTCGGAGCTTTACCCTTGCCGCGTTCTTCCACTGTCCATGCTGGTCATTTTTTACCCTCCCTCCTGTTGTTGCTTGCGGGGCTCGCGGCTGCCTACGTCAAGGAACTCAACGTCTTCTTCACCTCGCTGTTCAATGTGCTGCCGACCCTGGTTTTGCTGCTGGGCGGGTCCTACTGCGCGGTGTATCGACGTCAGCGCGAACTGTTCCTGATGGTGACGGTGTATATCGCCTATTTCCTGCTCTCCACCCAGACCGATTATTACCGTGATCACGGCAAGGTCCGCGAGGACGCCGCGGTGGTCTTCCACCTCTGTTGCCTGCTGCTGCCCCTGCTGTTTGGCGTGTACGCCGCCTGGGAGGAGCGCACGCACCTGTTCCAGGACATGGTCGCGCGGTTCGCCGTGCTGCTGGCGGTGGGCAGTGTGGCATTGGGCCTGGAGCAGAGTTATCCGCAGACCTTGCTCGACTGGCTGGCGGAAATCCGCTGGCCGGCGCTGCACGGGGACTGGATGAGCCTGATCCAGCTGTCCTATCCGGTGTTCTTCGCGTCCTTCCTGTTGCTCACGGTCCAGTACTGGCGCCACCCGCGACCGCTGCACGCGGCGCAACTGACCGGGCTGCTGGGGTTGTTCTGGATGTTGCCCAAGACCTTCATCCTGCCGTTCACCCTGAATATCATGTGCAGCCAGGTGATGTTGATGATTGCCGCGGCGGTGGCCCATGAGGCTTATCAGATGGCCTTCCGCGACGAGCTCACCGGCCTGCCGGGACGCCGCGCGCTGAACGAACGCATGCAGCGCCTGGGGCGCAACTATGTGCTGGCGATGACCGACGTCGACCACTTCAAGAAATTCAACGACACCCACGGTCACGACGTCGGCGACCAGGTGTTGCGCCTGGTGGCGAGCAAGCTGGCGAAGGTCAGCGGTGGCGGTCGTGCCTATCGCTATGGCGGTGAAGAGTTCGCGGTGGTGTTTGCCGGCAAGACGCTGGAAGAGTGCATGCCGCACTTGGAGGTCATTCGCGAAGTGATCGCCAACTACCATATCCAGTTGCGCAACCAGGACAATCGTCCCCAGGACGACCAGCAAGGGCGTCAACGCCGGGCCGGCAGTGGGGCGACCAGTGTCTCGGTGACCGTGAGTATCGGGGTCGCCGAGCGTCAGCCGGAGCAGCGTACCCCGGAAGAAGTGCTCAAGTCCGCCGACCAGGCGCTCTATGCCGCCAAGGGCGCGGGGCGTAACTGCGTGGTCGCGGCAGGACAGACCCGGCGTGGCGCGGTTCGCACGGGAGAAGCTGTCGGCTGAGTGATGGTGGAGCATTCAGCGGTTGGACGGTGATTGTCCGGGGCCGGGCAGGGCAGTAGGTTGGGGTATCTGCTGCCGGAGAAATGACCATGCCTGAGTACAAAGCCCCGCTACGGGATATGCGCTTTCTGATCGACCATGTTTTCGATTTCCACGCCCACTACCTCGCCCTCGGCGCCAACGATGCCAGCCCCGATATGGTCGGCGCGATCCTCGAAGAGGGCGCGAAGTTCTGCGAGCAGGTGCTGTCGCCGCTGAACCGCTCCGGGGATGAAGAAGGCTGCCATTTCGACAATGGCGTGGTGACCACGCCCAAGGGCTTCAAGCAGGCCTTTGCCCAGTATGTCGAAGGCGGCTGGCATGGCCTGGCGGCGGACCCGGCCTATGGCGGGCAAGGCCTGCCGCTGTCCCTGGGGCTGGTGATCAGCGAGATGATCGGCTCCAGCAATACTTCCTGGGGCATGTACCCGGGCCTGACCCACGGCGCCATGTCGGCGATCCATGCCCACGGCACCGAGGAACAGAAAAACACCTACCTGAGCAAACTGACCGAGGGTCGCTGGACCGGCACCATGTGCCTGACCGAGGCCCATTGCGGCACTGACCTGGGGCTTATCAAGACCCGCGCCGTGCCCCAGGCCGACGGCAGTTATGCCATCAGCGGCAGCAAGATCTTCATCTCCGCCGGTGAGCACGATATGAGCGAGAACATCGTGCATCTGGTGCTGGCCAAATTGCCGGACGCGCCGGCGGGGACCAAGGGCATTTCCCTGTTTATCGTGCCCAAGTTCCTGGTCAATGCCGCCGGTGATGCGGGCGAGCGCAATGGTGTGCAATGCGGCTCCATCGAGCACAAGATGGGGATCAAGGCTTCCGCGACCTGCGTGCTGAACTTCGATGATGCCAAGGGCTATCTGATCGGCGAGGCCAACAAGGGCCTGAACTGCATGTTCACCATGATGAACCATGCCCGGCTCGGCACCGGGATGCAGGGCCTGTGCCTGGGCGAGAGCAGTTTCCAGGGCGCGGTCCGGTACGCCAACGACCGTCTGCAAATGCGTTCGCTCACCGGTCCCAAGGCACCGGACAAGGCCGCCGACCCGATCATCGTCCATCCCGATGTGCGGCGCATGCTGCTGACCATGAAGGCTTTCAACGAAGGCAACCGGGCGCTGACCTACTTCACCGCACAGTGGCTGGATGTTGCCCATCTGGGTAGCGATGCGACCCAGCGCCAGGAGGCCGAGGACCTGCTGGCCTTCCTGACCCCGATCTGCAAGGCCTTTATGACCGAGACCGGTCTTGAGGTGACCAACCATGGGATGCAGGTGTTTGGTGGCCACGGCTTTATTCGTGAGTGGGGCATGGAGCAGTTGGTTCGTGATTGTCGGATTGCGCCGATCTATGAGGGTACCAACGGGATTCAGGCGTTGGATCTGCTGGGGCGCAAGGTGCTTGGCAGCCAGGGTAAGTTGCTGCGCGGCTTTACCAGGATCGTGCACCGGTTCTGTCTGGCGAATGCCGGGCATCCGCAGCTCAAGGGCTATGTGGAGCAGCTGGAGGGGTTGAACCAGCAGTGGGGTGAGCTGACGACTCAGGTCGGGATGGCGGCGATGAAGAACCCGGATGAAGTGGGGGCGGCGGCGTTGGATTATCTGATGTACAGCGGCTACATCATTCTTGCTTACCTCTGGCTGCGCATGGCGCTGGTGGCGCAGGCCCAGTTGGAGGAGGGTAGTGGTGATGCCGAGTATTGCCAGGGCAAGCTGGCGACTTGCGAGTTCTACTTCAAGCGGTTGTTACCGCGCACGACTGCCCATCGGGCGGCGGTGGAGGCGGGGAGTGAGTGTTTGATGCGTTTGCCGGCGGAGTTGTTTGCGCTGTAGCTGCTTTCGAGTGAGGCTGAAGGAGTGTGGGCGATCTTGAGGGCCTCTTCGCGGGCAAGCCCTGCTCCTACAGGTTTTGTGTTGTGCGCAGATATCGTGCCCACCGAAAAACTGTAGGAGCAGGGCTTGCCCGCGAAGGCGTCAGAACAGACACCTCATGCCTCGGATATGCGCGTGACTAAAAATAACAAAAAAGTCACGCATAGACCCTATGTGTCGTAAAAGTTGTTAGGGTAAACTCGAGCCATAGAAAATCGGCCCCATCCGGGGCCCGTCGTTTAGATCCTGCGAGGTTTGCCATGGCTGACTACAAAGCGCCCCTGCGCGATATGCGCTTCGTCCTCAATGAAGTGTTCGAGGTCGCGAAACTCTGGGCTCAACTACCTGCCCTGGCCGAGACCGTCGACGCCGAAACCGTCGAAGCGATTCTCGAAGAGGCCGGCAAGGTCACCGCCAAGAGCATCGCGCCCTTGAGCCGTGGCGGCGATGAGGAAGGCTGCCGCTGGGACAACGGTGCGGTGTTCACGCCCGCCGGTTTCCCCCAGGCCTACCAGACCTACGCCGAAGGCGGTTGGGTCGGCGTCGGCGGTGATCCGGCCTTCGGTGGCATGGGCATGCCCAAGGCGGTGTCGGCCCAGGTCGAAGAAATGATCAACTCCTCCAGCCTCGCCTTCGGCCTGTACCCGATGCTGACGGCCGGTGCCTGTGTCTCGATCAACACCCACGCCAGCGAAGAGCTGAAAGCCACTTACCTGCCGAACATGTATTCGGGTGTCTGGGCCGGCTCCATGTGCCTGACCGAACCCCACGCAGGCACCGACCTGGGGATTATCCGCACCAAGGCCGAGCCCCAGGCGGACGGCTCCTACAAGGTCAGCGGCACCAAGATCTTTATCACCGGCGGCGAACACGACCTGACCGAGAACATCATTCACCTGGTGCTGGCCAAGCTGCCGGACGCCCCGGCCGGTCCCAAGGGCATCTCGCTGTTCCTGGTACCGAAGTTCATGGTCAATGCCGACGGCAGCCTCGGCGCGCGCAACCCGGTGAGCTGTGGTTCCATCGAACACAAGATGGGTATCCAGGCGTCCGCGACCTGCGTGATGAACTTCGACGAAGCCGTGGGTTACCTGATCGGCGAGCCGAACAAGGGCCTCGCGGCGATGTTCACCATGATGAACTACGAGCGCCTGGGGGTGGGCATCCAGGGCCTGGCATCGGGCGAGCGCTCGTACCAGAACGCGGTCGAGTACGCCCGTGATCGCCTGCAAAGCCGTTCGCCGACCGGGCCAAAGGCCAAGGACAAGGTGGCCGACCCGATCATCGTGCACCCCGATGTACGGCGCATGCTGTTGACCATGAAAGCGTCGAACGAGGGTGGCCGGGCATTTTCCACCTATGTGGCGATGCAGTTGGACACCGCCAAGTTCAGCGAAGACGCTACCACCCGCGAACGCGCGGATGGCCTGGTGGCCTTGCTGACCCCAGTGGCCAAGGCCTTCCTCACCGACCTCGGCCTGGAAACCACCGTGCACGGCCAGCAGGTGTTCGGCGGCCACGGCTATATCCGCGAGTGGGGACAGGAGCAGTTGGTGCGCGATGTGCGCATCACCCAGATCTACGAAGGCACCAACGGCATCCAGGCCCTGGACCTGGTGGGGCGCAAGATCGTCGGCAACGGCGGCGCCTATTACAAGTTGTTCGCCGAAGAGATTCGCCATTTCATCCAGACCGCCGACGCCGGGCTGGCCGAGTTCACCCAGCCGCTGGGCGCCGCGCTGGATAACCTCGATGACCTGACCGCCTGGGTCCTGGAGCGCGCCAAGAGCAATCCGGACGAGATCGGTGCGGCATCTGTCGAATACCTGCAAGCCTTCGGTTACACCACCTATGCCTACATGTGGGCACTGATGGCCAAGGCAGCGTTGGGCAAGGAGAGTCAGGAGACGTTCTACGCGAGCAAAATGGGCACCGCGCGGTTCTATTTCGCACGTCTGTTGCCGCGTATTCACTCGCTGACAGCCTCGGTGAAAGCCGGGAGCGAGTCGTTGTTCCTACTGGATGCCGAGCAATTTTGATTCTTCGGATGCTATGTAAGCATTTACTTACATAACGCGCTGCTTTTTGCCCCTATCGCCAAATTGGATCCAGCGATAATCTTTGCAACAAGGACGTCGAGCAGGAAGCTCAAAAGCAACAACAGGGACACGTAGGATTCTGCCAGGACGGCGGAGTGAAAGGGATGTCAGGGAAACAGTCTGCAAAACCCCGCTTAGGCGGGGTTTTCTTTTGCCCGCGAAAAAGTAGCGGTCAGTTCAGCCCTTCTCGTACTGGCGGCGGATGCCCGCCCGGGCGGTTTGTCACCATCACGTCTTCGAGCAAGTTGCGCAACAACTCCAGTGTTGCCTGCTGGCGCTGCACATCGCGACATACCAGCCCGACTTTCAAGGCAACCCGCGGTTCGGTCAGCGGCTTCCACAGCAACAGGTCGTCGTCATGCTCATGCCGTGAGCGGCCCGGCAGCACCGTTGCCAATCGTGTGTGTGGCAGGCTGTCGAGGATGCCGGCCATATTGTTCAGCTCGGCCTGGACCTGAGGGCGTCGCCCCAGATTGGCCAGTTGCCCCTGCCAGATCTGGCGGATCTGGAATTCCTCACCGAGCAGCAACATCGGCAGTTCGGCGGCCTGGCTCAAGGAGACCTTCTTGAATTCGCGCAGTGGATGATCGCTCGGGATCACCAGTTGCAGCTCATCTTCGTACAACAGCACCCCATGCAAGCCAGGTTGGCGCGGCGGCAGATAGCTGATGCCGATATCCAGCGAACCATTGAGCAGGCGTCGCTCGATCTCCATGCCGGTCAATTCGTAGATCTGCACCACCAGGTGCGGTTGGGCCTTGCGCACCCGTTCCAGCATCTGCGGCACCAGGCTGGTGTGCACGGTCTGCAGCACGCCGATGGCCAGGGTGCGCAGGGCCTGGCCCTGGAAGTTGCGCAGGTCGTCCCGAGCCCGTTGCAGACCATCGAGCAGCGGTAGTGCGTGGTTGTAGAGCGTATGGGCGGCGAGGGTCGGCAGCAGGCGCTTGCTGCTGCGTTCGAACAGGCCCACATCGAGGTTGTGTTCGAGCTGGCGGATCTGCTGCGACAGGGCCGGTTGCGAGATCGACAGGCGTTCGGCGGCCCGGCCGACATGGCCTTCTTCATACACCGCGACGAAATAACGCAGTTGCTTGAAATCCATAAGCTGTACTTATCGAAAATGCTCGAAAAACGAAATGGCCGCGAGTGCCGGGGAAGCCTAGTCTAACCCCAATCACAAGGCTTACAGGGCCATAGAACGCGATGAATACTGTTTGCGTGGACGGTGTTTACATAGGCAAGGCAAAAAATCTCGGACAGGGTTTGCTCGGCGATACGGATAAACACCGGGTTGCCAACCGGCTCTGGTTGTGGCCACAGGGCCTGGGCAGCGACGAGCACGGCGATCCGCGCTTCCATACCGGGCCCGAGCGGGCGCTGCATCACTATCCCGCCGAGCATTACGCCTACTGGCGGCAACGTTATCCACAGCTCGATTGGGCGGCACCGGCCTTTGGCGAGAACGTGTCGACGCAGGGCCTGACCGAGGAGCAGGTCTGCCTGGGCGATCTGTTTCGCTGGGGCGGTGCGTTGTTGCAGGTCAGCCAGCCGCGCTCGGCCTGTTATCGCCTGAGTCGTCTCGGAACCTTGCCGGACCTGCCGCAAGAGGCCCAGGACACAGGGCGCTGCGGTTGGTTCTATCGGGTGCTCAAGTCGGGCTTTGTCAGCGCCGACCAACCGTTCGAACTGATTCAGCGCAGCTATCCCGGCTTGACCGTGGCCTGGGCGCTGCAGGCCTTCTTCCAGGAGCCCTTGGAACAGGCGGGCTTGAAGATGCTGGTGGATTGTCCTGCGCTGTCTTCGCGCTGGCGCGACACGGCCATCAAGCGCCTGCGCAGCGGGCGAGTGGAAGACTGGTCGGCGCGGTTGCTCGGCCTGCCGCTGGAAGGTCTGCGCGCATGAACCTGTTCAGCTTACGTCGTACGCCGCCGAGTCTCGATGACCTGACGGCCGAGTACCGGCAAGTCTCCCGGCAAGACAGTGTCAGCCATGAATACCTGATGCCGGCTAATGCGCGTCTCGCCCCGGTGTTCGTTCGTGGCCAGGGCTCTTCGGTATGGGATACGCAGGGCCAGGCTTATCTGGATTTCAGCCAGGGTGGTGGCAGCAACAGTCTCGGTCACAGCCCCGGTGTTCTGGCCCGGGCTTTGTCCGACCAGGCCTACGGGTTGATCAATGTCGGGGCGGGGTTTCATAACCAAGGGCAACTGAATCTGGCCCAGCGACTGTGCGAGAGCACCAGCTGCGACCAGGTACATTTTTTCAATAGCGGCTCCGAAGCCTGCGACGGCGCGATCAAGCTGGCACGCAAGTGGGGGCAACTAAATCGTGGTGGTGCGTCTCGGATCATCTCGGTGAGCAACGCCTGTCACGGCGGTGGTTTCGGCGCCATGGCAGCGTCGGAGGCTTTTGACAATCGGTTCGAGCCGCAACTGCCGGGCTTCAGCCAGGTGCCATTCAATGATTTGCCGGCCTTGCATGCCGCCGTGGATGCCAAGACCGTCGCGATCATGCTGGAACCGATCCAGAGTGCCGCCGGGGTGATTCCGGCGACCGGGCACTACCTCAAGGGGGTCGAACGGCTATGCCGTGAGTTGGGCATCCTGCTGATCCTGGATGAAGTGCAGACCGGCATGGGGCGCTGTGGCACCTTGCTGGTCGAACAGCAGTATGGCGTGACGGCGGACATCGTCACCCTGGGCAAGGGCCTGGGCGGCGGCGTGCCGCTGGCCGCCCTGTTGGCGCGGGGCAAGGCTTGCTGCTTCGCACCCGGCGAAATCGGTGGCAGTCACCATGGCAATGCGATGATGTGCAGTGCCGGGCTGGCGGTGCTGGAGACGCTGCTCGCGGGTGATTTTCTCACACGGGTCCGCGAAACCGGGCAGTACCTGCGTGATGGGCTGACGCGCCTGGCCCAACGTTATGCACAGGGAGAGTTGCGCGGTACGGGCCTGCTCTGGGGCCTGACCCTGGGGGATGATTCGGCGGATGCGCTGCTCAAGGCGGCGCTGCAGGAAGGACTGCTGCTGGATGCGCCGAAAGCCGATTGCCTGCGTTTTTCACCGGCACTGAACGTCAGCAAGGGCGACATCGACGAGATGCTGTTGCGCCTGGCCCGCGCCTTTTCCCGAGTGCGGACCGCTCAGGTCCAGTGCCGCAAGGGCATTGCCGTCTGATATTGACTGGCGCCTTTTCCCCAACGAATTCAAGAACCGTCTCGCGGTATAACGCGTCGCCCTGTGCCTGACTCTTTTGGCACGGGGTGTTTTTTTGTGGGCGGCGTTCAGGGCGCACTGTTTACACAAGGACGCTCCTTCAGGAGTCCGACCAACGAGGTGTGTGACGGACTTGAATTTATATACCACTGAGTGGTATGTTTTTTGGAGAAGGATTTCCATGCCATATAGGTTTTTCAAAACTCGGCGCTTCAGCGTCGATGCGAGAAAGGCACTGATCACCGATGCAGCGCTAGTCGCGGCTATGAGGGAAGCCATTAGTGGTCAGGCGGACAATCTGGGCGGCGGTGTCTGGAAGAAGCGGCTCAACGAGAACCGTCATCGCTCCATTGTATTGGCGAGGGGGCGTTGTTACTGGGTCTTCCAGTTTCTGTTCGCCAAAAGCGATCAGAGCAATATCACGGCACAGGAGCTCAGTGCCTTCAAGGCGCTGGCCAAAGCCTATGAGGGACTCAGCGAACAGCAGGTTCAACAGCTAGTGGAAATGAAAGAGTTTGTGGAGATAGGTCATGACCAAGACATTTAAAAGCGAGGCACTGGAATCGATTCATGAATCGGCCAGCGCGTTGCAGGCCATTGGGGCGATCAGCAAGGCGACCATGCGTGAGTTCGATGAGTCCTGCCTGGCGCAGGTCCCGGATGAAATCGCACCGGAACAGATCAAGCAGCTGCGTGAGCGTAACCACGTCAGCCAGCCGGTTTTTGCCCGTTACCTGAACACCAGCGCCTCGACCGTGAAGCAGTGGGAGGCGGGCGACAAGCAACCCAGCGGCATGGCGCTCAAATTGTTGAGCATCGTGCAGAAATACGGCTTGCAGATATTGGCCTAACGTTCGCGACGATTGCGTGAGCGGTCCTGGGCAAAGGTGCGCAGCCCACGGTGGGCGCTGGTTTGTCCGCGAATCAAGCCGGCGCGATCGGCAGGTTCTGAGGGCGGTACGGGCGGCGGTGTTTGTGCTGGCTCCCCGGATTCGTTCGAGGACACCGGACCTTCGGAGTCGGGAGCGGTTGGCAGGGACATGGGCGTTTCCTTGGAAGAGGAACGCCCATTTTAGCGGATAACGCTCGCTCAGTCCTGGCTCAGGTCCGTATAGAGCTCCGGACGGCGGTCCAGCAGATAGCGGTTGCTGGCCCGTGAGGCCTGCATCAGCGAACGGTCCAGGGTGACGACAATCAGGGTTTCATCCAGGCCGGCGCGGGCCAGGCGGCTGCCGTCCGGTGCGGCGATGCTGCTCTGGCCGCAGTACTGGATATCGCCCTCGTTCCCGCAGTAGTTGGCGTACGCCACAAAACACTGGTTCTCGAAGGCCCGGGCGCGAATGGTCACATCGGCGACGAAGTCGAACGGCACCATATTGGCGGTGGGCACCAGAATCACCTCGGCGCCGCTCAAGGCCAGGCGCCGGGTGTTTTCCGGGAACTCGACGTCGTAGCAGATCAACAGCCCGATCTTCCAGTCTCCCAGTTCCACCACGGGGAAGTGGTCAGGCCCGGCGCTGAACATCGAATGATCCAGGTCGCCGTAGAGGTGGGTCTTGCGATAGTTGCACAGGCTCTGACCCTGGGCGTCGATCAACTGCACCGCGTTATAGATCTGGCCGTCCTCGGCACGCTCCGGGTAGCCGTAGACAATGGCCATGTTCGCCGCCCGGGCGAGGGCGGCAATATGCTGTGCGCTGGTGCCATCGCTAGCTTCGGCCAGGGCACCTACCGCTTCGGCACCGATGTTGTAGCCGGTCAGGAACATTTCCGGGAGCACCAGCACATCCACGCCACGGGCCTCGACGGTCAGGCGCTGCAAGCGTTGCAGGTTGCCCGCGACATCCAGCGGTTGCGGCGGGCATTGATAGAGAGCGATCTGCACAGGCGCGTTCCTTTCAGTCGGCCAGGGCAATCGGGCCGATGTCCTTGAAGACATCGCCCGGTCCCGGGTTCTCGGCGTGGGTGCGTCCACCGAAGTGGTTCATGATGCCCCACACGGCATTGAGCGAAGTCTGTACCGCGCCTTCGACCCAGGCCGGCGTCCAGGACACATCGTCACCGGCAATGAAGATGCCGCGGTGTTCGGCGGGCATATCGGCCTGCATGAAGTGCGCGTACATCCGCTGGTTGTAGCGGTAGTGGCCGGGCAGGGCGCCTTTGAAGGCGCCGAGGAAGTGCGGGTCGGCTTCCCAGGACACAGTGATCGGATCGCCGATGATGCGCGCGGCGATATCCACTTTCGGGTAGATCTTCTTCAGCGCGTCCAGGGCCAGCTTCACCCGTTTTTCGATGGGTTGCGGAAGCATTTTCAGGGCGTCGCTCATCCACGAGTACGACAGGCAGATCACGCCGGGCTTGTCGTCACCGTTGTCGAACAGGTAAGTGCCACGGGTCAGGCGATCGGTGAGGGTCATGCTCATCAGGTCGCGACCGGTTTGCGGATCCTTGTCCTTCCAGAACGGCCGGTCGACCATGACAAAGGTCTTCGAGGACTGCATATAGCGTGTGCGATCCAGGGCCATCCACATCTTCTGGGAGAACAGCGACTCCTCGCATTCGATCTGGGTGGTCAGCAGCCAGCTCTGGCAGGTGACGAGGACGGCGGCGTACTGACGGGTATCGCCCCAGTTGTCGGTGACCGCGAACTGACCGTCGGCATCGCGGGTAATACGTTTGACGCCGGTACGTGGCGCGCCGTGGTGCAGGCTGCTCAGGCTGGTGCCGGCCGGCCAATGGGCGCAGCGTTGCGGCACATGGCGCCAGATGCCCAGGGGGACTTGCTCCACACCGCCGACCACCAGATGCTGGTGATCGTCGCAGTTGGTCATCACCACGCGGAAGATTTCCAGCATCGAGTTGGGGAAGTCCGAGTCCCAGCCGCCGGTGCCGAAACCGACCTGGCCGAACACTTCGCGGTGCTGGAACGACAGCTTGGCGAAGGCCTTGGAGGTGGCGACGAAGTCGTAGAAGGTGCGGTCGTCCCACAGTGGGACCAGGGTGTTCCACAGTTCTTTCAGGCGCGGCACGTCGCGGTCGCGAATGGCCTGCTGGATATCGCCGAAGCGCGAACCGTCTTCCAGGGCGTCGGCCCAGGCGTCGGCGACTTCCTGGAACAGGGCGGGCAGGTCGGCGAGTTTCTCGGCGTAGTAGGTTTCGCCTTCGAGGTCGATCACCGTGCTGCCGGAGGCCGGGGTCAGCGGGTTGGGGAAGGGTTTGGTCTCGAGGCCGAGCTTGTCGACGTAGTGGTAGAACGCCGTGGACGAGACCGGGAAACGCATGCCGCCGAGTTCGGCGATGATGCCTTCGGCGCCTTCAAAGGCCTGGGAGCGCAGACGGCCGCCCATTTTCGAGGCTTCGTAGACGACCGGCTTGAGGCCCAGTTTCATCAGTTCATAGGCGGCCACCAATCCGGCGATCCCGGCGCCGACAATCGCCACTTCCGACCCGTGATTTTCCGCCGGGATGCTACCCAGTCCGGCCGTGTGCTCGATCCAGTCATCGAAGGCGAACGGGAAGTCCGGGCCGAAGATGGTGATGGGTTTTTTACCGTCGGCAGGATGGCGATTGTTCTTGTTCATGGCTGACCTTGCTGGCGACTCGGGCCGGGCGGTGTATCCGGCTGGAGTATAGATAGGAAAAGACTGAGGCCATTGTAGGGAGCGGGGAGTGCGTTAATAAGACGCAAAGTGTCGTCGTTTTGATCTTAAATGATGCTTTATGACGAACTATTTGTTCGAGGTGACGCGTACCTGCAGGAGCAGTGCTTGCCCGCGAAGAGGACCTTGAGGGCGCTAAAAGCTTCGCGGGCAATCGAGCGTCGACCGGCCGCTCCTACAGATACTGCATTCAGCCAGCAAATTTGCGGGGCTAAACCGGTTGCCCCCGATCCACCTTGCTACTGAGAATGATCGAGGTAGTGGTTTTCTCCACCCCTTCAACGCTGCCGATCTGGTCGAGCAACTGGTCCAGCTGTTCCGGCGAATCGCTGCGCAGCCAGGCCACATAGTCAAACTCGCCGCTTACAGCGCAGAGCTGATGGATCTGCGCCATGGCACTGAGGCGCCGCACCACATCCTTGCCCGAACGCGGCTGCACCGTGATCCCGACATAGGCCTGCAAACCGCCATCGACCACCCGCTGACCCAGTCGCACGCCATAACCGGTAATCACCTTGGCTTTTTCCAGGCGTGCCAGCCTTGAGGTGACCGTGGTGCGCGCGATCCCCAACTGCCGAGCCAGCATCGCCACGCTTTCACGGGCATTGATCTGTAGCGCGGAAATCAACTGACGGTCGATTTCATCGAGGGCGGGAGGGCGGGTGTCGGACAAGGTCGGGCTCCGGTGGCGGGTGTTGAAGACCTCACATGTTACAGATTCGGATGCATGGGCGGGATTCGAAGCGCTCGTGCGAGTGGTGCATGAATAGGGCGGACTGATCGCTCGCACGACGAGGAGCCGGGAGAGGACGTCAAGATGGGGCCCGGCTCTGGCCTTATTGTTTCTCATTGTTTGCCTCTATTGCCTCAGGTCAAAAACCATGAAAAATTCCTTGGGGGTTATATTCCTTGGATGGCATACTTTGAGCGCGAACTGGGAAGTTGAATACACCGATGAATTTGAGTGTTGGTGGGATCGCTTGACTGAATCCGAGCAAGATTCTGTCGAGGTGACGGTCATGTTGCTGGGCGACCTCGGTCCACACCTGGGTTTCCCTCACAGCAGCCACATCAAAGGCTCACGTTATGGGCATTTGCGCGAGTTGCGAATACAGCATGGGGGAAGGCCTTATCGCGTGTTGTACGTATTCGACCCGCGCCGTTGTGCCATTTTGCTATTGGGGGGCGACAAGACGGGTCAGGACCGCTGGTACGAAGAAAACATCCCCAAGGCCGAACGGCTGTACGACGAGCATCTGGATACCTTGAGAAAAGAGGGTTTTGACAATGGCTAAGAAATTCGCCGATTTGGTGGCACGGCGCTCGCCTGAATCGCGCGTGCGTGTCGATGCCATGTACCAACAACTGCGTGCTGAAATGCCGTTACATGAGCTTCGTCAGGCGCAACAGCTAAGTCAGGATGCCTTGGCCAAGGCATTGCACATCAATCAAGCCGCCGTTTCCAAGATGGAGCGGCGCACGGACATGTACATCAGCACGTTGCGCAATTACATCCGTGCCATGGGTGGTGAATTGGAGATCATCGCAACCTTTCCCGAGGGGCAGGTCAAGATCGATAACTTCGCCGGTTGAATCAGGTGGGAGCGCCGCGCAAGCTGGGAATCTGATAGCGGGTACTGCGTCCGCCCCCGGGAAGTCGGTAGAGGCAACCTTTCTCCAGAAGATCCGCCAGATGGCGGGTCGCGGTCGCCTTACTGACTTTGGTGACTGCCTGGTATTGCGCGGCATTGATACCACCCTCGAAACCTCTCTCACCGCCATCGAGCAGCCTGTTGATAACTTTGAGTTGCTCCGGCGAGAGTTGAAGATGGCGATGTTGTTGCCAATACCGTGCCTTGACCAGTACCCGATTGATGTTGGCCTGGGCCTGCTCCAGGCTGCGCAGCAGGGTTTTCAGGAACCATTGCAGCCAAGGGGTGATATCCAGCGAGTCCTTTTGGCTGGACTCGAGTATTTCGTAATAGCCCTTCCGGTCTTCGAGAATGCTCGCGGACATCGCATAGAACCGAATCGCCTGTTGTTCGCCCTGCGCCAGTGCCAGATCGGTGAGGGTGCGGGTCAGGCGACCATTGCCATCATCGAATGGATGCAAGGTCACGAACCAGAAATGCGCAACGCCGGCACGCAGCAGTGGGTCGAGTGCCGTATCTGCCTGACTGGCGTTGAACCAGTGGATAAACGCCATCAGCTCTTCGTCGAGCCCGGCCCGCGGTGGTGCCTCGAAATGCACGACAGGTCGATCCAGACGTCCGGAGACCACCTGCATCGGCTCGTTACCGCGCAGCTTGCCGATACGGATTTTCGGTGCCAGAGGGCTTTCGTCGGGCTGGAAAAGCAGTGTTTGCCAATACAGCAGGCGCTCAAGGCTCAACGGCGATTGGTGGTGTTGCGTTGCGTCCAACAGCAGTTCCGCCAGGCCCTCGCTACGTGGGCTGGCGGATTGGTCGGCGCTCAGCCCCAGGCGTCTTGCCAGTGAGGACCTGACAGAGCCGACATTCAGTGGCTCTCCTTCGATGGCCGATGAAGTGATGATGTTTTGCAGCAAGGCATCCAGCTCGTTCTGCGCGCTGCTGTCCTCGCCGATGGCTGCGGCCATGCCGAGCAAGCGTCCCTGGGCGTGTCCGCATTCCAGCAGCAGCGGCGTCAGGGCCTTTTCCTGCCAGGTGAAATGAGGCCAGTCGGGCTGTTGCCAGATCCAGTGAGGCAGATCGTTCATAGAGGACTCCGCATGAGCGTGAGCCGAATAAAAGGCCTATTCGGCTCATTTTGTGAGCCGATTGTGCGATTTATTCGGCTCATCGTCTAGCTGGGAGACGCTTGCAGGCTGCTCTTGGGTTGAGCCGTATATCTGCTTTGATTTTTCTTAAAGTTCGGTATACGTTACATTTAATATCATTTGTCGCGTATACAGAACATGGACTATTCCCTCATCACAGTGCGTCTCGGCGATCAGGTCCGGCAGCGTCGTCTGAATCGCGGGCTGACTCAAGCCAGGCTCGCTACCTTAGCTGGCATCACCCGACAGAAGGTCATCGCCATCGAGAAGGGTGACCTGTCAGTAGGCATGGTCGCCTATGCGCGAGTCCTGGGCGCTATGGACTGTGAGTTCGCCGTGGTGCCGGCGGTAATGCCCACGCTGGATGAAATACAGGGAGTGTTCGACTGATGACAACCGTACTGCAAGTTGCGACGCCTCAAGGTGACAGCGGGAGGATCCTTGGCAGCGGTGGAGACTATCTGTTTCGTTATCACGAAGAGGCCAAGACGCAAGCCGCGATCAGTTTGCTGATGCCTGTGCGTCTGGATGAATACCGTCACCGAGAATTGCATCCGATCTTCCAGATGAACCTCCCGGAAGGTTATGTCCTGGAGCAGTTGCGCAACCGTCTTGCCAAGGTGGCGAATGTCGATCCCATGCTGCTGCTTGCGCTGTCTGGTAGCAGTTCGCCTATTGGGCGGGTAGCGGTGAGTTCGCCGGAGGTCGATGCGCTCTTGCAGCGTCAACAGTACCCTGGAGAAAAGCTGGAGGAAATCCTGGCCTGGGATGGCGCACAAGACATTTTTGCCGATTTGGTAGATCGCTATATTCTGCGCGCCGGGATATCGGGCGTGCAGCCCAAGGTGTTGGTGCCGGAGCATCCGGATGGTGCGCCTCAACGGTTTACCTCGAAAACCTCTGACCTGATCGTCAAGAGCGGCCGAGACGAGTTTCCGGGGCTCGCGATTAACGAGTTCCTCTGTATGTCCGTGGCCAGGGAAGCCGGGATTACGGTGCCGGAGTTCTACCTTTCCGATAATGCCAAGCTGTTCGTCATGCGCCGCTTCGATAGGGATGAGCAACTCAATCCCATTGGCTTCGAGGACATGGCGGTACTGATGGGGCTTGCTGCAGAGCAAAAGTACAGCAAGAGCTATTCGGCCATTGCCAAGGCCATCCGTCTATTCTGCTCGCCCGAGCAGGTGCAAGGCTCACTGGCCCAGCTATTTGCCATCGTGACCTTGAGCTGCATCGTTGGTAACGGCGACGCTCATCTGAAGAACTTCGGGCTGCTGTATTCCGACCCCACGCAGCGCGATGCGCGGCTGGCACCTGCCTACGACATCGTCAACACCACGGCTTACCTTCCAAAGGACGTATTGGCGCTTGATCTTGTCGGCAACAAATCGTTATTCGCCTCACGGCAGGGGCTGCTGGACTTCGCTCTAGTGTGTGAGGTAGCCCGGCCAGAAGAGGTAATCCGCGATCAGTTGCAAGTACTGGAACGGGTACTGGCTCGCTCGACTGAGCTTTGTGAACAGGCACCGAATGTAGTCACGGCAATTAGGCAATGTGCTGAGCCGTTTATGAAAACCTTCGGCTAGTGCATGCACACGCTCGCTGAATTGAAGCCGGGCCAGCATGAGCCGTTGAGCCTAGCGAGGCTCAACGGCTAAGTCAGGATGCCTTGGCCAAGACGCTGCACATCCTGTCGAAAAAGGGGTGACTGGAAGAGTCGCCGTCAGCAGGTGACTTCAACACCAGGTGTGTGCTCCTTGAGGTGCATACATTTGCACACGGTTTTCACGTTGCGTCAGCCAAGTACGACAACTACATTTTGACCGTCGCTGCAAATTCAGCGACCGGGCTGGACACCCGCGGATTTCAAACGTAGTCATCCATACCGCGTAGGAGTTTTGCCTGTGTCCAAGAAAATTGTCCCTGATCCGCATCTTGTTTCTGTTTCTAAAGACCCTACGCCAGATGGTGATGGGTCTCTCTTTCGTGGCGCTGCTGACGGCGCTAGTGGCTCTGTGAAAGCACTCCGCTCTGATACAACCCATTTGCTTGATACCCTCGCTTTAACCGTATCCAAAACCATCGATCACGCTGACCCTCTCAAACCCTCGATTTTTGCCATCCAACCAGGCGTCAATGCTCAGGACGCGTTGATCTACGTCTCGAAATTGCTCGAAGCCGCCGAACTGAATGGTGATGAAATCAGCTTGCACACGAATCCGGTGGAGCGATCTCTGTTTTGGGGCATGCTTCACTCGGTAGAAATGGCACGGGCTGTGGTGGATGCTCTACTTGAAGGATCGTCCTCGCCCCATCACGGCTCAGCGGCGTTGGACGACCACTCTTTTGATTGAAGTAGCGCATGCTGCGGTTGGGTTGCTGATCAGCAGACTGAACGGCCACCGTGCGGGCTTGCAAAAAAAGCCTTTTTGTCTCGCTGTCATGACAGTGAGAGGTATCCCATGACATCCATCAAAGTCCGCATTGACGACGACCTCAAGGCACGTGCTTGCCAGGAGCTGGGAAAACTCGGTGTCACTCCTTCCGAGCTGATGCGTCAAGCCTTGCAGTACGTAGCAGCGCGCGATCAGCTGCCGTTTAAGCCCATTCTGATAACCAAGGACGCGACGGTGCGGGAGCGATTGGCAGCTCCCCAGCGAATTAAGGTTTCACTAGACGAGCTATAGCTTTGAGTTCGATGCGCCGGCGTTTTTTCAGATGTGGACGTTTTGTGGACAGAAAGCTGCCTTTTCGATTTTCAGAGAGGGAATCTGACTCGGAGCAAAAACGACAAAGCCGCGCACTGCGCGGCTTTCAAGGTGGTGGGCCCACACGGACTTGAACCGTGGACCAAAGGATTATGAGTCCTCTGCTCTAACCAACTGAGCTATAGGCCCTCAGTAGGCCGCGAATTATAGCGATGGTTTCTCGCGGGGGCTATCCGAAAACTCCGAAAGCCTCATATGAAGGAAGGCCGCGGCGAATTCTTCGGCCTGTAGCGGCAGGCTGACGATGTAACCCTGGATCTGTTCGCAGCCCTCGACGGCCAGGAAATCCTGCTGTGCCTGGTTCTCCACACCCTCGGCAATCACCGTAAATTGCATGCTGCGACCCAAGGCGATGATAGCGCGCACAATAGCGGCATCATGGGGATCGTCCGGCAAACCACGGACGAACGACTGGTCAATCTTCAACACATCCAGCGGCAGGCGCTTGAGGTAGCTCAGTGACGAATAGCCGGTGCCGAAGTCATCAATGGCCAATTGCACCCCCAGGTGCTTGAGTTGATGCAGGACCTCCAGGGCCTCCTCGGCCTGGCTCATGATGAAGTTCTCGGTGATCTCCAACTGCAGGCAGCCGGGCTCTAGCCGGTAATCCCTGAGCAACTGTTCGATCCGCGCCAGCAGGTTCGGTTGGCGCAACTGCGCGCCGGCGAGGTTGACCGAGAGCGGACCGAAGTCGCCATGGGTCCTGTTCCAGCGCTGCATCTGCCGGCAGGCGCGCTCCAGCACCCAGTCGCCAATCTGCAGGATCATGCCGTTTTCTTCGGCCAGCGGAATGAAATGCTCCGGGGGTACCTCGCCCAGGGTCGGATGCTGCCAGCGAATCAAGGCCTCGGCCCCCACCAGTTGACCGCCGTGGAGACTGATCTTGGGTTGGTAGAGCAGTTGCAGTTCCTGGCGCTCGATGGCCCGGCGCAGTTCGTGCTCCAGAGCCACGCGTTCACTGGCCTGGGCCGTGAGGTCGCGGGTATAGCTTTCGACCCGGTTACGGCCCTTGGCCTTGGAGCGGTACATCGCCGCATCGGCGTTCTTGATCAGGGTGGCGACGTCATTGCCGTCCTTGGGATAGAGGCTGGTGCCGATGCTGGCACTGATGAAAAACTCGTGTTCACCCGCCTGGAACGGCGCGCCGAAGCAACCCAGCAGCTTGTTGGCCAGGTGCGTGGCGTCGCTGGCCTGGTGCAGGCCCGGCAGCAGGATGATGAACTCGTCGCCGCCCAGTCGGGCCACGGTGTCGACGTCGCGCAGTTGCTCCTTGAGCCTGACGGCGATGCCCTTGAGCAACAGGTCGCCAACCGGATGGCCGAGGCTGTCGTTGATATGTTTGAAACGGTCGAGGTCGAGAAACAGCACCGCCCCCTGGCCGCCGTTTTCGGCCTGGCTGTTCAGGGCGGCCAACAGGCGGCTTTCGAACAGGGTGCGGTTGGGCAGGCCGGTCAGCGGGTCGTGGTGGGCCTGGTAGTCCAGGCGCGCCTGGGCATGTTTCAGGCTGGAGATGTCGGCGAACACGGCGACGAAGTGGGTGATGACGTTCTCGCGGTTACGCACGGCACTGATGGTCAGCCAGCTAGGATAGAGCTCGCCGTTCTTGCGCCGGTTGCAGATCTCGCCCTGCCAATGACCTTCGGCGGTCAACTGGTGCCACATGGCCGCATAGAAGGCGCTGTCATGCTGGCCGGAGGCAAGCAGGCGCGGGGTGTGGCCCAGGGCTTCGGTTTCGCTGTAGCCGGTGATTTCGCTGAAGGCCCGATTGACCGCGCTGATGTGTTGCTGGATATCGGTGATCAGTACGCCTTCAGCGGTGCTTTCGAAGACGGTCGCGGCCTGTTGCAGCTTTTCCTGCATGACGTGGCGTTCGGTGATGTCCCGGGCGATGGTCAGCATGCAGTCTTCCCCGCCGATCGGTAGCGGCCGACTGGAGACTTCGCACAGGCGGATCTGCCCATCGTTGCGGCGGATATGGCAGCTGAAATCACGGACGAAACCATCGCGCCGCATCAGTTCGAGCATGTGTTTGCGTTCGTTCAGGTTGACCCAGATGCCCAGTTCCAGGGTCGAACGATCCAGCGAGGTGGCACTGTTGTAGCCGGTGAGGTGGCTGAAGCCTTCATTGACTTCCAGCAGCAGGCCGTCGCTTTGCCGGCTCAACAGCAAACCGTCGGGGGAGGCGTGGAAGGCCTTGGCGAACTTTTCTTCGGAGGTTTGCAGTTGTTGTTGGGTTTGCTTGAGCTGGCTGATGTCCCTGACCACCACCACCAGGGCCGGCGTGGTGTCGAGTTCGAAGGGCTCGGCGGAGATCAGTCCGGTGAACATTTGGCCATTGCTGCGCCTGAAAGGCATCTCCAGGTTACGGATACTGCCGCCCCTTAACCGCTCCAGCAGTCCCGAGCCGACACCGTCGATGCCCCAGATATTGAGCTCGGTAGCGGTATGCCCGATCACCTCCCGGGCGCTCATGCCGATCTGCTCCTCGAAGGCGGTGTTGACTTCCAGCAGGTGGCCGTCGGACAGGCGGGCGATCACCAGGATGTCCGGGCATTGCTGGAAGACCGAGGCGAATTTCTGTTCGGACAGGCGCAACGCCTCTTCGGTCCGTTTGGTTTCGCTGATGTCGATCATCAGGCCACGGATAAGCGGCTCACTGTCGTGTTCGATCAGGCTGACCAGGTCGCGGACCCAGAGCGTGCGACCGTCGGCGCTGATCACCCGGTAGTCGAGCGTGTGGTCGCGGCCCTCGATGATCTCCTTGTCGCAGAAGGTCTGGGCACGGGTCAGGTCGGCAGGGTGGGTGATGCTGCGCCAGAAGCCGGGAATCAGCCAGTGGGCCAGCGGATAACCGAGCAAGGCTTCGGCGTGGGGCGAGACGTAGGTGTAGGTGAAGTCCATGCGCGCTTCCCAGGCGATGGCCGACAGGCTCTCCACCAGGCCGCGGTAATGGTATTCGCTGCTGCGTAGTTCCTGCTCGAGGGCCACGCGCTGGGATATTTCCGAGCTCAGGCGGCGGTTGATGCGAATGACCGCGGCCAGTATGGCGATCAGCAGCAGGACACAGGGCAAGCCGTAAAGCAGTAGATCGGCCCAGATGGAGCGACTGGTCAGGACGTTGCCCACCCAGCGGTTCTGGATCGTCTCCTTTTCGGCGACGGTCATGTCGGCCATAACCTTGTCGAGTATCCCCACGAGGACTTTCTGTTCCTTGGGCACGGCCATCGCCAACTGGTAGCGATAGGGCGTTTCACCGCTGACGTAGAGCCCTTCGAGCTTGAGCTGGTTCAGGCTCCAGACACTGGAGGCGAGATCGCCGATGACCGCATCGACCTCATCGGTGGCCAGGGCCTGCAGGGCCGAGCTGATATTGGGCATGGGTACGAGGTTGAGGTCCGGATGATGGCTGCGCAATAGCTCGTGGGGTGCGTAGTTCTCCACCACGGCGATTTTCAGGCCATAGAGTTCTTTCATGTCATGGGGGTTGGCGCCGCCTTCATGGGCCAGGATGACAATCGGAAAATCCAGGTAAGGGCGGGTAAAGGACAGATAGGCTTGCCGTTCCGGGGTCGACATGATGCCGGGCAGCAGGTCGATCTGGCCGGCCTTCGCCTGTTCCAGCACCTCGGTCCAATTCACCGGCTCGATGGGGCTGAGCGTGATGTTCAGGCGCTTTTCGATCAGGTGAACGTAATCGCTCGTCAGTCCCTGGTAAGCGCCATTTTCGCCCCTGAACTCAAAGGGCGGCCATGAGGCATCCACGCCCAGGCGCAATTGCGGGTGGGCTTTCAGCCAGTCACGTTCATCATCGGTAAGATTCAACGCACCAGCCGTAGCGGTCCAGGTAAGCAGCAAAAACAGAAGCAGGGCCGACAGTCTGGGCATAACGGTCTCGTTATGGCTCGGAGGAATGATTCGAGTGTAGACGGGCAGCGCACGGACGGCGGGCAGAGAGAAGGGAAACTGCAGAAAGCAAAACCCCCGGCGAGCCGGGGGTTTTGGTCTTACTCGTCGAGGAAGGAGCGCAAATGCTCGCTTCGCGTCGGGTGGCGCAGCTTGCGCAACGCCTTGGCTTCGATCTGGCGAATCCGCTCACGGGTAACGTCGAACTGCTTACCGACTTCCTCAAGGGTGTGGTCGGTATTCATGTCGATGCCGAAACGCATGCGCAGAACCTTGGCTTCACGGGCAGTGAGGCCTGAGAGTACTTCGCGTGTCGCTTCTTTAAGGCTCTCAACGGTAGCGACATCGATTGGCGACTGCATGGTCGAGTCTTCGATGAAGTCACCCAGGTGGGAGTCTTCGTCATCACCGATCGGGGTTTCCATGGAGATCGGCTCTTTAGCGATCTTCAATACCTTGCGGATCTTGTCCTCAGGCATTTCCATGCGTTCGCCCAGCTCTTCCGGGGTCGGTTCGCGACCCATTTCCTGCAACATCTGCCGGGAAATGCGGTTGAGCTTGTTGATCGTCTCGATCATGTGCACCGGAATACGGATGGTGCGGGCCTGGTCGGCGATCGAGCGAGTGATCGCCTGACGGATCCACCAGGTGGCATAAGTCGAGAATTTGTAGCCGCGACGGTATTCGAACTTGTCCACGGCCTTCATCAGGCCGATGTTGCCTTCCTGGATCAGGTCGAGGAACTGCAAACCGCGGTTGGTGTACTTCTTGGCGATGGAGATCACCAGACGCAAGTTCGCTTCAACCATCTCTTTCTTCGCGCGGCGGGCCTTGGCCTCGCCGATCGACATGCGACGGTTGATGTCCTTGATCTCGGCAATCGTCAGGCCGGTTTCGGTCTCGAGCGCGGTCAGCTTCTGCTGGCAGCGAACGATATCGGCCTGTACGCGACCAATGGCTTCGGCGTATTTGCTCTTGCCCTTGGCCAGTGCATCGGTCCAGCTTTCGTCGACTTCGTTGCCCGGGAACTGGCGCAGGAAGTCGGCACGCGGCATGCGGGCATCACGCACGCACAGCTGCATGATGGCGCGTTCCTGCTGACGCAGGCGATCCAGGGCACCACGAACACGCTCGACCAGGCCTTCGAATTGCTTCGGCACCAGTTTGATCGGCATGAACAGCTCGGCCAGGGCCAACAGTTCGGCAATCGCCGCCTTGTTGTTGCGACCGTGCTTTTTCAGGGCCTTGCGGGTGATCTCCATTTGCTCGGCCACGGCGCCGAAGCGCTGTGCGGCAATGATCGGATCGGGACCGCTTTCGGCTTCTTCTTCGTCGTCGCTGGCTTCGGCTTCTTCGTCGTCCGTGTCGTCGTCGGCTTTAACGGCCTTGGCGTCGACAGGCGGCGGTACTTCGGCGGCCGGCGGCGCAATGCCGTCGTCCGGGTCGATGTAGCCGCTCAGGACGTCGGACAGCCGACCGCCTTCGCTGGTAACACGATCGTATTCGCTGAGGATGTGATCAACCGTGCCAGGGAAGTGCGCGATTGCGCCCATCACTTCACGGATGCCTTCCTCGATACGTTTGGCGATTTCGATTTCGCCTTCACGTGTGAGCAGCTCTACCGTACCCATTTCGCGCATGTACATGCGCACCGGGTCAGTAGTGCGACCGATGTCGGTTTCCACGGCCGCCAACGCAGCCGCTGCTTCTTCGGCAGCGGCTTCGTCGGTATCGGCTTCGGCCAACAAAAGGGCATCCGCATCCGGAGCACTCTCGAATACGTTGATCCCCATGTCGTTGATCATGCGGATGATGTCTTCCACCTGTTCCGGATCTGAAATATCCTCCGGCAGGTGGTCGTTGACCTCGGCGTAAGTCAGGTAACCCTGCTCACGACCACGGCTGATCAACTCTTTGAGGCGAGACTGCTGTTGCGCTTTTCCGGACATAACACCCTATCCACTGAAGGTCTTGGCGGGCAAAAAACAAGCCGAGGATTATACCCGAGCTATGACCTCACGCGCCAGTTGAGGTCGGGTTTGATGCAGGAAGATTGCGTTTTAGCAGCTCAAGCAGCTGAATTTTGTCTTCAGCGCTCAAATCGCCTTGTCGCGACTTCCTGATGAGTTGTTCCAGCTTTCGCTCGGTTTGACGGGCTGACAAGCTGGTTATGGTGTCGAAAAACTGTTGTTCAAGGTTCTCTCCTTCAATCAGCCACTCCTTTTCCGCCAGACGGGTGAGTAATCGACCCTGGTCAGTGCCGTGCCAACGCGATATCAGTTGAAATGAGCTTAGCCCAGGATTCTTTTGCACGGCTTCGAGCAAGGCCACGAGCAGCTGTGCATGGGTGTTTTCTTCGTCCGCGAGGTGACCGGCGGTCTCGACCTTGCCGGCCAGTTGCGGGTGATGGACCAGGGTGCGCAGGGCGGTGAGCGTCGGCGGCTCGACGGCGGCCGGGATGCGCGGGCCGCGGGGCTCGTCGCGGTCGCCGCCGCGCTTGCCGTTCTTGTCCCAGGGCTTCTTGTCCCACTTCTTGCCGCCCGCACCGGGCTTTTTCGGCGTCCACTCCTGCTGGGGCGCGTAAGCCTCCTGCTGGGGAACATGATAGTCCGAATAGTCGGGCATGGCGTCATAGTCGATACCGGGGTCATAAGCCGGCGGCGCGTCGGCCGGTGCGCTGTGCACCAGTTGGCTGACGGTTTCGTGGGTCAGGCCGGTGATCTGGGTGAGGCGCTGGCGCATCAGGGTGCGCAGGTTGGCGCCCGGCACCTTGTCGATCAACGGCGCGGCGAGGGTGGCCATGTGCGCCTTGCCCTCCAGCGAGCGTGGATCGGCTTCTTCGGTCAGTTGCTGGAAGAAGTAATCCGCCAGGGGCTGCGCGTGCTGGTTGATCCGGGCGCGGAAGGCGTCGGTGCCTTCGGCGCGAATCAGGGTGTCCGGGTCTTCGCCTTCGGGCAGGAACAGGAAGCGCGCGCGGCGGCCATCCTGCAGGCTGCTCAGGGTCGCTTCCAGTGCGCGCCAGGCGGCGTTGCGGCCGGCCTGGTCGCCGTCGAAGCAGAACAATACGTTGGGCACCACGCGGAACAGGCGCTTGAGGTGTTCTTCGCTGGTGGCGGTGCCCAGGGTCGCGACGGCATTGCGCAGGCCTTGCTGGGCCAGGGCGATGACGTCCATGTAGCCTTCGACGACGATGATTTCGTCGAGGTTGCGGTTGTTCTTGCGCGCCTCGAACAGGCCGTAGAGTTCCTGGCCCTTGTGAAACACCGGGGTTTCCGGGGAGTTCAGGTATTTCGGCTTGTCGTCGCCCAGCACCCGGCCGCCGAAGGCGATGATCCGGCCGCGGCTGTCGCGGATGGGGAACATCACGCGGTCGCGGAAACGGTCATAACGCTTGCCGGTTTCGGCGTTCTCGATCAGCAGGCCGGCGTCGATCATGGCTTTCTGCTGCAGGGTGTCGCTGGACAGGTGCTTGAACAGGTTGTCCCAGCCCGGCGGGGCAAAGCCCAGGCCGAAATCCCGGGCGATTTCACCGGTCAGGCCGCGGCCCTTGAGGTAGTCCACCGCCGCCTTGCGCGCCGGATGGCTTTTCAGGGCCTGGCGATAGAAGTCGGCGGCCGCGGTCAGGAGCGGGTAGAGCGGCGAATCGGTCGGCTGGCGCGGTTTGCGCGCATGTCCGCTTTCCTCGCGGGGTACTTCCATGCCGGCGGCTTTGGCCAGGTCCTCGATCGCCTGGGGGAAATCCAGGTTGTCGTGGTCCATGAGGAAGCCGAGGGCGTTGCCGCCAGCGCCGCAGCCAAAGCAGTAGTAGAACTGCTTGTCCGGGCTGACGCTGAAGGACGGTGTCTTTTCCTTGTGGAACGGGCAGCAGGCGGTGTAGTTCTTGCCGGCTTTTTTCAGCTGCACACGGGAACTCACCACGTCGACGATGTCGGTGCGGTTGAGAAGGTCGTCAATAAAGCTTTGGGGAATTAGCCCGGCCATGGCGTTCTCATCATCGCAGAGTGCTCGATAGCTGGAACGGAAAGGGTGTGCTCGTCGGTAGCCTTGGAAGGCTCGTCAGAAAGACGCGCACCGCTGGCAAGTGCCAGGTCTGACGGGGTCAAGCAGGTTCGTCTGGGTCGCATCGGCGGCTTCGACGGTGAAGCATCAAGCGATATCCGCAAATGCCATTAGCCCGGCTGAGGGCCGGGCTTGGCAGAAGCTTGCAACGAACGTCTGTGTATTAGTACAGACGAACGGCGCGGCGCTGTTCGCGCTGAACTTTCTTGGCGTGACGCTTAACAGCAGCTGCTGCCTTGCGCTTACGCTCCGAAGTCGGCTTCTCGTAAAATTCGCGGCTACGAACTTCAGCCAGAACACCGGCTTTTTCGCAGGAGCGCTTGAAACGACGCAGAGCTACGTCGAAGGGTTCGTTCTCTTTAACTTTGACGGCTGGCATCCAGAGCTACCTTCATTCATTACCGGGGTCAACGTCCTCAGGCAAAAGCGCACTGGAGATCGTCGGTTTTTAAGGGTTGCGGATGTTAACCCCTCATGACGCGGAATGCAAAGCCTCTGATCGAAAACCGCTGGTAGGGGCCTGGAGTGACGACTATTATGCGCGCCTTCGAATCTAGCCTCTACAAGGCGCAAACCCATGCTAGTACTGGGATTAGAAACCTCCTGCGACGAAACCGGCGTCGCGCTGTATGACAGTGAGCGCGGGCTTCTCGCCGATGCGTTGTTCAGTCAGATCGACTTGCATCGCGCCTATGGTGGCGTGGTGCCGGAGCTGGCCTCGCGCGATCACGTCAAGCGCATGCTGCCGTTGATCCGCCAGGTCCTGGCCGAGGCCGACTGCGCGCCGACCGAGATCGACGCGATTGCCTACACGGCGGGCCCGGGCCTGGTCGGGGCCTTGCTGGTCGGGGCTTCGTGCGCCCAGGCCCTGGCTTTTGCCTGGGATATACCGGCCCTGGGTGTGCATCACATGGAAGGCCATTTACTGGCGCCGATGCTGGAGGAGCGACCGCCGGAGTTTCCGTTCGTCGCTTTGTTGGTCTCCGGCGGGCACACGCAGCTGGTTCGGGTCGATGGCATCGGCCAATACGCGTTGCTGGGGGAAAGCCTGGATGACGCGGCCGGCGAAGCTTTCGACAAGACCGCGAAGATGATGGGGCTCAATTATCCGGGCGGTCCGGAAATCGCCCGCCTGGCCGAGCAGGGTGTAGCGGGGCGCTTCGTCTTCCCGCGGCCGATGTGCGATCGCCCGGGGCTGGATTTCAGTTTCAGTGGTTTGAAAACCTTCGCCCTGAATACCTGGCAGCAGTGCGCGAGCACTGGAGACGACGGCGAGCAAACCCGTTGCGACATCTCGCTGGCCTTCCAGCAGGCGGTGGTGGAGACTTTGACCATCAAGTGCAAGCGTGCGTTGAAGCAGGCGGGCATGAAGCGTCTGGTGATCGCCGGGGGCGTCAGCGCCAACAAGGCCCTGCGTGTTTCGTTGGAAAAGATGCTCGGTGAGATGAAGGGCGACGTGTTCTATGCCCGTCCCGAGTTCTGCACCGATAATGGCGCGATGATTGCGTTTGCCGGGTGCCAGCGCTTGCAGGCCGGACAGAAGGAAAGCCTGGCGATCAGCGTGCAGGCACGCTGGCCGATGGAGCAGTTGTCGGCGATTTGAGTGGGATCGGTGCAAGGTGGCGCGTGAGTCACCTTCACGATCAGGATCAGAAATGTCGTTCGCGCCCTGCGAAAAGGTCGCGTAGATTGCCGCGATGGCGCCAGACGATCAGCCCGGTCACCACGCTCATCGGCAGCAATGCGGCCGGTTCCTGCCAGGCCAGCAGCGGCAGGGTCAGTGGCGTGGCGATCAGGGCGGCCAGCGAGCTGGTGCGGGTGAGGTAGAAGGTCAGCAGCCAGGTCAGCAGGGCCAGCAAGGCGGCGGGGGGATACAGCCCCAGCAGCATGCCGGCGGCCGTGGCGACGCCTTTGCCGCCGCGAAAGCGGAAGTACAACGGAAACAGGTGGCCGAGGACGGCGCAGAGCCCGACCCAGGCTTGCTGTTGGAGCGACAGCCCGGCGTAGCCGGCGATCAGCACCGGCAGCAGGCCTTTGCAGAGGTCGCCGAGCAAGGTCAGGATGGCCAGCTTCTTGCCGGCCAGGCGCAGCATGTTGGTCGCGCCGGCATTGCCCGAGCCACTCATTCGCGGATCGGGATTTCCCGTGAGGCGGCTGAGCAAAATGGCAAAGGACAGAGAGCCGAGCAGGTAGGCGAGGATCGCCAGTAACCAAAACATGCTAACTATTCCGGGCGGGGACGCCCTGATTCTAACGGCGCATTGCGCCCTTGTCGTGCTGCGGAGAGAAGTGCTTGGACAGAGTGTTTATCGAGGGCCTGGAAGTCGACACCGTGATCGGTGCCTATGACTGGGAGCGCGGCATCCGTCAGTGCCTGCGCCTTGATCTCAGTTTTGCCTGGGACAACCGCCCGGCGGCGGCCGGCGACGATCTGAGCCTGGCTCTCGATTATGCGAGTGTTTCTGCGCGCATCCAGCTGTTTGCCGAGCAGTCGCAGTTCCAACTGGTGGAGACCTTCGCTGAACGTCTGGCCCAGGTGCTGATGAGCGAGTTCCAGATTCCCTGGTTGCACCTCAAACTGACCAAGCCGGGGGCCGTTGCGGCGGCCAGGGGCGTGGGCGTGGAGATTGAGCGCGGATGTCGCTAACTCAGGTTTATCTCGGGCTCGGCAGTAATATCGAGCGCGAAACCCACTTGTGTGCCGGGTTGGACGCGCTGGCCGCGTTCCTGGTGGATATCCGCTGTTCGGCGGTGTTCGAAAGCCAGCCGGTGGGCATCAAGAGCGGGCCGTTCTTCAATCTGGTGGTGTCGGCGTTTACCGACCTGCCGTTGCTGGAGCTGGACCGCCGGTTGAAGTTCATCGAGGCCGACAATGGCCGTTATGCGCCGGACCGCAAGGGCCTGCCGTTGGATATCGATGTGCTGTTGTATGGTGAGCAGGTCGGGAATTTCGACGGGCTGATCCTGCCGCGGGCGGAAATTCTCAAGAATGCCTTTGTGTTGTGGCCGTTGGCGCTGATTGCGCCGGACCGTTTGCATCCAGAGGCGGGGAAGTCTTTCGCAATGTTGTGGGAAGAGGCGCAGATCGATCAGGTGCTGGCCCCCGTGGCGTTTGAATGGCGTGGGGGGCAACTGACGCCCCCTGATCTTTTGCGCACCTAGCCTGCGGCCTGCTCCTTGTAGGCCTTGAGGGCTTTCAGGCGCTCGCGCTTGAGGGCTTCACCCAACTCCGGCCCCTTGAAGCCTTTCTCCAGCAGCGGTTGAACCGCGACTGCCTTGGCGACCGTCGCAGCCCCGCGTAAATAGTCCGCCTGTGGATAAGTCCGCTCCTCCAGCCCCAGGCGTCCCCGCGCATCCATCTCGCACGAGGCGATAAACTCCTCGAAACGTTGCGGGCGTCGATAGACATCGAAACTCTGCAACAACTCCAGCAAGGTCGAGGCCTTGAGCTCCAGGGCTCGATGGCCATGGGTGTGGTATTCGCCCACCAGCAAGGCCAGTTCCTGGCAGTCGCGCGGCGCCTTGTAGCGCTCGTTCACCGCCTTGATCAGCTTCAGTCCCTTGAACTCGTGGGCAATATGCTTGGGCCACTCGCTTTCGGGTGTCAGTCCCTTGCCGAGGTCGTGCAGCAGGCAGGCCCAGCGCACGGTCAATGGTTGCTGATGGCGGGCGGCTTGCTCCAGGACGCTCAGGGTGTGTACGCCGCTGTCGATTTCCGGGTGATGGGCCTCGGGTTGCGGCACCCCGAACAGCGCGTCGACTTCCGGAAACAGCACGGCGAGCGCGCCGCAGTCGCGCAGCACCTGGATAAACACCTGGGGCTGGTCTTCCATCAGGGCCCGGGAGATTTCTTTCCAGCTGCGCTCTGGTGTCAGGGCCTGCAGTTCGCCCGATTCGGCCAGTTGGCGCATCAGGGCCAGGGTCTCGGGGACCACCTTGAAACCCATGGCGGCATAGCGCGCGGCAAAGCGGGCAACGCGCAGAACCCGGAGAGGATCTTCGGCAAATGCGGGGGAAACATGACGTAGAAGGCGGGCGGCGAGATCCGCCTGGCCGTGATAGGGGTCGGTCAGCTTGCCGTGCTCGTCTTCAGCCATGGCGTTGATGGTCAGGTCCCGGCGGATCAGGTCCTCTTCCAGGGTGACATCGGGGCTGGCGTGGAACGTGAACCCGCCATAACCGCGTCCGCTTTTGCGTTCGGTTCGGGCCAGGGCGTATTCCTCGCCACTGGATGGATGAAGAAAAACTGGAAAGTCCGCACCGACCGGGCGAAACCCCTTGGCAAGCATCTCTTCGGCGCTGGCACCTACCACCACCCAGTCGATATCGGTAACCGGCTGACCCAGCAGGCGATCGCGAACCGCGCCGCCGACTTTATAAATCTGCATGAAAAACCTCCGTTGGCACGACAGGATAACCCGTGAATCGCGTCAACGGAGGTGAGGAGCTGCTCAGAGATGAATCACGGCCAGGTCCAGTCGACCGTACTCCCCTTCGCCGTGATCGCCCTTGGGTGGGACGTGATGGGTTTTCATGACCTGGTCGCCTTGCAGAGTCTCCAGGTGGATATCGAAGCCCCAGAGGCGGTGCAGGTGCTTGAGCACTTCCTCGGTGGAGTCGCCCAGGGGTTTGCGGTCGTGTTGCTGGTGACGCAGGGTCAGTGAGCGGTCGCCGCGGCGGTCGATGCTCCAGATCTGCACGTTGGGTTCGCGGTTGCCCAGGTTGTACTGGGCGGCCAGGGTTTCACGGATGATCCGGTAGCCGCCTTCGTCATGGATGGCCGGCACCAGCAGGTCGTCGCGCTGGTCGTCATCGAGGATGCTGAACAGCTTGAGGTCGCGAATCACTTTGGGTGACAGGTACTGCAGGATAAAGCTCTCGTCCTTGAAACTGCTCATGGCGAACTTGATGCTCGAGAGCCAGTCGCTGCCGGCCAGGTCCGGGAACCAGCGACGGTCTTCTTCCGTGGGGGATTCACACATCCGCCGAATGTCGCGGTACATGGCAAAGCCCAGGGCATAGGGGTTGATGCCGCTGTAGTAGGGGCTGTCGAAGCCCGGTTGGAAGACCACGCTGGTGTGGGAGGTGAGGAACTCCATCATGAAGCCGTCGGTGACCAGGCCTTCGTCGTAGAGGTCGTTCATCAGGGTGTAGTGCCAGAACGTCGCCCAGCCTTCGTTCATCACCTGGGTCTGGCGTTGCGGGTAGAAGTATTGGGCGATCTTGCGCACTATTCGGACGATTTCCCGCTGCCAGGGTTCCAGCAGCGGTGCGTGTTTTTCGATGAAATAGAGGATGTTTTCCTGGGGTTCGGCGGGGAAGCGTGCATTGTCCTTGTCGCTGAACTTGTCCGCGCCCTTGGGAATGGTGCGCCACAGGTCGTTGATCTGCTTTTGCAGGTGCTCTTCGCGGTCCTTCTGCCGGCGCCGCTCCTCTTCGGCGGAAATCGGGTAGGGGCGTTTGTAGCGGTCGACGCCGTAATTCATCAGGGCGTGGCAGGAGTCGAGCAGGTCTTCGACCGCGTCGATGCCATGGCGCTCCTCGCATTGCATGATGTACTGCTTGGCGAAGACCAGGTAGTCGATGATCGAGCTGGCGTCGGTCCAGGTGCGGAACAGGTAGTTGCCCTTGAAGAAGCTGTTGTGGCCATAGCAGGCATGGGCCACCACCAGTGCCTGCATGCAGATGGTGTTTTCTTCCATCAGGTAGGCAATGCACGGGTCCGAGTTGATCACGATCTCGTAGGCCAGGCCCATCTGGCCGCGGCTGTAGGACTTTTCCGTGCTTAGAAAGTGTTTGCCGTAGGACCAATGATGATAACCCAGGGGCATGCCGACGGAGGCATAGGCGTCCATCATCTGTTCGGCGGTAATGACTTCGATCTGGTTGGGGTAGGTATCCAGGGCATAACGATTGGCGATACGACTGATTTCGCGGTCGTAGGCCTGGATCAGCTCAAAGGTCCACTCCGAACCGGTGGAGAGGGGTTGGCGCTTCTGTTGTTTCGGCTCTCTGGCGGTCATGTCACTAACCTGCGCTGGAAGAGTTCACGGAAGACCGGGTAGATATCGCCGGCCGACACCAGCTGCTGCTGGGCAAACGTATCGCCGAACGCCTCGCTGATGCGCTCGTATTCGTACCACAGGGCCTGATGTTCGCGGGGGGTGATCTCTACGTAAGTGTAGTACTGCACGAACGGCATGATCTGGTTGATCAGGATGTCGCGGCAGATGGGCGAGTCATCGTTCCAGTTGTCGCCGTCGGAAGCCTGGGCGGCGTAGATGTTCCATTCATTGGTCGGGTAGCGTTCGGCCATGATTTCCTGCATCAGCTTCAGTGCACTGGAAACAATGGTGCCGCCGGTTTCCCGCGAGTAGAAGAACTCCTCCTCGTCGACTTCCCGGGCGCTGGTGTGATGGCGGATGAACACCACTTCGATCTTGTCGTAGTTCCGCTTGAGAAACAGGTACAGCAGGATGAAGAAGCGTTTGGCGATGTCCTTGGTCGCCTGGGTCATGGAGCCGGACACGTCCATCAGGCAGAACATCACGGCCTTGGAACTGGGGTTGGGTTGCTTGACCAGCAGGTTGTACTTGAGGTCGAAGGTGTCGAGGAACGGAATGCGATGGATACGCGCACTGAGTTTCTCGATTTCCGCCTCGATCTCCTGGATATCGCCGAAGTTGTCTGGCTCTTCGCGTCTCAGACGCTCCAGCTCGGCCTTGGCTTCCTTGAGTTTGGCCCGGCTGCTGCCGGACAGGGCGATCCGCCGCGCGTGGGCCGAGCGCAGGGTGCGGATGATGTTGATGCGCGAGGGGTTGCCCTCGTTGCTGATCCCGGCGCGAACGGTCTTGAAGGTGTCGGTGCCGGTGAGGTTGCGTTTGACCAGGTTCGGCAGCTCCAGGTCCTCGAACATGAACTCGAGAAACTCTTCCTGGGTGATCTGGAAGGAGAATTCGTCCATCCCTTCGCCCGAGTTGCCGGCCTTGCCCGGGCCACGGCCGCCACCGCCGCCGGGTGGCCGGGGGATATGCTCGCCGCTGGTGAATTCCTTGTTGCCGGGATGCACCACGGTCTGCTTGCCGCCACGGCCATGGTGCAGCACGGGTTCATCGATATCGCGGCCGGGGATGCTGATTTGCTCGCCATGCTCCATATCGGTAATGGAGCGCCGGCTCACGGCTTCCTCGACAGCCTTTTTGATATGGTCACGGTAACGCCGCAGGAAGCGCTGACGGTTCACCGTGCTCTTGTTCTTGCCATTGAGACGTCGGTCGATCACATAGCTCATGAGGAGCCCTCCGGACAGCTTCAAGTTACAAGCTTCAAGCGCCAAGCTGGAAGCTTAAAGACAAGCGGTCAGCTCCTGCACCGCAGGCACGTCGATAAACGTGCCTGCGGCTTGTCGCGAGCCGCTTGCAGCTGCCGTTACTACTGCGATTTTCTGACCCGCAGGTACCACTCGGAGAGCAGTCGTACCTGTTTGTCGGTGTAGCCACGTTCGACCATGCGGGTGACGAAGTCGTTGTGCTTCTGTTGATCCTCTTTGCTGGCTTTGGCGTTGAAACTGATGACCGGCAGCAGATCCTCGGTGTTGGAGAACATTTTCTTCTCGATCACCACCCGCAGCTTCTCGTAGCTGAGCCAGGTCGGATTCTTGCCGTTGTTGTTGGCCCGGGCACGCAGGACGAAGTTGACGATCTCGTTGCGGAAATCCTTCGGATTGCTGATGCCGGCCGGTTTTTCGATTTTCTCCAGTTCTTCGTTCAGGGCCACGCGGTTGAGGATTTCGCCGGTTTCCGGGTCGCGGTATTCCTGATCCTGAATCCAGAAGTCCGCATACAGCACGTAGCGGTCGAAGATGTTCTGGCCGTACTCGCTGTAGGACTCCAGGTACGCGGTCTGGATCTCCTTGCCGATGAACTCGATATAGCGCGGTGCCAGGTATTCCTTGAGGAAGCGCAGGTAGCGCTCACGGGTTTCGGCCTGGAACTGTTCCTGTTCGATCTGCTGCTCCAGCACATACAGCAAATGCACCGGGTTGGCGGCGATCTCGTGGGGATCGAAGTTGAAGACTTTCGAGAGGATCTTGAAGGCGAAACGGGTCGACAGGCCATTCATGCCTTCGTCGACACCGGCGCTGTCGCGGTACTCCTGGATCGACTTGGCTTTCGGGTCGGTGTCCTTGAGGTTTTCGCCGTCGTAGACGCGCATTTTCGAGTAGATGTTCGAGTTTTCCGGCTCCTTGAGGCGTGAGAGCACGGTGAACTGGGCGAGCATCTTCAGGGTGTCGGGCGCGCAGTGGGCCTTGGCCAGGGAGCTGTTGAACAGAAGTTTGTCGTAGATCTTCACTTCGTCGCTGACCCGTAGGCAGTACGGGACCTTGACGATGTAGATCCGGTCGATGAAGGCTTCGTTGTTCTTGTTGTTACGGAAGGTGTGCCACTCCGATTCGTTGGAGTGGGCCAGCAGGATCCCGGTGAACGGAATGGCCCCCAGGCCTTCGGTGCTGTTGTAGTTGCCTTCCTGGGTCGCGGTGAGCAATGGATGGAGCACCTTGATCGGTGCCTTGAACATTTCCACGAACTCCATCAGGCCCTGGTTGGCCCGGCACAGGGCGCCCGAGTAGCTGTAGGCGTCGGCGTCGTTCTGTGGAAACTCTTCCAGTTTGCGGATATCGACCTTGCCCACGAGGGCCGAGATGTCCTGGTTGTTTTCGTCGCCCGGTTCGGTCTTGGCCACGCCGATCTGGTTGAGGATCGAGGGGTAGAGCTTGACCACCCGGAACTGGCTGATGTCGCCGCCGAATTCGGCCAGGCGCTTGGTCGCCCAGGGCGACATGATGGTGTTCAGGTAACGCCGTGGAATCCCGAAGTCTTCCTCGAGGATCGCGCCGTCTTCAGTGGCGTTGAACAACCCCAGGGGCGATTCGAAAACCGGCGAGCCCTTGATGGCGTAGAAGGGGACCTTCTCGATCAGCTGTTTCAGCTTTTCGGCCAGGGACGATTTACCGCCGCCGACGGGGCCGAGCAGGTAAAGGATCTGTTTCTTCTCTTCCAGGCCTTGGGCGGCGTGGCGGAAATACGAAACGATCTGGTCGATGCATTCTTCCATCCCGTGGAAGTCTTCAAAGGCCGGATAGCGCCGGATCACCTTGTTGGAGAAGATGCGCGACAACCGTGAGTTGGTGGACGTATCCAGCAGTTCGGGTTCGCCGATTGCCAGTAGCAGCCGTTCAGCTGCCGACGCGTAAGCACTGCGATCCTTTTTGCACAGCTCAAGGTACTCCTGCAGCGTGAGTTCTTCTTGCCGTGTGGATTCGAAGCGTTGTTGGAAATGGCTGAAAATGCTCATGACGTCACCTCGCTCGATACGTGGAGCCGGTGCCGGATCAGTCAGTCCAGTGCTGGCATGCAACCGCGAAAGCCGTTGCCGTTTACCCCCCAGAACACCTTCAAAGCGATGATCACTTTGAAAATTACTACCGATGACCCGTACGCCGGTGTACCGGCTCTCCCCTGATTTGGATGGCCTGCGCTTAAGGATAGTTCGGAATCGGCGGGGGCAAGTCAAGATGAGCAATTAGTTATGCCTGACCGTTCGTCAGGAAAGGCTCTAGCCCGCGAATCCCGCGGGCTCCAGCGGCAGAAAAAAATTATTCGGAAATATCTTGAGCAATTTCTGACGGATAGGTCGTGCGCCACAGCTCAAAGCCACCGTCCAGGCTGTAGACATCGCTGAAGCCCTGGCTGACCAGGTAGGCGGCCGCGCTCTGGCTCGAATTGCCGTGGTAGCAGCACACCACCGTGGGCGCGTCGAGGTCGGCGGCGCGAATGAAATCGGCGATGTTGTGGTTGTCCAGGTGCCGGGCGCCACTGATGTGGTTCAGGGCAAAGGTCTGTGGGTCGCGGACGTCGACGACCACGGCGCCCTGCTCGCGCAGGGCCTGGGCTTGTTCGGGCGGGATACGTTTGAATTCGGTCATGATGGGCTCCATCTGGGGCAGGTAGGTCGTACAGTCTAGCGATATAACCAGGCCCGGAAGCGCTCGGCCAGGGTCGGTGGCGGAGCAACGCCACCCTGGGCATCGCACTTGCAGGTCAGAAGCTCGCCGGTATCGACGTTCATCAGGGTCATGGCCCCGCCCCAGACACAACCGGTGTCGAGGGCGAAGATCCCGGGCTCGTCGCATCGGCCTTCAAGGGCGGCCCAGTGGCCGAAGATGATCTTCAGGCCCTGGGTCTTGCGCTCCTTGTAGCTGAACCAGGGGGCGTAGCCGCGGGGGGCGGTGTCGGCGCCTTCCTTGCCCTTGAGGTCGAGCTTGCCGTCGGCGGTGCAGAAGCGCATCCGCGTGAAATAGTTGGTGATCACCCGCAGGCGGGCCACGCCCTGCAGATCGCCGTCCCACTTGTTCGGCTCATTGCCGTACATGCCGTCGAGGAAAAGCGTCAGCAGGTTGTCGTCGCGCAAGGCGGTTTCCACTTCGGCGGCGTATTTGAGCGCTTTCTTCAGCGTCCACTGGGGGGGGATGCCGGCGTGGACCAGGGCGACGTTGCGCTCGGCGTCGTGGTGCAGCAGCTTCTGGCGGCGCAGCCAGTCCAGCAGATCGGCCCGATCCGGGGCGTCGAGGATCTCGCGTAGCGTGTCGCTTTTTTTCAGGCGCTCGATATTGTGCCCGGCGGCGAGCAGGTGCAGGTCATGATTGCCCAGCACGCAGACCAGCGATTCGCGCATACCGTAGAGAAAGCGCAGGGTCTCCAGGGAATGCGGGCCCCGGTTGACCAGGTCGCCCACCAGCCACAGCTTATCGCAGGTAGGGTCGAACTTGACGCGTTCGAGCAGGCACTTGAGCGGTTCCAGACAGCCTTGCAGGTCACCGACGGCATACACCGCCATCAGTGCAGGGCCCCGGGTACGGCAAGGCGGAAGGGGGCGATCACGGCGTTGAAGCGCTTACCGTCCTCGGCCACCATCTCGTAGGTGCCCTGCATGTTGCCGACTTTCGTAGTCATCACCGTGCCGCTGCTGTAGGTATGGCTCTGGCCGACCTCGATCAGCGGTTGCTGACCGACGACACCGGCACCGCGAACTTCTTCCACGTGACCGTCGCCATCGGTGATCACCCAGTGCCGCGACATCAACCTGGCGGGCAGTTCGCCGTTGTTCCGCACCGTGATGGTGTAGGCGAAGGCAAAGCGGTTCTGCTCGGGTTGCGATTGTTCTGCAAGGAAGCGGGTGACGACGCTGACGTCGACCTGGTAACGAGGATCGGACATGCAAGAGGCCTTGGAAGCTGAAGCGCAAGAGACGCTGGACGAAGCCCAGTCTAGGTCAAGTCCCGGGTAGTAGGCCAGACATGCGCGCTGGCCTGCTACCGATGGGGTCAGTCGACGTCGGGGGCGGTGACGGCTTGCTCACTGAGTTTGTCGGCCAGGCGCACGAAGGCGGCCAGGTCGAGCTGTTCCGGACGCAGGCTGCCGTCGACGCCGGCGGCTTCGATCTCGGCGTTGCTGAGCAGCGCCTTGAGGGTATTGCGCAAGGTTTTGCGACGCTGGTTGAAGGCTTCGCGCACGACGCGCTCCAGCAGGCGATGATCCTTGGCCGGGTGGGGCAGGACGGCGTGGGGTACCAGGCGCACGATGGCCGAGTCGACCTTGGGCGGCGGGTTGAAGGCGCCCGGGCCGACGTTGAACAGATGCTCCACGCGGCAATGGTACTGGACCATGATCGACAGGCGTCCCCAGTCGCCGCCGCCAGGACCGGCAGCCAGGCGCTCGACCACTTCCTTTTGCAGCATGAAGTGCATGTCGCGAATCAGGCTGGCGTTGTGCAGCAGGTGGAAGATCAGCGGCGTGGAGATGTTGTAGGGCAGGTTGCCGACCACCCGCAGGCTGTTGGGTGCCGGGTTCAGGCTGGTGAAGTCGAACTTCAGCGCATCGCCCTGGTGCAGGTTGAAATTGGCTCGGCTGCCGAATTGCTCATTGAGGATCGGTACCAGATCCTTGTCCAGCTCGACGACATCCAGTTGTGCACCGCTGTTGAGCAGGCCTTCGGTCAGGGCGCCCTGGCCCGGGCCGATTTCCAGCAGGCGGTCATCGGGTTTGGCATGGATGGCGCGCAGGATGCGGTCGATCACGCCAGCGTCGTGCAGGAAGTTTTGCCCGAAACGCTTGCGCGCCCGGTGTTGGTATTGCTCGGTCATAAACGGGTCTCGGCCATCTGGTAGGCGGTTTCCAGGGCGACTTGCAGGCTGCCGGTGTCGATGTTGCCGCTGCCGGCCAGGTCCAGGGCGGTGCCGTGGTCGACCGACGTGCGGATGATCGGCAAGCCCAGGGTCACGTTGACTGCGGCGCCGAAACCTTTGTATTTCAGCACGGGCAGGCCCTGGTCGTGGTACATCGCCAGCACCGCGTCGCAGTGCTCCAGATATTTGGGGTTAAACAGAGTGTCGGCAGGCAGCGGGCCACGCAGGTCCATGCCCTCGCCGCGCAAGCGCTCCAATGTCGGTTCGATGATGTCGATTTCTTCGTGACCCAGGTGCCCGCCTTCGCCGGCATGGGGGTTGAGCCCGCAGACCAGGATACGAGGGTTGGCAATGCCGAACTTTTCCCGCAGGTCGCCATGCAGGATACGGGTGACCCGCTCCAGGCGCTCCGGGGTAATCGCATCGGCGACTTGCCGCAGGGGCAGGTGGGTGGTCACCAGGGCCACGCGCAGCCCCCGGGTTGCCAGCAGCATCACCACCTGGGGGGTGTGGGTCAGGTCGGCGAGGAATTCGGTGTGGCCGGAAAAGGCGATCCCGGAGTCGTTGATCACGCCTTTGTGCACCGGGGCGGTGATCATGCCGGCGAAATCGCCGTCCAGGCAGCCTTGACCGGCACGGGTCAGGGTTTCCAGGACAAAGGCGGCATTGGCCTGGTCCAGTTGCCCGGCGATGACCGGGCTCGCCAGCGGGGTGTCCCAGACATACAGGCTACCCGCCGCCGCCGGTTGGTCGGGCCACTGGCCCGGCGCCACAGGTAGCAGATTGACAGCCACGCCCAGCTGCGCGGCCCGCTCGGAGAGCAGGTCGCGGCTGGTAATGGCAATCAGGGGGTAAGGCTGGGGTTGCGAGGCGAGCAGCAGGCAAAGGTCTGGACCAATGCCCGCCGGCTCTCCGGGTGTCAACGCGAAACGCCGGGGTTTCACTTTGGCGCCTGTTCCGCGCCGGGGAGCTTGATTTCAACGTAGGCTTCGTCGCGGATCTGACGCAGCCAGGTTTGCAGCTCTTCATCGTATTTGCGGTTTCGCAGCACGGTCATGGCTTGCTGTTCGCGTGCCTGGGTGGTGCTGTCGGTGGCGCGACGGCCAAGGACTTCCAGTACGTGCCAGCCGTATTGGGTCTTGAACGGCTTGGACAGGACACCTTGCGGGGTCTTGGCCATCACTTCGCGGAATTCCGGTACCAGTGCGTTCGGGTCGACCCAGTTCAGGTCGCCGCCGTTAAGCGCCGAGCCCGGGTCTTCCGAGAAGCTCTTGGCCAGCGTAGCGAAGTCTTCGCCGTTGGAGATCCGCTCGTAGAGCTTCTGCGCCAGGGCTTGGGTGTCGGCTTCGCTGCGAATGGCGTTGGGCTTGATCAGGATGTGACGAACATGCACTTCGTCGCGCATCTGCGTTTCGCCACCGCGCTTCTCCAGGACCTTCAGGATAATGAAGCCCCCTGGGGTGCGTGTCGGTTCGCTGATGTCGCCAACCGCCATGCTGCTGAGCATGTGGTCGAACGGTGGTGGCAATTGAGCCGGCTTGCGCCAGCCCATGTCGCCGCCTTCCAGGGCGTTATCGCTGCCGGAGTGGGCAATGGCCAACTGACTGAAGTCAGCGCCTTGCTTGAGTTGCCGGTAGAGGTCCTGGGCCTGGGTCGCGGCGGCCTGGATGACTTGCGAGTTGGCGCTGTCCGGGGTCGACACGAGGATATTGGCCAGGTGCAGTTCTTCGGAGAGCTGCATCTTGCCCAGGTCCGAGGCGAGGAAGTTCTTCACTTCCTGCTCCGACACCTGGACCCGCTCGGCGACACGACGCTGACGCACACGGCTGATGATCATTTCCCGGCGAACCTGGTCACGGGCGTCCTCATAGGAGAGGCCGTCGTGGGTCAGGGCCGCGCGGAATTGATCGATGCTCATGTTGTTGCGCTGGGCAATGGTGCCGATGGCCTGGTTCAACTCATCATCGCTGATGCGAATGCCCGAGCGCTCGCCGATCTGCAATTGCAGGTTTTCGACGATCAAGCGATCCAGGACCTGTTGGTCGAGGACGCTGGTGGGCGGCACGCCGCCCCCGCGCTTGGCGATGGTCTGCTGAACCTCGTGGACACGCTGGTCCAGTTGGCTCTGCATGATCACATCGTTGTCGACGATGGCCACGACGTTGTCGAGGGGCTGCACAGCGGCGTGAACCGCCGCACTCAGGACCAGCGCGCCCAGCATCAGCGGGCGCAGACAATCAGAAAGCTTGATCTTCACGTTCACGATAACCTTGGATGCCTTTGTCGAGGAAGCTCTCGACTTTGTTGCCCATGACGCCACCCAGGCCCTTCAGTACAAACTGAAGGAAGATACCGTGGTCGCCTCGTTCGTTTTGCGGAGCCTGTTGACTGAACTCGTCATACTGGACCCAGTAGCGGTTGATCAGGCGCAGCTTCCAGCAGCAGTTGTCGTACTCGAAGCCACCGAAGGCTTCCAGGGTACGGTTGCGGTTGTAGTCGTACTGCCAGCGGCTGATGACGTTCCACTGTGGAACGACCGGCCAGATGACCGAGAAGTCGTGCTGCTCGATCTTGTAGTAGTCCTTCACGTAGCCGGGTTGGCCAGGTGTGCCGTAGTCGCCGCCGAACTGCCATTGGCCAGTGTTCTGGTTGTAGATCACCTGGTCGTTGCGATAGCGATAGCCGGCGTTGATAACCTTGTTCGGGTTGTCTTCAGGCTGGTAGTGGAACATCGCGCTGCCGGAACGTGGCTGGTGACTTTTCGGATCCCAGTTGTAGTCGGCCGTGGCGCGCCAGTCGCGGTTGAAGTTGTAGGCGTATTCCAGGGCGTACGGCGAGACATTGGTCTTGGCGTCGGCACGGGTATTGAAGTCGACACCTGGCAATTGCACGGTTCGATCTTTGAAGTAGTAAGCCTGGCCGACACTCACGCGCTGACGTTCGAAACCGTTGTCTTCGATCCAGCGGCTGGTGACACCCAGGGACAGCTTGTTCTCGTCACCGACGCGGTCGTTGCCGGAGAAACGGTTTTCACGGAACAGCGAGGCATAGTTGAAGCTGTATTCGCCGGTATCGAACACGGGAATGTCTTTCTGGTCTTTCTCTGGAACATAGAGATAGAACAGGCGCGGTTCCAGGGTCTGGCGATAGTTGGTGCCGAACAGTTCGGTGTTGCGGTCGAAGTACAGGCCGCTGTCGATGCTGGCGATAGGGACGCCACGGCTTTGCGAGCTACTGTAGGTGCCGCCGACGTAATTTGGGCTGGTCTGGGCCACTGCGATTTGAGATTGGCCCTGCGAACTCAGATCCAGATCGTATTGGGTGTACTGATACTTGAGCGACGGCGTTACAAAACCATAAGTCCAGTTCAGCGGCAGGCTGACCCCCGGCTTGAGGTTCAGTCGGTCACCGTTGGCACGGGCGAGGCCGGTCACGTTGGTGTCCAGGCGTGGAGAGGTAACGCCATTCTTGTCAGAGAAGGTACCGTCTTCCAGGCTCCGCTCGAAGCGAACGGCTTCAGTTTCGTAGGTGAAATTGAGGCCTTCCGGATGATAAGGCAGGCTGCCGTTGAAGGTGATCTGTGGCAGGCGGTTGTACGGTGTGATAACCGCCACGCTCGCCAGCTCATAGGCCTGCACGTTCACCTGGGCGGTGAAGTCGTCACCGCGATAGCTTGCCGTGGCCTGCTGGTTCACATAGTCGACGCTTCTGACACCGACCTGGTTGCTCTGCAGATCCTGGAAGTAATACGGATCGCTGATCTTGGTGTAGTCGACCGTGGTCAGTACACGTGAATCCAAGCCGCCCTTGTGCTGCCAGTTGACCATGTAGCGATCTTTGGTCGCGTCCGACTGCTTGGAACGGTCGTTACTTTCGTCACTCAGGAATGCACCGCCGAACTGACCTTCGGTGGACTTGGTCAGGTAGCGGAACTCGCCCTCGGTCAACAGGCCGCGCTTGCTCATGTAGTGCGGATACAACGTGGCATCGTAGTTCGGTGCCAGGTTGAAGTAGTAAGGCGTGGTCAGGTTGAAGCCTGAGGTGCTGTCGCTGGAGAAGCTCGGCGGCAGGAAACCGGACTGACGACGGTCGTCGATCGGGAAGTAGATGTACGGGGTGTAGAGAACCGGAATGTCCTTGACCCGCAAGGTCACGTTGGTCGCCGTACCGAAACCGGTCGCCGGGTTCAGGGTGATGTTATTACCCTTGAGCTGCCAGGCGTTGCTGTTCGGTTCGCACGTGGTGTACGTACCGTCCTTGAGGCGAATGATCGAGTTCTCGGCGCGCTTGGCGTACAGCGCGTTACCGCGGACCCGCGACTTGTGCATCACGTATTCGGCGTTGTCGACCCGCGATTCACCCGTGTCCAGCTGCACCTCGGCATGGTCACCGACCAGCAGGGCGCCCTGGTCGCGAACACGAACGTTGCCGTTCAGCTCGCCACGGTTTTCCGCTTGGTACAGGCTGGCTTCATCAGCCTCGACCTGCATGCTGCCCTGGCGCATGACCACGTCGCCGGCCAGTGTCGCGACCTGCTTGTCCTGTTCATAGCGCGAGGCCTTGGCCCCGATGAAGGTCGGCGCATCACTTTTATTCGTCGTGTCATTCATGCCAGGACGAATCGGTTCGATATAGGAACCAGAGCAATAAGGACCGGTTTCGGCCAACTGGGCAGGCGTCAGCTTGTCACGCGGGACCCAGTCGAGGTGACTGTAGTCGGCACTGCGCGACTTCAGGCCACGACCCTTGGCCTCGGTGACCAGTACCGGGCCCGCAGCCTTCTCGCTGCTGGAACCGCTGTCCGCCGTGGCGGCAGTGCCCAAAGCCTCGGCATTGCCGTCATGCACGGGGCGAGGTGGCAACTGGGCCGTAGTGGTTTTGGGCGCACAGTCCCAGGCACCGGAAGCAGAGACAGAACAGTCATACTGTTCCGCGGCGACCGCGAACGGGGTGGCAAGAGGTTGCAGAGCCAGCAAACCGCCGGTAACCAGCAACGGGAATTTTTTACGAAACGCGGGGGATTTCAATGCCATCTTATTAGTCCGGGCTTCCTGCGTGCCATCTGCCCGCGGTGGGGGTCACACGCCTATCGATGGTCAGAAAAAGATGCTGGATAATAAAGCAACACCCGCTTGACGGCTAGCGTCGTCGGAGACCCATGTAATGCCTGACCAAGATGTACGCTTGCAACACCTGAAAGTTTGGCTGGATCGGCAGTTGGAAACGCTCTTTCTGGGCGAAGGCTGGGGCACCATCCCCCCGGCTACGTTGACCGCGGCCAGCAGTGACGCGAGTTTTCGACGCTACTTCCGCTGGGAGGGCGGGGGCCGTAGTTTGATCGTCATGGATGCCCCGCCACCCCGGGAAAACTGCAAACCCTTCGTGGATATCGCCCATTTGCTGGCGAAATCCGGAATCAACGTGCCGAAAATTCACGCGCAGGATCTGGAAAACGGTTTTCTTTTGCTCAATGACCTGGGCAACCAGACCTATCTGGACGTGATCGACAGCGACAACGCCGATGGGTTGTTCGCCGATGCCATCGACGCCTTGCTGGCTTTCCAGCAACTGCCGATGGACAGCGAACTGCCGAGTTATGACGTGGCCTTGCTGCGCCGTGAGCTGGAGCTGTTTCCCGAGTGGTACGTCGGGCATGAGCTGGGCCGCGCTTTCGAACCCGCGCAGTTGGCGATGTGGCAACGGGTCAGCGACCGGCTGATCGACAGCGCCCTGGCCCAGCCGAAAGTGCTGGTGCACCGTGACTATATGCCGCGCAACCTGATGGCCAGCGAGCCCAACCCTGGTGTGCTGGATTTCCAGGATGCGGTCTATGGGCCGGTGACCTACGACATCACCTGCCTGTTCAAGGACGCCTTCCTCAGTTGGCCCGAGGCCCGGGTGCGTGGTTGGCTGCAGGATTATTGGCAGAAGGCGACGGGTGCCGGTATCGCGGTACAGGCCGATTTCGAGGAATTCCTCCGGGCCAGCGACCTGATGGGCGTGCAACGTCATCTGAAAGTGATCGGGATCTTTGCGCGCATCTGCCATCGTGACGGCAAGCCACGTTACCTGGCCGATGTACCGCGCTTCTTCGCTTATATAGAAGCGGTGGTAGCGCGCCGTCCGGAGCTGGCCGAACTGGGCGAGTTGCTGGCCAGCCTGCGTCGGCCGGTGGGGGCCGAGGTATGAAGGCAATGATCCTGGCTGCCGGCAAAGGCGAGCGGATGCGTCCGTTGACCTTGCACACCCCCAAGCCGCTGATCCGTGCCAACGGCACGCCGCTGATTGACTATCACCTGCGGGCGCTGGCGGCCGCCGGGTTCAAGGAGGTGGTGATCAACCACGCCTGGTTGGGACAGCAGATCGAAGACTACCTCGGCGACGGTTCCCGCTATGGCCTGAGCATCGCCTATTCGCCCGAGGGGGAGCCGCTGGAAACCGGTGGTGGTATCTTCCGTGCGTTGCCGCTGTTGGGTGATGAGCCCTTCCTGGTGGTCAATGGCGATATCTGGACTGACTATGACTTTGCTTCGCTACGTCGGCCGATTGCCGGGCTGGCGCATCTGGTCATGGTCGACAATCCGCCGCACCACCCGGCCGGGGGCGACTTCAACCTGCTCGACGGCCAACTGCATGACGGTGGGGCGCTGGGCGAGAAGCTGACCTACAGCGGTATTTCAGTCCTGCACCCGCAACTGTTTGCCGCCTGCTCGGACGGCGCCTTCAAGATCGCGCCGTTGTGGCGCGAGGCGATGGCGCGGGGGCTGGTGAGTGGAGAGCACATGCACGGACACTGGGTGGATGTCGGCACCGTGGAGCGCCTGGCGCAAGTCGAGCAATTGTTGAAAGAGAGACACTGATTATGTTGTGGCCAGGGACTCTGATTGGAGCCGGGGCGGGTTTTGCGATCGCCAGTATTCCGGGGGCCATGTTGGGCGCGTTACTCGGGCAGGCGCTGGATCGGCGCCTGCAATTGCACAGCCTTGCCCATTTGCGCGAGCGCCTGGGGGGCAAGCCGGCGTTACGCAACGATGAATTGCTGTTTGTCTTGTTGGGGCGACTGGCCAAGAGCGATGGGCAGGTGGTCGACGGACATATCCAGCAGGCGCGCGAGGAAATGCGTCAACTGGATATGGCTGATGCGGCGCGGCGCCGGGCGATTGCCGCGTTCAACCGGGGCAAGTCGGGGAATGATCGACTGCGCGGCTACCTGAATCACCTGAAGGCCCAGCCCCATGCCGCCGAAGGCGTTTTGCGGGCGTGCTGGCGAATGGTCTGGGCCGACGGTCGGGTCGGGACGACGGAGCGTGAGTTGATCATGCTCTGGGGCAAATGGCTGGGTTGGACCAGCCATCAGGTCCAGGCCCTGGCCCATGACTACGAGCCGGGGCGCAAGGTGCTGTCGAACACGACCGGGACTTATGAGGAGGCGCTGGTGTTATTGGGCGTGGCGGCCAACAGTGAGCCGGCGCAAATCAAGCGGGCTTATCGGCGCCTGCTCAGTCGCCACCACCCTGACAAGATCGCGGGCAGTGGTGCCACGCCTCTACAAGTGCGCGAGGCCACGGAAAAAACCCGCGATTTGCACAATGCCTATGTGCTGATTCGCGAGCGCAGGGATTTCCGTTAGGCGCTACGTTTCAGAGACCGCCCACATCCTGCGGGTTCAACCAGCCACGGATGCGCCGGAATAACTGTTCCTGCCCGGCATTGCCCGGCAGGGCCTTCAGCGCGATCTGGTTGTAGCTTGTGGTTTTCTGCCGCTTGCTGGCCTGCAACCGCTCCAGTGCGGCTTTGCGATCCAGCGGCCGGTCCTGGTAGAAGAAATCCGCCGTCGCCAGTTTCAGTCCAGGGGTGATCTGAGCCAGGTTCTGTGGCGCAGTGGTCGGCGTCTGCGCGGCCACCAGGAGCAGTTTCTGGATCTGTGGCGAAGGCTTTTCGCTCATGTAGCGGGCCGCCCAGTAAGCGCCGGTGCCATGGCCCAGGAGAACCACACTGCGAGCATTTTGCTGCTTGGCATAGGCAATCGCCGCGTCGATTCGTGCGAAGATCCGCTCTGCGTCGGCTTTCAACTGATCTTCAGCGGTTTGCACGGCGGCCTGGTCGACCACCTCGGCTTCGGCGCTGGCCGCCTGTTCGATGGGCTTGGCCGTGGTGCTGGCGTCCTTGCTGTTACTGGCGGTCGCCGCCGGTGCCTTGGGCGCTTCGTCCACCCGTGGCTGGATCGCGTCGCTTTGCAGGTCCGGCAGGGTCAGGCTCAGGCTGCTCCACTGCGCATCCGGGAACTTGCGCCGCAACGGGCCGATTGCCTGGGGCCAGTCAGCGGTTTCGCCGGCACCGGGAATCAGGATCACCGCGCCCAGGGGCGAAGGCGTGTTGGCCGGTTTCCACAAGGCCAGGAAACTGTCGCCGCCGGCTTGCAGTTGCTGTTGTTCCTGCTGGGGCAATTGGTGTTCCAGCGCGGTCGCGTCTTCCTGGCTACGCTCGAGCAGGGGTTGGCGCTCCACCGGCTTTTCGGCGGGCTTCTGCGCCGCGGCCGGCGCCGGATCGGCGGCCATGACGGGCGCGGCACAAGGTAGTATCAGCGACAGGCACAGCGCGGGCAGTGCCAGGCGGTAGAGAAGAGGCATCGAATTTTCCAGGCCAGAGTCATCCTGGCAGCCTAATGGGTTGGTCAGCATTTGTCAGTGTGTGAGCGTCGAATGATACGGTTTTGCTGCCTGTGGGTTATCGGCTGTTTGTGTTTTCCCTTGATTGCCTGGGCGGCGCCTGCTTCCCATGGGCAAGGGGTTGTCTTGTCCGGCGAGCAGCGCGAGTGGCTCGACCAGCACCACGAGTTGCGGGTCGGTCTGGTCCTGCAGGCGCCGTATGCGCAATACGACCGTCGGCTGCAGCGCTTGTCCGGGGCCAATGTGGAACTGATGGCCTGGGTGGCCAAGAGCCTCGATGTCGAACTGACCTGGCGTAACTTTCCCGATCAGACGCAACTGGAAAAAGCCTTGCGCGAAGGCGAGATCGACCTCGCACCGGGGCTGACCCAGACCCCGGCGGGGCTGCGCCTGTGGCTGTTCTCCGATCCTTATATGCGTGTACCGCAACTGGTGGTGGGCGAACGCAACGGCGCCGGCGCCGTGGAGCTGGAAAAACTCGACAGCCAGACCCGCGTGGCCGTGCGCATGCCCAGTACGGTCGCCGATTACCTGCGCAACACCTACCCCAATCTCAATCTGCAGGGTGTGCCGCTGGAGCGCCAGGCCCTGCAATTGTTGACGAGCCAGCAGGCTCGCTACGCGGTGATCGATGAGGCGCAGCTCAGTCGCCTGTCCAACGAAGAAGAGTTTGCCGGGCTGGCGGTGGTCGGCGATATCGGCTTGCCGCAGCTACTGCGAGTGGCGACACGGCGCGACTGGCCGGAACTGGCGGGGGTTGTGGAGAAGGCTTTGCATGCGATCCCGGCGCGGGATCTGGAGCAACTGCATGCCCGCTGGCTGCAACCGAAGTACCCGCGCCTGACTGAGTCACCGGGTTTCTGGCAAAACCTCTGTCTGCTGCTGGCGGTGTTGTTGTTCGCGGGCCTGGCCATCATCTTCTGGCTGCGTCGCCAGCAGCACAGCCTGGAGCATGAGCTGCTCGCCGCCCGGGAAGCCCTCGCCCGACGTGAGGCGAGTGAAGAAGCCCTGCGCCTGACCCAGTTTTCCATCGACCAGAGCACGGTGGGGATTCTCTGGGTCAACTGGGACAGTCATGTCCGTTATGCCAACCGGGCGGCGGAAGAGATGCTCGGTTATCCGCCGGGCGGGGTGTTCGACCGCCCCTTGATCGACTTCGATCCGAACCTGAACATGGATCGCTGGCTGAACCTGTGGAAGCGTGCCCGGGCTAGCGAGGAAGGCCCGCAAAGCCTGGAAACCCAATGCGTTCGCGCCGATGGCAGCATCCTGCCGGCCGATGTGTCGTTGAGCTTCCTGCGTTTTCGCGAGGGCGAATACCTGGTGGTCTACCTCAACGACGTCACCGAGCGCCGTCGTGCGCTGGCCTCAGCCCAGGAAAGCGAAGCGCGTTTGAAGGCAATCGCCGCCAATGTGCCGGGTCTGGTGTTCCGCCTGGAGCGTGTGCCGCTGACCGGCGAGCTGCATTTCCCCTACATCAGTGAAGGCAGCGAGAACCTGGTGGGTTATGCCCCGGCGACCCTGCGCCGGCAGGAGATCGGCTTGCGCAGTCTGGTGCATCCGGAGGACAAGGCCGGTTACCACCAGACCCAGGATCGGGCGCTGGAGGCGGACAGCGACTGGTCCTGGCAAGGCCGGATCATGACCCGCGAAGGCCGCCAGCGCTGGGCCGAGATCAAGGCCATCAGCCGTCGGCTGGAGGATGGTAGCGTGGTCTGGGACGGTATCGTCTGGGATATCAGCGAGAGCAAGCGCATCGAGCTGGAACTGGCGGCGTCCCGCGAACAGCTGCGCGAGCTGTCGGCCCACCTGGAAAGCGTCCGTGAAGAGGAAAAGGCCCGTATCGCCCGGGAGGTTCACGACGAACTGGGGCAGATGCTGACGGTGCTCAAGCTGGAAACGTCCATGTGCGAACTGGCCTATGCTCAGCTCGATCCTGGCCTGAATGATCGGCTCAACAGCATGAAGAAGCTGATTGCTCAACTGTTCCAACTGGTCCGGGATGTGGCGACGGCCTTGCGCCCACCGATTCTCGATGCCGGCATTGCCTCGGCCATCGAATGGCAGGCCCGGCGGTTCGAGGCGCGGACGCAGATTCCCTGCCTGGTGCAAGTGCCGGAGCATCTGCCGGCCCTCAGCGATGCAAAAGCCATCGGCCTGTTCCGCATCCTCCAGGAAGCGCTGACCAATGTCATGCGTCATGCCCAGGCGCATACTGTTGAACTGACACTGGCCATTGAAGGCGAGGATTTATGCCTGACCATCAGTGATGATGGCGTAGGATTCGTCTCCGCCAGCGGCAGGCCGACCTCCTTCGGAGTGGTCGGCATGCGTGAGCGGGTATTGATGCTCGGCGGCACGTTGCGCCTGGAAAGCGTGGTGGGTGAGGGGACGACCCTCAGCGCACGGGTGCCGTTGGACGTGTAGGCCTTGATAGCGGTTCAACTGATTCAACCGGGAGATAACATTGATCCGCGTACTGGTAGCCGAAGACCACACCATTGTCCGCGAGGGCATCAAGCAGTTGATCGGTCTGGCCAAGGACCTGTCCGTGGTGGGGGAGGCCAGCAATGGCGAACAACTGCTCGAAGTCCTGCGCCATACGCCCTGCGAAGTGGTCCTGCTGGATATCTCGATGCCGGGTGTCAACGGCCTGGAGGCCATCCCGCGGATTCGCGCGTTGAACAATCCCCCGGCGATCCTGGTGCTGTCCATGCACGACGAGGCACAGATGGCGGCTCGGGCCCTCAAGGTCGGTGCCGCCGGCTATGCGACCAAGGACAGCGATCCGGCTCTGTTGCTGACAGCGATCCGCAAGGTCGCGGCCGGCGGTCGCTACATTGACCCGGACCTGGCCGACCGCATGGTCTTCGAAGTCGGCCTGACCGACTCGCGACCACTGCACGCCTTGCTCTCGGAGCGCGAGTTCTCGGTTTTCGAGCGTCTGGCCCAGGGCGCCAATGTCAACGACATCGCCCAGCAACTGGCCTTGAGCAGCAAGACCATCAGCACCCACAAGGCGCGGTTGATGCAGAAGCTCAACATCACCTCCCTGGCCGAACTGGTGAAATACGCGATGGAGCACAAGCTGCTCTGAGACGGAATTCCCTGACCTTGTAGGAGCGAGCTTGCTCGCGATGGACGTTAACGATAACGCGGGAAGTCTGATGCCCCGCGGAGCCTGGGTCACCATCGCGAGCAAGCTCGCTCCTACAAAAACAGGTATGCACATATCCATTTGCGACAGCCTTGGATGGTCGTCTGACGCTGTTCCGGGCCTCGCCGTCGGCAGCGGCTTGCGGGCTTATCCAATCCCGCCATCCTTGTAGGGCAATCCCTACCCCAATTCTTCCAGACGGCTGAGGACAATCTCTCCCGCCCCCCGATTTGCGCTGCCACCAGCCTTCACTAGGCTTAGCCCCACGGCAGTCCAAAACAAAAAGGTGAGGGTATGAGCGAGGTTGATTCAAGCGCTGGGGCGAACGATGTACTGGTCAGCTTTCGTGGCGTACAAAAAAGCTACGACGGTGAGAACCTGATCGTCAAAGACCTCAACCTGGACATTCGCAAGGGCGAATTCCTGACCCTGCTCGGGCCTTCCGGTTCTGGCAAGACCACCAGCCTGATGATGCTGGCCGGGTTCGAAACCCCGACCGCCGGCGAGATCCTGCTGGCCGGCCGCTCCATCAACAATGTCCCACCGCACAAACGCGACATCGGCATGGTGTTCCAGAACTACGCCCTGTTCCCGCACATGACCGTCGCCGAGAACCTGGCGTTCCCGTTGACCGTGCGCGGTTTGAGCAAGACCGACGTCAGCGAGCGGGTCAAGCGGGTGCTGGGCATGGTCCAGCTCGACAAGTTCGCCCAGCGCTACCCGGCGCAGTTGTCCGGTGGCCAGCAGCAGCGGGTGGCGTTGGCCCGGGCCCTGGTGTTCGAGCCCCAACTGGTGCTGATGGACGAACCCCTCGGTGCACTGGACAAACAGTTGCGCGAACACATGCAGATGGAAATCAAGCACCTGCACCAGCGCCTCGGCGTGACCGTGGTCTACGTGACCCACGACCAGGGCGAAGCCCTGACCATGTCCGACCGCGTGGCGGTGTTCCACCAGGGCGAGATCCAGCAGATCGCGCCGCCGCGCACCCTCTACGAAGAACCGAAGAACACCTTCGTCGCCAACTTTATCGGCGAGAACAACCGCCTCAACGGCCGCCTGCACAGTCACAGCGGTGATCGCTGCGTGGTCGAGCTCGGCCGTGGTGAGAAGGTCGAGGCGCTGGCGGTGAACGTCGGCAAGACCGGCGAGCCGGTGACCCTGTCGATCCGTCCGGAACGCATCAGCCTCAACGGCTCCAGCGAGTCTTGCGTCAACCGCTTCTCGGGCCGCGTGGCCGAGTTCATCTATCTGGGCGACCACGTGCGTGTGCGCCTGGAAGTCTGCGGCAAGACCGACTTTTTCGTGAAACAGCCCATTGCCGAGCTGGACCCAGCCCTGGCGGTCGGCGACGTCGTACCTATCGGCTGGCAAGTGGAGCACGTTCGCGCGCTCGATCCGTTACTGGACGCCAGTTGATCGCGGTAACCCAAGAGGCGAATCCATCGCCCCGTGCTTCACCAACCTGCACTGTGGAGAGAAGAATAAATGCTTAAATCCCTGAAATTCAGCGCCCTGACCCTTGGGCTGATGTGCGCGGCAAATGCCATGGCGGGGCCCGACCTGACCGTGGTGTCCTTTGGTGGCGCGAACAAGGCCGCACAGGTCAAGGCGTTCTATGCGCCGTGGGAGGCGGCGGGCAAGGGCAAGATCGTGGCCGGCGAGTACAACGGTGAAATGGCCAAGGTCAAGGCCATGGTCGATACCAAGAGCGTGTCCTGGGACCTGGTAGAGGTCGAGTCGCCGGAACTGTCCCGCGGTTGCGACGAAGACATGTTCGAACCCCTCGACCCGGCGCTGTTCGGCAAGGGCGAAGATTACGTCAAGGGCGCCATCCAGCCTTGCGGCGTGGGCTTCTTCGTCTGGTCGACGGTACTGGCCTACAACGCTGACAAAGTGAGCAGTGCACCGACCAGCTGGGCTGATTTCTGGGACACCAAGAAATTCCCCGGCAAGCGTGGCCTGCGCAAGGGCGCCAAGTACACCCTGGAATTCGCCTTGATGGCTGATGGCGTGGCGCCGAAAGACGTCTACAAGGTACTGGCCGGCAAGGATGGCCAGGACCGTGCGTTCAAGAAGCTCGACGAGCTGAAGCCGAATATCCAGTGGTGGGAAGCCGGCGCGCAGCCGCCGCAGTACCTCGCCTCCGGCGACGTGGTGATGAGCTCGGCCTACAACGGTCGGATCGCCGCGGTACAGAAAGAAAGCAACCTGAAAGTGGTCTGGAACGGCGGCGTCTATGACTTCGACGCCTGGGCGATTCCAAAAGGCCTGAAGGGCGAGCGTCTTGAAGCGGCGAAGAAATTCATCGCCTTCTCGGTGATGCCGCAGCAGCAGAAGGTCTACTCGGAAAACATCGCCTACGGCCCGGCCAACATCCAGGCGGTCCCGTTGCTCGATAAAGCCATCCTGAAAGACATGCCGACCACCCCGGAAAACATCGCCAACCAGGTGCAGATCGACGTTGCCTTCTGGGCGGATAACGGTGAGCAGCTGGAACAGCGCTTCAACGCCTGGGCTGCCAAGTAACACAGCAGGTCCCAAGAACAGCGGGCGGTGCGCGGCAACGCGACACCGCCCGCTGTAACAATAAAAGAATTCCGGAGTTCGCCATGGCCCTCACCGTTCCTCTGAACGAGGTCACCAGTCCCACCTTGAAGCAGCGCCTGGCGCGTGCCGAGCGGGTCAACCGCTGGAAGGCCCAGGCCTTGATTGCACCGCTGGTGCTGTTTCTGTTGCTGGTGTTCCTGGTGCCCATCGTGGCGCTGCTCTATAAAAGTGTCGGTAACCCGGAAGTGGTCGGCGCCATGCCGCGCACCGTGGTCGCCGTCGCCGCCTGGGACGGCAAGAGCCTTCCCGGCGAGCCGGTCTACAAGGCCTTGAGCGAAGACCTCGGCGACGCCCGCAAGAATCAGACCCTGGGCGATTTGTCCAAGCGCCTGAACATGGAACTGGCCGGCTATCGCAGCCTGTTGACCAAGACCGCGCGCGCCCTGCCGTTCAAGACCGAACCGGCCTCCTATAAAGAAGCCCTGGAAGCCCTCGACGAACGCTGGGGTGATCCGGCGTACTGGCAGGCGATCCGGCGCAATACCAGCAGCATCACCCCTTATTACCTGCTGGCGGCCGTCGACCATCGGATCGATGACCTCGGCGAACTGGCCCCGGCCACCCCGGACCAGGCGATCTACCTCGATATCTTTGCCCGCACCTTCTGGATGGGCCTGGTGATCACCGCCATCTGCCTGGTGCTGGCCTACCCGCTGGCCTATCTGCTGGCGAACCTGCCGTCGCGGCAGAGCAACCTGTTGATGATCCTCGTGCTGCTGCCGTTCTGGACTTCGATCCTGGTGCGGGTCGCGGCCTGGATTGTGCTGTTGCAGTCCGGTGGCCTGATCAATAGCGCGTTGATGGCCATGGGGGTGATCGACAAGCCGCTCGAGTTGGTGTTCAACCGCACCGGCGTCTACATCTCCATGGTGCACATCCTGCTGCCGTTCATGATCCTGCCGATCTACAGCGTGATGAAGGGCATCTCGCCGACCTATATGCGCGCGGCAATCTCCCTGGGCTGTCATCCGTTCGCCAGCTTCTGGCGGGTGTACTTCCCGCAGACCTATGCCGGCGTGGGCGCGGGTTGCCTGCTGGTATTCATCCTGGCGATTGGTTACTACATCACCCCGGCCCTGCTCGGTAGCCCGAACGACCAGATGGTCAGCTACTTCGTCGCCTTCTACACCAACACCAGCATCAACTGGGGCATGGCGACCGCCCTGGGTGGCCTGCTGCTGCTGGCGACCGTGGTCCTGTACCTGATTTACAGCCGGTTGGTGGGCGCCAGCCGCCTGCGCCTGAGCTAAGGAGAATAAGAAATGCTGAGCCCCTACATGTCGCCCGTCGAGCGGGTCTGGTTCTACAGTTTGCGCATCCTGTGCGGGCTGATCCTGCTGTTCCTGATCCTGCCGGTGCTGGTGATCATCCCGCTGTCGTTCAACTCGGGCAGTTTCCTCGTCTATCCGCTGCAAGGTTTCTCGCTGCACTGGTACCAGGACTTCTTCGCCTCGGCGGAGTGGATGCGCGCCTTGCGCAACAGCATCATCGTCGCTCCGGCGGCCACGGCGCTGGCGATGGTCTTCGGGACCCTGGCGGCGATCGGCCTGACCCGGGGCGATTTCCCGGGCAAGCCGCTGGTGATGGCCTTGGTGATCTCGCCCATGGTGGTGCCGGTGGTGATCATCGGTGTGGCCAGCTACCTGTTCTTCGCTCCCCTGGGGCTGGGTAACAGTTTCTTCTCGTTGATCGTGGTGCATGCGGTGTTGGGCGTGCCTTTTGTGATCATCACCGTGTCGGCGACCTTGCAGGGTTTCAATCACAACCTGGTACGTGCTGCGGCCAGCCTGGGGGCCTCGCCACTGACGGCGTTCCGCCGGGTGACCTTGCCGCTGATCGCGCCAGGGGTGATTTCCGGGGCGCTGTTTGCCTTTGCGACCTCGTTCGACGAAGTGGTGGTGACCCTGTTCCTTGCCGGCCCCGAACAGGCGACCCTGCCCCGGCAGATGTTCAGTGGCATTCGCGAGAACCTCAGCCCGACCATCGCCGCGGCGGCGACCTTGCTGATTGTCTTCTCGGTGATCCTGCTGCTGACCCTGGAATGGCTGCGTGGACGCAGCGAGAAATTGCGCACCACCCAAGTCTGATAAAGGCATCCTCTGGCGACTCTGTCATTCATCATTCTGGATGACAGAGCAAAGCCAATCCCGGTTATGCTTGCCCGTGCCCTGATCATCACGACAAGAAGGCTGCGAGCATGAGCATTTCCTCATTCAAGATCGCCCATAAACTGATCACCGGCCGTGGCGCCATCGAGCAATTGGCCGATGAGCTGACCCGGCTGAATGTCGACCATCCGTTGATCGTGACCGATGCCGCACTGGTCAAGTCAGGGACCGTCGAGCTGGCACTGGCTCACCTGGGTGGGCGCACCTATGCAATCTTCGACCGTGTGCTGCCCGACCCGGAAATCGCCATTGTCGAGGACTGCATGCGGGCCTACCGCGAAGGCGGGCACGACGGCCTGATCGGCCTGGGCGGTGGCAGCGCCATCGACATCGCTAAAAGCGTGGGCGCCTACGCCGGTTATCACGGGGCCCTGGAGGATCTGTTCGGCATTGACCAGGTGCCGCGCAAGGGCCCGCCGCTGATCGCCATCCCCACCACCGCCGGCACCGGCTCCGAGGTGACCAATGTCGCCATTCTCTCCGACAAGCAGGCCCAGCTGAAAAAGGGCATCGTCAGCGATTACCTGCTGCCGGATGTGGCACTGGTCAGTCCGCAGATGACCCTGACCTGCCCGCGCAGCGTCACCGCCGCCAGTGGCGTCGATGCCTTGGTCCACGGGATTGAAGCCTACCTGTCACTCAATGCCTCGCCGATTACCGATGCCCTGGCCATTGGCGCGATCAAGCTGATTGCCACGGCGCTGCCCAAGGCCTACGCCAACCCGTCCAACCTCCAGGCCCGTGAGGAAATGGCTACCGCCAGCCTGATGGCCGGGATGGCTTTCGGTAATGCCGGCGTCGGTGCCGTACATGCCCTGGCCTATCCGTTGGGTGGACGCTTCAATATCGCCCACGGGGTCAGCAATGCCCTGTTGCTGCCCTATGTCATGAGCTGGAACAAGATCGCCTGTGTCGAGCGCATGCGGGACATTGCCATCGCCATGGGCGTCAATGTCACGGGTCTGAGCCTGATCGAAGCGGCCGACAAGGCCGTCGCCGCCATGACCGATCTGTGCGCCGCGGTGGAGATTCCCGCCGGTCTCGCAAGCTTCGGCGTACCCCTGGACGCGATCCCGGCCATGGCCGAGGAGGCGGCCGCTACCGAGCGGTTGATGCGCAACAATCCCCGTCGCCTGAGCGCGGTGGACATCGAAAAGATCTACCGCTCCGCTTACTGAGGGCTTTGGCTCAAGCATTCCAGGCTTGCATGGCCAATCGTCGCGGTCACGGTGGGCGGGGCAAAGCGGGCGGTATACAATGCCCGCCATCGTGATTCTGCTCAAAAAAGGTGCGTCATGCAGCCCTTCGTCATTGCTCCGTCGATTCTCTCCGCCGATTTCGCCCGCCTGGGTGAGGAAGTGGACAACGTGCTCGCTGCCGGAGCCGACTTCGTGCACTTCGATGTCATGGACAACCACTATGTGCCCAACCTGACCATTGGCCCGATGGTCTGCGCGGCACTGCGCAAGTACGGCATCACCGCGCCCATCGACGCACACCTGATGGTCAGCCCGGTGGACCGCATCGTCGGCGACTTCATCGAAGCCGGTGCGACCTACATCACCTTCCACCCGGAAGCCACGCTGCACGTCGACCGTTCCCTGCAACTGATCCGCGAAGGCGGTTGCAAGGCCGGCCTGGTGTTCAACCCGGCCACGCCCCTGGACGTGCTCAAGTACGTGATGGACAAGGTCGACATGGTCCTGCTGATGAGCGTCAACCCGGGTTTTGGCGGGCAGAAGTTCATTCCCGGCACCCTCGACAAGCTGCGTGAAGCGCGGGCCCTGATCGATGCCTCTGGCCGTGATATCCGCCTGGAAATCGACGGCGGCGTGAACGTCAACAATATCCGCGAAATCGCCGCGGCCGGTGCCGACACCTTTGTTGCCGGCTCGGCGATCTTCAATGCCCCGAACTACCGTGAAGTCATCGAGAAAATGCGCGCCGAACTGGCGCTGGCTCGATCATGACCGTATTCGAGCAGCTTTTTCCGGGCCGTTTGCCCAAGCTGGTGATGTTCGATCTGGATGGGACGCTGGTGGATTCGGTGCCCGACCTGGCCCTGGCGGTGGATAAAATGCTGCTCGCCCTCGGGCGTCCGGTGGCCGGGCTGCACGCGGTGCGCGAGTGGGTTGGCAACGGCGTGCTGGTTCTGGTACGTCGGGCGCTGGCCGGTCATATCGATCACTCGGGCGTCGACGACGGCGAAGCCGAGCAGGCGTTGGCGATCTTCATGGAGGCCTATTCCGGTGGTCATGAGCTGACCCAGGTCTATCCCGGCGTGCACGAAACCCTGAGCTGGATGCACAAGCAGGGCATGGAAATGGCCCTGATCACCAACAAGCCGGAGCAGTTCGTCGCGCCCTTGCTGGATGAAATGAAACTGGGACGGTTTTTCCGCCTGATCATCGGCGGCGACACCTTGCCGCAGCGCAAGCCCGACCCGGCGGCGCTGTTCCATGTGATGAAAATGACTGGTATCCCGGCCTCGCAGTGCCTGTTTATCGGTGACTCGCGCAGTGATGTGCAGGCCGCCAAGGCCGCCGGCGTCACCTGCGTGGCCCTCAGCTATGGCTACAACCATGGCCGGCCGATCGCCGAGGAAGAGCCTGCGCTGGTCATCGACGATCTGCGGGCGCTGATTCCCGGTTGCCTGGAAGCTGGCGCTGAGCTAATGTCGGTGGACTCTGTTCAATCCCCTCCTGGAAACGCCATCGTGGTGGTTACTCGCAAACTCTGGATGAAAGTCATCAAGGCCCTGGCCCGCTGGCGTTGGCGCGCCTGACTTGATCCTGGCCGCGACTCATGCGGCGCGTTTGCATACCTGACTGTTCGACCCTCAAGCCACGAGGCATATGATGACCCGCGAAGAATTCCTGCGTTTGGCCGCTGCCGGCTACAACCGCATCCCGCTTGCCTGCGAAACCCTGGCCGACTTCGATACCCCGTTGTCGATCTACCTGAAACTGGCCGACCAGCCCAACTCCTACCTGCTGGAGTCGGTGCAGGGCGGCGAGAAATGGGGCCGTTATTCGATCATCGGCCTGCCTTGCCGCACCGTGCTGCGGGTGCATGACCACCAGGTCAGCGTGACCCACGACGGCGTCGAGATCGAGCGTTGCGAGGCCGAGGATCCTCTGGATTTCGTCGAGACCTTCAAGGCGCGCTATAACGTGCCGACCATCGCCGGGTTGCCGCGTTTCAACGGCGGGCTGGTGGGCTACTTCGGTTATGACTGCGTGCGTTATGTGGAGAAGCGTCTGGGCAAGTGTCCGAACCCGGATCCGCTGGGCGTACCCGATATCCTGTTGATGGTTTCCGACGCCGTGGTGGTCTTCGACAACCTGGCGGGCAAGATGCACGCCATCGTCCTTGCCGATCCGTCCCAGGACAGCGCCTACGAACAAGGCCAGGCGCGTCTGCAGGAATTGCTGGAACAACTGCGCCAGCCGATCATTCCGCGTCGCGGCCTGGAACTCGACCGGCCACCGGCCGCCGACCCGGTGTTCCGTTCGAGTTTCACCCAGGGTGACTACGAGCGGGCAGTCGACACCATCAAGGAATACATCCTTGCCGGTGACTGCATGCAGGTCGTGCCGTCGCAGCGCATGTCCATCGATTTCAAGGCCGCGCCCATCGACCTGTACCGGGCGTTGCGCTGCTTCAACCCGACGCCGTACATGTACTTCTTCAACTTCGGTGACTTCCATGTGGTCGGCAGTTCGCCGGAGGTGCTGGTGCGGGTCGAAGACAACCTGATCACCGTCCGCCCCATCGCCGGTACCCGTCCACGCGGTGCTACCGAGGAAGCCGACCTGGCTCTGGAAGACGACCTGCTGTCCGACGCCAAGGAAATCGCCGAGCACCTGATGCTGATCGACCTGGGCCGCAACGACACCGGTCGGGTGTCCGAGATCGGTTCGGTGAAGCTGACCGAGAAGATGGTGATCGAGCGTTACTCCAATGTGATGCACATCGTGTCCAACGTCACCGGGCAACTGAAGAGCGGCCTGACGTCCATGGACGCCCTGCGCGCGATCCTGCCGGCGGGCACGCTGTCCGGTGCGCCGAAGATTCGCGCGATGGAAATCATCGATGAACTGGAGCCGGTCAAGCGCGGTGTGTATGGCGGCGCGGTCGGTTACTACGCCTGGAACGGCAATATGGACACCGCCATTGCCATTCGGACCGCGGTGATCAAGGACGGCGAGCTGCATGTGCAGGCCGGTGGCGGCATCGTCGCCGACTCGGTGCCGGCGCTGGAGTGGGAAGAAACGCTGAACAAGCGTCGCGCGATGTTCCGTGCTGTCGCCCTCGCTGAACAAACCCCCGCGTCCGACGCCTGAGGAGCTTTTTGTCATGTTGCTGATGATCGATAACTACGACTCGTTTACCTACAACGTCGTGCAATACCTCGGTGAGCTGGGCGCGGACGTCAAGGTCGTGCGTAATGACGAATTGACCGTGGCCGAAATCGAAGCCCTCAAGCCGGAACGCATTGTCGTCTCTCCAGGCCCGTGCACGCCGACCGAGGCGGGCATTTCCCTGGAGGCCATCAAGTATTTCGCCGGAAAGCTGCCGATCCTCGGGGTCTGCCTCGGTCACCAATCCATCGGCCAGGCCTTTGGCGGCGATGTGGTGCGGGCCCGCCAGGTGATGCACGGCAAGACCAGCCCGCTGTTCCACGAAGGCAAGGGCGTGTTCGCCGGTTTGAACCTGCCGCTGACCGTTACCCGCTATCACTCCTTGATCGTCAAGCGCGAAACCTTGCCGGACTGCCTGGAGCTGACCGCCTGGACCCAACTGGAAGACGGCTCGGTCGACGAGATCATGGGCCTGCGGCACAAGACACTGAACATTGAAGGGGTGCAATTCCACCCCGAGTCGATTCTCTCCGAGCAGGGCCACGAGCTGTTCGCCAACTTTCTCAAACAGACCGGCGGCACGCGCTAAGGAGTTTTCATGGATATCAAGACAGCCCTGGGCCGTATCGTCGGCCATCTGGACCTGAGCACCGAAGAAATGCGCGACGTCATGCGTGAAATCATGACCGGGCAATGCACCGAGGCGCAGATCGGCGCCTTTATGATGGCCATGCGCATGAAGAGCGAAAGCATCGACGAGATCGTCGGCGCGGTCTCGGTGATGCGCGAGTTGGCCGACAAGGTCGAACTCAAGACCCTCGACGGCGTGGTCGATGTGGTCGGCACCGGCGGTGACGGGGCGAATATTTTCAACGTGTCCACCGCGTCCGCCTTTGTGGTGGCCGCTGCCGGTTGCACTGTGGCCAAGCACGGCAACCGCGCGGTCTCGGGTAAAAGCGGCAGTGCCGACCTGCTCGAAGCCGCCGGTATCTACCTCAACCTGACCCCGGTCCAGGTGGCGCGTTGCATCGACAATGTCGGCATCGGCTTCATGTTCGCCCAGACCCATCACAGCGCCATGAAGTACGCCGCCGGTCCGCGCCGCGATCTCGGCCTGCGCACCTTGTTCAACATGCTCGGCCCGCTTACGAATCCGGCCGGCGTGAAACATCAGGTGGTCGGTGTCTTCACCCAGGCCTTGTGCCGGCCATTGGCCGAAGTGCTGCACCGCCTGGGTAGCAAGCATGTATTGGTGGTGCATTCCCAGGATGGCCTGGACGAATTCAGCCTTGCCGCGCCGACCTTTGTGGCGGAGCTGAAAGATGGTGCAATAACTGAATACTGGGTTCAGCCGGAAGACTTGGGTATAAAAAGCCAGAGTCTATTTGGCTTGGTGGTCGAGAGTCCGGCGGCATCCCTGGAACTGATCCGCGATGCCCTGGGTCGTCGCAAGACCGAGAACGGCCAGAAGGCCGCCGAAATGATCGTGCTCAATGCCGGCGCCGCGCTGTATGCCGCCGACCATGCCAGCAGCCTCAAAGAAGGCGTAGCCTTGGCTCACGATGCACTGCACACCGGCCTTGCCCGGGAAAAACTCGAAGAGCTGGGCGCGTTCACCGCCGTATTCAAGCAGGAGAATGAAGGATGAGTGTGCCAACCGTTCTGGAGAAGATCCTCGCCCGCAAGGCCGAGGAAGTGGCTGAGCGCCGCGCCCGTGTGAGTCTGGCCGAGCTTGAGACGCTGGCACGGGCCGCCGATGCGCCGCGTGGTTTCGCCCAGGCGCTGATCGGGCGTGCGAAGCAGAAGCAGCCGGCGGTGATTGCCGAAATCAAGAAGGCTTCGCCGAGCAAGGGTGTGATCCGCGAGAACTTCATTCCGGCCGATATCGCCCGCAGCTACGAAAAGGGCGGGGCGACCTGCCTGTCGGTGTTGACCGACGTCGACTATTTCCAGGGTTCCGACCTTTACCTGCAACAGGCGCGCGTGGCGTGCAAGTTGCCGGTGATCCGCAAGGATTTCATGGTCGACCCGTATCAGATCGTCGAAGCCCGTGCCCTCGGCGCCGATTGCATCCTGCTGATCGTCGCGGCGCTGGACGACGGGCTGATGGCCGAACTGGCCGCGGTAGCCAAGGGCGTCGGTCTCGATGTGCTGGTGGAATCCCATGACGCAGCCGAACTGGAGCGGGCCTTGAAGGTCCTCGACACGCCGCTGATCGGGATCAACAACCGCAACCTGCACACCTTTGAGGTCAGCCTGGAAACCACCCTCGACCTGTTGCCGATCATCCCTCGGGATCGTTTGGTGATTACCGAGAGCGGTATTCTCAACCGGGCGGATGTCGAGCTGATGGAAATCAGCGAGGTCTATTCGTTCCTGGTAGGCGAGGCCTTCATGCGCGCGGACAGCCCGGGCGATGAACTGCAGCGGCTGTTTTTCCCGGAGCGTGGCGCACCGGCCATCAGCGGTTCGACCCTCGACTGACCGGGACTTGCTATCAGGATGACCTCGATGCCCCTGGCTGTTGCCCTCACCGTCGAAGCCGGCCTGCGCGCCGAGCAGGATTTGCTGGCCTCGGTCTGTGCCGGTGAGCAGGATTGGGGGCTGTTGTTCTGGCAACCCAGCGATCGTGCCCTGGTGATGCCACGGCGCTTGAATCGTTTGCCAGGGTTCGACGCGGCTTGCGATGCCCTGGCGGACAGTGGTTGGCCGGTATTGCTGCGTGAAACCGGCGGCGAGCCGGTGCCGCAGTCCGGCGCCACGGTCAATATTGCCCTGGTGTATGCTCCGCCCCGTCACGAAGGTGACCAGAATCGTATCGAAACCGGTTATCGGCGCCTGTGCCAGCCGATCTGCGATGCCCTCGATGAGCTGGGGGGCGTGTCATCCCTGGGCGAAATCGACGGTGCGTTTTGCGACGGCCGCTTCAACGTCAACCTCAATGGCCGCAAGATGGTCGGCACCGCCCAGCGCTGGCGCCAGAGCCAGGGTGGCACTCGGCCGGTGGGGTTGGTGCATGGGGCGATGCTGATGGATAACGAGCGCGATTCGATGGTGGCGGCGGTCAATCGCTTCAACCAGGCCTGTCAGCTGGATGCCCGGGTCAGGGCGCAAAGCCATGTCGCCTTGCATGAGGTGTATGCCGCGCCGCTATTCCTTGAGCGGCTCAGCGAGCTGTACCAACAGATGTTGCAGGATATCTTCCAGCCTTAACGGGTGCCGAATACCACCATGGTCTTGCCTTTGACGTGCACCAGGTTCTGCTCTTCCAGATCCTTGAGCACCCGTCCGACCATCTCCCGCGAGCAGCCGACGATCCGGCCGATTTCCTGACGGGTGATCTTGATCTGCATGCCATCGGGGTGGGTCATGGCATCGGGTTGCTTGCACAGTTCGAGCAGGCAACGGGCAACACGACCAGTGACGTCGAAGAACGCCAGGTCACCGACCTTGCGCGTGGTATTGCGCAGGCGTTGGGCAATCTGGCCGCTGAGGGCGTAGAGAATATCCGGGTCTTGTTGGGCCAGTTCGCGAAACTTGCAGTAGCTGATCTCCGCCACTTCGCATTCGACCTTGGCCCGCACCCAGGCGCTGCGCTCCTGTTCATGGCCGGCCTGCTCGAACAAACCCAGTTCACCGAAAAAATCGCCGGCATTGAGGTAGGCGATGATCATTTCCCGTCCGTCGTCATCTTCGATCAGGATCGTGACCGAGCCCTTGATGATGAACGACAGGGTTTGCGAACGATCACCGGCACAAATGATATTGCTCTTGGCCTGGTAGCGGCGGCGCTGACAATGCATCAGCAGTTTGTCGAGGTTCTTGATCTTGGGGGAGGAAGCGGAAGCCAGAGCAACCATGGTGGTATCCCGAAAAGACTGCGCGGTGTGGTTTGTTTTTTTAGGCATAGCTGCAACGCTGGCAGAACGCCAGCGATTTGGCGCCAGCATAACAGAGGCATTGTGTGGAAAATGGGGAATTTAGGTGGCTGACTAACCGGTCGTCGCCCGTTGTCGGCTTCCTGTCGGAGCGGGGGGCTGTGCTAAGCTGGCTCCCTTTTTTCAGCAGTGGAGTCTAGGTGATGAAGGCACGCATCCAATGGGCTGGCGAAGCCATGTTCCTCGGAGAGTCCGGTAGCGGGCATGTGGTGGTCATGGACGGTCCGCCGGAAAGCGGTGGTCGCAACCTGGGCGTTCGTCCCATGGAAATGCTGCTATTGGGCCTGGGCGGTTGCAGCAACTTCGATGTGGTCAGCATCCTGAAGAAAGCCCGTCAGCCGGTTGAAAGCTGCGAAGCCTTTCTCGAAGCCGAGCGCGCGACTGAAGATCCCAAGGTGTTCACCAAGATCCACCTGCATTTCGTGGTCAAGGGCCGTGGCCTGAAGGAAGCCCAGGTCAAGCGGGCGATCGAGCTGTCGGCGGAGAAATACTGCTCGGCTTCGATCATGCTTGGTGCTGCTGGCGTTGCCATCACTCACGACTACGAGATCATCGAACTCGGCTGAGTCGACATTCAACTATCATAAAGTCCATGCAGACTCTGGCGAGCACTCGTTCAGGTCTGCATAGCGCGCCACTTTTTTCAGGGCGCCCGGCCAGCAGCACGCCTGCGGCCGCGGATCCGAACAGCAACCAGAGTCGCCATCGCGAAGAGGTGTTAACCGTCCTACGCAGCTGTGTCGTTCACAACTGACGGGCATGCTTGATCACGCGGCGGTGCCGCATCGACATAGAGAGTTTCCAACGGTGAAAAGCAAACTCAAGCTCCACGGGTTCAACAACCTGACCAAGACCTTGAGCTTCAACATCTATGACATCTGCTATGCGGAAACCCCGCAGGACCAGCAGGCCTACGTCGAGTACATCAACCAGGAATACGACGCGGAACGCCTGACGCAGATCCTCACGGAAGTGGTGGATATCATTGGTGCCAATATCCTGAACATCGCGCGTCAGGACTACGACCCTCAAGGTGCCAGTGTCACTATCCTGATCTCCGAGCAGCCGGTGACGCCAACCGACAGCCAGATCGAAGAATCCCCGGGGCCGTTGCCCGAGACTATCCTGGCTCACCTCGACAAGAGCCATATCACGGTGCATACCTACCCGGAAATCCATCCGGTCGACGGTATCGCGACATTCCGTGTGGACATCGATGTGTCGACCTGCGGCGTCATCTCACCGCTCAAAGCCCTCAATTACCTGATTCACCAGTTCGACTCGGATATCGTCACCGTCGATTATCGCGTGCGCGGTTTCACCCGTGATGTCGAAGGCAGGAAACACTTCATCGACCACGAGATCAACTCGATCCAGAACTATCTCTCGGAAGACAGTCGCAAGAGCTATCAGATGACGGATGTGAACGTGTACCAGGAAAACCTGTTCCACACCAAGATGCTGCTCAAGGACTTTGAACTGGACAACTACCTGTTCGGTGACGCCACTAGCAACCTCTCGGCGGAACAGCGCAGCCAGGTGACTGAACGGGTGAAACACGAAATGCTGGAAATCTTCTACGCGCGAAATATGCCGACGTAGGTTTTTCGGCCAAAAAAGAAGAGCGCCCCTGTGGCGCCCTTCTTTTTGTCGGCTCCGTGGCGGAGTCGCGGTGGGTCAGATACGGTAGGTGCTCTTGGTCATGACCTTGGCCAGCAGGCTCATGCCGAACTTCACCGGGGCCGGGAAGCGGAAACCGCCAGCGTTCAGTGCGGATTCGGCGTGATGTTCTTCGTCGATGCGCATCTGCTCGAGGATCGCCCGGGACTTTTCGTCCTCGGCCGGCAACTGTTCCAGGTGTTCGTTCAGGTGCTTGCACACCTGGTCTTCGGTGGCGGCGACAAAACCCAGGCTGACTTTGTCGCTGATCAGCCCGGCGGCGGCGCCGATGCCGAAGGACAAGCCATAGAACAGCGGGTTGAGCACACTGGGATGACTGCCCAGCTGGCGGATGCGTTGTTCGCACCAGGCCAGGTGATCGACTTCTTCTTCAGCGGCCTTTTCCATGGCGGCGCGGACGTGGGGCAGCTTGGCGGTCAGGGCCTGGCCTTGATAAAGCGCCTGGGCACAGACTTCCCCGGTATGGTTGATGCGCATCAGGCCGGCGACGTGACGGCTGTCGTCTTCGCTCAGCGGCGCGTCGGGCTGCACGATGGCCGGCGACGGACGGTAAGGCTGGCCGCTGAACGGCAGCAGGGTGCGCATGGCGGTATCGGCTTGCAGCAGAAGACGGTCAATCGGCGAGTAGTGACGTTGGGTAGTCATGCTGACCTCCGGGAAAAATCTCGGCCTGCAGTTTACCGCAATCGAGAGCGGAAGGTTTGAGTTGGGTCAGTGGGCGGGGAATGTTACAGCCATACACAATCTTGCAGACACCGCTAACCCTGTAGGAGCAGGGCTTGCCCGCGAAGCTTTTGCGCCCTCAAGGCCCCCTTCGCTGGCAAGCCAGGCTCCTACAGAACGGTGTGTTCCTTGGGGGGTATCAGCCCGGCGGCCAATGCATCTGGCGCTGACCCAGCACATGCATATGGATGTGATAGACGGTCTGCCCACCTTCTTCATTGCAGTTCATCACCACACGAAAGCCTTTCTCACAGCCCAGTTCCAGGGCCAGGCGCTGGGCGGTGAACAGGATATGCCCGGCGAGGGCCTTGTCCTCTTCGGTCAGGTCATTGAGCGTGCGTACCGGCTTTTTCGGAATGACCAGGAAATGCACCGGCGCCTGTGGGGCGATATCGTGGAAGGCCAGGACCTGGTCATCCTCGTAAATGATCTTCGCGGGTATTTCTCTGTTGATGATCTTGGTGAACAGAGTATCCACAGCTGTTTCTCCATTGAGTGGGTCGGGCCAGAGTCTGTACGGACAGGGCCGTGAGTTCAAGTTTCAGCGCGGACAATAGGCCTTGGTCACGACACCGGCGAGCTTGCGCATCGCCCAGCGCGGCATCAGGCGCGGAGCTCGGGCCAGCCAGCGGTTACGCCAGCCGGGAATGATCACTGCGCGGTTCTTGTCCAGCGCGCGCACGGCGTACAACGCCACTTCTTCGGGGCTCATCATCAGCTTGCTGTTCGAAAGCTTTTCGACGGCCAACTGTGCTGTGCGAAAGAACGCGGTCCGGGTCAGGCCCGGGCAGAGTACCGACACCTTGATCCCGGTTTTCTTCAGCTCTTCGCGCAGACCTTCGGAGAAGTGCAGCACATAAGCCTTGCTCGCGTAATAGCTGCTCATCCAGGGCGCGGGATGAAACGCCGCGACGGAGGCGACGTTGAGGATCTGCCCGCCACCCTGTATTGCCATGAGATTACCCAGGGTATGACAAAGTCGGGTCAGGGCGAGGATGTTGACCTCGATCAGATCCTGCTCCGTCCCCCAATCCTGGGCCAGGAACGGACCGCAGGTGCCAAGGCCGGCGCAGTTGACCAGCAGGTCGATCTGCCGCTCACCTTCTTCCAGTTCCAGCAGAAAACCGGAAAGGCGCAGCGGCTCGCTCAGGTCGCAGGCACGAAACAGCACCTCGACGCCGAAGCGTTGGGTCAGTTCGAGGGCAATGGTTTCCAGCTGATCACGCTGGCGGGCCACCAGAATCAGGCTGCGGCCGCGGCGCGCGAGGGCTTCGGCCAGTGCCAGGCCGATGCCGCTGGAGGCGCCGGTGATCAGGGCGTAACGGGTCATGCAGTTCTCCATCACAACGGCGGCGAGCCTTGGGACAGAGGGTCGCAGGCTCAGAAACCGTTATTCTTTTTCATCTTTGTCATAGTCTACAGCGGGCGGAGCGGATTCGGCTGCTGCATCATCGGCCTCATCGGTGGCGGCGGCATCGCTGCTTTCGGAATAGCTGGCCGATTCCTTGTTGTAGTCTTTCTCAAGGTTGACCAGGCCGCCGGTCGCGGCAACGACGCCAAAGATGATCCCGCCAATGAACGGGAACACGGCCAGGACCTTGACTGCGGTACTGTTAGGCGGTGGCGGTGCGCCGTACTGGTTGGCGCCGCTATTGCCGGGGCAGAGCATCAACACGAAAGGGAATACGCTGCCCACGAAGGGGACCAGGGTCAACAGCCAGAGCCAGCCGGACCAGCCGATATCGTGCAGGCGCTGCACGGCGATCTGGATGGAAAAGACCACTAAGGCGATGATGGCCGCGCCACCGAAGACAACGCCGATGGTGATCGCCGTATTCGGCGAGGCTGTCGCGGTACCCATGACGACGGCGAAGATGGCGCCGGCGATCGGGAGGGCTGCGAACATCAGGACGGCACTCCAGGCCAGGTAGCGCAGCCGACCGATACGCCCGTTTGTGGTGAAGGCCTTGAGTTGGCCGAAGGCCGGGAGGTTGTCGCCGACCCGGGCTTGTGGCGGGGCATAGGGGGATTGGTAAGTCGTGGTATCCGGTGGCGGTGTGCTGGCCGGCAGGTCATCGATATCCGCCAGGCTCAGTTCAACGGTAGGTGGTTCGGCCTCCAGGCGCGCCTCGATACCGGTTTTGCGCAAGGCTTGCAGGTAGGACTCGGCCTCAGCGGCCGAAAGGTCGCGCTTAAGGGCGACCGGCTGGCCGCTGAACAAACGTTCCACCGAAGCGACGTCGGTCTTGAACAGCGCGGCCAGGTTGAACTGGGCGGTGGTTTTGTCCACGCCGGCCTGCAAGGCGCCGTCGAACACGATTTTGAAGCGGTTGTCGCTCATGAAGGGCGTCCTTGTCACAAGTCATTGGCGTTGCAGGCCAAGCCTGCAACACAGATATTACGGGCGTGGCCAGTGCCGGGGCAACTCTGCTGCCAGCGCCTGGGCCTTGCGGTACTCGGCCTCGAGCCGGGCGACCAACTGGTCGACACTGGGCAAATCATCGATACCCCCCACCCCCTGGCCGGCCGACCAGACGGTTTTCCAGGCCTTGGCCTCGTCGCTGATGGGCTTGAGCTTGGAGCCGAAGTTGACTTCGCCCTTGCCTTGCAGCGCGGCGAGGTCGAAGCCGGCGTTTTCCAGGCTCTGGCGCATAAAGCTCGCGGGCACCCCGGATACCGCCGCAGTGTGCACGATATCGACTGCCTGGGATGTGAGCAGCATCTCTTTATATGCGTCGGATGCATGACTTTCCGTAGTGCCGATAAATCGCGTGCCGAAGTAGGCCAGATCCGCGCCAAGCAACTGCGCGGCGAGAATCTCGTGACCATGGTTCAAACAACCGGCCAGCAGCAGGGTTTTGTCGAAGAACTGGCGGATTTCGGCGATCAGGGCAAACGGACTCCAGGTGCCGGCATGGCCACCGGCACCGGCCGCCACGGCAATCAGTCCGTCGACACCGGCCTCGGCGGCTTTTTCGGCATGGCGGCGGGTAGTCACATCGTGGAACACCAGGCCACCGTAGCTGTGTACGGCGTCCACCAGTTCCTTGACCGCGCCCAGGCTGGTGATGACGATCGGCACCTTGTGTTCGATGCAGATCTGCAGATCCGCCTGTAGCCGTGGGTTGCTGTTGTGCACGATCAGGTTGACGGCGTATGGCGCCGGATTATCCAGGGTCGCCAGGCCCGCTTCGATTTCCTCCAGCCAGGCCTTGAAGCCGCTGCTTTCGCGCTGGTTCAGGGCCGGGAAACTGCCCACCACCCCATTGCGGCAGCAGGCGAGCACCAGTTGCGGGTTGGAAATCAGGAACATCGGCGCGGCCACCACGGGCAAGCGCAGGCGTTGTTCGAGCAGGGCGGGCAGCGACATGGAGAGTGCTCCGATCAGGGATGGGTGACGTGTAGCTAGAACGGTCGGACAACGACCAGAATGACAATAGCCAGCAATAGCAGAACCGGCACTTCATTGAACCAGCGATAAAAGACATGACTACGGGTGTTTTCGCCACGGGCAAAACGTTTCACCTGGGCGCCGCACATATGGTGGTAGCCGATCAGCACCACCACCAGGGTCAGTTTGGCGTGGATCCAGCCGCCCTGGCTGAAGAGGCTCGGGTTGAGAGCGATCAGCCAGCCGCCGAAGATCAGCGTGGCGATCATCGCCGGGCCCATGATCCCGCGATACAGTTTGCGCTCCATGACGCTGAAGCGTTCCTTGCTGACGCTGTCCTCGCTCTGGGCGTGGTAGACGAACAGGCGTGGTAGATAGAACAGGCCGGCAAACCAGCAGACGACACTGACGATATGAAAGGCTTTGACCCACAGATAGAGCATTTTTAGTTATTCCCAGGTTCACGGTAGGTCGAATAGTAGAGGCTTGAGCGTCCGCACGTCACCTTGACGGTTGTCGCAGGCGCGCGCGGCCCCTATTATCGTGGGCTTTCCAGTGGTTTCGTTGAGGGTAGGTCATGGTCAAGGTCGGTATCGTCGGCGGCACGGGTTACACCGGTGTCGAATTGCTGCGTCTGTTGGCACAGCATCCGCAGGCAGAAGTGGCAGTCATCACTTCGCGATCCGAGGCGGGCCTCGCCGTGGCCGATATGTACCCGAACCTGCGTGGCCACTACGACGGCCTGGCGTTCAGCGTTCCGGACATCAATGCCCTTGCTGCCTGCGACGTGGTGTTCTTCGCCACGCCCCATGGTGTGGCCCATGCCCTGGCCGGTGAGCTGTTGTCCGCCGGTACCAAGGTGATCGATCTGTCCGCCGACTTCCGTCTGCAGGACGCCGAAGAGTGGGCCAAGTGGTACGGCCAACCCCACGGTGCCCCGGCGTTGCTGGAAGAGGCGGTCTACGGTCTGCCGGAAGTGAACCGAGAGAAGATCAAGCAAGCCCGTCTGATTGCCGTGCCGGGTTGCTATCCGACCGCGACCCAGTTGGGTTTCCTGCCGCTGCTTGAGGCGGGACTGGCGGATACCACGCGGTTGATCGCTGACTGCAAGTCGGGTGTCAGCGGTGCCGGTCGCGGTGCCAGTGTCGGTTCGCTGTACTCGGAAACCTCCGAAAGCATGAAGGCCTATGCGGTCAAGGGGCACCGTCACCTGCCGGAAATTCGTCAGGGACTGCGCCGCGCTGCCGGCCATGATGTGGGCCTGACCTTCGTGCCGCACCTCACGCCGATGATCCGGGGTATCCACTCCACGCTATACGCGACCGTGGTCGACCGCTCGGTGGATCTGCAGGCGCTGTTCGAGGAGCGTTATGCCAACGAGCCGTTCGTCGACGTGATGCCAGCTGGTAGCCATCCGGAAACCCGTAGCGTGCGTGGCGCCAACGTCTGCCGGATTGCCGTGCACCGTCCGCAGGATGGCGACCTGGTGGTGGTGTTGTCGGTGATCGACAACCTGGTCAAGGGCGCTTCGGGCCAGGCGGTGCAGAACCTGAACATCCTGTTCGGTCTGGACGAGCGTCTGGGCCTGTCCCATGCCGGCATGCTGCCGTAAGGCGTCGCTCGCGTTCGCCAGGAAGGCCCGTTAAACGGGCCTTCTTGCATTCTGTGAGGTCGCCCGGGTTGATTGATATACCATAACAATAGTTGACCGCTTTTCTAGGAGAAGCGGATAATGCCCGTCATCACGCATTATGGCGGCGTAACGCCGGGAGATAGTCAGCATGAGCGTCGAATCCTTCACCCCCACGGCTTTGCAATTCACCCACGGTGCCGCGCACAAGGTGAAGAGCCTGGTCGATGAAGAGGGCAATGATCGCTTGAAGCTGCGCGTATTCGTTACGGGCGGCGGTTGTTCTGGGTTTCAGTACGGTTTCACCTTCGATGAAGAAGTGGCCGATGACGACACCATCGTCGAGCGCGAAGGCGTCAGCCTGGTGGTCGATCCAATGAGCTTCCAGTACCTGGCGGGCGCAGAGGTGGATTACCAGGAAGGCCTGGAAGGCTCGCGGTTTGTGATCAAGAACCCGAATGCCACCACCACCTGTGGTTGCGGGTCGTCGTTCTCGATCTGATCATTGCTTGTGCTTTACCCTAAACGCCGCGAATTTCGCGGCGTTTTGCTGTGTGTCAGGCCGGGTAGATCGCGCCCAGTACCCGCAGGCCGCGGGCACCGGTGACGCTGGGGCGATTGGCGGCGATGCCGTCAAGGCAGCACCGGGCCAGCCAGGCGAAGGCCATGGCTTCGACCCAGTCGGGGTCCACGCCGTGGGTGGCGGTGCTGGCAACCCGAGTGGCCGGCAGCAATTGGCTGAGTCGAGCCATAAGTGCCGCGTTATGGGCGCCGCCGCCACACACCAGCAATTCTTCGGTGTTCTCCTGGGCGCCAGTCAGTGACTCAACGATGGTCCGTGCGCTGAGTTCGAGCAAGGTGGCCTGGATGTCTTCGGCCGCGAGGGGCGGAAGGTGACTCAGGTGCTGCTTCAGCCAGGGCAGGTTGAATACTTCGCGACCGGTGCTTTTCGGACCCTTGGTCTGGAAGAACGGATCGCTGAGCAGTGCCAGCAGCAGCGCGGGCTCCACCTGGCCGCTGGCCGCCCATTGGCCGTTACGGTCATAGGATTCGTTGCGTTGATCCTGAATCCAGGCGTCGAGCAGCACGTTGCCAGGGCCGCAGTCGAAACCGGAGACCGCCTTGTCGGGCTCGATCAGGCTCAGATTGCTGAAACCGCCGATATTCAGTACCGCGCGATGGCCTGCGCGTTCTTCGAAAAGTGCTTCATGGAAGGCGGGAACCAGTGGCGCGCCCTGACCGCCGGCGGCCACATCGCGGCGGCGGAAGTCGCCGACGACGGTAATACCGGTCAGCTCCGCCAATAAGGCCGGGTTGCCGATCTGCACGGTAAAGCCGCGTGCCGGTTCGTGGCGGATAGTCTGGCCGTGACTGCCGATGGCGCGAATGGCGCCCGGCGCGAGCCCTTGTTGCTCCAGCAGGGTATGGATGCCCTGGGCGGCGAGGGTCACCCAGTTCTGCTCGGCGATGGCGCAGCGGGCAATTTCGTCTGGGCCGCTGGCGCACAGGCCAAGCAACTCGACGCGCAAGGCCTCGGGCATGGGAATGTAGTGGCTGGCCAGCAGCCGGATGGAACCGTCGAGCGCTACCAGGGCAATGTCCAGCCCATCGAGACTGGTTCCGGACATCACACCTATGTAGAGCATTGTGGTTTACCGTTTGGCCGAGGCGACTTTGCTGGGTTTTTCCTGGTTCATGCGCGCCATCAACGGCTGGCTCTGTTGCAGGAAGCGGGCGCGTTCGGACTTGGCGATCGGATCGGCCATGGGCAGTTTCTGGCCCAGCGGGTCGACGTGCACGCCATTGACCTGGAACTCGTAATGCAGATGCGGGCCGGTCGACAGGCCGGTGGTGCCGATATAGCCGATCACCTGGCCCTGCTTGACGTTGCTGCCGGTCTGGATGCCCTTGGCAAAACCCTGCATATGACCGTACAGGGTCCGGTAGGTATTACCGTGCTGGATGATCACGGTGTTGCCGTAGCCGCCGCGACGACCAGCCAATATCACCTTGCCGTCGCCGGCGGCCTTGATCGGCGTACCGCGCGGGGCTGCGTAGTCGACGCCTTTGTGGGCGCGGATCTTGTTCAGGATCGGGTGCTTGCGGCCCATGGAAAAGCGCGAGCTGATGCGGGCGAAGTCCACGGGGGTGCGGATAAAGGCCTTGCGCATGCTGTTGCCGTCAGCGGTGTAGTAGTTGCTGACACCTTGCTTGTTGGTGTAACGCACGGCGGTGAAGGTCTTGCCGCGGTTGGTGAAGCGTGCGGACAGAATGTTGCCGGTGCCGACGGTCTTGCCGTTGAGCACTTTCTGTTCATAGATCACTTCGAATTCGTCGCCGGGGCGGATGTCCTGGGCGAAGTCGATGTCGTAGCCGAATACATGGGCCATTTCGCGGGTCAGGCTGTGGGGCATGCCGGCACGTTGGGCAGAGAGCGACAGCGAGCTGTTGATCACGCCGTGCACGTAGGCTGAACGAACCACCGGCTGGGTGATCACGCGCTTGAAGGTGAAGCCTTTCGCGCCCTTGGTCAGGGTGATGGTCTCAAGGTCGCTGACCTGGCTGTGCAGGTTGGTCAACTGGCCGTCGGGAGTCAGTTCGAACTGCAGGACCTGGCCATGCTTGAGCTGGGAAAACAGCTTGGCTTGTTTATCGCTGGCCAAGACCTCATGTACTGAAGCAGCAGGCAGCCCGACCTTTTCGAACAGCGTGGAAAGCGTGTCGCCGCGGGCTACGGTGACCTCCCTATGGCCGGGGAGCTTCTTTTCCTCGGGGGCCGGGGCGGTCTTGGCGGTTTCCTGGGTGTCTTCGGCGCTGTTGTCGATCTGGGCGAAAGGCGATGGATTGCCTTCATTTGTGGCTTGATCGAGTTCGACGGCGTCTTTGTCTTGTGTCAGTTGATCGGCTGGGGTTTCCAGCTCCAGGTTCAGCGTTGTCTTCTTGGCTTCTACGTCACTGGAAGGAAATACCAGTAGCGCCAGGCTGAGAAGGGCGGCGATCCCACTTGCGGCCAGCAGGTGGGTCTTCGGATAAAGCGGGGGCGCTTTAGTCGGCTCTGTGGTCATAGGTAATTTGGCTTTGAAGAAGATGAATTGGAAAAGATGAATGACATGATGAAGATGAAATAACTGTATAAAATATAACCAAATCATCCCTGAAGCAAGTCTGTCATGTGCGGACGGGCGTTTCGTGCCCGTATGCCGGGCAAAACTTGTATTTGGGCGGCGATCTTGTATGGTTGGTCCCCTTTGAATCTGAGCCTTGCAGGTTGGTTATGAAGTCGGTTGAAGAGCAGCTCGCGCTGATCAAGCGTGGTGCGGAAGAGGTGTTGGTCGAGTCCGAATTGGTCGAGAAGCTCAAGCGTGGCCAGCCGCTGCGTATCAAGGCCGGCTTCGACCCGACGGCACCGGATCTGCACCTGGGGCACACAGTCCTTATTAACAAGCTGCGCCAGTTCCAGGATCTGGGGCATCAGGTGATCTTTCTGATCGGCGACTTCACCGGCTTGATCGGTGATCCGAGCGGCAAGAGCGCCACGCGTCCACCGTTGACCCGTGAACAGGTTCTCGAGAATGCCGAGACCTACAAGGCCCAGGTATTCAAGATCCTTGATCCGGCCAAGACCGAGGTGGCGTTCAACTCCACCTGGATGGATCAGATGGGGCCGGCGGACTTCATTCGCCTGACGTCGCAGTACACCGTGGCGCGCATGCTCGAGCGCGACGACTTCGACAAGCGCTATACCAACAACCAGCCAATCGCCATCCATGAGTTCCTCTACCCGCTGGTACAGGGCTATGACTCCGTTGCGCTGCGCGCGGATGTCGAGTTGGGCGGTACCGACCAGAAGTTCAACCTGCTGATGGGGCGTGAGCTGCAACGCGCCTATGGTCAGGAGGCCCAGTGCATTCTCACCATGCCATTGCTCGAAGGGCTGGATGGCGTGAAGAAGATGTCCAAGTCTTTGGGTAACTATGTCGGGATCCAGGAAGCACCGGGTGTCATGTATGGCAAGCTGGTATCGATCCCGGATGCGCTGATGTGGCGTTACTTCGAGTTGTTGAGCTTCCGCTCGATGGATGAGATCAATCAGCTGCGCAAGGATGTCGAGGCGGGTGCCAACCCGCGTGATGTCAAGATCAAGCTGGCTGAAGAGATCGTCGCGCGTTTCCATGGTGAGGAGGCTGCGGCCAATGCTCATCGTGCGGCAGGTAATCGCATGAAGGAAGGCGAGTTGCCGGATGATCTGCCTGAAGTTGAAATCAGTGCGACTGAAGACATGCCGATTGCTGCCGTCCTCAATAAGGCCGGTCTGGTGAAGAACTCGGCGGTCGCTCGTGATCTGCTGGGTTCCGGTGGCGTGCGTATAGATGGTGAGGTTGTCGATCGCGCCTTTATATACAAGCTCGGTGCTACCCATGTTTGCCAGGCCGGTAAGAAAGCGTTTGCGCGGATTACCCTCAAGGCCGAGTAATGCTGCTTTATAGATAGAAACCAAGACTATGGGAGCCGCAGGCTCCCATAGTCGTTTTTGCGGTGCTTTTGACCT
>NZ_JALLIZ010000008.1:0-344271 GCF_023242345.1 Pseudomonas sp. MWU12-2037 | reverse complement strand
CTGGTTGGAACCTTAGGAGGAGTACTTGAAATTTTGGCGCAGGAGCCGGACGACCAGGAAGCTGGGAGCCTGATCCGAGAGTACCTCTCACCTGAAGGGAATATTGACCGTCTTCGCGAGGCCTGTGCCGAGGTTCAGGCCACGGGCGGCAATAACTATTTCCCGCTACTCTGGAAGCACTTCAAGTCTCATCGCTCATTGCTGTTCCGTTTGAGTCACCTGTTGCAGCTGGAGCCAACAACCCAGGACCGCTCGCTGATCGAGGCTCTGTTGTTGGTACAGGATAACGAGAACCTGCATAGGGAGTGGGTCGACGAGCATGTGGACTTGTCGTTTGCGTCGGACCGCTGGATGAAAGTCGTCCGGCGATCATCCAGCGAAGGGCCACCAACCAACCGGCGCTTCCTTGAAGTCTGTGTGTTTTCCCACCTAGCCAACGAACTTCGCTCTGGCGATATCTGTGTACTGGGCTCGGAGTCGTTTGCGGACTACCGCAAACAGTTGCTGCCTTGGGATGAGTGTCTGGTGCGTTTGCCAGAGTACTGCGAAAAGGTTGGCCTGCCGAGTACCGCCAAAGAGTTTGTCGCCAGCTTGAAGGAGCAACTTGAAAGTACCGCTAAGCAACTGGATGACAAATTCCCCAGCTGCCGTGGTGACGTGTCGATTAATGAGGCGGGCGAACCAGTGCTACGGCGCGTAGTCGCCCGTGACATCCCTCCTTCAGCGATCTCGCTACAAACGGCGATTACTCAGCGTATGCCCGCCAGGCATGTGCTCGACATCATGGCAAACATCGAACATTGGATTCAATTCACCCGCCATTTCGGACCGATGTCCGGTAGCGATCCCAAGCTAAAGGAACCGGCCGAGCGCTACCTGATGACGATCTTCGCCATGGGTTGCAACCTAGGACCGAATCAGGCTGCTCGCCATCTGGCGGGTAATGTGACCCCACACATGCTGTCCTACACCAATCGTCGGCACCTGCCACTCGACAAGCTGGATAAGGCCAACCGGGAGTTGGTCGAGCTCTATCTCCAGCTCGATCTGCCCAAACTATGGGGAGACGGCAAAGCTGTTGCTGCGGACGGAACTCAGTTCGATTTCTACGATGAAAACTTGCTCGCGGGCTACCACTTCCGTTATCGCAAGATGGGCGCCGTCGCCTACCGGCATGTGGCAAATAACTACATTGCTGTCTTTCAGCACTTCATCCCACCGGGCATCTGGGAGGCTATCTATGTCATCGAGGGCTTGCTGAAAGCGGATCATAGTGTTGAAGTCGATACGGTTTATTCAGACACTCAAGGCCAGTCTGCGACGGTGTTTGCATTCACCCATTTACTGGGTATCAATTTAATGCCTCGCATCCGCAACTGGCGCAACCTGGTCATGTATCGGCCCGATCGCTCGGCCAAGTACAAGCATATCAACAGCCTCTTCACTGATACCGTCAACTGGAGCCAGATAGAAACCCATTGGCAGGATCTGATGCAGGTGGCGCTGTCGATTCAGGCTGGCAAAATATCCTCGCCAATGCTGCTGCGTAAACTCGGTTCTTACAGTCGGCGCAACAAGCTCTACCATGCAGCGCAGGAGCTGGGATGTGTGATCCGGACCGTTTTCCTACTCAAATGGATTGGCAATCGTGAATTGCGCCAAGAAGTAACCGCCAATACCAACAAGATCGAGTCCTACAACGGTTTCTCGAAGTGGCTGTCCTTCGGCGGCGATGTGATCGCCGAGAACGATCCAGATGAGCAACAGAAGCGCTTGCGCTACAACGATATGATCGCGTCCTCGGTGATCTTGCAGAACACCGTCGACATGATGCGCATCCTGCAAAAGCTCGCCCGTGATGGCTGGCAGTTTACCGATGAAGATGTATCGTTTCTCAGCCCCTACCTGACTAGCAATGTCAAACGCTTTGGGGAGTTCAACCTGAAACTCAAGCGCCCACCGGAGCCCTGGATCAAGGATTCCATTTTCCAGCAGGCTGCGGGCTCAATGCGTGCGCAACAGATGCCCAATAGCAAAGTTGAGGAGGCGAATTGATGGACATCCCGCCGGCTTCGTTTCGAGTGACACCCTATGGGGACGTCGATACCAAGGCACTCGACTCTCTGCGCGCGAGCTACGACACCTCTCAATTGCTTAACTTGGTCGACCGGCTGGATGCCTGTCTTGCTGAAATCGGAGGGGGCGGCAGCATTCGGGACGACTTCTTACGCCTGCATGCCATGGCCATGACGGTACTGGAAGGTTTCCCCCTCACCGTGGCTACCAGTGATGTCGACAGTATTTGGGAACAGGCGATGGCCCTCCAAGAGGATATTTCTGCGTTATGTTCATGCTTGCAAGCGGTTTCTAAATACCTGGCTCCTTTAGCAGCACTTGCTCCTGGCTATCAGGACTAGTCAAGAGCTGCACAAGGACGAGGTTTTGGCGGTGCACTTTTCTCCTGAGCGTTACGAGGATAATGGCCGTGACCTGCATGAGCGAATACACAGTACATTTGATGCTAGGTATCGACCGGTCCTTGCAGCGCTCTGATCGCATCGGCCACCTCTGACTTGTGAATACAGTGTGCTTGCGAAGGTGCAATGGGTTGTAGAATCCAGATCTCCTTCAACCCGCCACGGCAACTCCTCTAGCTTCGACGTTGTTCTAGGCCGTCTTCCTCCTGGAACGCCGTTTACACCGCTGGGCGTGCGCACTCAATAATACCGCTGACCTTAATCGACGGCGCTCAAGAGTGGCTACTAAAGCTCCGCTCACTTATCCCTTTCAGATTCGACCGCTTCCTTTGATTCAGCAACCCAAGCGCCGTGATCACTATGGACAATAATGCGGTCGCCGAAACTTCACCTCGATGTGCCGGTAATACAACCATCGTTGTCAATGCACCGAGAATGAATACGATGACCAGCCAGGTGAGCACAGGAAACATCCACATCTTGAGTTTTATTGGCTGACGGCTACGTTCAAGCCTATAGCGCATGCGCAGTTGGCAGACCGCGATCACTAGATAAACCAGCAACGCAATGGCTCCGGAACTTGCCAAGAGGAAGTTGAAGACTTCTGTCGGCGCAAAAAAATTCAACGCTGTGGTGATTAAGCCGATTGCCGTGCTGGCGAGTACGGCCATGAACGGAACACCTTGACGCGATGTCTTACCCAGCATCTTCGGCGCATCCCCGCGCTTGCTGAGTGAAAAAACCATCCTTGATGAGATGTAGATCGCCGAGTTCAAGCAGCTGGCCACCGCGACCAGAACCACCATGTCGACCATCGCCTTGGCATGTGGAATATTCATTAGCTCCAACGCCCGCTGGTACGATCCCTGTACGGGCAGCAACGGGTCGTTCCACGCTACGATGGAGACGATTATGAAAATGGATGCCAGGTAGAACAAGCAGATCCGCCAAATGACTGACTTCGTCGCTTTAGCGATGTTGCGGGCGGGGTCTTTAGATTCAGCGGCTGCAATTGTGACCGCTTCAGTGCCAATGAAGCTGAACATCGTTGTGAGCAATGCACCGATCACGGCTCCAAAACCATTAGGCATAAAGCCGCCGTGAGTGGAAATCAGTTGACTTATCCCGCTCGCGCTTCGCTCCGGGACAAACCCCAGGAGTACGGCAGCCCCCAAAGCGATGAAGGCGATGATCGCAACGATCTTCAACATGGCAAACCAGAACTCAAACTCGCCGTACTTTGCAACACTGAACAAGTTGGTCACCGTCAAAAACGCAGTGATGCCGAAGGCAAAAAACCATGTCTCGATACCTGGAAACCAGCTGTTCAATACAGCGGCGGCAGCGATGGCTTCCAAGGGGATAACCAGCACCCAGAACCACCAGTACAGCCAGCCAATCGTGAAACCTGCCCATGGGCCGATAGCCTTATCGGCATAGGTGGAAAATGAGCCTGTGTCCGGCGAAGCCACGGCCATTTCGCCAAGCATGCGCATGACCAGGATAACCAATGCCCCAGCCATGACGTAAGCCAATATGACGGCTGGCCCCGCTACGGCAATTGCATGCCCGGAACCTATGAAAAGTCCTGCGCCAATGATCCCGGCGATGGACAGCATCGTGATGTGTCTTTGCTTAAAGCCGGGCGCCAATGCGCCCTGCCCGGAAATAGAATTGGACATTGAGCTTTACACCTTTATTTATAGTTTGCGTTTCAGGTGGCAGTTAAAGTTGCTCAGTAAGCACATCGTTGTTATGTCGAAGTCGCCTCCTAGGCGATCTTCTTCAGCACTTAGCGTTCTTGCGTCTAATCCTTAATCCTGCGTCCAACGTGTTGCGCATGAGCAGTGCAATGGTCATTGGGCCAACACCGCCAGGTACTGGCGTAACTGCAAAAGCACGTGTCAGCGCTGCCTCATAATCAACGTCGCCGACCAAACGTGACTTACCATCACTGTCGATTCGGTTGATGCCAACATCGATGACCACTGCTCCAGGTTTGATCCAATCAGCCGTAATCAGCTTTGGAACACCCACAGCTGCAATGAGTATGTCTGCCTGCCGAGCGATAGCGGCAGGATCTGGCGTATGACTGTGAACAATCGTCACGGTGCAGTTTTGCTGTAACAGAAGGCTAGCCATCGGTTTACCAACTATGTTCGAGCGCCCGACGATCACCGCGTGCTTACCACTCAGGTTATTGCCTAACACTTGATGAATGAGCACCAACGCACCCGATGGAGTGCATGGGATTAATGCGTCACTCACGCTACCAGTCGCTAGGTGACCGACGTTCATGTAGTGAAAGCCATCTACATCCTTCAGCGGGTGAATTGCCTGGATCACTTTTGACGCATCGATATGCCGTGGCAAGGGCAGTTGGACGAGGATGCCGTGGATTTCAGGGTCACCGTTCAGCTTCGTTATCAGTGATAACAAATGTTCTTCGGGTGTCTCTTCCGATAAGTCGTACTGCCGGGATAGAAATCCGCATGCTTCGGCTTGCACGCTTTTGTTCCTAACGTACACAGCACTGGCGGGATCACTGCCCACCAATATGACCGCCAATCCCGGCCTGAATCCTTCAAGCTCGACGCGTTGACGAACCTCACTCAACACCTTTTGAGCGGCTGCTTTGCCGTCAACGACAAGCGGGGAATCAGCGGAAAATGACGGTGCGATCTTCATTGAGCAAAATCCTGTGTTCGAGGTGGAGTTTGACTGCGCGGGACAGCACCTGACACTCAGTGTCGCGCCCGATGGCAACCATTTCGTCTGCCGTTATTGCGTGATCGATCCGCTGCACGTTCTGCTCGATGATCGGCCCCTCATCCAGGTCAGCCGTCACATAGTGAGCCGTCGCACCAATGAGTTTCACGCCGCGCTTGTGGGCTTGGTGATAGGGGCGTGCGCCTTTGAAGCTCGGCAAAAACGAGTGGTGAATGTTGATGACCTGACCGGCCAGCTCGCGCGATAAATCGTCGGTCAATACCTGCATGTAGCGAGCAAGGATGACGAGGTCGATCTTTTGCTCACGAACCAGCTCAAGAAGGCGTTCTTCCTGCGCAACCTTGTTCTCGGCACTGACCGGCAGATGGTAGAAGGGAATGTTTTCGTGTTCAGCACGACGTTGAAAGCGGTCGTGGTTGGATACGATCGATACCAGCTCCATCGGTAGTTGCTGGATGCTGTTGCGGTACAGAAGATCATTCAGGCAATGACCCAGCTGAGACACCATGATCATGACGCGTGGTTTGACGTCCATGTCGTAGGCCTTCCACTCCATGCCGTAAGCCAGCGCTACCGGCTCAAAGCCGTTGCGGAAATCATCCGCTGTCATGCCATGGCCCAGCACGAAACACACCCGCATGAAAAAGCGATTGTTGTCCGTATCAACGTATTGCCCACTCTCCATGATGTTTCCGCTTTGTGCGGCGATGAAGTTACCAACAGCGGCCACGATTCCCTTTCGGTCATCACAGGCCAAGGTCAACACAAGCTTTCTCATGGGAGTCTCCTTTGACGATACTGCTTTGGTTTGGACGGATTGAGTCTTCATGCCGAGTGCCGTTGGTTGAACTCCGCCGTGGCATGGCTGAGCAAGCGGAACACGTAGTTGGCAAACGAGAAGCGAACGAGAACCTGGAATCGGTAGGGTTCAACCCTTACGAACATGCAGGGGATACCCTTGATGACCGACCCTACGACCTTCCCGACGGGAAAGGAGCCTGCACCAAAGTTGTAGGGGCAAACCTTGCCAAGACATGCCTCAACTTGCTCGCCTGACAGCTCCAGATAGCTGTAGGTGCCAGACGTATCGATGACCGCCAAGGCCTGGATCGACGGGTCGGTGAGTCGTTCGAGCCAGTGTTGTTTGGTTCCGGGTGCACACACCAAGAGGCACTCATCCGGGGACACCCACAACAGTCGCGCCCTGGCTTCGCCGGTGTAGCTCAACGGCTGTGAGGGAGCCTTGAGGCCCAGTCGTGCGTAATCCTGCTCAACTGCCGGAGAATGAAGCTCGCCTCGCAGGGTGATGAATCCGTGCTCACGCTTTTCGGAAATCGACAATTGCGCGGTGGCCAGGGCAGCCAACTCTTCCGTAAATGGCTCAAGGGCCGTGCGATAGCGTGCCAATTCAGACATTTTGACGTGCTCCCTCTTTGTCATAGAAAACGGTGTCGCTAACTTTGGCCGAAATCCGCAGGCCGCTGTGATGGGCTGCAAACACCTGTTGGTCTTGCCGTTGACGCCCGCCCTCAAGCATCGCCAACGCAATAGACCGGTTGAGGATCGGGCTGAAGTAGCTGGAGGTCACATGGCCAATGGACGTCTTGCTGTCCACGGCATCAATGATCTGCGATCCCTCAGGAATGACGGTCTTGGGGTCATCCGTGAGTAGTCCCACGAAATGCTTCCGATCAGGCTTGTTCATGTAAGGTCTTGCCAGCGCACGCTTGCCCAGGTGACTGTGTGGTTTCTTTTTCGACAAGATCCAGTTCATTCCCAGATCCATCGGAGAGACCGAGCCGTCGGTGTCTTGCCCTATGATCGGGAAGCCTTTTTCGGCCCGCAGAACGTGCAGGCTTTCAGTCCCATAAGGCGTAATGGAGTAAGGCTGGCCTGCACGATAGATCGCATCCCAGACGGCCTCGCCATAGTTGGCCTGTGCATTGATTTCATAGGCCAACTCACCGGAGAAGCTGATGCGCATGATCATTACCGGCACCCCGAGAATCTTCGATTCCCGCCAGTGCATGAAAGGAAACGCTTCATTCTCCACATGCAGCTCAGGGCAAAGGGATTTCAGAACAGCTCGGCTGTGTTCGCCCACCAGGGCGGTAGTGCTCCAGTGATCGGTCACCGACGTTAGGTAAACACGCAGTTCTGGCCATTCGGTTTTCAGCCACGCTTCGAGGTTCACGAACATGCTCGCAGCGCCGCCCGTGGTCGTGGTCATGATGAAATGCTGGTCACCCAGGCACGCGGTCACTCCGTCGTCTATCACCATGCCGTTTTCATCAAGCATGACGGTATAGCGGCACTGGCCACGCTTGATCGTCGACCAATCGTTGGGAAGGATGCGGTTGAGGAACTCGCGCGCGTCGGGCCCTTGGATGTCAATCTTGCCAAGGGTCGAGGCGTCCATCATCGCTACGCCTTCACGAACGGCAAGGCACTCGCGGTGAACTGCTTCATGCAGGTCTTCACCCAAGCGGGGGAAGTACCAGGGACGCTTCCACTGACCGACATTTTCCCATTCTGCCCCGTGAGCCAGATGCCAGAAATGCATCGGCGTGTGACGCTCCGGCAAGAACAGATCACCTACAAACTCTCCCGCGAGCGCGCCAAAAGTGACCGGTGTATAGGCCGGGCGGTAAGTTGTGGTTCCCACCAGCGACATGGAGATGCCCATGACCTCACTCGCAATCGCCACACCCACGACGTTGCCCGTTTTGCCTTGATCGGTTCCGAAGCCTAATGCGGTGTAACGCTTGATATGTTCAATGCTGCGGAAGTTTTCGCGGATTGCCAAGGCGATGTCTTTCGACATCACATCGTTCTGCAAGTCCACGAACTGTTTGCCGTTCCAGCCGGGGCTGCGGAAAAAGGGAGCACAGTTGATAGAGTGATCGGTATTTACAGACTCGGCAGGAGCCGCATTCTGCCCCATGGCCAAGAGTGTTTCCCGCGCAGCATTACGTCCTGAAGCCACACAGTCAGACGTTTGCACCAGGCCCATCAAAGCGCCTGCATAACTGCGATCCCTCCCATCGGTGGTGGGCAAGAACGCGCATGCTTTGTCAGACCAGACAGGCTTGGCACCGGTATGACAGTCAAGATGCACAACCGGACTCCACCCACCCGCGATTGCGAGCAAGTCAGTTTCAATGCGTGAGATCCGGCCCGAGTTAATCCATGAACAATGAACGTCAAGGCTGACTGCTTGCAGCTCAACGGATTCAAGACGCCCACATCCCTTGGCCGACATAACAGCGGATCCAAGGTGGAGCGCAATGCGGTGCGTATTCAGCAGCGACTTTAGATCTGCCGAAATTGCAGCACGGCAATCGATGACGGCGGTTACAGATTGCCCCCGCTGGAGCAGATCTTTAACCAAGGCGTAGCCACTGTCGTTGTTGGTGAACACAGTGACCGAGCGCCCCGGCAGCACACCTTGCAACTGCATGTAGCTTTGCAGTGCGCTCGCCTGAAAAATACCGGGCAAATCGTTATTGTCGAACGCCAACAGACGCTCATGGGAACCGGTCGCAAGAATGACGCGTGTGGCACGAATCTTATGAAGCCTCTGTCTCACGCCTTCTTTACGACGGGCGATTGGCACATGATCCTGTACCCGTTCGAGGGCTTGTATCAGGTTGTGATCCATTAGTGCATAGGCTGTCGTGCGAGTAAGCAAGCGCACGTTGGGCATTTTCTTCAGGCGAGCGATAGCGTCGGTAATCCACCGTGCAGCGGCTTCCCCCTCTACTTGTGCCTCGGCGTCCAAGAACCAATTGCCGCCCAGGCGTTGACGCTCATCGACCAGCACGACGGCGCAGCCTGACAGTCCAATTTCCAAAGCCGCAGCGAGTCCCGCCGAACCGCCACCGACAATCGCTACATCCGCGTGGATATGGTTATGGTCGTAGGTTTCTGCATCCACCTCGGTGGCTGACGGAGCGAAACCCGCCATTTTTCGCAGGAAGTGCTCGTAGTGAGGCCAGAGGCGCTTGGGCTTCTGGAAGGTTTTGTAGTAGAAGCCGACTGGCATGAAGCGGTGCAGCGGCTTGAACAATGCCTTGACGTCTTTCGGCCCAGCTGGATCCGCCGTCGCCGAGCGAGCGCGCAGCCCTTCGTACAGCTCGACTTCTGTCGCCTTGACGTTGGGTACGTAGTATCCCTCCTGCTCCAGTGCGACGAGCGCATTCGGCTCTTCGACACCGGCGGACACGATGCCTCTTGGGCGTCCATACTTGAAGCTGCAGCCAACGGTTTCGACGCCATTGGCCAGCAGCGCCGAAGCCAGGGTGTCTCCTGCCACTCCCTGGAGAGGGATGTCGTTCCACGTGAAGTTGATCACACGATTGCGATCCACCCATTCGTGGGCACCGGTACTGCTCATCCGAAATGTTTTCACTTTCGGCCTCCCTTTGGTGCTTCGGCCATGATCCAGCTGCCATGGATTTCATTGGTGACGTTGTTCCGGGCAGCGACCAGGAAGTGGCGGCAACCGCCGGCGTGATACCAGTTCTCGTACATCAACCCCATGGGGTTTTCGCGCATGAACAGGTAGTCACCGAACTGCTCGTCGTTGAGCGCTTCCGGATCGAGGGGGCGTTCGATAAAGGCTTCGCCCCGATAGACGAATTCCTCTTCGTCACGTAGCTCCCCGCAGTGCGGGCAATGGATGCGTAACATGGTTGACCTGCGCTAAATAGGGATCAGTGGGCGACGCCGGCGGCACCGTGCTCATCAATCAAATGCCCTGTGCTAAACCGCTCGATGCTGAAGGGTTCTGCCAGTGGATGGGGATGGTCGTTGGCGATGGTGGCTGCGAAGACGTGTCCAGATCCTGGCGTCGCCTTGAACCCTCCTGTGCCCCAGCCGCCGTTTACGTACAAGCCTTTCACCTTGGTCTTGCTAATGATCGGGCAGGCGTCCGGGCAGGTGTCTACGATGCCGGCCCATTGGCGGTTCATCCGGACACGGCTGAAGCAAGGGAACAGTTCGAGGATCGCTTGCGCGGTATGCTCGATCACGTGGGGGCTGCCTCGCTGCGAATAGCCGTTGTAGCTATCGATACCCGCGCCTATGACCAGGTCGCCCTTGTCAGACTGGCTGATGTAGCCATGCACGGCATTGGACATTACTACGGTATCGAGCACTGGTTTCATGGGCTCGGATACAAAGGCCTGCAAAGGGTGACTGGATATGGGCAAGCGCACCCCGGCCTTATTGGCCAGTACCGACGTGTGACCAGCCACCACAATCGCAACCTTGTCAGCCCTGATCACGCCCTGGTTGGTTTTGACCGACTTGATCTGATCGTTCTCACGCTCGAAATCGAGGACTTCGCATCCTTGGATGATGTCGACGCCCAGGCGCGACGCGGCTCGGGCGAACCCCCAGACTACGGCATCGTGCCGAGCCGTGCCGCCGCGAGCTTGATAGGCGGCACCCATGACTGGATAACGAGCTTTGTCCGAAAGATTCAGGTGGGGGATCCGATCCTTCAGTTCCTCCAGGCTCACCATTTCAGCATCGATGTCATTGAGCACGTTCGCACTGACGCGACGCTCCATGTCACGCATGTCTTGCAGGCTATGACCCAGCGAGTAGATGCCACGCTGACTGAACATGACGTTGTAGTTGATGTCCTGGGTCAGGTCTTCCCATAATTTTAAGGAATGCTCATAGAAGCGGGAGGACTCATTCCACAGGTAGTTGGAGCGAACAAGGGTGGTATTGCGTCCCGAGTTCCCGCCACCAATGTAGCCCTTTTCCAACACTGCGACATTTCGGATGCCGTGGTTTTTTGCCAGGTAGTAGGCGGTTGCCAAACCATGGCCGCCCCCGCCTACGATGACCACGTCATACCGTGGCTTGGCAGTTTTAGTAGCCCACGTTTCCGGCCAATTCTGGTGATTGGACAGACCTTCTTTAAATAAGCGCCAAGCTGAATATTGCATAGCCATTCCTGTGTTCAGGGGAGCCGCAGCGGGAATGAAGCAGCCCGCCAACAAGATTTCTGCGTCCGTAATGGGATACGGCTGATGGCTTCAATATCGGGGAACACAGGAAGGAGAACAAAGGATATCTTGGCATCGTGGCATGCCATGAAGGAATGTATTAGTCTGGCAGGCTTATTAGGCTTGGCCACACGGTGCGCTCAGAATGAAGACCTCCTTTCGATCTCTTCCTCCGCTTGGTGCTTTGGTTTTTTTCGAGGCGGCGGCACGCCATGGGAGCTTCACCAAGGCAGCCGCAGAACTTTTTGTCACGCAGAGTGCGGTGAGCAAGCAGATCCAAATGCTGGAGGAAAATCTGGGCGTTGCACTCTTTTCCCGTGAGCCACGGATGGTGCAATTGACCGAAGCAGGGCTCCAGTTCCAAAGCGATATCACCGCTATTTTTCAGAATCTGAATGACTCGGTGGCACGCATACGGCGTTGGTCGGACGTAAAAAGCGTCACGGTGACTTGCACCCACGCAGTTTCACATTACTGGCTGTTCCCACGTATTACGCGTTTCAACGTGGAACATCCCGACATCACAATCAACATTTATGCCGTCAATGAAGTGACCGAGCAATCCTGTTTGCAGTTTGATTTTGGGATCTTGAATGGCGACAACCAATGGCGCGCCCCGCTGGACAGCCATCTACTGTTCAAGGAGCGAATTTATCCTGTTTGCCATGTCGACTACCCCTTGCAGGGCAACCTCTCGCCGGAAGAACTTCTTTCTCAGCGACTCATTCACCTGGATCCGAGCGCATGGCACTGGCCGACCTGGATCAACTGGTTTGCCAACTTTGGAATCGATTATGCGATCCCCAAAAACGCTCAACTGTTCAACCAGGTCACCCTTGCTCTGAATGCCACTCTTCAGGGAATGGGTATTGGCTTGGGCTGGGAATTCATGACCGAAGAGCTTCTGCGTAAAGGTGAAATTCGCAGGGTCAGTGATTCGTTCTATGCAACGGGTATAGACGATTATCTCGTCCACCCCCGATCCCAATCACTGTCGGAGTCAGCTCGCACGTTCAAAGAATGGCTGTTGGCCAACGTCAGCTAGGTGAGTCGAATTTTGCGAGCAAAGACGTTGCCTCAACGCGTTGAGGTACCTTGGCTTGTCGTAAGGCGCCCGGATCAGCCAGCAGCGGAAAAGAATTCAAATCCACATGAGTGCCCGCGCACGGACAGCCGTTTTTATCGCGTTACTGTCGGTAAAAGGCGCTGCATTCGACTTGACCAGCAGGCGCCGTAGTGAGGGCCGGCTGAGAACTGGTCGTTCTTTGCCGGCCATGGCCACGAAGTGTGCAGGTCAAATCCGGTGCAAATGGCTGGTCAGGTCGAATGCAAACAAATGGGCAAGTCTGTGCAATTACCCACGACCATTCCACAAGCGCCTGGCGGACGCTGCCACCGCCGGTGTACCCAACTCTTTTTGCCGTTGCGCTCAGTGACTGGCGCAATGCCTGAATACAGTTGCGGTTCATGTGCACCCGTAAAGTGCTCGCATCGTGCGCAAAAGGCGGCGAGCAGGCGCGGTGTCAGGAAATGGACCAACACCCAGGGAGCATTGCTCGGATCAGGGCCTGCCACCCTCAGTCCTGAACTCCGCGAGTTGACTGGATAGCACCGCCTTCTCCTGCAGCAGGAGCTGCTTTTCTTCAGCCAGCCCGGTCAATTGGGTTTCAGCCTGGGTGAAGCGTTCCGCCAGAAGGCTCCGCTCCCTCTCGACCACGGCCAGGGTCGTCTGCATCTCAGCCAAACGCTGCTCGCCATTGACATGGCGCTGTTCCAGTGCCTGATGCATCTGCTTCAGCTCGGTGAGTTGATAGACCACCTGCTCATTCGCGCTTCGGCTCTGCGTGAGCGCATCCTGGGTTATGAGCAGGGTGTCCTGCAGGTGGTCGTTGTCTTGTGTCAGACGTTGCTCCTGAGCTTGCAACTCGCCCAGGCGTGCTTGCTGAATGAGCAGACGTTGTCGGAGTTCAGCCAGTTCGTGTTCCAGGCGCTGGTGGCGTTGTTCAGCGCTCTGGCGCTCGTCGGCGCGTTGTTGAGCGACCGACACCTGGTAATGCTCAAATTGCCCCCGCGTTTGTTGCAGTTGTTGGGTCAGTGAGGCCACCTCGCCGGCACGGTCAATCAAGCGCTGTTCGAGGCCGAGCTTTTCACTGCCCAGGCTGGCCAAGATCACCTCCTGACGCTGCACGGTTTCAGCTAGCCCTTGACTGCGCGTAGTGGCGGCTGCCAGCACTTGGGCTTGCTGCCCCTGAGCGGTGAGTAACGCGTCGTGCTCCACGCAAGCTTGCTGCAACTGCTCCTGCAACGCTGCGGTGGCTGTCTGATGCAGCTGTTCAGCCTGCTCGACTTGCAGGGCCGCCTCCGTCTGAACTTTTTCGTACACACCTTTCACCGCCAGGACCAGCTCGGCCGGCAATCCAAGCTCGGCCTGGGCCAGCGTGCCTGGATGCGCGGTTTTCCAGCGTTTTAACAAGGGGGCCAGGGTGCTTTTGCTGCCGGTTCCGCCCAAGGCGGCGCGGATGCTGTCAATCGTCGGGTTCTTGCCCTCGGCCACGAGTCGGGCCGCCGCATTGGCGACATGCACATAGAGGACACCGGAACGAGCCATGGACACCTCGGATTTTTTCGTATCGTATTATGGCAAACGTAATACATCACTTTAAGTACAGAATAGAACACCACGGGAAAACAGCCGAATAACCCTCGATAAGCGGGGTTATCGTGAGTTAAGTCGTTACGATCGACGGTCGCGTCTATAATCTGCGGTACACATGGCCTAAACAGGCGCTTCGTGATGACGGCAAGCAATAACGATGAAAACATCTCCCCGGTGCGGCTCGACGAACCGGCGGCGCTTGCGAGTACCCACGGTACGCTCACCACCCCCGAGCAGTTGACCCAGCAACACCAACGCTTTCTCACGGCGGCCACCACCGACAACACCCGTCGCACCTACCGCTCGGCCATCCGCCACTTTCAGGCCTGGGGCGGCGTGCTGCCCTGCGATGAAGCCATGGTGATTCGCTACCTGCTGGCCTTCGCGCAAAAGCTGAATCCGCGCACCTTGGCCCTGCGCCTCACCGCGCTGTCGCAATGGCACCGCTATCAGGGTTTTCCTGACCCCGCTGCCAGCGCCACGGTACGCAAGACTTTGCGCGGGATTGAGCGAGTGAACGGGCGCCCGCGGCAAAAGGCCAAAGCCTTACTGTTGGAGGATCTCGAGCTCATCGTGGCGTACCTGAACACGCTCGAAGGGCTCGCCGCGCTGCGTGATAGTGCATTGCTGCAGGTGGGCTATTTTGGAGCGTTCCGCCGCAGCGAGCTGGTCACGTTGGAGGTTCAATACTTGCTGTGGGAGCCGGAAGGTCTCCAGATCACGCTGCCGCGCTCCAAAACCGATCAAGAGGGCGAGGGGCTGGACAAGGCAATCCCTTATGGTGACAGCCTCTGCTGCCCAGCGAAGGCATTACGGTGCTGGCTGGATGTCGCTCAGATCGAACAGGGACCGCTGTTCCGGCGTATCAGCCGCTGGGGCAGCGTCGGCGATGTGGCGCTACACGAGGGGAGTGTCAACGCTATCCTGACAACCCGTGCTCAAGAGGCAGGTGTGCTGTACGCACCCAAAATGAGCAGCCACAGCCTGCGCCGAGGGCTGGCCACCAGCGCTCACCGAGCTGGGGCGGATTTCCTCGAGATCAAACGCCAGGGTGGCTGGCGGCACGATGGCACCGTACACGGCTATATCGAGGAGGCTAGAGCCTTCGAAGAAAACGCCGCTGGCTCGTTATTACGACGTAAACCATCAACCTAGCCCAAGTTCTGAAGCCGAGTTTGCAAAAAATAAAAAAGCAATTAAAAACATAATATTATAGACCTAATGTCCTAATTTTCCCTTATCTCGGCATGACCCCTTAAAAAGCCACGCGCTTTTACCATCGCCCCCGATGGCGGCTGGTCTGCATCGGCCGGCGGTCACGAACCACTGCAAACTGCTTTGGATGAATGTGCAAAAGCCCATCGAGACTGTCGACCTTATGCGGTCGACGATGAGGTCGTATGGTCGAAAAGGTAACTGAAAAAGGCGCCAGTTCCGATGATCATTGTGTGATTTAGTCGTTTCCAACCTGCTCTGATAACGCGTTCCATCGTGCGATGATCGCCACCGAGGCCAGCTCTGCCGATTGTCCTCCTGACAAGAATGTAACGCCCTGGACAGCGGCGGGAACGGTTCGCCGCAGACAGCTCACGGTTGCATCGGCCACTGCGGCCAGCGTTGTCGGCGTGGAGCATCCCAAGCCGGGAAGCACCATATTCGGTTTCAAGATCATCCCCTCGAGCAGCACCCGTTGGGCGTGCAGCTGTTTGAAAACAATGCGCAGAACCACCTCCGTTACTTCGGCGCACCGTTGCAGGGTATGTTCACCGTCCATCAGCACTTCCGGCTCGACGATGGGCACCAGCCCCTCCTCTTGGCACAACGCGGCATAACGGGCCAGCGCCTGGGCGTTGGCCTCGATGCAACCGCTGCTGGGAATGCCGCTCCCCACGGTGATGACCGCACGCCACTTGGCAAACCGGGCGCCCATTTGAAAGTATTCCTTGAGCCGGTTGCGCAGCCCGTCCAGGCCCTCGGTGATTTTTTCTCCTGGATGAGCGGCCAGATCCGTTGCCCCCATGTCCACTTTGATGCCTGGAATAACACCCGCGGCGCCCAGGGCGTCACTGAATGAGACGCCTTGTTAATAGAGGATTTCCGGCGGCTGGCCACAGTGTAGAAGATGGCCGAAGCGCCAGATTCACCAAAGAGCTGCCCCAGCCCTGGACACCCGTTAATACTCAGGATAAAAAACATCAAGTCCGTTTTGTTCTATGCCCATGCATTGACAGCCATTTGATATCACGCTCTACTTCGGCTTACATAAAGCTATATCCATATAAGGAAATGAACGCATGCGCAAGGACGCCGAAGCAATCGAGCTTGCCCGCTCTCAAAAGCGCCGTTAATTCGCATTCAACTCTTTGATTTTATTGTGCGCGCATCATGATTTTGGTGCGCTCTAAACTGGGTCGATTCGAATAAATAGGGGCGCCTTATCGTGGAGAACTACAAAGAAAAGCATAACCTTTCCTCCCTGCCTTTCTGGGTACTCTCCGCGAGACAACTCTGTGACCTGGAGCTTCTGGCTAACGAGGCCTTTTCGCCGCTGACGGGTTTTCTCGGTTTAGAGGATTATCTCAGCGTCGTCCACCACATGCGACTGAGCTCGGGTGCCCTTTGGCCAATGCCGATCACCCTGGATATCCCGCAGACATTGGCTGATCAGTTGGTACCCGGGGGCGAGTTGGCGCTACGTGATCCGGAAGGCCTCACATTAGCCGTACTGGCCATTGAGTCAATCTACCAACCGGACCATCACATCGAGGCGTTGCGGGTTTTTGGCACCCAGGACAAGGGCCATCCCGGTGTGGCAGCCTTGTATCGGCAGCATGCTTTCAATGTCGGCGGGATCATCAAAAAAGTCGACTCGGTGACGCACTATGATTTTTCTGATTTGCGCTTGTCGCCCGCGCAAGTCAAACGCGAAATAGCCCGTCGTGGCTGGGACGCGGTCGTTGCCTTTCAAACACGTAATCCGATGCATTGTGCCCATGTCGAACTGACCCTTCGCGCCATGAAACAGGCCAATGCGGCCTTGTTGCTACAGCCCGTCGTGGGGCTGACCAAACCGGATGATATCGATTATTACACCCGTGTCAGGTGCTACAAACACGCCCTGAAGTCTTACCCCGCCGATGCCGTCCTGCTGTCATTGCTGCCGTTGGCCATGCGTATGGGCGGCCCCCGTGAGGCCGTTTGGCACGCCCTGATTCGCAAGAACTTTGGTGCCACGCACTTTATCGTTGGCCGTGATCACGCCGGTCCCGGCAACGATAAGCACGGCAACGCGTTCTACTCCCCCTATGCCGCCCAGGAAATGGCGTTGGCACATGCGCAGGAAATCGGCCTGCAGATCCTGGCCTTCGAGGAAATGTTGTATATCAAGGAGGAGCGACGTTACGCGCCGGCCTCAGAGGTGCCACCAGGTGCCGCCGTGCTGAGCCTGTCGGGAACCGCCGTCAGGGAAAAGCTGGTCAGCGGCGCGGAAATTCCCGAATGGTTCAGTACACCCGATATCGTCGCAGAACTGCGTCGTTCATATCGTCCGAAACAACAGCAAGGCTTTGTGCTCTTTTTTACCGGGCTGTCTGGCGCCGGCAAGTCAACGATTGCCAATGGCATCGCCGTGCGACTGCGGGAGGACGGGAGACGAACCGTGAGTTTGCTGGATGGCGACGTGGTCCGACATAGCCTCTGCAAGGGGCTCGGTTTTTCAAAAGAGGACCGCGAGGCCAATGTAGAGCGTATTGGTTTTGTGGCTATCGAGATCGCCAGGGCCGGCGGGATCGCAATCTGCGCGTGTATTGCACCCTACGCGAGTACGCGCCAGGTCTGTCGAGAGTTGGCCGGCACCCACAAGACGGCCTTTTTCGAAATATATATAGCGGCGGATCTGGAGATTTGTGAAAGACGTGACCGAAAGGGTTTGTATGCCAAAGCCAGGGCCGGGAAGCTACCGGGGATGACGGGTATTGATGCCCCCTATGAAGCACCGCTCTATCCCGACTTGCGAATTGACACCGCCTCCCTGAGTGCGGCCCAGGCGGTGGAGTTGATCATTGCCACCCTGGTCGAGCTGGACTATCTCCCCTCCTCTCTCCTTCATGAGCCCTGAACCACAACAGCCTTGTATACACCCATCCAAGTAGCCTGAGCCCGCTGTGTTTCCAAGGAGAACGACGTGAACGTGACCGACAAACCTGTGTCCACTGGCAATGCGCGCCCACGGCCCATCTTGATGATCCCGTTGCGTCGCTGCGGTAGTCATGCTCTGCGCCTACGCCTCAATCTCAATCCGCAGTTCTTTTCACCTTATCCGTTGCACATCGCTGACTATATGCCGATTGTTCCCCTGTACGGTGATATCGCCGATGACAACGCCTACTTTCGCATGGTGGTCGATGTTGTCGGTCTGCAGGCCGCCAGCATCGTCAAATGGCCCGGCAGCGCTTTCGATCCGATCGATATTTTCGAGCGGGTTCGCCACGAGCCACGAAGCGTGCATCGGATTACCTGGGAGTTGCTGTTATGCGCGGCGGAACAGCAGCACGCCCATGTGGCGATGGACAAGTCGCTCGACGATGTGCACTACGCCCATGAACTCATGCAGCTTTTCCCCAATATGCTGCTGCTCAATGTTGTCCGTGACCCCCGTGCGCAGGTCGCTTCAATGAATCGCGCGATCATTCATGACTTCGACACCTTGATCAATGCACAAACCTGGGTGGCGGCGCATCGAGCGGCGCAATCCTTGATCGAGCGTTACCCCGGGCGCGTATTGACCATACGCTATGAAGATTTCCTGCTCGATGAAGAATCGACGCTCAAGCAGATCTGCCATTTTTTCGGCATTGAATTTCTCGACAAAATGCTCGATATCTCCGAATCCCGGGAAGCAAGGCAGATTTCGAAAATGTCGGCGCTTTGGTCATCCAACAGCTCTTCGCCGATCACCACGAATATTGATAAATTCAAAGGGCAACTGAGCACCCAGGAGATCGAAGTTATCGAGACCCTGGCCAAGGAGTTCATGTTGCGATATGGCTATGAGCCCATGACCGAGGCCAATTTCGCCTTTGACACGCACATGTTGGTGGACGCCGCCGAGCGCTCGGGTGACGCCCGCAAATTTGCCTGGCAAGACTTGGAACAGAAGAATTTCCAAGACTACATTTTGCGCCAATACCGCGTGGACTACCTGGCCTCGGTGCGCAGTCGGCTTGAGCGAAGTCGATAACGCCAGGCGGATGGCGGAGTAGCCGGGCAAATCGGCATAATCCGCCTATCCCACCTCAAGCAAGAGAATTTCATGGCGAACCAAGACATTACCTTCCTTCCCGACCCCGACGCGGATTCCATCTCCTCCGATGTTGCCGGTTTCGGCGGCCTGCTGGTCTCCACCCAGATCCCTACCCGTGCCGACGGCAGCCTGGAACTGGGCGACATCACCCTGCAGAGCGAGTGCACGCTACAGGCGCTCAAAGTGGCACTGGAAAAAGCCAGCAGTTCCATGGACCGGGTTCTGCACCTGACCATCTACCTCACCGACATCGCCGATCGCCCCGCCTTCAACGAAGTCTATAAACGCTTCTTCGCCAAGCCCTGGCCGGTGCGCGCAGCCGTTGGCGTGGCGGCCCTGGCGGTCGAAGGCATGCGGGTGGAAGTCACCGCGATGGCCGCCAAGGGCTGAGTTCGCGGCTTTATCCGGCGGCCGCGCTCAGCGAGTGGTCGCCGACTGGCAGCATTCGGGTGTCGGTCAGGCGTTTCGCCGCTACAATGCACGCCTTGACCGTGAAGCCTGACTAAAAAAACATGTCCCTACCCAAGCATCACCTGGAATTGCTCAGCCCCGCCCGCGACGTAGCTATCGCCCGCGAGGCCATCCTGCATGGCGCTGATGCCGTGTATATCGGCGGCCCGAGCTTCGGCGCGCGCCACAACGCCTGCAACGAAGTGAGCGATATCGCCGGATTGGTGGAGTTCGCCCGTCGTTACCACGCCCGGGTGTTCACCACGATCAACACGATCCTGCACGACAACGAGCTGGAACCGGCCCGCAAGCTGATCCATCAGCTCTACGATGCCGGCGTCGACGCCTTGATCGTCCAGGACCTGGGCGTGATGGAGCTGGATATTCCGCCCATCGAGCTGCATGCCAGTACCCAGACCGATATCCGCACCCTGGCACGGGCGAAGTTCCTCGACCAGGCCGGCTTCTCGCAGCTGGTACTGGCCCGCGAGCTGAACCTGCAAGAGATCCGCGCCATCGCCGACGAGACCGATGCCGCAGTCGAGTTCTTCATTCACGGCGCGTTGTGCGTGGCGTTCTCCGGTCAATGCAATATCTCCCACGCGCAGAATGGCCGTAGCGCCAACCGTGGCGATTGCTCCCAGGCCTGTCGCCTGCCCTACACCCTGAAAGATGACCAGGGTCGTGTGGTTGCCTTTGAGAAACACCTGCTATCGATGAAGGACAACAACCAGAGCGCCAACATTCGCGCCCTGGTCGAAGCCGGCGTGCGCTCGTTCAAGATCGAGGGGCGCTACAAGGACATGGGCTATGTGAAAAACATCACCGCCTACTACCGCCAGCGCCTGGACGATGTACTCGAAGACCGTCCGGACCTGGCCCGCGCGTCCAGTGGTCGTACCGCGCATTTCTTCTTGCCCGATCCGGAGAAAACCTTCCATCGTGGCAGCACCGATTACTTTGTCAGTGATCGCAAGATCGACATTGGTGCCTTCGACACGCCAACGTTCACCGGCCTGCCGGTGGGCGTGGTGGAGAAGGTCGGCAAGCGCGATATGCAGGTGGTGACCCATGAGCCGCTGTCCAACGGCGACGGCCTCAATGTGCAGGTCAAGCGCGAGGTAGTGGGCTTCCGCGCCAACATCGCCGAACCCAAGGGCGAATTCGAAGAAGATGGCGAGAAGCGCTATCGCTATCGCGTCGAACCCAACGAGATGCCGGCCGGGCTGCACAACCTGCGGCCGAACCATCCGCTGAGCCGTAACCTGGACCACAACTGGCAGCAAGCCCTGCTCAAGACCTCCGCCGAACGCCGGATCAGCCTTTCGTGGGAGGCTCGTCTGCGCGAAGAACGCCTGGAACTGACCGCCACCAGCGAAGAAGGCGTCAGCGCCAGCGTTGCCCTGGACGGTCCATTCGGTCTGGCCAACAAACCGGAACAGGCCCTGGAACAACTGCAGGACCTGCTCGGTCAACTGGGCACCACCCAGTACCACGCCACGGATATCAAGCTGGATGCGCCACAGGCGTATTTCATTCCTAATTCGCAGCTCAAGACCTTGCGCCGTGAAGTGATCGAAGCGCTGACCGTGGCCCGCATTGCCGCGCACCCACGGGGCAGCCGCAAGGCCGAGACCACGCCGCCACCGGTGTACCCTGAGTCGCATCTGTCGTTCCTGGCCAACGTCTACAACCAGAAGGCCCGCGACTTCTATCACCGTCACGGCGTCAAGCTGATCGACGCAGCCTTCGAGGCGCACGAGGAGACCGGTGAAGTGCCGGTGATGATCACCAAGCACTGCCTGCGCTTCTCCTTCAACCTCTGCCCCAAGCAGGCCAAGGGTGTGACGGGCGTGCGCACCAAGGTCGCGCCGATGCAGCTGATCCACGGTGACGAAGTGCTGACGCTGAAGTTCGACTGCAAGCCTTGCGAGATGCATGTGGTCGGCAAGATCAAGGGGCATATCCTTGACCTGCCGCTACCAGGCAGCGGCGTGCAGCAAGTCGTTGGGCATATCAGTCCTGAAGATCTGCTCAAGACGATTCATCGGGCGCCGCACTGAGAGTATGAGGGGCTGACAAAAGGACGGGGAGCTAAAGCTCCCCGTTTTCAGGCGTCTGAGTCATGCGGTACAACATCTGTTCGAGGGCGCTCCTGAATACACCCTCATGCGCCTCTCAAACCTACGCAACACCAGGAAATGTCCGACTATCTATCCTGGCAGGTTTAGTCGAGTCTATGGACTGGATCGCTGTTGTTCACAGCACACGGCCAGGAAGGCTATGTTGATGATGGCTACAAGCCCTTGGGACAGCCGTCATGAGATGTCTCCGGTCACTTGTCAATTGCAGGAGGCATGATGAAACTATCGCTTACCTTATACGATGCACTGACAGCTGCCACCATTCCGGCAAACAAGGCCAAGGCAGTTGTAGATGCCTGGGAGGCCGATGTGGAAAATCTCGTGTCAAAATCTGACTTGCAACAAACCGAGACACACCTCAAAGCCTCCATCTCGGAGCTGGGGTCAGCCATCAGGGAGCAAGGCGTCGAATTGCGCGCACTGATCAAGGAACAGGGCGCCGAACTGCGCTCTTCCATTTCGGGGCTGGAGTCGCAGAACAAAATCCTGCGCTGGCAGTTCGGCCTGATTTTTATTTGTGTCGCGGTACCGCTGCTGAAAATGGGGCTTGAGTTACTGGCCAGGTCATCCTGACCACCCACTATACAAATATCGCTCCGGCAACGTCGGCTGTTGTGAATGCCAGTCTTTCACCGGCGGTCCAGTTGACCGACGCCCCCGCGGTATTGTTGCGAATGGCGGTCACCGCGGCCTGTTGTGCTGCGGGTGTATTGCCCCAGACCGCGAGGGTGGCAGGCTCTGCCGGCAGTGCGGGTTGGTTCCGTGCTGATCGGCGTCCAGCAGCAGCCGCGAACGCTGCCAAAGCCAACTGTCTGGTAAGCCGCATGGGCATTCCTCACCCAGTGATTGACCATCATGAGCTTCCAGCGGTTTCTGTTTCCCCTGGTCAATATCATGCCCTTCAGCATGTGCCAGAGCCTGGCCAACCCCATGGCGGCGTCACCCCAGGCCGCCTACCGGCAGTTGAAGGTTATTTCCGACTATCTGAAACGGGTCGAGCCCCACAGCCCGGTGCCCTACCTGATCAACCGTGCGGTGGATTGGGGGGATATGGAGCTGCCGGAGCTGCTTGGCGAGTTGATCAAGGCCGACCCCGATATCCAACGGATCTGGCGACTGCTCGGGGTCTTGCCTTGAATGCGGCGTCTACCTTCAGTGCATGTCGCCGTGATCGGCCATGCTGTTCAGTGCGCGGGCGCGGGCCTTGACTTCAATGGATTCCTTGACGCCCTTGGCGTTTTCCACCACCAGGGTCAGCGGCACTTCGTCGCCCTCCTTCACCTGCCCCACCAAGTCGATCAGCATCACGTGATACCCCTCAGGCTCGATGGCCACGGTCTTGCCCGCCGGCAACGGCACGAACGCCACCGGCTGCATGCTCATCACGTCATTGTCCATCTTCGACTGGTGGATCTGCACGATCTTGGCCGCCGGCGATTTCGCCTCCAGCAGCTTGGCGTTGTCACTTGAGGTGATCCGCATAAAGGCCCCGGTCGAAGGCTGACCGGATACGGTGGCGCGGACCCAGGCGTCATCCACGCGGGTTTGTGCAAAGGCCGGGACACTCAGCAACGCGAGCAGGGACAACATCAGGACGTTCAAGGGTTTCATGGCCGCAACCTTATAAATTCGAGTATTCATCAGCAGACTTCCATCACCGTGAGCAAGTCTTCGGCGCACTGTTTGGCCGACAGCGATGGCGACAGCCCCAGGCGCAGTACGCCCCGTGTGTCATAGACAAAACTGGTCGCCGAATGGGACAGCGTGTAGGTCGAACCGCTGGGGATCTTTTCGTAGAACACCTTGAATTCCTTGGCGGTGGCCGCGGTTTCTTCCAGGGTGCCGTAGAGCGCGACAAAGCTCGGGTCGAAAGCCTTTACATAGGCATCGAGGACCTTGGGCGTATCGCGTTCCGGGTCCAAAGTGATGAAGATCACCTGCAATCGATCGCCGTCCACCCCCATCAGCTTCTTGGCCTGTACCGCCCTGGCCAGCGCGGTCGGGCAGACGGCCGGGCACTGGGTGAAGCCGAAAAACACCATCGGCATCATGCCGCGGTAACTGGACAGCGTTTTGACGTTGCCCGCGGTGTCCTTCAGCTTGAAGGTCCGCCCGAGGATCTCGTTGCTCAGGTCCTTGCCGTATTTGTACGACAAGCCGTTGGAGCTGTCGCAGCCGGTCAGCGCGCCGAGGCCGAGCAGGCAAAGGCCGGCAACGACCTGGCGGCGAGTCAGCAATTCATTCATGTTCTGTAGTCCTTCGTATGGAGCGATGTCGCGGCCTGGCGTTGCCGTATAAATGCATGACGCACATCAGGGCGTCGGGTTTATCGGCAGCAGGTCGTTTCGACAATGATCGGTGCGGCGGATCAGACGCTGGCCTGAGGCGGTGCACGAGAACGGGCCCCCGGAAAAACCGGGGCCGAGGCTTGCTCGGGGATGAAGTGGTTGTGGGCAAAGCTGATCGGGACCAGTGCCAGGCGAGGTGCCAGGGCATGGGAGTCGCTCAGGGCCGGGTGTTGGAACAGCAGCGAGCAATAACCGCACTTTTCCCAGAGCATCGTCCCGTGATGATCCACAGGGACGGAGTCTTGCTGCGCCACCGGGTTCAGGCCGGGCACGGCGCCGCAGATATCCTCGATCGCCGGCCCGGCACTGTGGGCCAGGCTCAGCCCCTGCCCGATCAGCGGGCCGGCGAAGACCAGCAGCATGGCCAGCAAGCTGAGCCAGGCACCGGTGCGGCGGCGGCCGGACGGTCGAAGGGACGGGATGGGTTTCATGGGCGCAGAATGTAACACCGTCGCTGTGGCCGGTGGTGCGACAAAATGGCACATCGGGTGCCGCACCACGGGTTCAACGCTTACGCCAGCTTGACGTTCATGGTGATCCGCGCCGTGAACACCTGCACACCCTCCTCGTCACGAATGTCCACCACGACAATCTTGTCTCCCGCCGTCGACCAGTCGACCGCACTGCCATCGGCCACGGCACGTACGTCGGTCTTGGCCTTGGCCAGGTACTCTACGCTCATGCCCTTGGGAATCCAGCGCGCACCCTCGGGAATCGACACATCGGTCATCACCCCGGCTGCCAGCTCGGCGGCGTTGCACAGGGCAATGGCGTGGACAGTACCCAGGTGATTGGTGATTTCCCGACGAAACGGCACCAGCACCTGCGAATGCCCGGCGCGTAGCTCGCTGATCAACGGATTGATGGTGCTGAAGTACGGGGCCATCTGGCAAGCCATCTGACTGAATTTTTCCGGACCTGCACTGGTGAACATACTCAGGAACTGGCTCATCGGGTGTACCTCGGTGGGTGTCTTGTTCGATCAACAGAATAATATTCTGTAAAAGAACAATATTCTGTTAATGGAAAATCTGTCAAGCTCAGGCTTCTGTTTCATAAGATTGCTGCCTTGCCACCGGACTTCAGGTTGTTGCTTCCATGGAAAACCTCGATCTTCTCGAACGCTGTTACCCGGGCCGTCGGGCCGAACTGAAACGCGCGATCCTGGCGCAGGCCCTGTCCAGCTTTAACGAGCACGGGATCGAAGCCACGACCATCGAAACCATCCGCGCCGAATGCGATACCAGCGTGGGAGCGATCTATCACCACTTCGGCAACAAGGAGGGGCTGGTGGCGGCGCTGTTTTTCGCCGCACTGGAAGACCAGGCCGGTTTGCGTGAGCGTTATCTCTCGGCTGCCGAGACATTGCAGGACGGTGTGCGGGCGTTGGTGTACAGCTATGTCGATTGGGTCGACGCGCAACCGCAATGGGCACGATTCCAGTTCCAGGCGCGTTTTGTCGTGGCCCAGGGGCCCCATGCCACGGAGCTGGCCACCCGTAACAAGGCGCGTAACCGACAGTTGCGCGAATGGCTGGGCGAGCCGGCCCATGCCGACGGCCTCAAGAATGTTCCGGCCGAGCTGTTGCTGTCGTTGATTGTCGGGCAGGCGGAGAACTATTGCCGGGCCTGGTTATCCGGGCGGGTCCAGAGTCGCCCCGCGACTTTCCGGAACGAGTTGGCCGAAGCGGCCTGGCGCTCGCTGCAGATCTAGTCTTTCAAAGACTGATGCAGAACCTTTGGGAGCGGAGCTTGCCCGCGAAGCTTTTAGCGACCTCACGGTCGTCTTCGCGGGCAAGCTCCGCTCCCACAAAGTGGCGGAAGGCAGCCGGAGTCGAACCTGCCCGGGAACGGATGCCGTCCCCAACCGGGTTTGAAGCCCGGCCGCGCCACCGGGCGCGATTGCCTTCCTTGAAATCTGTACGCCTGGACGAGGCCTTGGGCACGCTGCAAACCTGTAGGCGCCTGGCTTGCCAGCGAAGAGGCCCTTGAGAGCGCTAAAAGCTTCGCTGGCAAGCCAGGCGCCTACAGGTTTTGCGGCGCACTCCGGGCCAGTGCGTTGTCAGCACGAATAAAGCGCAAGTTGCCGACACGCCGGGTCAGGCCGATCCGATCGAAAAACTCCAATATCTGAATGCAGCGTTTACGTCCCAGACCCAGCCGATCACGAAAGGCGATCACCTGTACCGTCGGATTATCCGCCGCCAATTGCACCAGCATAGCCGCCAATTGCCGGACCGCCGCCTCCGTGTAAAAACGATCGTGCACCACCTGGTACACCTGCCCCAGCCTCGCCAGCTTGCGCAGCAGCAAGCGTACGGCGTTTTCATCCTGCCCGGTCGACAGTGCCAGGGCGCGTACCCACGGAGGATCGATTGCGCCCTGGTCCAGCAGCGGTTGCAGCTGTTGCCACAAGCTCTCGTCGTCTGCGCTCAGGCGCACCTGATGATCGGGCAAATGCAACCAGGGGCCGCTTGCTGCAATCGCTGCGTCGTCGAGCAGCGAGTCCAGCAGGCTGATAAATGCCGGTCGTTGCAGCGCCAAGGCAGCGAAACGCCGCAGGCGATCGCGGTCCGGCCCCAGTTGATCGGGCTCCAGGCTGTGAAAGCGTGCCAGTTGCGCGAGCAAGGCGTCCTTCTGGGCCTGCCAACCTGTGCTGCTGAACAACAACGAGCCTTGGCGCGTGGCGATCACGCTGATATCGGCGGGCAGCGTCCAGCTGTTGCGCGGACGATTGAACTGACGCTCCAGGCGTTGTGGATCAAGGCCTCCGGTGCTGCCGGCGAGTAATGTCGGCAATACCGTCTCCAGGCTTTGGGCCTGCGCCAAGGCCCGCAACTGCGCCAGACGCTCGGGGCTGCGGCGTTGACGGGTTGGCGCAAAGGGATCCAGCACCCGGCCACCACCGAGGGTCCGTTGTGCGCTTTGATCGCGCAACACCAGACGGTCACCGTGCACGGCCTGCAAGGGTGCATGGGTCAGCAACTGGGCAAAGGCTCGGCCTCCCGGCGCCAACTGTGTGGTATCCAGCAAAGCCACCCGGCCCAGTACATCCTGGGTGCCCAAGTGAATGTGCACCGAACTGAAGTGTTCGAACCGGCGGTTTTCACTGGCGAGCAGTCGCAGTTCGATATCCAGCCGCTGGGTCGGGGCATGCAGCCACTCGGACAGCAGCCAGTGACCGCGATGAATCTGCTCGAGCGCCAGGCGCTCGGCACTCAAGTTCAAAGCGACCCGCTGCCCGGCGAACGCCTTGCTTGCCGCCTGATTCTGCGCGTGCAGACCACGGACCCGCACCGCTTTGCCGGTAGGTCCAAGGGCCAGGACATCACCGGCTCCAACGTGACCGGACAAAGCCGTGCCGGTGACCACGATACCGCTGCCCGGTACATTGAAGGCACGGTCGATCGCCAGGCGAAAGCCGCCCTCATCACTGCGTCGCCGGACCTCGCCCTGGGCTTCGAGCAACGCCTGACGCAAGGTCTCGATACCCTCGCCGGTGACACTGGAAACCTCGATAAAGGGTGCCCGGGCATAAGGGCCGGACGCCAGCAATGCCTGGATCTCGGTGCGCACCTGGGCCCTGCGCGCAGGCTCCACCCGGTCGCACTTGCTGATCGCCACCAATGCCCGGGGAATGCCCAGCAGCTCGACAATCGCCAGGTGCTCGCGGGTCTGGGGCATCACCCCGTCATCGGCGGCCACCACCAGCAACACCAGGTCGATCCCCTGGGCGCCGGCCAGCATGTTATGGATAAATCGCTCATGGCCGGGCACATCGATAAAACCGGTCAGCGCGCAGCCGGGCTCCAGCGAGGCATAGAGGTAACCCAGATCGATGGTGATGCCGCGTTCGCGCTCCTCGCGGCGCTTGTCGCCGGCCTGACCGGTCAGCGCCTGGAGTAGGCTCGTCTTGCCATGGTCGATATGCCCCGCCGTGCCGACGATCACCTCGTCCGACTCCCCTGCGGCCCGCTTTTTGTAGGAGCAAGCTTGCTCGCGATGAACGATAACGCGGTCCCGAAGTTCAACCCCGCAAGCTGCGCCACCCAGACCGCCTCGTCATCCAACTGACGCAGATCCAGCCACAAGGCATCATCATCGATGCGCCCCAACACCGGAATCGGCAACCCCCGCAACGCCGCCTCCAGCCCATGCAAACTGCGTCCGCGCAGGCGCTTCGAGGTATTCGCCCGCAGGCACAAGGCCGCGCTGGGCAGCCGCGCCACCGGTTGGCTACCGCTGCCGATCATGCCCAGCGCCGGCATCGCCGAGACGCTCCAGCCCTCCCCCAAGACGTCGGCCAACAACGGGCGCAGACGCTCGGCCTGGGCAAGGATCTCCGCCTGGGGTCGGGTCAGCAGGCGCAAGCTGGGCAACCGCTCAGCCAATCGGTCCGGGTTACGGTACAACCCCAGCACCGCCTCCAGCGCGGCGAGGGTCAGCTTGTCGACCCGCAACGCCCGTTTCAACGGGTTCTTCTTGATCTTCGCGATTAACTCCTTGCGCCCGACAATCAACCCGGCCTGGGGCCCACCGAGCAATTTGTCGCCGCTGAAGGTGACAATATCGGCGCCGTCTTCCAGCGCCTGGCGCACCGTGGGTTCGGCGGGCAGGCCCCAGCGTGTGAGGTCAAGCAGGCTGCCGCTACCCAGGTCTTCCAGCAACGGCAAGCCATGGCGATGGGCAATCTCTGCCAACCGGGCGGTGGGCACCTGGGCAGTAAAGCCCTGGATGTTGTAGTTGCTGGCGTGCACCCGCATCAACAGGCCGCTACATGGGCTGATGGCGGTTTCGTAGTCTCGGGCATGGGTGCGATTGGTGGTGCCCACCTCATGCAGGCGGACACCGGCGCGGGCCATGATATCGGGGATGCGAAAGGCCCCGCCGATCTCGATCAACTCGCCCCGGGAGATGATGCCTTCCTTGCGTTGCCCGAGGCTGTTGAGGGCCAGCAGCACGGCGGCGGCATTGTTGTTGACCACGGTAACGGCTTCGGCGCCGGTCAGTTCGCGAATCAGGCCTTCGATCAGGTCGTCACGGTCGCCACGCTTGCCGCTGTGCAGGTCGAATTCGAGATTGAGCGGGTAACGGGCGGCGATTTGCATGGCGTCTATGGCTTCTTCGGGCAGCAGCGCCCGGCCGAGGTTGGTGTGCAGCACCGTGCCGGTCAGGTTGAACACCCGTTGCACACGGCTGCGGTGCTGGTTGAACAGACGTTCGCCAGCTCGGCCCGCCAGAACGGGCGGGGTCAGTTCGTTGGCCGTGAGCTGGCCCGAACAGACCGGTTCACGCAGTTCATCGAGCAACTGCCGCAAGGTTGTCAGCAAGGCATCCCGACCGTAACGCTCGGCCAGGGGTTGGCAGGCTGGGTCGCGCAGCAGGCTATCGATGGAGGGCAGACGTGGCGGGACAGCGGCAAGGCTCGTGGACATCAGCGGTTTCCTGAAGGCGCGATGCGGAAACCTGAGTGTAGACGCCGCGTCTCGTTCCCACAGAGGACGATGATTCAATCGCCCCCTGGCGCCAGCAACAGGTTCGGGGCCTGACGCAGGTAACCCTCCTGGTCGAGACGAATATCCAGCGCCAGGCTGGTGATATCAGCTGACAGCGCCTCGGCCTCGGCATCTTCTTCCAGATAGAGCAGCTTGAGATAGCTGTTACAGCCCGGGCAGATTTCCGCCCGTAACGGCGCATGACCGGCACCATGGCCGTCATCCCCCAGGCTCAGGTACTTGAGCCCCTTGCTCTGTTCGCAGTAGATGCATTTGACCCGTACCACATGCCACTCGCAGGCGCACAGTGAACACACCAGGTAACGCAGGCCATTGAACTTGCCCCGGTGGCGGATCACCCCGGCCATGGCCGGCGAACCGCAGGCCGGGCATTGGCTCAGGCTGTCGCCGGGTTTCAAGGCCAGGTTCGGCACGCTCAGCAGCCAATAGCTCCAGGCCGCCTGCAAGGCCGCACCAAGAAATGGCACCAGTGCTGCCGGCAACCCGGCATATTGACCTCCCAACAAGGCCAGCGCCCACACTTTGCGTTGTCCGGCCCGGCTATCCTGCAAGGTGCTGATGGCCTGCCGTACGGCTGGAGCTGTGGTCACATAACCCGACAGCAACGCATCCAGCCAAGGCAGCCAAAGATCCTCGCGCACCAGACTGTCAGCAGCCAACGGTGGCAGACCGTGCTCCAGGCACAATCGCTGGCGCTCAGGATCGGGAAGCGCGGTGCTTGGCGGTTGATCCAGCAGGTGCTGCTGCACCCGACAAAGCCCGGCCACCAGGCCGATATATTCGGCCAGCGGATGCCCGACCGCCAACTGCTCCAGCCGCGCTGCGCGCAGGGCGAACAGCGTCGGCGGCGGCAGATGCAGAAACGGCGGCGAACTGGCCGAAGCCTCGATCTGTCCAGGTTCCAATATCGTGCTCAAGCGCTTATCCCTTTTTCCGTGGCTCGGCGGTCGAGGCTTCGTTCCGGGTCACCTCGCGGTACCACAACTCATGGTGTTTGCGTGCCCAGGCACGGCTGACCCAGCCATGCAGCATGGCCCCGACCGAGCCCTTGATCCAGATACCGGCATAAATATGCACGATGATGCTCAACACCAGTACGAACGCCGCCAGGGCATGGAGCAACACCGCCAGGCGAATGCTGCCGATGCCGAAGTACTGGCTGAAATACGCCCGCCAGATCACCACGCCGCTGAACAGCAGGACCAGCATGCAGGCCAGCAGCGTCCAGAACAGCAGTTTCTGCCCGGGGTTGTACTTGCCGATCGGCGGTACGCCCTCCTCCTCGTTACGGATCACCCGATCAACCCGTTTGAGCCACAAGCGGTCGTTGGCGATAAAGAAGTTGGCCCGCCAGAAGCGGATCACCAATCCGAGGAACAGCACGAACATCAGCAGGCCCATGAACGGATGCAGGATACGGGTCCAGGGACCGCCGCCGAACAGTTGGCTGAGCCAGAACAACGACGGGTGAAACAGCGCCAGCCCGGACAGGCCGGCCATAAAGAACAGGATCGCCACCAACCAGTGATTGGTGCGCTGGTTGGCGGTATAACGCAGGATCGGCTTGTCGCTCATGGCCGTGGCTCCTCACCGGTTTTCGGATCAAAGACATGCACGCTCGGATCGACCTGATGGACGCTGCTGTCCGGGGGCGCCGGATGCTCGTCCTCCTCCACCCGTTGCGGGCCGATGCGCACGTAGTGGAAAAAGCCCGCCAGCACCGCCGCGCCCATCGCCAGCAGGCCCAGGGGTTTGCTGATGCCCTTCCACAATTCGACGAAGGGGCTGATGCTCGGCTGGTTCGGCAGGCCGGCGTACAGCGACGGCTGGTCGGCGTGGTGCAGCACGTACATCACATGGGTGCCGCCGACCCCGGCCGGGTCGTACAAGCCGGCCTGGTCGAAGCCGCGGGACTTGAGGTCGACAATGCGTTCGGCGGCGTGCTCCTTCATGTCCTCCTTGCTGCCAAAGACAATCGCCCCGGTCGGGCAGGTTTTCACACAGGCCGGCTCCAGCCCCACCGCCACCCGGTCCGAACACAGCGTGCACTTGTAGGCCTTGTGGTCCTTCTGCGAGATGCGCGGTATGTCGAAGGGGCAACCGGTGATGCAGTAACCGCAACCGATGCAATGGTCCTGGTTGAAATCGACGATGCCATTGGCGTGCTTGATGATCGCCCCCGGGCTGGGGCAGGCCTTCAGGCAGCCGGGGTCGGCGCAGTGCATGCAACCGTCCTTGCGGATCAGCCACTCCAGGTTGCCGGCGGCATTTTCATGCTCGGTGAAGCGCATCAGGGTCCAGCTTTCGGCACTCAGGTCCTGGGGGTTGTCGTAGGTGCCATGGTTATGGCCGACCTCGTCGCGCAGCTCGTTCCATTCCGAACACGCCACCTGGCAGGCCTTGCAGCCGATGCACTTGGTGGTGTCGATCAGTTTGGCGACTTCTTCCTGCTGGCGCACGGAGGGCGGCAAGGTGGTGGTCGCCGAACGGGCAATGATGTCTTGGCTGGCCATCAGATTTTCTCCACGTTGACCAGGAATGACTTGGATTCCGGGGTCTGTGAATTACCATCGCCGAGGAACGGCACCAGGGTGTTGGTCAGGTAGCCATGCCGCGCCACCCCGGTGAATCCCCAGTGCAACGGGATGCCGATGTGGTGCACGACCTGGTTGTTGACCTGCAGCGGCCGAATCCGTTTGGTCACCACCGCCACCGCCTCGATATGCCCGCGCTTGGAGCTGACCCGCACCCGGTCGCCGGCGGCGATGCCCTTCTCCTTGGCCAGGAGCTCGCCGATCTCGACGAACTGCTCGGGCTGGGCAATGGCGTTGAGCTTGCAGTGCTTGCTCCAGAAGTGGAAATGTTCGGTCAGCCGGTAAGTGGTCGCGGCATAGGGGAAATCCTTCGCCACGCCCAGACTGTCCCAGACCGAATCGAAGATCCGGGCCGCCGGGTTGCTGGTGACCTTCTTGTTGTCCGGGTGCAGCGGGTTGATGCCGATGGGGGTTTCGAACGGCTCGTAATGCTCCGGGAACGGCCCTTCGGCCATCTTGTCCACGGCAAAGAACCGCGCCACGCCCTCGGGGTTCATGATGAACGGGTTCATCCCGGCTTCCGGCGGTACATCGGGTTTGTAGTCGGGCACGTCGGTGCCGCCCCAGGCCTTGCCGTTCCACCACACCAGGCGTTTTTCCGGCGACCAGGGCTTGCCCTGGGTGTCGGCGGACGCACGGTTGTAGAGAATGCGCCGGTTCATCGGCCAGGCCCAGGCCCAACCCAGGTGCTGTTTCATGCCGTAGGGATCGCTGTTGTCGCGCCGGGCCATCTGGTTGCCCTGCTCGGTCCAGCTGCCGCAGAAAATCCAGCAGCCCGAAGCGGTGCTGCCGTCGTCCTTGAGCTGGGCGAATCCGGCCAGTTGCTGGCCGGCCTTCATGGCAGTCCCCGTGGCATCGGTGAAGTCCGCGCTGGCGTAACCGTTGATTTCTCGCGCCAGTTCCTCCGGTGACGGTTCATCAGCGATCTTGTACGGCCAGCTGAGCTTGAGGATCGGCTCGGGGAAAGCGCCGCCATCGGCCTGATAACGTTTGCGCAGACGCAGGAACAGTTCGCTCATGATCTTCACGTCGGTGCGGGTTTCCCCTGGCCCCTCGGCGCCTTTCCAGTGCCATTGCAGCCAGCGGCTGCTATTGGTCAGCGAGCCATCCTCCTCGGCGAAGCAGGTGGTCGGAAAGCGAATGACCTCGGTCTGGATATTGCCGGTGTCGACATCGTTGTAAGGTCCGGCGTTGCGCCAGAACTCCGAGGTTTCAGTGGACAGCGGATCCATCACCACCAGCCACTTGAGTTTGCCCAGCGCCGCGGTCACCCGGTTCTTGTCGGGCAGCGCGGCAATCGGGTTGAAGCCCTGGCAGATATAGCCGTTGACCAGCCCCTGGCCCATCCGGTCGAACATGCGCAGGATGTCGTAGCCGGGGTTGTCGAGCTTGGGCAGCCAGTCGTAGCCCCAGTGGTTTTCGGCGGTGGCATTGGCGCCATACCAGGCTTTCATCAGGCTGACATGGAACTTGCCGTAGTTCTGCCAGTAGGACAACTGGCCGGGACGCAAGGGTTTGAGGGCGCGCTTGGCGATATAGGTGTCGTAGTTCTGCTCGGCATCGGAAGCCAGGGTCAGGTAGCCGGGCAGCGAATTGGACAACAGCCCGAGGTCCGTCAGCCCCTGGATATTGGAGTGACCGCGCAAGGCATTGACCCCGCCGCCGGGCATGCCGACGTTACCCAGCAACAGCTGGACCATGGCCGCACTGCGGATGATCTGCGAGCCGATGGAGTGCTGGGTCCAACCCAGGGCATAGAGAATCGTCATGGTCTTGCCCGGTTGCGAGCAGGTGGCGATTTCGTCCCAGATCTTGCGCATGGCGTCCTGGGGCATGCCGCAGGTCTGGCTCGCCAGTTCCAGGCTGTAGCGGCTGTAGTGCTGTTTCATCAGTTGGTAGACGCAGCGCTCGTGTTGCAGGCTCGGGTCGATCTTGGCGAAACCGTCCTCGCCCAGCTCATACCCCCAGGAGGACTTGTCGGTATAGGTGCGGCTGGCCGCGTCGTAGCCGCTGAACAGCCCGTCCTCGAAGCCGAAGCCGGCTTTGACGATAAACGATACGTCGGTGTAGTTGCGCACATATTCGTGCTGGATCTTGTCCTCGGTCAGCAGGAAATTGATCAGCCCGCCCATAAAGGCGATATCGCTGCCGGTACGGATCGGCGCGTAATAGTCGGCCACCGAGGCGGTCCGGGTAAAACGCGGGTCGACCACGATCAGGCGTGCCTGGTTGTGGGCCTTGGCTTCGGTCACCCATTTGAAGCCGCACGGATGCGCTTCAGCGGCATTGCCACCCATTACCAGGATCAGATTCGCGTTGGCGATATCGGTCCAGGTGTTGGTCATGGCGCCACGGCCGTACGTCGGGGCAAGACTTGCCACCGTCGGGCCGTGTCAGACACGTGCCTGGTTGTCGAACCCCAGCATGCCGAGACTGCGAATGACCTTGTGGGTCAGGTAACCGGCTTCGTTGGACGCCGCCGAAGCGGCGAGAAATCCGGTGGTCAGCCAGCGGTTGACCGTCTGCCCCTGGGCGTTCTTCTCGATGAAGTTGGCGTCGCGGTCGGCCTTGATCAGGTCGCTGACGCGGTCCAGCGCCTCATCCCAGGAAACCCGGGTCCATTCCTGGCTGCCCGGCTTGCGTACCTGCGGGTACTTGAGGCGATCAGGGCTGTGGATGAAGTCCAGCAGGCCGGCGCCTTTGGGGCACAGGGTGCCGCGATTGACCGGATGGTCGGCATCGCCCTCGATATGGATGATGTCCTGGACCACGTTCTTCGCGGTATCACCCTGGCTGTACATGATCAGCCCGCAACCGACCGAGCAATACGGGCAGGTGTTGCGGGTTTCATGGGTATGGGTGAGTTTGAAGTGGCGCACTTGCTCGGCGAAGGCAGGCGTCGGGGCCATGCCCAACGCGGCCAGACTCGAGCCTCCAAGGCCGATGGCGGCGACCTTGAAGAACTGACGACGGTTGAGATCCATCGCGTACTCCCGATCAGGTGAAGGTCCCGGTCAGGTGCCGGGCTCTTTGAAACGATCACGGTGGCGGCACAATTGCCGTCAGTTTCACTCTAGCCATGATTGGCGATTGTGCGACGTGACCTGATCATCGGTATCGGCTCAAACATGGGCGCGCCAATACACGAGGGATCAATCCGCTATGGTTTGCCGGCCACCTTGGCCGTGACCGGCACGCCCTGCTGGCGAATCGAGCGCTGGGTCTGCAGCACGCGCTCCAGCGCCTGCTCGGCTTTGTGGTCCTGCATCGGCGCATGGATGGCCGCCGAGACCAGGCTGATCAGCTTGGCCATGACTTCGGCATCCGTGGCCGGGCGCCCCAGGCTCATGGCCTGCATCAGGAAACGCAGCTCGGTCCCGGCAATCACCCCGGAAATCGCCTTGAGGGCGAATTGCAGGCGCACCCCGACTTCATTGCGCGGCATATCCGGCAGCGCCAGGGCGAAGGCTTTGAAGAAACGCTCGAAAACCGGCTGGTAATGTTCCTTGAGGTACTCCTGGATAAAGGGTGAGGTATCGCTGTAGACCCGCCCCAGGAAACGAATGAAGGAGCGGCTTTCATCACCGTCGCCGCTGCGTTCCAGGCCCATGGCCGGGGCGAACAGAACCCCCAGCAGGGTCTCGCAGTCCAGCGGGCCGTCCGCCTGTTCCTCGCATTTGGCCAACAGTTCCAGGCGCTGCTCGTTGAGCGGCCCGAGGCGCTGCATGAGCAAGGCGGTCATCAGGGAATCCTTGTCCCCGAAGTGATAGTTCACCGCGGCCAGGTTGACCTGGGCGCGCTCCGTGATCTGGCGCAATAACACGGCGTCGTAGCCGTATTTGATAAACAGTGCCTCCGTGGCATCCAGTAGTCGGGTCTTGGTGACATTCGGGGCACTGAGTTTCTTTGCGACCATATGTGAGGAGCCTTTGCGGGGTGAAAATTTGACCGGATGAACAGTGTTTTAAAAATAAATTTGATTTTTTATACCCGTGAAAGCCTTTGAAAGCAAGCCTCTACGCCGGGTACCGTGTCTTATCGGGTGTTTGAAAACCATTCTATTTGGGTTCAAAAAGACACAGTTGGAGGCAACTGTGTCCAGGCTGTCCCTCGTGAGCAAGGCTAGTGCCTGCACTCGTCGCGGCCGGCCTGACCGACCAATAAAATGTATCCAGTTGTCACAAAGCCCTGCCTGAAATGTCTTGGCCTTCCTTGAACCCGGCGGCTGGCGTCGCCCCAAGATCACGGTTACTATTCAAACAATTATTTGAAACAATAAAATAAACCTTGTGCTCGTCCCTGCCCCGAGAACCGCCTGAGCGTCCCACAAAGCGCCCGGGACGGAGGCTCCTGCCGGGTCAAGCCGGCCGGCGCGATCAGCGATGACAGACACGATTGCTCACGAAGGCTTCATCTCCCTGCAAGGCATCGCCAAGCGTTATCGCCTCGCCGAGCAAACCCTCACCATTCTCGACAATGTCTCGCTGTCCATCGAGGCCGGTGAAAGCTGTGCCATTCTCGGCGCTTCCGGCTCGGGCAAAAGCACCCTGCTCAATATCCTCGGGTTGCTCGACCTGCCCGACAGCGGCCACTATCGTTTTGCCGGCCATGACATCTTCCGCTCCAGCCCCGACCAGTTGGCGGCGATCCGCAACCGGCAGATCGGCTTCGTCTTCCAGAGTTTCAACCTGCTGGCGCGCCTCAGCGCCCTGGACAATGTCGCCCTGCCCCTGAGTTATCGCGGTGTCCCCCGTGGCGAGTCACTGACCCGGGCCATGGCCATGCTCGAACAGGTCGGCCTGGAGGCGCGCGCGCACCATCGCCCCGCCGACCTCTCCGGCGGCCAGCGCCAACGGGTGGCGATTGCCCGGGCGCTGGTGGGGGAACCTTCGGTGATCCTCGCCGACGAACCCACCGGCAACCTCGACAGCAGCACCGCCCGGGAAATCATGGACCTGTTGCTGGAGCTCAATCGCGTCCGCCAGGTCACGCTGATCATCGTCACCCACGACCCGCAGATCGCCCAACGCCTGGGGCGGCAGATCCGGGTGCACAACGGCGTGATACGCGAGGCCTGCCCGGCATGAGCGTGCGGGTCGAACAAAGTGCCAGCCAGTTGCTCCACGAGGCCTTTGTCAGCCTGAGGACCTTGGGTAAACGCTCGCTCCTGGCCTTGCTGGGGATTGTCATCGGCAGTTCATCGGTGATCGCCCTGATCAATATCGGCCACAACGCGGCCCAGGAAGCCTCGGCGATCTTCAAGGACATGGGCACCGATACGTTGTCGGTGCAGTTTCCCGGCAATGCCGATGTGCGCACGCCGATGCCGGCAACCCTCGATGTGTCGTCGTTGAACACGGCGTTGCCAGGCCTGCTGGAGATCGCCCCGATCACCCTGTCCAGCGCCGCGGTGGTGTTTCACGGCCGGACCAGCAACGCCAATCTGGTGGGCAGCACCGCCCAGTTGATGGGGGCCATGCGCCTGCAACTGGATGAAGGACGCTTTATCTCCGACTTCGATCACGGCGAAACCTATGTCGTGGTCGGGCACAAGATCGCCCAGGCCTTGAGCAAACCCGGCGACCCGCTGCGCCTGGGCGAACGCATCCGCATCAATGACTACCTGTTCCAGGTGATCGGCATCGCCCGCAGCCAACCGCCGGCCATCCTGATTCCGGTGCAGGCCGACGACTCGCTGTTTCTCCCCCTTGAAGGCCTGGGGCGAATCATGAGCGACCCGCAGATCAGCCATCTCATCGTGCGGGTGGCCCCCGGCCAGGACACCAATCAAGTCGCCGATGCCCTGACCCAGGCCTTGAAACAGCGCCTCAGGGGCCGCCAGGTCGAGGTCCAGGTACCGCAACAGATGATTGACGGCATGACCCGGCAAAGCCGGACCTTCGGCTACCTGCTGATGGCCCTGGGCGGCATTTCCCTGGTCGGCGGCGGTGTCGGGGTGATGAATGTGATGCTGATGAACGTCTCCGAGCGCCGTCGGGAGATCGGCGTGCGCATGGCGCTGGGCGCGCGGCGCAAGGACATCCGTAATCTGTTTCTGCTGGAGGCGGTCACCCTGACCGCCGTCGGTGCTTTATCCGGTGCGCTGCTGGGCATGGCCGCAGCCTACCTGTATGCGCGGATGTCCGGCTGGCAATTTTCCCTGGCGGTGCTGTCGCTGCCATTGGGGGTCGGCAGTACCCTGCTGGTGGGCCTGTTCTTCGGCCTTTATCCGGCGATTTCGGCATCACGACTGCAACCGGTGGAGGCCTTGCGCGATGAATAGACCCTGGCCATGGATGGCGCTGCTGCTCTGCCTCTCGTACGGCCCGGCCTTGGCCGGCGACGATCTGGTCGGCCAGCCGTCAGCCCCGAGTCTGCGGAGCAATCAGGCCCGTGGCGTATTGTTGAGCCAGCAGAACACCGACCTGACCCTGGGGGACGCGGTGTACCTGGGGTTGCGCAACAACCGCAGCATTCGCAGCGCCTACCTGCAACGGATCGCGCAGAAGTTCGACCTGCGGGTTTCCGAAGATGTATTCAATCCCAAGCTGTTGCTCAGTGGCACCTATCAGGCGAACCGGGGTTCCAAGGACAGCTCGCGCAATACCACCCTCTCGCCGACCACCAGCCTGCTCAGCGAGTACGGCACCCGCCTGAGCATGGCCTGGACCCAACAACTGACCAATGCCGACGTTGCCGGTCGTTATCGCAGCGACGGCCTCGACCTGGCAATTATCCAGCCGCTGCTGCGGGGCGCCGGTTGGGATGTGACCACCGCCCCACTGCGGGTAGCGCGGATCGCCGAGCAGGTCAACCGCCTGAGCCTCAAGTCCAATGTCGCGCAGACCATCAGCGACATCATCACCTCCTACCGGGAAGTGCTCAGGTCCCAGGAACAACTGACCATTACCCAGGACGCGCTCAAGCGCGCCCGTGCCCTGCTCGACGTGAACAAGGCGCTGATCGCCGCGGGGCGCATGGCCGAGTTCGAAATCGTCCAGACCGAGGCCGATATCGCCACCCAGGAATTGGGCGTCGAGGAAGCCCGCAACCAGGTGGATATCAATCGCCTGTCGTTATTGCGCCTGCTGGCCCTCGACCTGTCCACGCCGATCCGCGCCACCGAGGCGCTGGAAGCCAACCGGGTCAACATCGACAAGCAGGACGCCTTTCGCGTGGCCCAGGTCCAGCAGCCGGACTACCTGGCGTCCTTGCTCGGCAGCCAGCAGGCCGACCTGAACCTGGTGATCGCCAAGGACCAGAGCCGTTGGGATGTGTCGCTGATCGCCGGGGCCAACCAGATTCGCGATCGCACCGACAATGACCTCGGCAACGTCGGCAGCCGCCGTTGGGACAGCTACGCCGGCGTGCAGGTGCAGATCCCCATCGGCGACCTCAGTACCCGCCAGGCCGAAGTGCATGCCCGGATCGATGTCGAGAATCAGCAGATCACGCTCGCCGATGCCAAGCAGGCGCTGGAGCGCAGCGTCAATGACGTGGTGCGCGACCTCGGCACCCGCTGGCGGCAATACGAGATCGCCCAGCGCGCCGTCGACCTTTCCCGGCGCAAGCTGGATATCGAGCGGGAAAAGCTCAGTGCCGGGCGCTCCAGCAACTTTCAGGTCCTGAGCTATGAAGGCGACCTGCGTAACGCCGAAAACGCCCGACTCAACGCCCTGATTGCCTATTTGAACGCCCAGACCCAGTTGGATCTGACCCTGGGCATGACTCTGGAGAGCTGGGACATTGCGCTCAATGACTACTGACACAACGACCCGCCGCAAACGCTGGTTGCAAGGCGGCGCACTGGGGCTGGTGGTCGTCGTCGCCGCCACGGTGATCGGCTATCGCGCCCCGGCTGCCGATCAGCCGAAGAACGGCCAGTGGATCCCGGTGCAGACCGCGCCGCTGGTCCACCAGATCGGCCTGGTGGGCAAGATCGAGCCGCAGAAAACCATCACCCTTACCGCGCCCTTCGACGGAAATGTGCGCGCCGTGCTGGTGGAACAGGGACAGCGGGTCGAGTCCGGGCAGACACTGGTGCAGATGGACCCGGCGCTGCTGGAAATCCAGCTGCGCGACGCCTTGTCCGCCCAGCTCAAGGCACGCCGCGCCGTCCAGGAATTGCAGGATTGGAACAACAGCCAGCAGGTGGCCCGCGCCCGGCGCTCGCTCAGGGCGGTGGAAATGACCGTCGGCAACAACGAGCGCAAGCTGCGCGAAAGCCAGACCCTGCTCCAGCGCGGCATCATCGCCCGCGGCGAGCTGGACGACCTGCAGCAGCAACTGCAAACCCAGCGCCTGGATCTGGCGGCGGCCCAGGGTGATCTGCGACAGGCCCTGGACCAGGGCAAGGGCGAATATCGCCAGATCGCCGATATGGAATTGACCAATACCACGGTCAAGTACGAAGCCTTGCGCACCCTGCTTGAGGGAAAGAATGTGTTGGCACCGTTTGCCGGTATCGTCGTGCCGGCTCCGGGGGCGTCCGGCCCGCAAGGCTCGACAGCCAGCAGCGCCGGGCCGGTGCAGAACGGCAGCCGGGTCACCCAGGGGCAGGTCTTGTTCGGCCTGGCCAATATCGAGCAGCTGAAGATCGTCAGCAAGGTCTCGGAGCTGGACATCAACCAACTGCATCAAGGTCAGAGCGTCGAGATCCTGGGAGACGGTTTCGACGGTGTGCGCCTCGACGGCGCCGTCGATATCGTCAGCAGCCTGGCGCTGCCCAGCGATGCGCCCGGCGGCGGCGCACAATTCCCGGTGACGCTCTCGGTGCCGAAACTGAGCAAGGAGCAGTTGCAACGGGTCCGGCTGGGCATGAGTGCCCGGCTGACTATCATCACCTACCGCAACGAGCAGGCGATCGTGCTGCCGCCCGCGGCGCTCCAGCATGTCGATAACGGCCTTGAGGTGGAATACCGCGAGGCGGTGGGTCAGCCGGTCAAGCGCGTGGCGGTCACCACCGGCCAGGCGACACCGGAAGGCGTCGAGGTGTTCGGTTTACAACCCGGGTTTGTGCGGCTGTTGGAGTGACGTGCTGACGACGGAGGGCAATGGGCAACATGGGTTAAAACGTCCCGCTCTTTCCGATGAAGCTTCCTGTTGCTCAAGGCCGTTTTACCTACAAGAAGAGCGGCTTTCTAGAAAGCTCCTACGCATATATACGTAAATATGACGGCTATTAAAATCCGCTCATAACTAGCACCCGGCTAAGTCTGCTTTAGACTAAAAAGGTCGAGCTTTTTACCCTCTGTTCTCCTTACGCAGTGCGCCTATTCTGTAGAGAACCCGTCATGTCCAATGAAGATTGCGACCCATTACCGCCCTCCGCCATCAAGGCGAACACCCGGGGCACCCTCGGGCCAGGTCCCGGCAACGGTGCCGCGCCGAACTCGGGGCCCCCTTTGAGCAAGTTGATGGCACTGCGCGATGCCTTGGTCGCACTCAAGGGGCCGTTGTACGACGAGCCCGGCTTTCGGCAAGTGATTGAAAGCGTGCTGCTTAACAATGAGGTCCATGAGCGGGTATTGGGCAAGCGGGTTGGCGGCTTCAGCTCGCCCCTACCCCTGCAACGGCGCTTTGAGATCTACCCCCAGGGCCTGGGCGAAAGCCTTGACCAGCGGGCTGCGCGTCGTGTTGTGGCGCAGGATCAGATTGAAGGGAGTGCAATAGCTGACCCGCTCCGGCATCAAGGCCCGCAATAAGCCTTTGGCCACCAACGGGGCGGCATAGTGCTGCGGCAGGAAGCCAAGAAAACGCCCGGTCCGGACCAGCATCGCCACAGCCTCCACCTGGGACGCCGAGGCGGAAAAGCTGTCGTAGGTGACAAAGTCGAGTTTGTCGCGATGGATGGCATAACGGTGGTTGACGAACGGGTACTCACGCAGCACTTCGACACTGCTGAGCGCGTCTTCCGAGTCGAACAGCGGGTGTCCGACACCACAGTAAGCCTCGGCCCGCTCCTCATAGAGCGTGAAATAATCAAACTCTTCTCTTTTTTGATAAACCGGTACTATGCCCGCAATATAACGACCTTCTACAACCCCTCGCTCCACTTCATCCAACTGTGCCGCGTGCAGGCGAAATCTTACTTTCGGTGACTCATCGTGAATCTTGCGCAGCGCGGCAACTAACGGAGAATTAAGGTCGGAAATAGTATTGTCCACGACGCCTACACTCAAGTCGCCGATCAGTTCGTTCTGGGCCGAACTAAGTCGGTCGCGAAAGTTGTCGACCGAGGCAAACAAATCAATTGATGCCTGGTACACCAGACTGCCCTCTTCGGTCAGGCAAAAACCCTCTCGTCCACGGGTACACAGGCGCATGCCAATGCGGATTTCCAAGTCGGAAATCTGCTTGCTGATGGCGGCCAGCCCCACATTCAGCTCATTCTGAGCCGCGCTGAAGCCCCCGGCCTCGACCACCGCCTTGAACACTTTGAGTAATTTGAAGTCCAGTCCACTGAGTGCCAAGGGCGCTCGCTGTCCAGGTTTCGGCGCCGGGTTTCCAGAATTGGAAAGCTGGGTTTCCATCATGCTTATTGACCTCGAACCACATATTCAACAGGCTTAGCTCCACAAGAAAAACGTCGCCGGTCGATAATAATGAACACAGAAAACCAGGCTTGGCAACCACCGATATTTTTTGCAAATCAGCCACAAGTCGCTGATTGCAAGCGTTTAAAAGCCATTCTTTTGTACTTGTAGGTGTCCACGAGCGGCGTCTACAAGGATTCGTAATCTGCCCTCCTGATAGTGCATGACCCTGCCCCTCCCCGGACGGTTGGCGGCGGTCCTGTATTGAATCGATCATTTGCTGGAGGAAAACAACAATGGCTCAAGCCACCGACCGTCTCTGGGGCGCCCGTTTCAAGAGCGGCCCATCCGCCGCCCTGGCCGCCCTCTCCCGCTGCCCGGATGGTTATTTCCGCCTCACCCCCTATGACCTCGCCGGTTCCCGGGCCCATGCCCACGAATTGCAGCGGGCCGGCCTGCTCGACGAGCAGGAAACACTGAGTATGGTCGAGGCCCTGGACACCATCGGCGAGGATTTCCGCGCCGGCCGTGTCACCCCGACCCTCGACGACGAGGACGTGCACACCTTTATCGAGCGCCTGCTGACCGAGCGCCTCGGCGCCCTGGGCGGCAAGCTGCGCGCCGGGCGTTCGCGCAACGACCAGACCGCCAATGACCTGCGCCTGTTCCTGCGTGACCATGTACGCACCCTGGCGGTGGAAGTCCTGGCCCTGCAACAGGCGCTGGTCGACCAGGCCGAGCAGCATGTGCAGAGTATCTGCCCCGGCTTCACCCACTTGCAGCAGGCCCAGCCGATCGTGTTTGCCCATCACCTGCTGGCCCACGCCCAGGCGATGTTGCGGGATGTCCAGCGGCTGGTGGACTGGGATGCCCGTACCTCGCTGTCGCCCTTGGGCGCGGCGGCCATGGCCGGCTCTGCCATCGCTCGCCAGCCGCAGCAATCGGCGCGGGAAATGGGTTACAGCGGCGTCTGTGAAAACTCCATCGATGCAGTGGCCAGCCGTGACCATGTCGCTGAGTTCCTGTTCGTCGCCAGCATGCTCGGGATCAATATCTCGCGCCTGGCCGAAGAGTTCTGCCTGTGGTCGTCCCGGCAGTTCCGCTGGGTGGTGCTGGACGATGCCTACGCCACCGGCAGTTCGATCATGCCGCAGAAGAAAAACCCGGATATCGCCGAGCTGGCGCGGGGCAAGGCCGGCCGCCTGATCGGCAACCTGACCGGGCTGCTGTCGACCCTCAAATCCTTGCCGCTGTCCTATAACCGTGACCTGAGCGAAGACAAGAACGGCGTGCTCGACAGCGTCGACACCCTGTTGCTGGTGCTGCCGGCCATGGCCGGGATGGTCGCGACCATGACCGTCAACGTCGAGGAATTGCGGCGCCAGGCGCCCCTGGGTTTCACCCTGGCCACCGAAGTCGCCGACTGGCTGGCGATGCGCGGCGTGCCGTTCAAGGAAGCCCATGAAATCACCGGCGCGCTGGTCAAGGCCTGCGAAGCCGGCGACCTGGAACTGTGGGAAGCGAGCCCGGCGCTGCTGGCCGAGATCGATCCACGCCTGACCCCGCAAGTGCGTGACTGCCTGACCCTGGAAGCCGCCATTGCCGCCCGTAGCGGTTGGGGCGGAACGGCGCCTGAGCGAGTTCGCGAGCAGATCGCCCGGTTGAAAATCGCACTCGAAGCACAGCATCAATGGGCTGCCGAATACGCCGGCCTGCGTGTGTAGCAAGGCTTAGAAAACACCGCCCCCCTGTAGGAGCAGGGCTTGCCCGCGAAGCTTTTGGCGGCCTTGATGGCCCCTTCGCTGCGATGCGGCGGCCCGACAAGCCAGGCTCCTACAGGACGGTGTAACCAGAAACAACGGCGGCGCCCCGGCGCCGCATACGGAGAAACACCATGAGCCAATCCCAGGCAGAACGCTTGCTCGCCGAGCGCAAACTGGCCGAGAACCAGTTCGATATCACCCAGTACGAACACGTACCGCGGCGCTATTACGGACGTATTTTCTTCGCCACCCTGATCGTCGTCGCCCTGGTCGGGCTGGTCCGGGCCTTTGCCCAGGGCCAGATCGAATGGTCCTATATCGGCCAGTTCCTGACCGCCAAGGCGATTCTCACCGGGCTGCTGAACACCATTATCATGGCGATCCTGGCCATGGCCCTGGGCGTGGTATTCGGGGTGATCACGGCGATCATGCGCATGTCGGCCAACCCGATCCTGCGCTATGTGGCGATCACCTACACCTGGCTGTTCCGTGGCACGCCGCTGATCCTGCAACTGCTGCTGTGGTTCAACCTGGCGCTGATCTTCCCGACCATCGGGATTCCCGGAGTATTCCAGCTCGATACCGTCAGCCTGATGACGCCTTTTGTCGCCGCGCTGCTGGGCCTGTCGATCAACCAGGGCGCCTATACCGCCGAAGTAGTTCGCGCCGGCCTGCTGTCGGTGGACACCGGCCAGTATGAAGCCGCCAAGTCCATCGGCATGCCGCAACTGCAAGCCCTGCGCCGGATCATCCTGCCCCAGGCCATGCGCATCATCATCCCGCCAGTGGGCAACGAGTTTATCGGCATGGTCAAGATGACCAGCCTGGCGAGCGTGATCCAGTACTCGGAACTGCTCTACAACGCCCAGAACATCTACTACGCCAACGCCCGAGTCATGGAGCTGCTGATCGTCGCCGGGATCTGGTACCTGGTCGCCGTCACCGTGCTGTCCTTCGGCCAGAGTCGCCTGGAACGGCGTTTTGCCCGTGGCGCCGGCAAGCGCTCGTAAGTGTCCAGGAGAATTCGAACATGAGAAGCATCATCAAGGCTGTCGGCCTGAACAAATACTACGACTCGTTCCACGCCCTCAAGGACATCAATATCGAAGTCGAGCAAGGCGAAGTGCTGTGCATCATCGGTCCTTCGGGTTCCGGCAAGAGCACCCTGCTGCGCTGCGTCAACCAGTTGGAAAAGATCGACAAGGGTGGCTTGTGGGTCGACGGCGAACTGGTCGGTTACCGGATCGCCGGCAACAAGCTGCATGAACTCAATGAAGCGCAGATCGCCCGCCAGCGGCTGGCCACCGGCATGGTGTTCCAGCGCTTCAACCTGTTTCCGCACATGACCGTGCTGGAAAACATCATCGAAGGCCCGGTCCAGGTGCTCAAGCGTTCGCCCAAGGAGTCGGTCGAGGAAGCCCTTGAGTTACTGGCCCGGGTCGGCCTGGCGCACAAGCGCGACAGCTATCCCATCGAGCTGTCCGGTGGCCAGCAGCAACGGGTGGCCATCGCCCGGGCCCTGGCGATGCGGCCCAAGCTGATGCTGTTCGATGAACCCACTTCGGCACTCGACCCGGAATTGGTCGCAGAGGTGCTGTCGGTGATGCGCGACCTGGCGCAGACCGGCATGACCATGATCGTCGTCACCCATGAGCTGGGCTTCGCGCGCGAAGTCTCGAACCGCATGGTGTTCATGGATGGCGGCCAGATCGTGGAGGAAGGAAGCCCCGAAGAACTTCTAATAAGTCCACAAAACCCGCGCACCCAAAGCTTCATTTCTGCCGTTCGAACCTAGGTTCCCTGAGCCTTCACAACATTCATAAGAGAACGACCATGAAGAATTTCGTCATTCCCGCAGTACTCGCCGGCCTCATGGCTTCCAGCTTTACCTGGGCCGCCGAATTGCCCGCCAGCATCAAGGCCAAGGGCGAGATCGTCGCCGCGATCATGCCCAACTACCCGCCGATGGATTTCAAGGACCCGGCCAGCAACGAACTCACCGGTGTCGACTTCGACCTGGGCAATGCCCTGGCGCAGCATATGGGCGTGAAAATGAAGTGGCAGGAAACCTCCTTCGAACAGATGATCAACGCCCTGACCACCAAGCGCGTGGACATCGTGCTCTCGGGCATGACCGATACCGCCGAGCGCCAGAAAGCAGTGGACTTCGTCGATTACTTCACCAGTGGTTCGCAGTTCTACACCCTGGAGAAGAACAAGGACATCAACGAGATGACCGATATCTGCGGCAAGACCGCCGGTACCAGCCGTCGCACCACCTTCCCGGCGGAAATCGCTGCCTGGAGCAGCGCACACTGCCCGGCTGACAAACAGATCAAGGTGATCGGCACCGAAGGTTCGGCCGACGCCCGCGCACAGCTGCGCCAGAGCCGTATCAACGTCGCCGTGCAAGGCAGCGAGACCCTGCCGTACCTCGCGAACCAGGAGAAAAACACCTTCAAGATCATCGGCACGCCGATGGTGGTGCAGTTCACCGGGATTGGTGTGAGCAAGGAAAACCAGGAACTGCGGGACGCTATCCAGGCGGCCCTGCAAAGCATGATCGCCGACGGCAGCTACCAGGCCATCCTGAAGAAATGGGACCTGTCGGTGGGTGCCGTCGATAACATCGCCGTGAACAAGGGCCAGTAAACAGGAGCTGTCACTCATGTCCTCGACCCCGACCTGGCCGGATGGGCACAAAGCCTGCCTGGCCCTGGCGTTCGACCTCGACGGCCCCACCGGCGATGCCATGCTCGATGGCTCGATCTGGCACAAGCCCGAGTACTTCGGTTTTGGCGGCTACGGCCCGTATCGGGCGTTGCCGCGGATTCTCGACCTGCTCGACGAGTTCCGCCTGCCGACCACCTTCTTCGTCCCGGCCTGGGTCGTGGAAAACTGGCCGCGGCAATGCCAGGCGATTGTCGAACGCGGACATGAAGTGGCCTACCACGGCTACAAACACGAATCCTTTTACGCCCTGACGCTGGATCAGCAGCGGGACGTGATGAACAAATGCCGCGAGGTGTTCTGGCAACACCTGAACATCCGCGCCGAGGGCTTTCGCACCCCCTCCGGTGACTGGCGCGCGGAAACCCCGGCGATGCTGGTCGACGCCGGGGTGACCTATTCCAGTAGCATGCGCGGTGATGACCGGCCCTATCTGGTGCAGGTGCCAGGGCATGCGCAACCGCTGGTGGAAATTCCCGGCCGCTGGGAAATGGACGACTACGCCTCCATCGCCTACACTCGCGAACCGAATTTTCCGTCCGGGCTGGACCGCACGGCCAGCTATGAGCTGACCCTGGACAACTGGTGCCGGGAATTCGATGGCGCGGTTGACGAAGGGCTGTGCCTGACCACGCTGTTTCACCCCAAGATCACCGGCAAACCGGGCCGTATCCTGCTGCTGGAGCGGCTGTTCGAGCATATGCGCGAGCGCGATGACGTCTGGTTTGCCACCTGCCGCGATATCGCCCATTGGTGGCTGAAGGAGCATCATCATGGCTGAGTTGCAACGTCCCGCGTTCCAGAGTCCATGGCCGGCGCCGTATCGCTGCGCCGTAGTAATTACTATTGATTACAATGATATACACGGTATTCTTACCCAAGCACCTGAGGTCTCCGGGCGCGACAAAAGCCTGTCGGTCTGGCGCTATGGCAGCCAGCGCGGGGTCGAGCGCCTGCTCGGTTTATTCGAGGAACTGGGGGTACGCAGCAGTTGGTGCATCCCGGGCATCGTCGCCGAGGAACAGCCGGCGCATATCCGGGCGATCCGGGCCGGCGGCCATGAAATCGCCTGTGCCGGTTACAGGCATCAGAACTACGACACTCTGACCCTCGAGGAACAGAAGGCAGCGCTCGCACAAGGTTGCAAGGCCCTGGAGGCACTGACGGGAGAGCGACCCAAAGGCTTTCGGATTCCGGCCGGCAATTGGCTACCGGGTTTCACCGAGGCCCTGCATGACGAGGGTATCCTCTGGTCGTCCTCCTGGCGTGGCGACGACCTGCCCTTCGCCCATCCAACGGCACCGCAGGTTATCGAACTGCCGCTGCACTATGAGCTGGAGGACGAACCCTACTTCGCTTTCAACCTCAGCCCGGCGGTGCCACCGGCACAATCACGGATCGCTTCCTACAGCCATACCCTGGGCAACCTGCAGATGGACTTTGCCGGTTTCCATCGGTTCGGGTTGTGCTACGTCCTACGCCTGCACCCGGAAGTCATTGCCACGCCGGGGCGTATCGGTGTGCTGCGGGAGTTGCTCAAGGGGATCCAGAAACATGACGACGTGTGGATTGCCACGGGCGCCGAAGTGGCCCAGTGGTGGGACGACAACGGTCGCGCCATGACGGCGGACCATCCGGCGGCGGTCTATGAGCGCCACTACCGCAAGTATCTGCCGTGATGTTGCAGTGGTCCTGCCCGCGAAGCTTTTAGCGGTCTGACAGAGACGTTTCCAAAACAAGGATATAAGCACCACCGTGGCCACCTATTCCCTCGTTATCCGTCGGCTGATGATCTGCTCCGTGACCATCGTCGTCAGCCGTGCCATCACCAGTCCGCTGCTGACCCTGTTCCTCAGCAGGAAGCTCGGGCTGAACCAGCAGGATGTCGGCCTGCTGATGGGGATCGCGGTGTTTATCGCCACCCTGCTCTCGTTGTACGGCGGCTATATCATCGACCGTCTGGAAAAACGCCGGCTGATGATCCTCGCCATGCTCTCCAGCGGCATCGGTTTTACCCTGCTGACGTTCGCCCATGACCTGTACCTGACCACCCTGACCCTGGTGATGACCGAGACCGCGTCGGCGCTGTTTCTGATCGGTTCCAAGGCCATCATCAGCGAGAACCTGCCCATCGACCAGCGGGCCAAGGTCTTTTCCCTGCGCTACACCCTGACCAATATCGGTTACGCCACCGGCCCGATGCTGGGCGTGGTGATCGCCGGGGTGCAACCCTTGGCGCCGTTCCTGATGGCCGCCGGTATCGCCTTTGGCAGTATTTTCCTGATGTTCGGCATCACCCCGACCGCCCAGGCCCAGATCGGCAAGCCCCCCAGTTTCATCAAGACCCTGGTGACGCTGCGCAATGATCGGACGCTGATCCTGTTTACCTGCGGCAGCTTGCTGAGCACCATCGTCCATGGCCGCTTCACGCTGTACCTCTCGCAGTTCCTGCTGGTGACCCACAGCAGCCAGGATGCCCTGACCACCTTGTCGGCGATCCTGGCCTGCAACGCCATCAGCGTAATCCTGCTGCAGTACCAGATCGGCCGCTTTCTCAAGCGTGAGCAGTTGCGCTACTGGATCGCCATCGGCACCAGCTTGTTTATCGTCGGGTTGATCGGCTTCAGTTTTGCGCAGAACCTGATGACCTGGTGCGCGGCCATGTTCATCTTCACCCTGGGGGAGATGATCATTTATCCGTCGGAATATCTGTTCGTCGACACCATCGCCCCGGAGGATCTGCGGGGCAGTTACCTCGGCGCGCAGAACCTGGCGGCCCTGGGCGGTGCATTGAGTCCGGTGATCTGCGGTTATCTGCTGATCCATGCGGCGCCAGGGACGATGTTTTATGCCTTGAGCGGGCTCACGGCGATTGGTGGCAGCCTGTGTTTCCTGGCGGGACGCGGTGTGCGCTCATTGCAGAAATGAGGCCGGGTGCGGTTTCTTCAGATAAAGGTTTTGTGACTTTGAGGGCCTCTTCGCGGGCAAGCTCCGCTCCCACACAAGGTCTTTGTCGTATACAAAATCTGTGTTCGACGCACATTCTGTGTGGGAGCGGAGCTTGCCCGCGAAGGCGTCAATAAGACCGCCATCCAACCCAAGCCGAATACCGATCAGCGCTTGGCGCTCAAGTCGGTATTGCCATCCCAACCACCGCCCATCGCCGCGATCAACTGGACGCTGGCGATCAACCGGCTCTGCAGCAAGCTCAGCACGCTACGCTCGTTGGTCAACGCCGTGGTCTGCACCGTGACCACATCCAGGTAAGTGATCAGGCCCGCCTTGTACTGGTTGTCGGTCAAACGCAGGGATTCCCGGGCCGCTTCCAGCGCCTGGGCCCGCACCGTCGCCTCGTCTTCCATGACCTTGAGCTGGACCATATAGTTTTCCACTTCACGGAATCCATCCAGCACGGTCTGGCGGTACTTGGCCACGGTCTGGTCATACACCGCTTCGGTCCGGTCCACTTCCGCCGAGCGCTGACCACCGTCGAACAAGGTGGTCGCCAGTTTCGGGCCCACTGACCAGAAACGGTTCGGCAGGCTGATCCAGTTCTCAAAGGTACTGCTGCTGTAACCACCGGACAGGCTCAGGGTGAAGTCCGGATAATAAGCCGCCTTCGCCACGCCGATATTGGCGTTGGCCGCGATCACCGAGCGCTCCGCCGAAGCGATGTCCGGACGCCGCTCCAGCAGTTGCGACGGCACCCCCAGCGGAATCGCCGGCAAGGCCGGAACACTGTTGGTGGCCGCCAGCTGGAATTGCGCCGGGGGCAGGCCGATCATGACGGCAATGGCGTTTTCGAACTGGGCCCGTTGCCAGATCAGGTCGATCAGGTCGCCCTGGGCGCTCTTGAGCTGGGTCTGCGCCTGGGCGATCGCCGCTTTCCCGGAAACGCCAAATCGGTATTGGCTTTCGGTATTTTTCAACGAGCGCTCGTAGGCCTGCACCGTGGCTTCAAGCAGGCGCTTCTGTTCGTCGATCACCCGCAGTTGCAGGTAGTTCTGCACCAGACTCGACTGTTGGCTCAGGCGCATGGCCGCGAGGTCGGCAAAACTTGCCTGGGCACTGGCGTCGTTGGCTTCCAGGCCTCGGCGCAGCTTGCCCCAGACATCCGCCTCCCAACTCACCCCGAGTTGGGCGTTATAGGTGTCGACAATCCCGCTGGATGAACGGCTCAGGCTCGAGTTGCTGCTACCGGTGCCCTGGCTGGAGCGAGTTTTCCCGGCACTCAGGTCGACACTCGGAAAGAACGCCCCCCGGGCGCTCTTGACCAACGCCAGGGCCTGGCGGTACTGGGCTTCGGACTGCGCCACGGTCTGGTTGGCGCTGTTGAGTTTTTCCACCAGGCCATTGAGCGTCGGGTCGCCATACAGCTCCCACCAGGCACCACGGGCCAGCGAGTCGCTGGGCTGCGCCTGACGCCAGCCGCTGGCTTCCTTGTATTGCGCCGGCGCGGCGGTGTCCGGACGCTTGTAGTCCGGGCCCACGGCGCAGGCGCTGAGCAGCAGCCCGCACAAGGCCAGGCTCAGCAGGCGTGAGCCACGGATGGTCTCCAGGCGCTGGGCGGCCAGAGGCATTTTGCATTGCGATTGGTCAGTCATAGCGGAACTTCCAGAGCACCATCGGTGCGTACACCACGCCACTTGTTGAAGCGGTGGCGCAAACGGTCGAGATAAAGGTAAACCACCGGGGTGGTGTAGAGCGTCAGGATCTGGCTGAAGATCAACCCGCCGATAATGGTCAACCCCAGGGGCTGGCGCATTTCCGCGCCTTCGGCACTGCTCAGCAGCAACGGCAGGGCACCGAGGATCGCCGCCAGGGTGGTCATCAGGATCGGCCGCAGGCGCAGCAGGCAGGCCTGGCGAATCGACTCCAGCGGGTCCAGGCCCGAATGACGCTCCAGTTGCAGCGCCAGGTCGATCATCAGGATCGCATTCTTTTTCACCACGCCGATCAACAGGAACAACCCCAGCAGCGAGATCAGGCTGAACTCGCCGCCCAGCAGGTAGATGCTGAGCAAGGCACCGACCCCGGCCGACGGCAGTGTGGAAAGGATGGTCAGCGGATGGATGTAGCTCTCATAGAGAATGCCCAATACCAGATACACCGCCACCAGCGCGCCAAGGATCATGAACGGCTGGCTTTTCTGGGTCGCGGCAAAGGCGTCGCTGGTGCCGGCCATCTTGGCGATCACCGCTTCCGGCAAACCGAGCTTGGCGACGGCCCGCTCGATAGCGGCAGTGCCCTGCTCCACCGTGACGCCGGGAGCCATGTCGAACGACAGGCTTTGCGAGGCGAACTGCCCCTCGTGGTCGACCCGGTCGTCCTGCAGGCTGTTCTCGTAATGGGCGATGGCCGAGAGCGGAATGCGCTGGCCGCTGGAGCCGATCACCTTGACCTGATTGAGGGTTTCCGGCGACTGGGCGTATTTCGGGTTGATCTCCATCACCACTTCATACTGGTTCAGGGTGTCATAGATGGTGGAGATCTGCCGCTGGCTATAGGCATTGTTGAGCACCGTGGTCACCGTGTTCATATCCACGCCCATGCGTTTGGCGGTATCGCGGTCGACCACCAAGGTGGTCTGCGGAGCGCCACGACCTTCCCGAGCATCGATGGCGGTCAGCTCCGGCAAGGCCTTGAGGGCCGCGACCACTTTCGGATACCACTCGCGCAGGGCAGCCAGATCGTCGCTTTGCAGGATGTAGGAGTACTGCGCGGTTTGTTGTTCACGACCGCCACCGAACTGCAGGTCCTGGTCGGCCATCAGCATCAGCCGAGCGCCGGCTACCTTGGGCATTTCGTCGCGCAGGCGCTCGATGATCTTCTGCGCCGAGACGTTGCGCTCCTTGATCGGTTTGAGACGCACCAGCATCAAGGCGTTGTTGGTACCGTTGTTACCACCGATAAAGCCGGCCACGCTTTGTACCGCCGGATCGGCCAGTACCGCCTTGCGGAAGATTTCCATCTTCGGCTGCATATTGCCGAACGACATGCCGTCGTCGCCCCGCACAAAACCTATCAGTTGCCCGGTGTCCTGTTGCGGCAGGAAGGTTTTGGGCACCACCACGTACAGGGCAATATTCACCCCGATGGTGACGAACAGGCTGAGCAAGGTCAGGCGCTTGTGCCGCAGGACCCAGTCGAGGCTGACGGCATAGGCCGCGATCATGCGTTCGTTGGCCTTTTCGCTCCAGCGTTGCAGGCGGGTCGGTTCGCCTTGCTGGTGTGGCTTGAGCCAGCGCGCGCAGAGCATCGGCGTCAGGGTCAGGGAGACCACCAGCGAGACCAGGATGGCGGCCGCCAGGGTGATGGAAAACTCGCGAAACAGGTTGCCGATGATCCCGCCGATAAACAGGATCGAGAGAAACACCACCACCAGCGACAGGTTCATCGACAGCAAGGTGAAGCCGACTTCCTTGGCCCCCAGGTACGCGGCCTTCATCGGTGGAATGCCATCGTCGATATGCCGGGAAATGTTCTCCAGTACCACGATGGCATCGTCCACCACCAGCCCGGTGGCCAGGATCAGGGCCATCAGCGACAGGTTGTTCAAGGAGAAGCCGTAGAGGTACATAACCGCAAAGGTGCCGACCAGCGACACCGGCACCGCCAGGGTCGGAATCAACGAGGCGCGGAAGTTGCCGAGGAACAGATACACCACCAGCACCACCAGGGCCACGGCGATCAGCAGGGTCATCTCGGCTTCGTGGAGCGTGGCCTTGATCACCGGCGAGCGGTCCATCGCCAGGTTCAGCTTGACGCTGGCCGGCAAGACCGCCTGCAAAGTCGGCAGTTGCGCCTTGATCTCGTTCACCGTCTCGATGATGTTGGCGCCGGCCTGGCGGTTGATCACCAGCAGGACCGCCTCGTCATTGTTGAAGAACCCGGCGTTGTAACGGTCCTCGACGCTGTCGCTGATCTTCGCCACATCCCCCAGGCGCAGGGCCGCGCCGTTCTGGTAGTGGATGATCAGCGGTTCATAGTCCTTGGCCTTTTCCAACTGGTCGTTGGCCTGTATCTGCCAGTTGCGGCCGGCATCCTCGAGCGAACCCTTGGGCCGGCGCACGTTGGCGTTGGCAATGGCGGTCCGGACATCGTCCAGGGCCACGCCGTACTGGTTGAGCGCCTGGGGTTCGAGTTCGATGCGCACCGCCGGCAGCGAACTGCCGCCGATCTGCACCTCGCCCACGCCCGGGACCTGGGACAGGCTCTGGGACAGGATGGTCGAGGCCAGGTCGTAGAGCTGGCCCTTCTGCAACTGGTCGGAGGTCAGCGACAGCACCATGATCGGCGCCTGGGACGGGTTGACCTTCTTGTAGGTGGGCATGCTGCGCATGCCGCTGGGCAGCAGGTTGCGCGAGGCATTGATGGCCGCCTGGACCTCCCGCGCCGCGCCGTTGATATCGCGGTTGAGGTCGAACTGCAGGATCACCCGGGTCGAACCCTGGCTGGACCGGCTGCTCATGGTGTTGACGCCGGGAATCACGCCGAAGGAGCGTTCCAGCGGCGTGGCCACGGTGGAGGCCATGACTTCCGGGCTGGCACCCGGCAGGCTGGCCTGGACCACGATCACCGGAAAGTCCATTTGCGGCAGCGGCGAAACCGGTAACAGGCCGAAACTCACAGCGCCCAGCAGGACAATCGCCAGGCTCAGCAGCATGGTCGCTACCGGCCGGCGAATAAAAGGTCCCGACAGGTTCATGTTTCCACCTGCTCAAGACGGCTCGGATGCCGCCCCCAGCGCCGTCCGAGGCGATCGAAGTACAGGTAGATCACCGGGGTGGTGAACAACGTCAGTACCTGGCTGACCAGCAGGCCGCCAACCATCACCAGGCCCAGGGGCTGACGCAGTTCGGCACCGGAACCGGTGGCGAGCATCAACGGAATGGCGCCGAACAGCGCCGCCAGGGTGGTCATCAGGATCGGCCGGAAACGCAGCAGCGCCGCCTGGTAGATCGCCTGCTCCGGCAACATGCCCTGGTTGCGCTCGGCGTCGAGGGCGAAGTCGATCATCATGATCGCGTTCTTCTTGACGATACCGATCAGCAGGATGATCCCGATAATGGCGATCATGCCCAGGTCGTTGCCTGTCAGAATCAACGCCAGCAAGGCCCCGACCGCCGCCGAGGGCAAGGTCGAGAGGATGGTTACCGGGTGGATATAACTCTCGTAGAGCACCCCGAGCACGATGTACATGGTCACCACCGCCGCCAGGATCAGCAGCAAGGTGCTCGACAGCGAGGCCTGGAAGGCTTCGGCCGCGCCCTGGAACTGGGTCTGCACGCCCACCGGCATGCCGATCTCCTGCTTGACCTGGTCGATAACCTCCACCGCCTGCCCCAGCGCCACGCCCGGCGCCAGGTTGAACGACATCATCACCGCCGGGAACTGGCCGATATGGGAGATGGCCAACTGCGCCTGGCGCTCCTCGACACGGGCCAGGCTGGACAGGCGCACCTGTCCGCCGCTGGTGGTCTTGACGTGGATCTGCTCCAGCGCCTGCGGTCCGATCTTCTCCCCCGCCTGGGCTTGCAGCACCACGCGGTACTGGCTGGCCTGGGTGTAGATGGTGGAAATCTGCCGCTGGCCGAAACCGTCATACAGTGCATCGGTGATATCCGACACCGCCACGCCAAGGCGTGAAGCGGCGTCCCGGTCGATTACCAGGAAGACCTGCAGGCCCTTGTCCTGCAAGTCGCTGGCGACATCGGTCAGTTCCGGGCGCTGGGCCAGGGCGTCCACCAGCTTGCCGCTCCACTCGGCCAGCAGGTCGGGGTCCGGCGAGGACATACTGAACTGGTACTGGGTGCGGCTGACCCGATCCTCGATGGTCAGGTCCTGCACCGGCTGCAGGTACAGTCGGATCCCCGACAGTTTGTCGACTTCCGGCTGCAGGCGGTTGATGATCTGCGTGGCGGTCTCGCGGCGCTGGTGGCGCGGCTTGAGGTTGATCAGGAAGCGGCCGCTGTTGAGCGTGGCGTTGTCGCCGTCCACGCCGATATACGACGACAGGCTTTCCACATCCGGATCGGTGAGGATGACCTTGGCAAGCTCCTGTTGGCGCTGGCTCATGGAGGCAAAGGATACCGACTGCGGTGCTTCGGAAATCCCCTGGATCACCCCGGTGTCCTGCACCGGGAAGAAGCCCTTGGGCACCATCATGTAAAGGAACACGGTCAGCGCCAGGGTGCCGACCGCCACCAGCAAGGTCAGCGACTGGTGCTTGAGCACCCACTGCAACTTGCGGCCGTAGGCCTCGATCAACCAGTCGATCCAGGCGCCGCTGGCACGGTAGAAGCGGCCCTGTTCTTCGGGTTTCGGCTCGCGCTTGAGCAAGCGCGCGCACATCATCGGCGTGAGGGTCAGGGACACCACCAGGGAAATCAGGATCGCCACCGCCAGGGTGATGGCGAACTCGCGGAACAGCCGCCCGACCACATCGGCCATGAACAACAGCGGGATCAGTACCGCGATCAGCGACAGCGTCAGCGAGATCAGGGTGAAGCCGATCTGCTTGGCGCCCTTGAGCGCCGCCTGCATCGGACTGTCGCCCTCCTCGATGAAACGCGAGATATTTTCCAGCATGACGATGGCGTCGTCGACCACGAAGCCGGTGGCGATGGTCAGGGCCATCAGGGTCAGGTTGTTGACCGAAAAGCCCGCCAGATACATCACGCCGAAGGTGCCGATCAGCGACAGCGGCACGGCCACCGAGGGAATGATGGTGGCGCTGGCCCGGCGCAGGAACAGGAAGGTCACCATCACCACCAGGGCGATGGAGATCAGCAATTCATGCTGGACGTCGCTGACCGACGCACGGATGGTCTGGGTGCGGTCGGTCAGTACCTTGACCTCGATACCCGCCGGCAGGTTGTCGGTAATGCTCGGCAGCAAGGCCTTGATCCGGTCCACCACCTCGATCACGTTGGCCCCGGGCTGGCGCTGGATATTCAGCAGCACGGCCTGGTTTTCGTTGGCCCAGGCGGCGAGACGCTCGTTCTCGGCGCCATCGACGATCTGCGCCACATCCTTGAGCCGCAGCGGCGCGCCGTTCTTGTAGGCGAGGATCAGTTCGGCGTATTCCTTGGGCGAACGCAACTGGTCGTTGGCGTCGAGCATCGACACCCGGGTCGGGCCGTCGAAGTTGCCCTTGGGCTGGTTGACGTTGGAGGCGCCGATCAGGGTGCGCACATCCGACAGGTTCAGGCTGTTGGCCGCCAGGGCTTCGGGATTGACCTTGATCCTTACCGCCTGGCGCTGGCCGCCGGCAATGCTGACCATGCCGACGCCGCTGATCTGGGCGATTTTTTGCGCCATGCGGGTGTCGACCAGGTCATTGAGCTTGGGCAACAGCATGGTTTTCGAGGTGATAGCCAGGGTCAGCACCGGGGTATCCGCCGGGTTGACCTTGTTGTACACCGGCGGTGCCGGCAAATCCTTGGGCAGCAGGTTGGTGGCGGCATTGATCGCCGCCTGGACCTGCTGCTCGGCGACATCCATATTGATGTCGAGGTTGAAACGCAGGGTCAGGATCGAGGCCCCGCCGGAACTGGTGGAGGCCATCTGGGTCAGCCCGGGCATCTGCCCGAACTGGCGCTCCAGGGGCGCGGTGACCGCGCTGGTCATCACGTCGGGACTGGCGCCCGGGTAGAGGGTCATCACCCGGATGGTCGGATAGTCGACCTGGGGCAGCGCCGACACCGGCAGCAACCGATAGGCGATCAGGCCGGCCAGGATAATGGCCAGCATGCTCAGGGTGGTCGCTACCGGGCGGAGAATAAACAGCCGCGAGAGATTCATGCGCCGACCTTTTTCGCCTTGTCGGCTTCAGCCGGTGCCTTGGCCGCCGCGCCGTCCTTCAACTGCCCGGCGGGCGCCTTGGGCACGTCCTGGGCGTCATTGACCACCTCCACTTCGCCGCCATCCTTCAAGCGGTCGGTGCCTTCCAGGACCACCCGATCACCGGCGGCCAGGCCATCCTTGATCACCGTGACATTGCCGTCGCTGGCGCCGACCTTCAGCGGCCGGATCTTGACCTTCTTGTCGCCGTCCATGACATAGACGAAGGTGCCGTCGTTGCCGAACTGGATCGCCGCGCTCGGCGCCAGCACCACGTTTTTCAGGGTATCGGCGAGCAGGTGCACATTGACGAACTGGTTGGGGAACAGGCTCTGCTCGCGGTTATCGTAAAGGGCCTTGAACTTGAGGGTGCCAGTGGTGATGTCGATCTGGTTGTCGATGCTCTGCAATACACCGCTGGCCTGTTGTTTCACATCGCCACGGTCCCAGGCTTCGGCGGGCAACTTCGCCCCGCCATGGAAGCGCGTGAGCACGGTGTCGAGGTTGTTTTCCGGCAAAGTGAAGGCGACGCTGATCGGCTGGGTCTGAGTGATGATCACCAGTATCTGGCTGTCGTTCGCCGCCAGCAGGTTGCCGACGTCCAGTTGGCGCAGGCCCAGGCGCCCGGAAATCGGCGCGCGGATCTTGGTGAAGTCCAGGTTCAGCTTGGCGGCATCGACCGCCCCTTGGTTGGCCTTGACCGTCCCCTGGTACTGCAGCACCGTGGCCTCGGCGGTGTCCAGGGTCTGCTTGGCGATACTGTCTTCGGCGAACAGCCCGCGATAGCGCTGCACATCCACCTGGGCGTTCTTCAATTGCGCCTGGCTTTGCAGGAGGGTGCCCTGGGCCTGGAGCAAGGCGCTTTCGTAGTTGCGCGGATCGATCTCGGCCAGCACATCACCGGCCTTGACCATCTGGCCGTCCTGGAAGTGAATCTTGACCAGTTGCCCGGCGACTTGCGTACGCACGTTGACCGTGTTGAGGGCCGTCACCGTCCCCAGGGCTTTGTAGTACACCGGGAAGTCTCCCACCGTCGCCGGTGCTACCCGCACGGGCACAGGGCCGGCGGACGCCCCGAAGCCCGGACGCGCCATGCCCGACTTGCCCGTGTGCGCGACGGACTTGGCTTGTGTGCCCTTGTGATGCGCGCCTGACGGCCAGAAATGCCAGCACAGTGCGCCAATAATCAACAGGACCAACAGGCCGAACAGCCAACGACGAGAAGTATGAGAAGCAGAAGATTGCATGGAGTGATCAACCATTTGTGCGCGAGAACTTCTTTTGGGGAGGCTGCAAGATAAGCACTGAATTGTTTCAGGCAAAGCGCCTTTACCGGCAATTTACCTTGGAATGACCTTCGTCAGTGTCCAGTAAGACACTGAAGCACAAATAAAAACGGCCTGGACAGGGTCAGGCCGTGAATAATTGTAAACCACTTGTTTCAGGGCCGTTTATTTCAGGACCGCGAGTGCCGCGTCGTAATCGGGTTCTTGGCCGATATCTGCCACTAATTCGCTATGCAACACCTCGTCGTGCGCGTCGAGAACCACAACCGCACGGGTAGTCAGGCCTGCGAGAGGACCGTCGGCGATTTCCACGCCGTAGTCACGCATGAACTCGCGGCCGCGCAAGGTGGACAGGTTGACGACCTGGTCCAGACCTTCTGCGCCGCAGAAACGTGCCTGGGCAAATGGCAGGTCAGCCGAGATGCACAGCACCACGGTGTTTTCCAACTGGTTGGCGCGCTCGTTGAACTGGCGCACGGACTTGGCGCAGGTCGGAGTGTCGACACTGGGGAAGATATTCAACACCTTGCGCTGGCCGGCAAGGCTGGCAAGGGTGATATCGGAGAGGTCCTTGGCCACCAGGGAAAACGCGGGAGCCTGGGAGCCGGGTAGCGGTAATTGTCCGTTGATCTGGACCGTTACGCCCCTGCGGGTGACTTGAGCCATGTGTTTGCCTCCTTGTAAACACGAAATCCTACCTTGAAGCGGGCTTTCCTAGATAGCAATGTCATCTTTAGCCCTGCTATTACCGGCTTACAAAATCGGCGTTTTACCGCTAACTATCGTCGAACTCAATAAATATGGGAGTCGGCCTGCTGGCGATAGCAGTCTCGCCTTCACCGCAAACCGACTCCCTGCCATTACTTCAGAACAGCCAGGGCCGCTTCGTAGTTAGGCTCTTCGGCAATTTCCTTGACCAGTTCGCTGTGCAGCACGTTGTCGTTCTCGTCCAGCACGACGACGGCGCGAGCGGTCAAGCCGGCCAGCGGGCCGTCGGCGATTTCAACGCCGTAGTCCTTAATGAACTCACGGCCACGCAGGGTCGACAGGTTCAGGACGTTTTCCAGGCCTTCGGCGCCGCAGAAGCGTGCCTGGGCGAACGGCAGGTCAGCCGAGATGCACAGCACCACGGTGTTGGCCACGTCGTTGGCCTGGGCGTTGAACTTGCGCACGGAGGTCGCACAGGTCGGAGTATCGACGCTTGGGAAAATGTTCAGCACTTTGCGCTTGCCGGCAAAGCTGCCCAGCGTTACGTCAGCCAGACCTGCGCCCACCAGGGAGAATGCTGGAGCCTTGTCGCCGGCCTGCGGCAATTGACCGTTGACCTGAACCGGGCCGCCTTTGAGGGTGACTTGAGCCATGAACTGAATCCTTCTAAACGGTTTCGATAAGAAGGTCGGGGTTAAACATGAAAATGCCACCCGACCTATGGGGCAGATAAAGTGTCACAGGATTTGCGGCCCGGCAAACCCTCTCGGGCTTTTTTTCTTGTGGGAATCCGGGCGCGACCACAGTGGACGCTTCAGTGATATTCGCGGGGAATCAGGCTCTGCAACTGCAAGGCCAGGAAGTCGGCATCGAACGGATAGATGTCCGCTTCCTTGAGGCCGTTGGTCTTGCGCCACTGCCAATCGCCAGTTCCCGGCACACCCACCAGCGAAACGCTACCATGCCGGGCCGCCGTATGGCCCATGACCGCGATGGAAATCGTGCCGCCAGTGCCCATGACTTCCGGGACAAATTCCATCACCCTGCCGGCGATCTGGATCGTCAGCTTCTGGGTCTTGAAGGGCGATACTTCCACCGCCAGGTTGGGGCCGAAAGCCACGTAGGCTTCGCGCTGGGTTTCCAGCAGGTTCGGGCTCTTTACCGGGGCCAGCCACTGTTCCATGCGATCGAACAACTCGACGATACGCGCCGTCCAGTGTGCCGATTGCTTTTCAAACAGTTGCTTCTTGTGTGTTTCAGTCTCGGCGTAGTGCCGAAGCATTTCCCCCAGTTGCTGTACACCATTCATTGGAGCGCTCCGTGGGTGAACCTGAATCGAAGGCCCGATCATGGCAGATCGCACCGCGGGATGTGCGATTAACTCGACCGGGCACTGTCGAACGCCGCCAGATCAGTGTTCAGGCTGGCCGACGAAACCGCGCCATGTTCAGGGTATTCACCAGACCACCGTCGCGAATCGCATAATCACGCATCACGCCCTCATCCTCGAAACCGAACTTGCGATACAGACCCTGGGCGGCGACGTTATCGGCATACACCGTCAACTCGACCCGGTGCAGGTTCATCCAGTTATCGGCCACATCCAGCACGGCAGCCAGCAGTTTCGAACCGACGCCCTTGCCCTGCCAGGCGCTTGCCACGCCCATGCCGATGGTGCCGGCGTGGCTGCGGCGCACACGAGCGTATTGTTCCAGGGAGCAACTGCCGATCACCACACCCTGATGCAGCGCCACCAACGAGAGCAAGCGTTCATTGTCCTGGCGCTGGAGCAGCCGCTGACGCCAGACTTCGGCAGACTGAAACGGCATTTGCAGTACCTGGCGGCAAACGGCGGGTTCGTTATAGAGAGCCGTTATGCCGTCGATATGGGCTTCGCGGAAACGCTCGATGACGATGGAGGTGGTGTCGGCTGGCATCGTTTTTTTATCCATAAAAATAACAAGGCCAGCCAGTGTAGAGTGATTCGCGGCAAGCTGGCAAAGCCTGCTCCGGCAGTCAGACTTTCGCCATCCCCAAGGCCACCTTCACTCAAGATTCTGAATGGAAAACGCCATCAGAGTCGAGTAACAGGATAGGCGGGGTTGGGTGAAGGGGACGAATGCCGCACATCCAAGATGCCGGGAAAGATGGTCTGAACACCGTCAGCCAATGACTCAACTCTATCGCCTTCCGTTCTTCCCGTTGGTGTCAAGGGGTATTCCACGTGAGGCCTGGACTCAAAATCCAGACCGTTTCACAATTGATCCGCACCATCTCATTCCGGGACCGAACACCTAGGGGCGGCGTGACGTGTTTTAGCACCTCACGACAATGGCAATCAGTTGATGTGAGCCCTCCACGCTGGACTTTTGCAGAAAAGGACTAAACTGCGATCAGTTTGGTTGGCGTTGCCATCTCGATACTAACCTTTCAGCTCGTATTTACGGAAAGTAAGGTAACAACTTATTTTAAGTGCCTTGCTCAACCAAACCAACAATTTTTTCATGATAGTTGTTACTGAAGCCGCAGGGCAGCTCGGTCGCCTAGTAATTGAGAAGCCTCTACGCACGGAATCCGCGTCAAGAATCCTCGCGGTAATTTGCGATCTAGCGAAGGTTGCCGAGCTATCGATTTTCTACAATGACGGGCTTGGCCGATGCCCAACTGATTGACTTAGTTGAGGACATCAACTATCAGTTGTTTGCTTTCACAGGGGGAAATGGGCATTCGTTTTCTCAAAACCGCGATGACCTATCTATTCGATCGGTTTGCTATTTTTTATGTTCGGTCTAGGCTTGGTGCTCACCGGTCATACCGCTATAGCTCCAATCGTGTCCATCTCTGACGGCATCTACATGATTATTAGCCTGGCATCGTTCACAGTAAACGTTCTGAAGAACGTGAAAGCTAGTGCCGGTCGAGAGCGATCTGGTAGGGTAGTGGGCGACCCTCAGAGGTTTACAACCATCCTTACAAATATAAAGGGGTATCAGAAATGACGAAAAAAGTAGATGTCGTTAAGGTCAAGAGTCCATCGGGCTGGGCACCAAACCCGCATCATGCGGTGGAAGAAGAAAAAACAGAAAGTCTCCTGTTTGAATGCCACACCCAAGAAGAGGCTATGAAATGGGCATTGAAATTTGGATTCGCGATCAATGTACATCGTGAGCGCAATAGAAAACCGACGGATAAGCACGGTCAGTTTAGGAAGCCATAAAACTATTATCAGGCTGAAGTGCAAGCAGGTTTTCCCCCGAAGAGGTCAGTGAGAATAGCACAACTCTCACTGACCGCCTTGCCCCTCAGCGCGACAGCATAAAGGTTTCGTACTCCAGGTCATCCAGCGCGGTCGACAGGCGCGCCAACCCCAGCAGCACGCACGCCAGCAGCGAAAAGGTGAACCCGTAACCGAAGAAACTCGGCCCCAGGTAGAGGCTGAGAAAGGTCAAGGCGGCGTTGAGCACGACGAACAACAGGCACAGTTCCAACACGATCGCCCGTTTGTCGAGGTAGAAAAACACGTTGAGAATCGCCATGAACACCACCTGGATGCTCACCCCGATCAGGTCGATGTAGAACAGCGGCAAGTAGTAGCTGGACATGCCCAGCCACTCCAGCAGGCGCGGACCGAACAGGAACAGCAGGACCACCGTCAGCCCCTGGACCTTGCAGATTTCCAGCAGGCCCTGGCGAATCGAGAAGGTCATTTCGGCTTTCAACGAAGCGATATGGCGCAAGGTCTCGCCATCACGCACCGCGCGGAACAGGCGGTCGTACCATTCGGCGAAGTCGGTTTCGATCCGCACCAGGAACACCGCCATCCCGGGAATGATCGCCAGGTAGGCGAGGAAGATCGGCAAGTCATAGAGAATCGAGGCGCGCATCGGTCCGATCACCTGGCTCGAGGTGTCCGGGTTGAACCAGAAGATCAACTTGTCGATCCAGATCCCCAAGTTGTAGCAGAGCCCGGTGAGCAGCAGGCTGACAAATACCTGGCGCCGATCGAGGAAGTCGAAGGCCACCAGTTTCTCGGCGCGGTACTCACGCAGGATGTCGTAGAGAAACAGGAACAGCAGTGTGCTGTGGCCGAGCAACAACGCCAGCAGCAAGCCTTCCATCCCCAGGTAACGCAGGAAGAACGCGCTGCCGACCATCAGCGCATAACCCGCCAGCATCACCAGCAGGATGCGGTTATAGGCCTTCATCCCGGAGAGGAAGATGATCACCAGCCACAAGTTGCAGAGCACCACGAAGTTGGCCAGCGTCAGCAACCGGTAGACCAGCGGCTGGTCGAACAGCGTGGCCAACAGGATGATGCCCAGCAGCCCGGAGCCCAGGGTCACCAGCAGCAGCACGCCGACCAGGTTCGGCAGGATCTGCTCGTACTTGCGCTCGAACAGGCGGTCGGAGACGAAACGGGTGAAAAACAGCTGCAACCCGCCGGTGAGGATCAGCGACGTGGCCATCAGGTAGGTCACCGTGATCAGGAACTGGCGGATCAACACATCCGGGACCACCAGCCCAAGGCTGATGACCCCCACCAGCATCACGCTGAGAATCGACAGGACCCAGGGGCCGGAACTGATCAGGCCGGCGTAGACATACGCGTGCAGCGTCGCCGTGTAGGAGTCGCGCGAGAGAATCTTGCGCAGTTCGAAACCGATGCCGGCCATTTACACAGTCCCCATGGCAGCGTGATAAAGCGTGCGATAACGGTCGATCATCAAGGTCTCGCTGTAGTAACGGTGAACCCGCAGCAAACCCGCGGCCTGGGCCGACTTCCAGCGCTCGGGGCTGCGCAGCAGATCGGTGATCGCCAGGGACGTGGCCTGTGGATCAGCGATTGCCACCACCTCCCCGGCCAGCCCGAGATCACGGTCGGCCGCGGTGCCGCCCTCGATCAGTTCGCGGCAGGAGCCGACGTCGCTGCTCACCACCGGCGTGCCGGCGGCCCAGGCTTCGAGAATCACCAGGGGCTGCGCCTCGCTGATCGAGGTCAGGACCATCAGGCCCAGTTGCGGCAGGATCTCCTGGATTTTCTGGAAGCCGAGGAACAGCACCTGTTTTTCCAGGCCCAGACTGGCCACCAGGCTGCGACACTCGGCGACGTATTCGGGGTCTTCCTCTTCCGGCCCGACAATCCAGCCCTCGACCTGCGGCATCACGCTGACCACCCCGCGCATGGCGCGCAGGAAGGTCTTCACATCCTTGATCGGCACGACCCGACCGATCAGCCCGACCACCGGCGCGATCCCTGCGGCACGGGCGTTGAGGGCCTGGGTCCAGAGCTCCAGGTTGATGCCGTTGGGGATCACCTGGGTACGCGCCGGCGGCGCGCCGTCCTTGATCTGCCGCTGGCGGTTGCCATCGTACAAGGCAATGATCTGGTCGGCGCTCTCGTACACCAGATGGCCGATGCGTTCGAAGAAGCGCACCCAGAGCATGCGGATATAACCGGTGCCGGTAGCCATGCTGTCGTTGAGCGCCTGGTTGTTGCTTTCGGCGATCCAACTGGCCTGGGCCAGGTCGATCTTGCGCTCCTTGGTGTAGATCCCATGCTCGCTCAACAGCAACTGGCAACCCCACAACTGCTTGAGGATGCAGCCCACAAGCCCCGCATAACCGGTGGAAATCGAGTGCAGGACCCGTGCTCGCGGCATCCGTCGGGCGGCATCGGCCAGCATCAGCAGTGGCGACTGCATGGTGCGCAGGGTCCAGAAATAATTGACGAAGGACGGATCGGCGCAATGCTGCTCATAACCTTCGGTCAGGGCCTCCCAGCTGGGGCGGCTATAGAGCACATCGTCCAGGGTAATCCGCCCCTGGGCCAGGGCGTCGAGCACGCCAAAGCCCAGCTCGGCGGGCGGCTTCTCGGGGTTGTGCAGATAGCGGTAGAGATTGCTCAGCTCTTCGAGGGACGCGCTGTGCGCGACCCGCTTGCGCTTCGGATTACGCCAGGCTTCCTCCAGGTACACCTCTTCGATATGCACCACGTTCGCCGGGATCTCATAGCGCCGCTGACCATAGGCTTCACGCTGGCCACCGATGAACAGCACCGAAAAGGTCAGTTGCGGCAACCCGAGGATCAGTTGGTGAATCCAGCCGGATACACCGCCGCGTACATAGGGCCAGGTACCTTCGAGCAGCAGGCAGACATCGGCGATTGGCGTTGGATTGGCGGGCTTTTTCATGTCCAGGTCCTTACCAGCCCGGCAAAGGGCGGGCGTTGTTGCAGCTCCGGCGGCAGGCTTTTCAACAGCCCGGGAATCTCGCTATAGCGTCCCGTTTCAAAGGCAATTTCAGCGCTGAACGGCAGGACTTTGGCCGGGTCCATGCCCGCCTGCTCGGCCTGGTGCATATGCAGGCGCGCCTTGCCGATATCGCCGCGTTCCAGGGCAATACGCCCGGCCAGCAGCAGCAACTCACCGCCCTCACCCGCTTTCAGCGCCAGCTCGGCATGCTCGCCGGCTTGGCCGAGGACGTGCTGCTGGACGCTGCCCTGGGCCAGGCCCAGGTAGGCCAGCTCCCAGTACCAGCGAGCCAGCGTGGCGTGCAAGGCCCCGGCCTTCTGTGCGGGCGCGCCGGGCAACTGCGCGAGGGATGACTGGATACGCAGGTTGATATCGCTTTCCTGCTTGTCGAGCATCGAATACGCCAGCAGACGGACATCGTCGCTCGGATCGCCCAGGGCCAGCTTGAGAATCGGCACCGCTTCCTTGCCCGGCATCCGTCGAGTGGCGAGCAGTGCCGCCAGGCGCTGGTCCGGGTCCGACGCATGGCGCAACACATCCTGCAGGCCACTGTCGCCGAAGGTTGGTGAATGCAGCTGGATCTGCGCCCGAAACGGCAGGTCGGGAATGCCCACTGCCTGCCACATCTGCATCTCGCGCTTGCGTGGCAGGTACAGGGCCGGAAAGATCGCCGCGACCACTCCCACGGCACCGATCAGCGGCACAAAAAACGCCAGGCTGAAGATAAACAACGGGCTCCATGGCAACGGCGCGCGGTAACGCGCCGGCAGCAACAGCCACACCGCCGCGGTCAACAGGCCGCAGGCGATGCCATGGGTCATGGTGTACAGGAGCGCGATCTGCGGGTCGGGCAGGCGGGTCGTCAGACTGGCCCAGCTCCCGGCTTCGAAAAACAGCGCCCCGCTAAACAGCCACTTGCTGAACATTCAGGCCACACTCGTTATGCAGGAAGTTACGCAGCCCGTCCCGTTGCCGGGCCGACTCCAGATCGTAAGGCAAGACATTGACCCCAAGGCCGGACAGCTCCACGCTCATGCCGAAGTGTTCGTGGATCAGCTTGCCCAGACGCATCAGATAACCTTGGGCGCCCTCGGCGCTGGTCAGCGGCAGCAGTACCAGCAACAACGCATGCCCGCGGTTGTTGGCCAGGGTCAGGTGCAGGTCCAGTCCACGCTGGCTGCGTTCGAACAGCCGGGCCAGCTCATCGTTGCTCCGGGTCAGCTCGAAGGCATAGAGGCAGCCGGACAAACCGTGCCGCTCGACATCCAGCAACGAACGCTTGAGCTGGTGGGTGAAGTGCTGGGCGTCGGCATCCTCCAGTTGCAGCACCTGCGGGTCGTGGTGCAGCAGATCGGCAATATGCCCGGCCAGCAAGGCCAGCAGACTGAGGGTCCGTTCCTGGAAGGCAAAGAACGGCATCTGCCGGACCGCGAGGATTGCCAGCATCCGGCCCTCGGTATCCAGCAGCGGAATGCACGCCTGCAACGACGACACCGAGGCTTGGCCGCCAGCGTCGATCAGCTCTTCGCGCACGCTCACCAGTTCTTCGCGCTCCAGGCACAACTTGACCAGCAGGTCCTGGTTGTCCAGAGGCCCCATGACCCCGGTGGAGGCCAACAGGGTCAAGCTCGGTGCGGCGTCGCGCGGCGAGTCCAGACGGTACAGCCCGGCCACCCGCAACGAACCGTACTGGCCGAGCAAGGTCAGCACCGGTTCGGCCAGCAACGACAGCGAATCTTCGCCATTGGGCGCGGCACGCAGGCGCTCACGCAGGCCCAGCAACGAGCTGCGCAGGCTCTGGTCGCTGCCCGCCAGGCGCTGCTCCAGGCGATCGTGGGAGACCCGCAGTATCTGGTGCGCCCGGGTGAAATCGTCGAGCCGGTACTGGCGATACTCGTTGGCCATCTGCAAGCGCAACAGGCGCCGTTCCCACAGATCCCGCACTTCACCTACCAGCATCCCGCAGACCAGCACGCCGACAATGTAGGACGGCGCGATCTGCGCGTAGCCTTGCAGTCCCGACTGGCGCAGGACGAAGAACGTCGCCACCAGCAGGCTGGCACTGATCAGGCCACGGACAAAGCCGTAACGGACCCCCAGCAACAGCGGCGCCAATAGCGACCAGGGAAACCCGCCGCGTACCTGCAACGGGTCTTCAGGGGTCAGCCAGAGACCGAAGCCGATGACCAGCGCGGTCACCAGGAAGGTTTCCAGCCAAGACGCCGGACCGCTGGCGCGCGGAGCCAGCGCGTAGTCCATGTGTGGAGAGTTCATCGCAGTCACTCGATCCGCAGGCCGCCGACAAGCTTGTCGAGGACCTTCTGGGCCGCGCCGGCCAGGCTTTCGCGGGACCAGCCGGCGCGGGCACCGCTATTGCTCCAGAGGACCTTGCCGGTGCCGGCTTCGACCACCCGCAGGCTGATACCCACCGCCGGTTCGCCATCCAGGCCGTTCTTGTACTGCCACTCTTCGACGCTGCCGGACACCACATAGTCGAGCTTCTGCTCACGGGCCCAGTCCATTGCCCCGGCGAGGCGCTCGTTATCGTCGAGCAGGGCCTGTTCGCCCTGCCCTGGCGCGCCGGCATAGACCTGCGGTTGCAGGCCACGGCTGCTCAACACGCTGAGCAGGATCTGCTCGCCGCGCTCACCGGCTTGTGGCGTCTGGGAATAGTTGACCAGCGGTAACACCCCCCAACGGGCCTTGCTCGACAGTTCCGGACTGTTTTGGCCGGTAAAGCTGCTGCAACCGGCCATCAACACGGCGACCATCGCCAGACTCACGCAACGAATCGTTTGCATAAGGTTAACTCCTCTTTGAATTCCATGATCAGCGTCCAAAACGCACGCTGTAACTGACGCCCGCAGTACCGCCAGACTTGCCTGTGCCGCCTTGCGGCGCCGACTGGTAGCCGAAGGTCACTGCCAATTCGTCATTGCCCAATACCTCGGTACCGACACCGGTACTGACGGCGTAGTTGATGGTGTTATCGGTCCACTGCCAGCCCGTGCTGAGATCCACCAGCCAGGTGTACTGCCCGCGCGTGCGGTTCAGTGCGCCGGGGAAACCGCGCCGCCAGGAACTGCCGAAGAACCACTGGCCGTACTGTTTCTGCAGCAAGGTCTGGCTGGTGATCTGACTCGGATCGTCAAGTTCGAGCCCGGCCAGGTCGATGCCCCCGCCCAGGGTATTGGCCAGATTGGCCAGTGAGCGGTTGTTCAAGCTGTTCTGCTGGTAGTCGATACCGCTGCGCAGCTCCCAGTTCGGCCCTTCGAACTGCAAGGTGTGGTCAAACTCGATCTTCAGTGCCTGGCCCTTGCCCAGATCATCGCCGCCGCGGGTCGCGAACCAGCGCTGGGCCAGGTTCCAGGACAACTGGTCACGAGCCGAGTAGCGATGCCGTCCGCCGGCCCAGAGATCATCCTGGCGGCCGAACGCGCGCATCAACCCGCTGTCCTCGTTCTTGCGGTGCCAGTCGGCACCGGCATCCAGCTCGTTGCCGCTGTCCACCTGCCAGGTCCGGCTGACACCGAGCCCATTGCGGTCATCGTCCTGGCGCAGGCTGCTGTCGAAGATCAGCTTGTAATTGCCACCCTCCAGTTGCCGCTGCAAGGTCAGCTCGGTATTGGTCTCGCTGCCCAACCGCGACGGCTCCAGGGTCTCGCCACTGTATCGACCCTGCTCCAGCACCAGCTTGGCGTACCAGTTGTCGTTCAGATAACGCGCGCTGGTCAGCCGTGGACCGTTGAATACCAGTCCACCGTAGTCCTGATGTTCCCAGGCGAGCAGCACGCCCTGCGGGGTGCGCTCGGTCATTTCAATGGCCTGGCGGCGCAATTGCTCACGGATCGCCGGCGGCTGATCGTCACCCAGTGCCGACAGGTCCACGGCCAGGGCTTCAGCGCCGCGTCCCAGGCTATTGAGCGCCTCGACCTGCTGCGCCGGATCCAGCTCGCCGCTGCTCACCAGGTGTTCCAATGCGGCCCGATTGCTGCCGCGCAGGGCTTCCTGGATCTGCTCGTAGCCATTGATCTTCAGGCCACGGCTACGGGCCCAGGCCAGCCAGTCGTCTTTCTGCGCCGACTGATTGAGGTTATCCAGGCGTGCCAACAACTGGTCGAACCACAGTTGCAGCATCGGTTTGGAGCCATCCCGCCATTGCATTGCCTGGTTCAGCGCCTTGCGCGACGAATAGCTGCTGGCCAGCAGGCGTAACCAGGTGCTGTAGCCCTGCGGGGTGGCGCGAATCTGCTCCGGCGTCACCTCGCGGTCGAGCTTGAGCCGCAAGCGCTGGGCCGACTCGGCGTAACCGGCGCCTTCCAGCGCATCGGCATAGGCCGCCTGGACCATCCAGTCCCCGGCGTTGGCTTGCAGGTAGAGGCGATACCAGGCCAGGGCCTCGGTGTTGCGCCCGACCAACTGGCTGGCGGCGGCAAACGGCAGCCACAAGCTGCTGTCGCTACGGGCCAGGGCACGCCATTGCTGCAGCAACGGCTTGATCTCGCTGCTACGGCCCAGGTCGACGTACAGCCACAGCAGGCGCTCACGGAAGGTATTGTCATCCGGGAAACGGCTCAATCCCAGGCGATACAGGCGCAAGGCCTCCTCGCTCTGCCCTTGCTGCACGGCCAGCGCACCACGGGCCGCCAGCACCTGGGACCGCTCGGAAGCCTCCGGGTACTGCTCGGCATCCTTGAGCAGATCGATCACCAGCGGCCAGTCCTGAAGTTCCTGGGCCAGTTGCAAGGCGGCCACCAGCCGTTGCGGGGCGTGGCCCTGCTTCCAGCTGTCGACGGTCAACTGCAAGGCCTTGCGTGGATCCCGGGTTCGATAGAGAGCAATCAGCTCACTCTCGTCGCCGGTATTGAGCGAGCCCTTGATGGCGAGCATTTTCTCCAGCGCGAGCCGCAGCTCGTCGTCCAGCTCCAGGTCCCAGGCCAGCGCCGCGCGGGATTGCCAATAGTCGAGATCATTGATCTTGTTGCCATCGACCGCCGTGATCACCTTCCAGGCCGACGGGCTGTCAAACAGCTTGAGGTGGTTGTTGGCCCAGTCCACGCGCTCGGTACTGCTCAGCGGGAAACCTTTGGCGAAGCTCTGCCAGACGTCCAGGCGCGCCGTGTATTGCTCGGTGTTTTCCAGGTTCTGCAACAGCCGGACCCAGGCCAGGCGATGTTTCGGATACTTGGCGACATAACGACGCAACCAGGCTTCAGCCTGCTCGGGAGTGCCACGTGACTCTTCGGCGTACACCAGGGCATCCAGCTCGACATTGGTCAGTGCTCGCGTGTCCATGATCCCCGCCAGCACCGGAATACCCCGATCGAAGTCGTAGGTCTGCATCGCCAGGCGCCAGGTGTGCTCGAATTCAGCAGGGTTGTCGCGCAGTTTGCTCAGGGCGATCCAGTAGCCCAGCGCGGCTGCCGAGTCGTCCTGCCATTCGGCGATATGGGCCATCTGCTCCAGCAACGCCGGATCGTCCGGGCGCTGTTCGAGCAGTTGCAAGCCCGCCGCGTGCGCCCCCGGCAGATCGCCGAAGGCCAGGCGCTGCTTGAACTCCTTGGCCAGCACTTGCGGGCTGTCGGGCTGCAATTTGCGCCATTCGCTAAAAAACTGCTCAGCCAGGTCGGTACGGTTATGCGCCACCGCCACATCGACGCCCAGGTCAAGCAGCGCCGGATCGAATTGGCCATCCGGTTGCGCGAGCAACTCCCTGGCCAGCAGCTCGGCCGCCTGATCGCCTCGATCAGCGGCTACCAGGCCCTCGAAGGCGGCCTGGAGGAACTGGCGCCGCTCTTCGGGTTTCTGGCTACTTGCAAGCAGCTCGATATAGAGATCCGCCGCCCGTCCGGGCTGTTCACTGGCCAGGTACCATTTCGCCGCTTCGGTCAGCCATTGGTCATGCTGTCGCGGATCGCGGCGCGCCAGTTCGGCATAGCTATCCGCGGCCAGGCCCGGTGCCTGGGCGCTCAGGGCCAACGGCGCCAGGTGTTCGAGTTGGGGCGTTGGCAACGACTTGTAGTCGAAGGCCTTGAAACGTTCGGCCAGCGCCTGCAATGCCGGGCTATCGCTGCTGTTGTTCAATGCCAGGGCATCGAGTTGCAGCCGATAATAGGTTTGCAGGGTCGAATCGGCTTGCGGCCAATCAGCCAGATGCTTTTCGGCGCGTGGGTATTCACCCAGCTGGATCAGCAGGTCGAGCAACTGGGTTCGCAGCTCGCTGTTCTGCGGGTGCGCCGCCAGCAGCACCTCGGCGTAGCTGGCCGAAACCTCGTCCGGCGCGCCACCCTTGGGACGAAAGGCTTCTTCATTATGAAAGGTCGCCCACAGCAGCACGCCGACGGCGATCGCCACCAGCAGCAGCGCCCAGGGATTGAGCAGCCGCGTGCTTTTAGCCTTAGTTGCAGAGGAGTTGGGCATCGCTCACCTGCTTCAGCGGAAGTTGGAAATGCCACAGGCCTTGTTCGGACCGGCCCGCGTAATGTTGCCCGTCAACCTCGACCCGGCAGGCGCCGGCCGAGCGTACCGAAAACTCCAGGTTGAATTCGCCGGCGAAGGCGAAGGTCACCTGCCGGTCATTCACATACCGCCAGTCAAGCAAGGGAATATTCGCCAGCTCCAGCGCCGGGCGCGGATCACGCTCAGGGCGCAGGGCCAGCAGCGCGCGGTCGCTACTCAGCGCCACATAGCGGCCCTGGGGCAGATCACGGACACCGGCCACGCCCTGGGAGCGGCCGAGGTCCGGCCAGCCGAGTGCCGGATCCAGGCGCAGGGTGCGCAAGCCATCCATCCCGCGCACCTGCCAGTCCCCCTCGCCGGTGCGGGCCAGGCTGGCCTGGTACAGACCGTGAAGCCGATCCAGGTAATCGCTCATCCATAACGACATCGGTTGCTGGCCGCGCATGAACTGGTAGATGTCGGTCATGGCCTTGATCGATGCCTGCTTGGTCCCCGAATAGAAGTGGTAATACAGATGAATGCCGCGCAGGCGTCGTGGGCTGTCGGTCAACTCGAAGGTATCGATCACATCGCGAAAACCGTAGTACGGCCCCTTCCACAGGTTGGTGTACATATTCTCGTTGATCACCGGCGCGTAGTACTGCAAGCCGCCCGCGGTGGGACGCAACAAGGGATACAGGCCGGTCAGCGACGGATTGGCCTTGGTCAGGATGGTCTGGCCACCGTTGACGTTCTTCAGCCCGGCGTCATAGGCCAGCTTGATGGTTTCCGCGCTTGGCAACGCATCACCCGGCCAGAAGATCATCTTCACCGGCTTTTTCGCGGTGGTCAGACGGCTATTGATGTAGTCCCGCGAGCCAACGATCTCGCGCTGGTAGTCGAGGGTCTTGTAGCCCGGGATATTCAGCCGCAAGCCGTATTCGGCATGGAAATCTTCGTCCTGCCTGGCCTTGTCCGGCTGCATATAGAACGGATGGCTGTAGGTGTGGGTCGCCACTTCGACCTTGGGATCGGCAAAGATCTCCTGAGCGATCGGTTCCAGCTCCCGGGCCAGGAAAGGCGACATGCCCTTGGGCCCGACCTCGCCTTCAATGATCGACACCGAGGTCAGGAACGGATTGGGACGAATGTAGTCGGCCAGCACCTGGCGCCCGGAATACGGCGTGCCGCGCACTTCGGCGTGGGACGGAAAACCATCGCCATCGATATGCACCGTGGCGATCCGCCGGCCATTTTCGGTAGTGCTGTCCGGGCGTGGCTGGGCCGGCAGGCGCAAGGCTTTCTGGATGAACGCGAACGGATCGAGAATCCAGCGGGTCCGTTCGACGTTGGCTTCCACGACATAGGGTGCCAGGGCCATGCCGCCCCAGTCGCCGGTGACCACGGGGGCGAACTTGCCGCCCTTGCCGTCACCCAGCAACAAGCCCGGTTGCGGTCCGCCGGGCAGCAGCGTCACCCGGGTCAACTCGCGGCTGCGTGGGACCACTGGCGCCTCAAAGGCACCGAGCAGCGCCTTGTCCTGGCTGAGTACCTGCAAGGTATCGCGATCCCCCGGCGCGGCGAGGTTCAGGCCCAGGCGCTTGAGCAGCGAGCGGTCTTCGATCGGCAGGCCGGCCATGATCGCCAGGGGGACCTGTTCATCCAGGCGCTTGCCGATCCAGCTATAAAAGGCACGACTGTCTTGCGGCGGGCCGCTGGTCATCCACACCACCACCCCGGCGTACAAACCGGCGAAGCTGTAGGACGGCAAGCTGTCGTCGACCGGCAGGTAATCCACCCGATAACCCAGGTATTCCAACAGGCCTCCGAGCATCCGGTGGCCGGCGTGATCATAGAGTTCACCTTCACGCGGGTCATAGAGCATGGCGATACGCCGCGGCTGCACCTCCACGGTGCTCATGCTGATGGCATTGAGGTCCGGGGTCGTGACCACCGGGATAAAGCCTTCCTGGCTCAACTGACGGACCAGTTTGCGGGCTTCTTCACGCCGCGTGGACGGCAGGTAGTCGATGGCCACCAGCGGGATATTCCGCGCCCGCAGCGGTTTGAGCTCACCTTCAAGCCAGTTGCGGTCGGACTCGGACACCGGGCGATAACGCTTGGCCGAGGCATCCCAACCGGCATGGATCGATTCGACGGCGACGGCCGAGGCTACGTCATCGAGCTCAGCCAGTACCTCGAAGCCGCGATTGAAGAACAGCTTGAGGTCTAGCTGGCGACGGTGCAGCTCGCGCAGAAACGCTACCAGCGCCTTGCGCTGCGGTTCGCGGTTGGCTTCGGGGAGCAATTGAAAGCTGTCGAGGGTATCGAGGAACAGGCCGGCATAGCCCTGCTCCTGCAACGCTTTGGCGCGCTTGAACAGATGTTCCCGCCAGGCCGGCGTGGCGATGTCCATGACCTGGCTGTCCCAGGCCTTGTTACGGATGCTGCTGGCGCCCTGTGTCAGCGCTTCCTTGTCCAGGGCGGCACGGTCGCCGTCGAACTCACCCACCGACAGGTAGGCGAATGGCTGGCTGCCGAGTTTGCGCAAGGTGGCAACATCGGCACCGGTCATATGGCCGGGTTCGACCACGGCCCATTCGAACTGTGCCAACTCCTGCAAGGGCGGCTGCTCGGCGTACCAGAATCCGACGCTGGCGGGAGCCGCCGGAGCGGCCTGTAACGCTGAATTCGTTACACACAATGCCAACGCGGCGAACAGACGCCGCACCATTTTACAGACGCGCGCCCTGGAAAACTCGATTTTCATAACTCACTCTTTAGTAGATCAATCCGCGCAACATCAGACTACCGGCGCCACGCAATCGGGCGCCTGCAAGGCGATGCAACTAAAGACTGCGATAGAGGCGTGCCAAACCGTCGGCCATGGCGGTCGACGCCCCTAGCTCAAAGCGTTCGCACAAACGGCGGTTGTCCGCCTTGGAGTGCCGGATGTCTCCGGAGCGGGCCGGGGCATGACTCAGGTTCAGGGACTTGCCGCTGATCTGTTCCAGGGCGGCAATCAGGTCATTGAGCGTAGTCACGCCACCGAGCCCGACATTGGTGGCATCGACGGGAGGCTGCGCACATTCGAGACCCTGGACGAGGATCTTAACCAGGTCTTCGACATAGACAAAATCGCGGGTTTGCCCACCGTCGCCGAACACCGTGATCGGCCGTGCGGCTTTCGCCCGCTCGCTGAAAATGCTGATGACTCCGGAGTACGGCGATGACGGGTCCTGGCGCGGCCCGAAAATATTGAAGAAGCGCAGGATCACCGGCTCCAGTCCATGCTGGCGGCGATAGAAATCCAGGTAGTGCTCGCTGGCGAGTTTGTCCGCCGCATAGGGTGTCAGGGGGGATTTGGGCGTGTCTTCAGCAATCGCGGTGCCCTCCCCGTTATTGCCATACACCGCCGCGCTGGAGGCAAACACCACACGCCGGATACCGGCGGCGAGCATCGCCTCGCAAACCCGCAGGGTGCCAATGAAATTGCTCTGGTGGGTGCGTACCGGATCTTCGACCGAGGCCTGGACCGAGGCCACGGCGGCCAGGTGCACCACCGCACTGCAACCCTGCATGGCTTCAGCCAGGACGGCGGCATCGGCGACATCACCGATCACCAGCTTCAGGGAGGCATTGTTCATCGGCAGGTTACTCACCTTACCGCTGGACAGATCGTCCAGGACCCGAACGGCATGGCCTTTGGCCAATAACGCATCCACAAGATGAGAGCCAATGAAGCCGGCGCCCCCTGTAACCAGTATCCGTTCGGCAGACATAAATCATCCCAAGAGAAAATGTGGCGCAATCTTCATCGTCTGATGCTGGCACTGCTGGAAGGGAGCCGCGGCTATTCGCCTTGATGGCTGATCTTTCCTGCGCCGCCCGCTCTCTTTTAAGGGCTGTGTCGCCTTTTCATGGAGAGTCTTCAGAACGATGGCGTCAAAAAAACATGAGTAAAGTCAATTACTCAGGCACGCCATAGTGGGATATCAAGCTGACATCGTCAAGAATATGTCTATGTTTTTTATATTTTTTAACCAACCCTCAAAAAAAGCCAATATTTTGGCTGTCAACTGCAAACCTCAAACCCACGAGCTGGCATCACCGCTACTCAAACCACTCCCGCCGCTCCCTGAACGTGCCCAGCACCAGATCGACGATCAACTGCACCTCTTCCCTGCCCTCGGCCTCACGGCGAGTCGCCAGCCAGGCCCGACGCTGCATGGGTTCCTCGAACAACCCCGGCAGTGCCACCAGCCCACGATCGAAACGGGTGATATAACAAGGCAACAAACCGATGCAGGCGCTGCACCGGATCATTTCCAGCATCAGCTCATAGGAATGCACCTGCACCACGCCCGCCAGGCGCTGCTCCACCAGATGGTTCCACGGTTGGAAATCGTCGATCTGCCGGTCGTGCTGCCATTGCACCAACATGTAGTCTTCAAGATCGGCAATCACATCCGGGCGCGCCGCCACCCGCGAATAACGCTTGGCGATATGCGGCAGGTAATCCAGCCGTACCAGGGGCTGCGGCGGGCTGATGGCGAAGCTCGGCCCCGAGACCGGCGAGTCCGGACCGCACAGCCAGACCACCACGTCGGCGCTCAAGGCCTGCAAGGACATCACGCTGTCCACCGGAATGATTTCCAGGCGGATGCTGGCATTGCGACGCAACAGCGCGATCAGGTCGCGACCGAGGATGTCGTGCAGGATCGATTCGGCAATCGCCAGGCGTACCAACGGCTGTTCCATGATCGGCAGGCGTCGTTCATGGGCCAAAGCGATCAGTTGCGCCTGCAACTGCTGGCCGTCGCGGCTGAGGATCAGGCTACTGCCCTCATACACGAGCAGTGGTCGATTGGCGCGTTCTTCCAGCAACGCCAGCTGCTTGCGCAGTTGGGTCGACTTGATATTCAAGCTGCGCGCCGCCTGCATAAAGCAGCCGCAGCGGGCACTGGCCAGAAAGACCTGGGCCGTCTGCGGTTCCATCAGCCTGGCCAAGGCCAGCCAGGGCTCGTGCGGCTCGCTCGGGCTGTGGTAGTCCATGACGCCCACTCGCGGGGCGTCTTCATTCAACGACATAATACTGACTCCCTGTCGGCATCCGGGGACGCCCAACCATCCAATGGCAATTTCTTGTCAGGGCTTTTCTTCCAGCACCTGGTTCAAGGCCGTACCGTCGATACTCAAGGTCGCGGTGTTGAGCATGCCTGCCAAGTAAGCCTTGGCAATCTGTTCCTGACGCTGGCTGCGCAAGGCTTCGCGCAGACGGTCACGCAGTTCGTCCAGGGTCGCGGTGCGCGCCGGCTGCATTTCGTTGAGCTTGACGATATGGAAGCCCGCCGGACTTTGCACCGGATCCGCCACCGCACCGGTCTTGAGCCGCGACACGGCGCCACGCACCTCCGGCAGCAGTTGCTGCAGCGGTTGCAGACCGGCATCGCCACCGCGCTTGGCGCTGTCGCGATCCTGGGAATACTGGCCCGCCAGCGCGGCGAATTCGCCCGGCGCGGCCTGGGCCCGACGACTCAGTTCCACCGCCTGTTTACGCACGCTTTCCAGCGACTGCTGATCCGGCACGGCGAGGAAAATCTGGCTGACCCGGTACAACGGCGGCGTCTGCCAGGCCGATTTGCCGCTGTCATAGGCCTGTTGCAGTTCCTCGGCGCTGGGGTAGTCCGCCGGCACCTGGCTGACCGACGCCAGGTAGCTGCGAAAGACGATCTGCTCGGCGGCGGCGCGGGTCTGCTGCTCGATATCCGGGCGCTGCGGCCAGCCCTGGGCATCGGCCTGTTCGATCAGCGCCTTTTCCGCCAGGCGCGTCCGCAGCCAGCTTTCCAGGGCTGCACGATTGCCACGCAGTTGCTCACGGGAATCGGCCGGCAGGGCCGCAAACACGGCTTTCAGTTCCTGGGCATCGACTTGCTGGTTACCCAGGCGGGCCACGGCCGGGGCGTTCGACGTCGGTTGCAGCGTGGCGGGTGCCGGCTGCACCGCCGCCACCGGATCGCTGCCCGGGCGCATGACCAGGGCCAGCGCACCGACCAGCACGGCCAGCGCACCGGCGCCGGCCAACAGGTTGCGTTTTTTCACAGGGTCGCCTCCTCCTCATGGGCCACAGGCTCGACACCGGCTTGCGGTTGGGCCTGCAACTGCGCCGCCCGCTGGCTGTAGTCACGCAGGTAGACAATGAACTCCTGCAGCAGGCGATCCCAGAGTTCCAGGTTGCCGCGCAGGTAGTTGGCGCTGACACCGGCGGCCACCACCACATCCATTTCCATCACCAGGAACTCGCCCTGTACCGACATGCGGGCAAAACGCCGCGAAGCATTCCACAACTCGGCCAGGCCGGCCGGCAGCTCACCTTGCACCCGCAGGGCACAGCTGTAGGTGAAGTCGACATAACCCCCCTCGCCGGCCGCTGGATTACCGAAGCGCACGGCGTAACCGATGCCCTGGCTGGCGCTGAGCAGTTGCACGATACCGTTCTGCTCGGTGCGATTGACCCGGTAGCCGGCGCCTTGCAGCAGTTCGGTCAGGCTGTCCGGGGTCACGTGCTCGATCAATTGTTCGCTCATAAATTGTTCTTCCTTGCAGGTTATTGATTGACGGATGCGTGGGTCGCATCGAACTGGTTCTTGTAGAGGTTGTCGCCGAAGGTCTGCGCCATTTCCTCGAACTTGACCCGGGCCCCGCCGGCAAACGGCTGGCGAATCTTCATCACCTCGGCCACATCGATTTTTTCGTAGGCGGCGAGGATCTCCTTGGCGACCCCGTACATCTGTTGATTCTTGACCGAACATTGCTGCACTTGTGTGTCACGCTCGGTCAACTGCACCTGCAAGCGCGCGCGCTCGGCTTCCTTGGCCTTGGCCAGCACCAGCAGGTCGTCATAGGCTTTCTTGAACTTGCCCAACTGTTCGTTGCTGGCGGCGGCAAACGCCTGGGCCTGGTTTTGCAGGTTCTGTTGCTGGCCGGCCAACTGCTCGCTCAACCCCTTGGCCTTGGCCAGCTCTGCTTCGAGCTGCTTGATCTGCGCCTGGGCCGCCTTGGTCTGGTTTTCGGCGGCGATCCGTGCCGCGCCGGCCTGGGCCTGTTCGCTCTGCAACGCTTGCAATTGCTGGGTGGTGCTACGCAACTGGGTGCGCAGGCGCTCTTCCATGCCTTCGGCGGACGCGCCATTGGCCAGCGCCACGCCGACCAGCAGCAACAACGTCGACCAACGCACCTGGGCTCGCATGTTCATGGGGTCTCCCTCGCGCTTAGAAGCGCGTGTTGATTTCAAGCTGCATGACATCGATATCGAACGGCGCGCCATACACCGCCTCCGAGTTGAGCCAGCGCGCGGTGGCGATCACGTTCTTGTCCAGGCCGTAGTTGGCCCCGAGGAAGAAGCCCTTGGCGTTGGTCCCGCCGAGGTGGAACGAGTTGTCGTTGAAACCGTCGGGCAAGGCATCCGGCTGGATGTACTTGTAGCCGCCGAAGACGTTCCAGTCGCCCTGGCGCTTGAGGTCCAGGGCGTTGCCGAGGGTGAACTGGACCATCATGGCGTTGGCGCCGCTCTGGATTTTGCCGTCGTTGTCCAGGTTGTTGACGATCTGGCCCGCGGCCCGTCGGTTCATTTCGCCTTCGTCGTAGCCCAGGTTGTGCACGTAGTCGGCCTGGCTGCGCAGCTTGAAGTCTTCCGGCAGGTCGCTGTCGAGCACCAGGTTCAGGTCCAGCAGATTGAACTTCGAGGCCAGGCCGACGAATTGCGGTTGTGCCGTGGTGGTCGGGGTCAAAGGGTTGATGGCGATGTCCCGCAGCAGGAACACCGTGTTGCCCTTCTGCATGAACGCGGCGCGGGTGCCGTCGGAGCTGCAACCCGGGTCCCCGGCCCAAGGTCTACAGGTGTCGGAGCGCTGGCCTTCGATGTCGTCGAAACGATAGTAGGCCAACGCCCCCTTGAGCTTGTTGTGCTCGCTGAACTGCCAGGTCGCCCCGGCTTGCAGACCGTAGAGCCACTTGTCGGCGCTTTTTTGCTTGTCGTAGCCGTTGCTGCTGGCGGTGTCGGAGCTGTACTCGATGGGGAACGCGCCAACGGTGCCGAACACGCCCCAGTCGGCGTTGAGCTTCTGGTTGAAGATCGCCGCCACGCCGTCGAAGTTCAGGTCGGGGGAATACAAGATGTCGGTGGAGAAGAACGGGTTGGCGATCCGCCCGCCGGTCAGGCTCAAGCGGTCGGAGTACTTCCAGGTCAGGTAGCCCTGGTCGAGCCAGAGGTCCTTCTTGGCGAAACCACCACCGAGCACCTGGGTGGTCGAGACCGGGTTGTTGTCGGTACCGGTGCCGATGCGGATGCCAGCGGTCCAGTCCGGGGCGACAACCGCCTTCATGCCCAGCCGGGCGCGGATGCGCAGGGAGTCGCCGCGGTCTTCGCGGGTGTTGAGCAACGGCGGCAGGCTGGTGCTGGTTTTCGGGTTGACGTCGTAGGGGCCGCTGGCATTGAGCTTGGCAAAGTCGACGATCTGGTTGCTGTTGCCGCTGGAGTAATAACGCGACTCGTCGCGCAGGCGCAGGTCGCCGTCGAAGCTGATGCGCGAGACCCAATCCGGGAAAGTATTGGGCTGCGCCCAGTTTTCCTGCTTGGCGGTGGCCATGACTTCGGCCTTGACCTGGTCGCGGATCTGATCGCGGACAATGGCCGGGACGTATTGCACGCGAACCTCGCCTGGCGTCGCGGGCGGCCCGCTGGCGGCAACGGCGCTGGCCTGGCGCGCCTGCAGGGCTTCTTTCTCGGCCTGGGCGATCAGCCCGTCGGCCTGTTCCTGCTTGAGCACGCCCTGCTGCACCAGCAGGCGGATCAGGTTGATCGTGGCGTTTTCCGACGGCGCCGCGGGCGTTGCCGCTGCCGCCTGGCCGACCAGGGTCGCGATGACCAGGCCGACCGCCAGGCTCAATCGATTCACATTGGAAATCATTTGCACACAACTCCTATGACAAGACTGCGAATGGGGTGAACTAGCCGGGACGCCGGCCTTGCAAGGCAATACGCACCGGCAGGGTGATCGACGCCGGCGGCCGTTCGCTCAAACGCGGCGCGGCGCGCAGGGCGGCCAGTACCTGGGCATCGAGCTTCGGATCGCCACTGGACTTGACCAGCTCGGCCCGGGTGATCTCTCCGGCCGCGCTCAGCCAGATATCGGTCTGCAGCGCAAAAGCCAGGTTGCGCAGTTGCGGGTCTTCCTTGAGCAAACGCTGGAAGGAATACGCCAAGAACTGGCTGTAGGTGCCGTTGCCCAGGCGCCCTCCTCCGGCTCCGGCCATGCCGCCGCCCTTGCCCGCTCCGATGTTGAAAGCGTCACCGCCAGACTGGGCGTCGCCGTCGATCTGCATCGGGTTTTCCAGGTCGTTGACCGGTGACGGCGGCGCTTCGTCCTGGGGCTTGACCTGTTCCGGTTCCGGGGTCGGTTCGGGGATCTTTTCTTCCACCGGGGTTTCCGGCTCCTTGGGTTTTTCCGGCTCGGGTGGCGGTGGCGGAGGTGGCGGCAACGGAATCAGCATCGGCACCTTCGGTGCCTCCCGGCGCACACCACTCATGTCGTGGGCCCACTGCCACAGGAACCAGGCCGCAACGGCCCCCAGCAGCAGCCCCGCGCCCCATTTCAACGGGCGCAACGGCGACTTCTTCACGGGGTCGGGGCTGATCGGTAATTTCGCGGTCATGGTCAGCCCTGGGTCGGTTTGCCGGTGACCAGCCCGACCTGGGACAACTCCAGGCGCCGCAGCAGGTCAAGCACTTCGATGACTTTCTGGTACTGCACCGTGGCGTCGCCGCGCACGATGATCGGAAAGTCCGGACTCTGGGCCTTCTCGATGCGCAGGCGCTCCTCCAGCTCCGGCAGCGTCACCGGATAGGCGTCGAGAAACACCTGGCCACCGTCGTTGACCGAGATGGCCTTGGTCTTGGCCTGGGACAGCGACACCGAGGCGCTGGCCTTGGGCAGGTGGATCTGGATACCCGAGACCTGGGCGGTGGCGGTGAGGATGAACATCACCAGTACCACCATCAGCACATCCACCAGGGGCGTGATATTGATGCTGTCCACCGGGGCATCATCGTCATCGTCGTGGGAGGCATTTACGCTAGCCATGGCTGTTCCCCTCAGGCCGGAATCGACGTGGTGTGTGGATCGGCATGCACACCACGGCGCTGGGCGTTTTCGTGGGACTGGCTCTCGCCGTGCATCTCGGCCAGGCGGGTGATGAACTCGTCGACGAACACCCGCATGTCGGCGCTGACTTCCTTGTTGCGGGTGATCAGGCGGTTGTAGCCGAACAGCGCCGGGATCGCGACAAACAGGCCCATGGCCGTGGCCAGCAAGGCCGCCGCCATGCCGGGGGCGATGGCGTTGATATTCACGTCACCGGCCATGGCCGTGCCGAGGAACACCACCATGATCCCCAGCACGGTGCCGAGCAGGCCGATATAAGGGCCGCCGGCGATGGCATTGGACAGGGTCGACAGCTTCGAGCTCAGTTGCTGGTTTTCCCGGGTGCGCACGCCGTCCATGGAGCAGCGGATCGCCTCGATGGTCGCCGCCGAGACCGTCGAGGTATCGGCGCCCTGGGCACGGCGAGTACGGATCTCCTTGACCGCCACCAGGTACAGGCGCCACAGCGAGGAATGCTCCAGGCGGCGGGCCAGGTCCTGGTCGTCGGCAAACATTTCCAGGCGGGTACCGATCTGGGCGAATTGTTCGCGGAAGATATCGTTGGCCCGGCTGACCCGGCCCAGGGCGCTGTTCTTGCGGATCATGATGAACCACGACTGGAACATCATCAGCACCAGGACCGCGATGATCACCCAGGCGTCCGCCGGCACTGCCTTGAGCAGGAAGCCCAGGCTGCCGAAGCCGAAGCCCGATTGCTCTTCATCGGCACCATAGGCCACCAGCTTCGATTCGGCCCCCTGGGACATGGCATCGGCCAGCAGCGCGGCGGCCGGACGCACGACCTTGGACAGGCGCAGTTCGTCGATGGCGCCCTGGAAGGGTTGGTAGAGCGCGGCGACCGGAGCCGCCGGATCGGCTGCGACTATCGGCAACTCGGCACCCACGGCGATCGGCGAGTTGAACGCAGGGACTTCCTGGGCCAGGCTCGCGGTCTCGCGACCGTTGACGAACAGCGTCACCTTGCTGCCCTGGACGGTGACGGCCAGGTGCTGCCATTGCCCCGGGTTCAGCGCCTGGGTCGAAACCCCGCGCTGGCCATTGACCTCCACGAATGGCGTGCCCTGGCTGACACCGAGCACAAAGGCATGAGCGCCTTCACGGCGGGTGATCACCGACTGCTCGCCCGTGGCCTGGTCCAGGCGCACCCAGGCGCTCAGGGTCAGGGCACCGCCGGCGCTGTATTGCAGCGACGGGCTGGCCGGCAGCGACAAGGCCTGGCCGCCCAACTGCAAGGCACCGCCGATCACGCCGTCGATACGGCTGCCGGTGGCGTTTTGCGCGTTGTTGGCGAAAGCAGTGGCATCCTTCGGCGGCGTGCCTGCTGCGCCGTCAAAGTGATAGACCGCGGTGTAGTTGGGATCGAACGCCAGTTGGCCGTTGCTGACCGCCGGTGCCTTCGCGTTGCCGTAGTACATCCACAGGTCCTGGCGTTGGCCCCCTTCGACCTTGGGCACATCGACCCAGATCAGCGCCATGCCCATCAGCGGGTCGAAGCTTTCGATCTGGTAGTTGAGCTGGGTCTTGTCGTCCGCCGCGACAAAGCGCAGGTCCGAGCCGTCCTCCTTGACCCCGTCGAAGGTGAAGTTGCCGGTGTGCAGGCGCACCAGCAGGCTGCTACGGCCGGGAGCGTCGTTGATCGCCGCGCCTTGTGCCGTGGTGTCGACGGTAATCTGCTTGCGGTAGTGCCAGTCGTCCTGCCACCAGGCATTGGCGGTCGCCGGGAGCGCGAGGCCCAGGCAGATCAACAGGGATATCATCAGGCGCTGCATGAAAATTGCTCCGTAATTAGGTTCAGAAAGTCGCTTGCAGGCTGAAATGCAAACGCGAGTCCTGCTTCTGCGTGTTCGGTCCGTTGACCAGCGGGTAGCCCCAGTCGAGGCTGCCGGACAGCCATTTGCTCAGGCTGGCCCGAGTGCCGAGACCGACACTGGCCAGGCTGTAATCGGCTTTCTGCTCAGGCAGCGGCTCGCGCAGGTACAACTGGGCACCCTCGGCGAAGGCATACAAGCGCCACTCCTGGACATAGCTGCCCAGGTACTTGGCCAGGGACGGCGTGCGCAGCTCCTGGGAAAACAGAAAGCCTTGATCGCCGGTGACTTCCGCGGCGAGGTAGCCGCGCACCGAGGTGGCGCCGCCGGCGGACATCTGCTCGTTGGAAATCAGCGGCCCGGAGGCCAGTTGGAACGAGGTCTTGGACGCGCTCTGCCATTCGCCGAAAATGTCCTGGGTGTAACTCAGGTCACCCTTGAGCAGGGCGAAACTGGGGCTGGCGCGATAACGCTTGTTATCGAAGTCCTGGTCGTTGCTGCCGTAGCCGAAGAAGGCCCGGGTGCCGACCACCAGGCTCAGGCCCAGGCCCAGCTGGGATTTCTCGGTGTAGCGGTAGCCGTTGTAGCCGAAGGTCAACGGCGCGTACTTGAGCGGCACGGTGTCGCTGCTGCCGCCGAGCTTGAGCTGTTCCTTGAAGTCCTTGAAGTCCACGCCCAGCGACAACGAGTTGGACCAGATGCCGCCGCCCGGTACGGTGTAGATGCCCGAGACGCCATAGGAATGGCCCTTGCCCAGCACGTTGCTGCCGCCGATGGTGGCGACGTTGCTGTCGGACTGATAACCGGCAAACTGCACGGCCCAGCGGTCGTTCAGCGGCGCGCTGTAGGAACCGGACCAGACCTTGGCGTTGCTCTGGTCCTCGGGGGCGGTGAAATAGGTCAGGGAAATGCTGTGGCCCAATTGCCAGAGGTTGTCGTAGCCGATCGAGGTCACGGCGCGCAGGTCCTTGGTGTCGGCGCTGTGGTCGTTGTTCAGGCCGACACTGCCGTGCCAGGGGTTCTTGTCGTCCACTTGCAGGTCGACGTCCATGGTCCCCGGGCGCTGACCTTCGCGGACCAGCGGCATGACCTGGCGACCGGGGCTCTTGTTCAGCGCCGCCAGTTCACTCTGGACATGGGCAAAGTTGGGGACGTCGCCTTCCTTCAGGGCCGGGACATCGTCACGGATCTCCACCGGCGAATAGTGCTGGGCACCGACCACCCGGACCCGGCCGACCTTGGTTTCGCTGATCTGCAGGTAGACAATGCCGCCCTCGACCTTCTGCTCCGGCAACTCGACGTACACCGACTGATAACCCTTGGCCTGGTAGCTTTTCTGCAAGGCCTCGCGGGCGCCCTCGATATCGCTCAGGGCCTTTTGCGGACCGAGGAACGGGTACACCGCTTCCTCGATATCCCGCGCTTGCAGCACGGTGTTGCCACGCACGATATATTCGTTGACGTCGACCAACTTGGCCGGCGCCTCATCGGCCAGCAGCGGACGCCCCAGCACCGCCAGGACCAGGCCGCCACACACCGGCAGCCAGTGCCCGGCCAGTCCCGGTCGTGCCCTCTTGAAGAACAAATGCTCCACACCGCCCCCTTGATTCAAAATGGCCACGAACGCAGTCGAGGCCGCATGGGCCCGGGTCAATACCCCGGACACTTCAGTTATTCACGTTCGATATCGACGGGTGCCGGGCCAGCCAGGTATGCAGCTGGGCGAAGTTCAGGGAGAACTCCGGCATCTGCAGCAAGGCGCCGCAGAACACTTCACCGATGATTTTCTGGATCAACAGCACCGCCTGTGGGTGATCCAGCAGCGTGGCGATGTCCTTGCTCAGCACACTGAAGTTCCAGACCTTCTGGTTCAGGTCGAGGCCGACGAACCAGCGGAACAGCAGGTTGTAATTGAGCTGCTCGTAGAGTTGCTGCTCGCTGGGTACCGAATACAGCAGTTGCAGCAAGAGAATGTGCATGACGGTCTGGGGGGCGATCTGCATGCCGGAGTCGGCATTCAGCGAGCGCAGGAATTCACGATCGTCGTCGAGCAGGTCGTCGATCTGCGGACGCAGCAACACCAGGGAATGGCCGGGCGGGATATAGCTGGAGACTTCCTTCAGGGCGCCCTGCCAATCGTCCTGGGAGACAATCCAGACCCAGGGCGCGCCGTAGCGATAGACCGAGACGGGCTTCTTGCGTGCCGCCTCGACGATCTTCGACAAACGCTGATCCAGTTCCTGCATGCCTACCTTCGAGTAACGTTCCATAGTTCTCCTCGTCTCTCTCCCGGCCTTGCCATGGGCGTGGGGACATGTCCCCTTGCGTGCCCTTGACCGCTTCACATATCCATGACCGGGCTGGCCTTGTGCTACCGAACTTTTGTCATAAAAGCTTCATTCCGCGGCGGACGCAGATGCTCATTTCAAGGGGGAGCACGGACCTGTAGGAGCTGGCTTGCCAGCGATAGCGATGTTGGATTCACCACCGCTATCGCCAGCAAGCCGGCTCCTGCAGGAGGCGATCTCACAGGCAAAAAAAAGGCGGCCAGTACGGCCGCCCCTGAGGAGAAACATCAGATCATTACAAGGTCAGATTGCCCCGTTCCTCCTCGGTCAGACGGGCCCGGGCCTGCTCGCTCAACGGCCCGGCACCCAGCACTTGCACCGGGCTGTCGGGGTTGTAGCCCGGCGTGCCACGGCTGGCACCGTCACGCGAAGGCTCCAGGCGCTCCTGGCCGAAGCTCAGGACCTGCACGCTGAACACCGACGGCAGGTTCTGCCGCGCGCTAGCCTGCTGCTGGCGTGCGACGTTGTCGGCCGCCTGGGCCGCCGAGGTGGCCGCGGCGCTGGCCGAGGTGATCGCCCCGGTGTTGATCGACGCCACCACCGGCACGCCCGAAGACTTGCCCTGCACCTGGATATTCGCCGCGTTCACCACCTGCAAGGCGGCGATATTGACGTTGCCCGAAACCCGGATCCCCGCCTCCCCCGCGTCGATGGTGCCCAGTGGCGCGATCAGGTCGATATCGCCGGGCAGGACTTCCGGAATCGGGTTCAGCGTGGCAATACCGGCGCCGGTGCTCGGCACCGCCGGCGACAGGCTCACGTTGCCCCAGGTGTCATAGACCCGCTTGGGCGGCGTGTAGACCACGGTGGTCTTGGAACCGCGACCGGCGTTGATATCGCCTTCGGCCGACCAGGCGGTGATCGAACCGCCGAAGGTGGTCATGACCCGGCTCTGGCCCAGCAGGATGCTGTCCTGGGCGAAGAGCTGGATATTGCCCTGGCCCTGGGTGACGATCCCCGCCGTGGACGGCGGTGCGCTGCCTTCGATACCGAACACCAGGCCGCCACCGGGGGCAAGCATCTGGATATCGCCGCCGAAGTTGGTGTGCACGCCGGACGGGCCATAGAGGGTGATGGCGCCCTGGTAGAGGATCGGATTGCCGGCGACGTCCTTCTCCGGGAACAGCGCGGCAATGGCATCGCGGCCGCGCAGGTAGCTGCCCTGGCGAACACCGCCGGCCAGGGTGTACTCGCGGCCGGCGGCCTTGAGTTCGGCGAAGTAGACGGTGCGGGCAAAGATGTCCTGCTGCTGGGCCGGTAGCGCGGCGTAATAGGCCCGTGCTTCGTCGACGCTGCCGGTAAAGCCATAACGCTCGCCGAGCCAGGTCACCAGTTCGATATCGTAGGTCTTGGCCACCTTGCCCGGCTGGCTGGCCAAAGGTGTTCCGGCATCGACCTGGTTCGACGGGTCCAGATACGGGGCGATAAAGGCCTGGTAGTCAGGACCGTTGGGGCCGACGCCGGCCTGCATGACGATGCTGGCGCCCAGGCGGGAATCGCCGGGGACCACGGCGCCGAGGCTGGTGATGCTGGTCTTGTCCGCCATCAGGATATTGCGGCCGGCACTGACCACCAGGGTGCCGGGACCGGCAACGTTGAAGTTGCTGTAGAGGATGTCGCGACCGGCCGAGACCATGGAGATGTCGTTGGGGTTGTTCTGGACGAAGAGGTTGCCTACGGCCCGATAGATATTTCCGTCACTGATTTCTCCGGCAGGTGAACTACCACTGCTGACAATATCTCGCCCTGCCTGCATCCAGACAGATTCACCACCTTCATACCAGGATTGACCAAAACGAGAGTCGGTGGGCTCCGTAAAAGTTACGATGCGACCGCTTCTTACCCCGACAAGGTCTCCGTTCAGCGCGTAGAAACGTGCGGGCTCGGCGTCTGCGTTCCACAATCCGGAGGCGCTATCGGGACCGAACGCGAACAAAGGCCCGGCACCGCCGAAAGGTCGGTTGCCATCCGCCGATAGATTGCTGCTGCCGCTGATAATTGAATTGCTACCCGGTAATACGGCAACAAACGCAGGTCGTTCAGGTGTGGCCAGCGCATTCGGGGTTGCGCTGGATTGGCTGATGGTCAGATTACCGCCATAGATCGAATTGGCGGCCAGGAGCTGCAATTGTCCCTTGTTCGAGGGTGCCAAGGTCAGCGCGGCGGCAATGGCAGCGCCAGGGTTGTTGTTGGCCGCATCCCCATAATAGATGCTGCCATTAGCGGCAACGGCGTTCAGGATGGAAGGGTAGACCACGGCATTGTCGGACAACGCCCCCTGAATCAACGGCGTCAGGTTGCCACCCGCTGAAAACAGGTTGATGGCCGTATGGTCGGTCCACAATGAGAACCAGCTCAGGCCGCTGCCATGGCTGCCATCGCTGGTCAGGTAAGACGACGCATTCATCGCAACAATGCGCCCTGGGTCGCTGACCGTTTGCACAGCCAGATCGCCCAGAGTCGACAGGTCAAAGGTCGCATCTCCCGGGACCAGCGTCAGGCCCCCACCCGCAAGGCTTCGCGTTGAAGTAAAGGCTGCGTAGCCACGGGTCTCTCCCGGTGCCTGCTGGCTGCTATTGTTGCCATACAAGAGTGCCAGCGCACCGACGGTACTGCTGTCCAATGCGGCGTGACCGCGTAAGTTGGTGATTACCCCGTTCTGATCGTCGGTTGTCTGAGTGTTCGCGGCGACAGCCACTCCAGGGTTCAGATCGCCACCGACCCGCAAAGTAAGGTTACCGCCCCCGGTCACCTGCACACTGCCATCGGCTGCGACCCGCCCCGTGCTACCCACCGCCAATACCAGCCCCTCGGTACGCAGGTTGACACTGTCGGTGCCAATGGCATGACCGGCCAAACTCGCCAACACCCCCGCATTGCCCGTGACCTGAACGTTCAGGTTGCCACCGCCGAGGGTGCCGAGCCCGGTAAAACCGACCATCTGATCCGCACCAGAAGTCATCGATGCGGCGTAGGTGCCGAAATTGATCCACCAGGCGGTAGGCTGCGGCGAAGCTCCGGTATCGACGTTTCCACTACCCTGACGCCAGAGCCAATTGGCGACATCGGCCGAATCATGGTCGGTATCGCCGTTGGGTTTGGATATCCCGTTGGCAGTAGGCAAGACAATATTCCCGCTCAAATCGCCACCGACCTTGAGCGTCAGGTTGCCGCCCCCCTCGGGATACCAGGCACGATAGACACTATCGGTACCGCCGTTTACCAAACTCTCACTACCACCGAACAAGGCATTGAGCACAGATCCACTGGCGCCTGCTGCCCTGGGTTGGTTATAGAGATCATTGGCTGACGCTGGGGTGGAGGACGTACCCGCTGTGTAGACGCCAAATAACGAGTCCATGCTCAGATTACCGGCGGAGACGAGTTCAAGATCGGCGGCACCGGTACGAATGACACTGAAGCGCGAACTACCAGCGTTGACGGTGTAGGCCGAGCCTGGAATTGTCGTGCAACCTCCAGGAGTATCCGTACAAAACGTTGGCCAACCTATTGCCGCGAAATCAATAGGTTGGCCAACCATGCTGAGGTCCCCCCAATAAGCAAGAGATCCTGCTTCGGTGTAGACCAACGCCCCGACGCCGTACATCCCATAATGACTGTCGGCAAGATGTATATCGCCGTGGGCGGGACTGACTTGTACAACGCGGTTGTCCGCCGCCGTGGTATCCGCGCCGGCCACCAGACGCAATGACCATGACTGGGAGTCCTCGGCGAGCATCGGGGCGACGCCCCAGAGTTCGCCCTGGCGGCCACCGACTTCAGGGCGCAGTTGCACCGAACCCACCCCGCCCGGGAGCAGCACGTTGGTCCCCGACGGGATCAACGCGCCACGAGCCAGGGCCAGATCACCATTGAGTGCAAGTACATTGGTTGACGGCTGGGAGCTACCGGCGATGCTTGGCAGCGCCACGCCCCTGGGCCAACTGAATGCACGCAGGGCCGTATTGGCGCTCAACAGCGTACCGGCATCTAGCTGCGTGCCGGCCGGCAGGCTTTGCGCCTGGGTCAACTGCGTACCGGCGGCGAACAGAAGATTACCATTGCTATCACGTACCGCAGCAGCCAGCACGGTACCAGCCGGTAGCAACAATGGCTGGTCCAGGGTAGCGCTGACGGGTAAACGCGTGCCCGATACCAGGGTCACGGCCCTGAGCGGTACATCGTAGTTCAAGGTCGACCCCGCCGGAAAAAGGGTGCCGTCGGCCAAGGTCACGCCCGCTCCGGGTACCACGATATTGCCACCCGAGAAATCAATCCCGGACAACAGCAACCAGCCTGTGTCGTCATCAGTCTTCGGTGGCGGCGCAAAGCCGTCGGTAATGCTGCCGTAGATATTCAGATCACCGCCGGCACGCAAGGCCAGCTTGCCCACTTCGCCAGAGCCGTACACCCCGGTTTTCTGGGTGAAGGGATTGAGGCTGGCATAGCGATAACCGGACAGGTCGACATCCCCCTGAACCACCAGGTCGCCTCCCGGCGTGGCGCTGACAATCTCAACTGCCGGACGCAGGTGCAGGGCATCACCATAAGTGGCGTTATACAAACCGGCGAGCTTGTTCTGCAGCAAGTTGTTGTTGAGCAGCGCCGCGTCGACAAACGCACTGTTTTGCTGGTCGATGCCATCCAGGTAAGCCTGGGTGATTACCTGGTAAGGCCGACCACTGGCCGCAGGGTCGGCGCCCAACGGTGCATCGCTGTACTGCCAGGTGCCATTGACGGCGATGGAACGCGCCCCGCGAATCGCCAGGTTGCCGCTGGCATCGATGGCGATATCGCCGGCCGAGACTCCGCCCAGACGTGGCGCATCGAGCTCCAGGGTACCCCGCGCTCGGCCATCGTTCTGGCCCGGCCCGCTGCCCAACGCGACGCCAGTACCGGCCCGTAGATCGATGGTGGCGCCACTGGCCAGGGTCAACAGGCCCTGGCCGGAGTTCAGCTCGACCATGGCGCGGTTCGGCGAATCGATGATCTTGCCTTGGCTATCGACTTGCAGACCGCTGCCATGGGCATCCAGCACCGCACCACCGGCCAGGGTCAGACCTTGGCTGGCCGACAGATTGATACTGCCCACCTGAACGCCGCTGGCATCGACCTTGCCGTTGACCAGCAGGCTGCCGTTATCCAGCGAAACCACGATGGCATTGGCCTTGAGGTCGTTGCCGATGGTCAGGTTGCCCTGCTTGATCTGGAAGGTCCGGGCGCCATAGACCTGCCCTTCGTTCAGACGTTGGTTGAGGGCGGCGAATGACGCATCTTCGGCACCGCTGGCCCCCAGGCGCTGGGCCTGGATACTGGCAAAACCACCCAGGTAAGGCAGATAGGTACCGCCGGCATCGTAGACGCCGCTGCTGCTGCCCAGGATGCTGCCTTGCAAGTCCACCAGCCCTTCAACCGGGTCCACGGCCTGGGCGGTGAATTGACCGGCCCGGTTGTTCTGCGCCGACAGGTCGATACGCGAACCCGCGGCCTGGTAGATATTACCGGTGGTGCTTTTCAGGGTGACGTCACCCCCCCAGCTGTATTGCGTCACATCGTTGAATTTGATCGCCCGACCGGCCATATCGATCTGCGCGCCGTCACCCAGTGTCAGGTCTTGCGTGGCGGTCAGGTTCAATTGGCCACTGGACAACACCACCGCGGTGTCGAGGAGCAGGCTGTTGGCGTTCAACGAGAGTTTGGCACCCTGGCCGCCGGTGCGGGTCTGGGTGCCGGACAGTGCCGCAACGTTGAGTGCCCCACCGACGGTGATGGTGTTCACCGAGCCGGCTTCGCCCGTCAGCAAGGGCGTGGAGATATTCAGGTTGCCACCGCTGTAGGAGAAGCCCGAGCCCGCCTGATAAGCGCCCTGGCTCTGGTACACCGACAGGCTGCCTTTGTGGTTGGCGGTTACCTGTTGGCTGGCACTGATATCGACTTGGGAAAAGCCAAGGAGCAGCCGGTCCAGGCTGGCGACCGAATTCGGCTGGGTGTACGGCCCGTAGCCGAACTCGAGGGTTTCGGTCTGCAGGTTCAACCGTCCACTGCCAGTACCGGCACCGCCGGCGACCACATTGCCAGCGGGGTTGGCTGCACCATTCCAGATCAGGTCGGCGGTGTGGATGGTCGCTACATCAGCGGCACCGCCAGCGCCATAAATGGCCGGGGTACTGAGAATCAGGTTGCTGAGCAGGGATTTTCCGGTCAGCGGGTCATAGGTATCAAGGGTCGTGCTGCCGTACACATTCACGCTGTCGTGAGCGGCCAGTTCAAGGGTTTCCAGGGCCGGAGCGCCGTATTGGGTATCGCCTTTGAGCAGGCGCGCCAGCACACTCTGGTTCAAACTCAGGCCAGCCGGCAACAGGTTGCGGCTGGCGGCATCGGCCAGGGCCTGGTCGCTGCCGAGGTTGACGGCACTCAGGGCCAGGGTCAGGTGGCGCGTGCCATAACGCACGTTATCGTCGAGCACGAAATCGTTGCCCGTCCCCACGACGATGGAGCCTGAGGAATACAGCTCCGTTTGCTCGGTACAAGGCCCCGAATTGCAGACGCCGATATGGATACCGGCAGCACCTGGCGATGACGGTGCCAGGACCTGAAGCAATCCGTTGGAAACCCCGAGGAAGTTATAGTGATTGATGTCCGAGGTGGTCAGATTGTAGATATAACCTTGGCTGGCATCATACGCAGTGGAGCCCATACCCAGGGTGTTGATCGAAGCGCCCTGCTCGACCGTGATCGCTCCGCCATTGGACACCAACAGCACCTCAGGTGCCGCCAGTTTCACCCCGCTACGCAGCACCACGCTGCTGCTGAGGTTGAAACCCAAGCCGATGTAATTTCCGCCCTGTCCATAAGTGATCGTCGGCATGCCGCCAATCATCAGGCTCGCGGCGCCCAGGGCGTTCAGACTACGATCATCTACCGTGACACCGGCAAAGGCTGACGAAGCCGGTGCTCCTGCCGATACCACTTCGATCGCGCCATCACTGATCACCCCGACCGTACCCGCATGACCGCCTTGCGCGGCACCGAAACGACCAATACCGTCGAATGAAAAGGCGCTACCGCTGGCACCTTGCACCAGGTTCAGTTGCAGGCTTTTCGCATCCGCTTCGATCATCGGGCGCGGTACGCCCAATCTCGCAGCGTCAGCTATGGCAAATTGGCTATAGCTGGTTTCGTTGTATTGCGAATAGGTGCGCAGTACGCTCGCCGAAGTCAGGATGACCTGATTGGCAACGCTGTTGCGAATACCGGTATTGGCGATCGACAGCTGCCCTGCCGTGCTCCAGGAACCATTGCGCATGGCCTGTGCCCCGGTCGCCGTGCCAATACCCGCCAGACCGTTCAATTCGACCCGGAAGGCGCCAGGCAGCAGTGCGTAGGTTGAAGGCAGCAGCGTATAGGTGCCGGGCGCCAGTCCCGGTACCCCGGCGCCAATGGTGATTTGCTGGCCGAGTACCGGGTCCTGAGAGCCAGACTTGCCTGCCGACGGCGCATACACCTGCTGCACGCCGGGCACAATGGCATACACCGGGTTGGTCGCCAGGCCCGGCAAGGTAAAGGTGCCGTTGGGATTGACCTGTACCAGCGGATTGTAACGCGCGTCGGTGGAACCACCGCGACCGGAAACGAAACCGGCACCAAGCAGATCGCCGCCACCGGAAAGATCCAGGATGGCATCGGCTGCCACCACGATAGACTGACCGCCCATGATCACACCGATCCCGCGACCGTTATTCAAGCCGGCCTGACCATACAAGGCGACATTCTGGCCGTTGTACAGATAAGTCTGCCCGTCCGAGGTCCCGCCGTAAGGCATGATCAGGCCGTTGCCGCTGACGGAAGTGAGACTGTCGGGCAGCAACTCCACGCGTTTGGTGCTGCCATTGCCAAGTTGAATCAGCCCCAGCGGCGCGCGCACCACACCGCCTTGCTCAATATTGGGGGCGAGCAGGGTCAGGCTGCCAAACGCCGAATACGGCAGTTGGGGAATCGCCTGGGTGGTGCGACCTATGGTCAAGAGCCGCGTTCCCAGTGTATCCCCTGCCCCCGCTGACACTGCCGCGATACTGCCCGTTTCGGGATACAACTGCGCGGCGCTCAGATGCAGATCGCCAGCCGTGATCAGTTGCGTCGATGGAGTCGCGGTACCTGTTGGTATACCTGCCAGAAAGCGCAAGTCACCCTGGCTGGTCAGATTCACCTGATCGAAACCGCGTCGCTCGACCTGCTGCACCACTGGGGCCCGGTCATCGCGGCTCTTGACAAAGGAGCCTTTGGAACCGAACACCACATTGTTGCGCAGGTCGATCACCGCCCCCTCGGCAGAAAAATCAGCTTGGCTCGGTAATAACGAACTGGAAAAACCTCCTGTGGATACGGGGGATGTATCGTATGAGAGGATTGGAGGCTGGACCCCAGCGAGCAACAGGGAAGGCGCGGCAACATGGACGTGAATATTGTCCGACACATTTTCCGGCAACGTGAATGCACCAGCATAGAGTTGCAGGCTCTGGCCCAAGCGAAGGTCCAGATTACCGTTGAAGGACAGGAAACCCTGACTGTAGAGGGCGAGATTATCGAATCCACCCGTCTGGACCTGATCGGCGGCCAGTTGCCCGTGGCCGTAGACCAGCGCATTGAGGTCTGGAGCGAGGCCGGAGTCGGCGGTTTGCCCCAGTACCAGTTCTCGAACCTGCAACACGCGGTCGGTCGCTATCGGGACTGTGCCGCCAGTGAGCGAGTAAAGCGGCGTCTGCAATACCACCGACAGACTGCCTCCCGCCGCCCCCTGGCCGCCGGCACGGGCGGTGAAACTGCCCAACAGATAGAGGCCATTGTTGGACCCCAGGGAAATGCTGCCGCCATTACTGGCCACCAGCGTGCGGCCCTGACCGGCGATATCCAGGTTGGCCTGGGTGCCCGAGGCCTCCAGGCGTGCACCTTTGCTCACCACGATAAAAAGATCGGCCGCCGTGGCGGTGCCGGCCGCCGCATTGATTGCACCGCCGCCGATGACAATGGAGCCGCCGCCGGACACCTGGCCGTAGACTTGCCCACGCATGTCCACTGCGGTGGCCGCCCTTGCCGCGACATCGATCAGCGCCTCATCGCCAAGTAGGATAGAGCGACTATTACCTGTGCCATTTACATCCTGCGAAGGGTCCACGGCACCGACTTCATTGAGGCTGACTTTCCCGCCCCAGGCATTCAGCGTGCCGTTCACGGTCAGTTGGCCAATACTGCCCAGGCTGATGGCCTGACCCGGATCGACACTGATCACCGCGCCACTGCCCACGGTCAGTACAGTGGTTGCCCGCTGTGCATCCGTGGGGTTGAGCGTACCGGCCTTCAGGCTCAAGCTGGCGCCGCGCCGTTGAGTCAGCACGCCCTTGAGCGGATCCTGTTGATAGAGGTCAGGTGTCCAGATTTGCAGCGCCTGCGCCGGGTCGCTGCCGGAAGCGACGGTGGTGGCATTGTCGCCCAGACGATAGACCGGTTGGCTCACGTCCACCTGAGTACCGTCGGCGACGGTCAGCCCCTCGTTACCCGTGATGTCGTAGGCCGAGAAACCTTGCTTGAAGAAGTCACCGTCCAGTTCGACCGCACCGCTTACCGGTGTTGTCGGCGTACCGATCACCACCTGGCTGCTTTGCAGGGTCAAGGTGCCGCCGCCGTTGACACCCACGGCACGAATATCGCCGCCCAGGCTCAGCACACCGCCCACGCCGAAGCCCCCGGCATTGGCCGCCAGGATCAGGCTGCCCCCCTTGCCGCCGAGGAGCTTGCCGTTGGCCTGCAACACCGCGCCGGACGACACATCGATCAGGCTTCCGGCCTGCAGGCTCAGATTGCCGCTGCTGCGCAGGGAAACCAGGCCGCCGTTGACATAGGGCAGGCCCTGGTTGTCGGTCGAGTCCAGCAACTGGTTGGTCCACAGGCCCGCGGTGTTGAGCGTTACACCCGCGGCCACGGTGGTACTGGCCACTGAACTGCCGGGAGCTGCGATCAGCGTGTCTTGCAGCTTGAACGACTGATTAGGGTCGATCTGATTCAATACGTTGCCCAATTGCAGCGTACCGCCACGGGCCGTCAGGTCGGCATTCACCGTGACTTGCGGGCCATACAGGGTGATGGTGCCGCCATTGGTGACACTCAGGTTGTTATCGACCTCAATCTGTTGTTTGGCGGCGACCTTGATTGCGCCCAGCTGGAAACCGTTGAGCTGGTTGGTGTCCAGCACCAGCGTGCCTTGCCGGCTAACCGGGACCACTGAACCGAGGTCCACGCCCGCAGCGATGGCAGTCGGGTTGGCCGCGAAGCTGACCTGATTCAGGCTGGCGCCGAGGTTGTAATTGACCACCCCCGCGATCGGGTCGTAGATCGGTGTGTAGGTGCCGGCGATCAATTGCGCGCGGCGAGACACCGCCGTCTGCGATTGCTGATAACCATCGAGGGTCGGATTGGCGGCCTGATTCTGCTGAGGCCCCTGATACACATCACCGATCACCTGACCTTCAAGTACCGCGCTGCTGGTCGAGACCACCAGGTTGCCGGCGTCGCGACCCACGGTGTAGCCCAGCTCGTAACGCTGGCGCGGAGCGATCAACGGATTGTAGTAATAATCCGTCTGCCCCCAGCGCAGGCTCGTCTCGGCGAAACCCTTGTAGACCCCGGTGTAGAGCAGGTCGCCCGGGGCGCTGGACAACTCATACAGACGCCCGTCGGAGCCCGTCAGCCAGGTCTGCTTGATATAGCCACTCTGCACATCCAGGGTACCGCCGGACAGATTGATCTGGGCGCCCTGCTGGGTGACCACATCCTTGCCGGTAAACGTCAGGGTGCCACCCTGGGCCATCCACTCGCCGACGCCATGCCCTTGCGTGCCCAGGTAACCGCTGACTTCCAACAAGCCGCCGGCGGTGTACCAACGCGCCGTGGGGTAACCGTCGGTGCCGGCCGGTACATAGACCAGGTCACGCACATCGACCCAGACATCGCTGCTGCTCAGCTTGCCTGCATCACGGTTGCCAGAAGCGTCACGCAGCTCGTTGCCCTGCACGTTGACCTTGATCGAGTTGGCCTCCATGGCCACCTTGACTCCGACCGCACCGGATACATCGATGATCGAGCCGTCGCGCACCAGGCTGCGTTGCCCTGCGCTGACCGCAACCTGGCCGCCGGTGGCGAGGGTCAGCGAACCGTTCTGGAAATCCACGGTACCGCCGCTGACGATCTCCACCCGAGACTGCTCGATGCGGTCGACCACGCTGCTCAGGTTATCGAACTTGCCGGTGATCAGGTTGCTGGGGCTACCGTTGAGTGCGGCCAGTGCGGCGGCGCGCTGGCTGTCCAGGCCGGTCGTGCTGGCATCGAGCAGGATAGCGGTGGTGCTGCCCGTGCCCAGGGTGATGCTGCCGGTACTGTCACCCGCCGAGTTGAGCAAGTGCACCGTGCCACGGGTATTGGTCGAGGTGCTGCTGGCGATCACGCCGTTTTGCAGCACCTGGTGGCCAGTCAAGGTGATATCGCCGGTGGACGCGGTGATCAAGCCGCTGTTGATCACCGTCCCGGAACGGCTGCCGCTGTTCAGGGTGCTGGCCACCTCGTTGCCACGGGTGGTCGAACGCGGGTTGCCGGCAGTGGATAGCCCTTGGCGAATATAGAAGTTGTCGCCCGCCGCCAGGGTGACCTGGCCGTTCGGGGTAACCAGGCTGCCGTCGTTGAGCACCTCGCTGCCCAGCAGCAAGGCATAACCGCCCGAGTCGGTGGATGTCGCGGGATTCAAGGTCTGGATCTGCGCCCCGCGCTCTACCTGGATCTGCCCCACGGCATCGGTAAAGGTCGGTTGTGTGCCGGTGCTGTCGACATACAACCCCTTGCTGAACTGGGAGTCGCTGATGTTTGCGGCGGCGGCCACCAGGTTACGCACGTTGACCTGGCTGGTACCGCTGAAGATTACCCCGTTGCGGTTGACCAGCATGACCGTGCCATTGCCCTTGATCTGGCCCTGGATCTGGCTCGGTCGGGCCTGGGGGTCATTGATCCGGTTGAGCACGGCCCAGTTCGACTGCTGGGAGAAATCGACGGTGGTATTGCGCCCGACGTTGAAGGTTTCCCAGTTGAGAATGGCCTTGTCGGCAGTCTGGGTGATGGTCACGGTGGTCTTGCCATCGGCCTGGGTCTGCACCGGCGCCTTGGCATTGAGCCAGCCCTGGGTCAGTCCGGTATCGACCTTCAGGCCGCCCTCCCCCAGGCCGTCCGGCACCGTCGGCAGACGAGCCAGGGCAGCCTGGCGGCCAGCGGCCTGCGCCGCCTGTTGCGCGGCAATCGCGGCGACGCTGTTATTGAAGTTGGCCAATGACCGCTGCAACTGCTGGTTGGCCTGCTGCTGTTGCGCCAACGGTGGCGGCATGCCCGGCAACTGTACACCCGGCTGGCCGGCACTAGCGGCCTGGGCAGCGCCCTTGTCGGCAAACCAGCCAGCACTGAATGCAGTCTGCGCCTGGGCACTGCCGGCCACCAGCAACAGGGCAATCGCCTGGGCCACGGGCTTGAGCGCCCATATCGACGGTTCGCCATGGCGCGCTTGAGCATTAAGTCTTGCCGGAGGTTTGCAGCGGAGCATCACTACCCTTCCTTATCTGTTGCACAGTGGGCTGCCACGCCAGCCTGTCGCAGGCCGGTGTCGCTTATATGACTAAGGCGGATACCGGGGATCGGGACCGAACCTTTGTCATGGAATATTCATCTGGGCGATATCGAGTTGTAGGCATACGCAAAAAATCAGCAACGGCTTGCACCGTTGCTGACCGGGTATTGCGCTACGTTGACGCGAGGGTTACAGCGGACGGCCGATGGCGTTGCAGACGCTGGTGTTACCGACGTACTGAGCGCTGGTGGAGGTCAGGAAGCTAGTACGCAAGGCGGCCTTGAAGGCTGCGGACATCGGAACGAAACGGTTGGCAGTCACAGCCGCATCGTTGGCGCTTGGGGCAGTACCGTATTGCTGAGTCAGGAACGAACGCACCAGACCAGTCTGGGTTGCATCGGCGTAGCACTGGCTGAAGATCATGTTAGTGAAGCCGATGATCGGGTAGCCGGTCGAAGGGAAAGGGAAAACGCTTGGGTCGGTAGGGCTGGTCGTGGCAGCGAACACCGGTACCCACAGGTTCGGGTTGGAACGGTTGGCGGCGGCAGGCGGAGTGACCCCGGAGACGGCGGTGCCGACGTTGGTGAGGTTTGGCGCGATGGAGTTGACGGTGGCCACTTTGGTCGCGTCGTCCAGATCGGCGGTGGCAGTCACTGCCAGGTCCGGGCTCATGTAGGTGATACGGCTGTCAGCGGCTTTCAGTGCGGTCATGACCGCTGGGCTACCAATAGCGCTTACAGCACCGGCAGGAACACCCAGCGAGTAGCTGGAGCCGAAGCTGGTGGTTACGGCGAAGGTACCGGCTTCACCGGTGCACTTGGCATTCAGGAAGCGGGTGAAGAGTTCGGTGGTACCACTGCTGTCACTGCGATAAACCACAGTGATCGGGCCGGTACGACCACCAGGAGCAGCAAGTTGGTTCCAGTTGGTCAGACGACCCGAGAAAACACCGCACACTTCGTTAGTCGTGAGGTTCAAGGCAGTACCGGCCTTATTGAACGGCAGGGTCACGGCAGTAGCCATTGCAGGTACCTGAATCAGCGGGCCCCAGGCAGCGCCATGATTGGTGTTGTAAGTGGCGATATCGGTAGTCGCGAGTTTCGAGTCGCTACCAGCCCAATGCACGTTGGTGCCAGCCGGCAGTTTGAACTGAGTCGGATCGTTGTTCAGAAACGCGAGTTTACCCGCGCCGCTGCCAACACCGATATAAGCAGCAAAACCAGAAGGCAGAACACCGGAAGTGTTGTAGAACGGAGCCGCGAGAGTACCGCCACCGCCGTTGATATCGGCCATGGCCGCTTGTGCGGAGCACAGGGCAGCGAGGGTCAGGGATACCGCGAGAACGTTGCGCTTAAACATGAAGAATCTCCTTTCGTCGTGTTCGTACGTTGAGTGACTTGCTCGTTCATGACGCCATGGCGCTCGATGCGTCGCCTTAGTTCCAGACGACTTGAGGGGTGAGGCCATGGGGGAGAAGTTCTCAAGTTCCGGTGACAGATAAAGGAAAAAACCTCGGGTGAATCTTATTGATTTTTAAATAAATTCTCGGGTGTTCGCGGTACTTTCGCCGCGCAATTCCGGCACTTTTACGGGAGTGGCAAAGAGCCTTGCGCCGGAGGCGGCGAGACACGGGGCCGGGTCGCCGGGATATGACAGAACGAGGAACCCGAGTTCTTCGAACTCACTGCACGGGGGCGCGGCGATTCTGTATGACGAGGTCCATGTTAAGGTGCGCGAATACTTGAAAACAGAGCGCGCCAATGCCCCATCTCGCCCGAACCCATCCACGCTTGACCCTCTCCGCCCTCCTCGGCCTGGCCGTCGGTGCACTGGCTCCGGTCAGTCCGGTACTGACCAAGATCCTGATCGGCTGGAATGCCGGCGTCTGGGCCTACCTGGCCATGATGCTGTGGCTGACCGTGCGCTCCCGACCCGAAGATGTGCAACGCTTCGTCGAACGCGAAGACGAAAATGCCGGGACAGTCTTGCTGATGGTGTCGATTGCCGCGATTGCCAGCCTGGCGGCGATCACCGTCGAACTGGCGGGCAGCAAGGACCTGGAGATGCACACGCGCCTGCTGCATTACGGCTTTACCGGGCTGACGGTGATGGGCTCGTGGCTGCTGATCGGGGTGATCTTCAGCGTGCACTATGCGCGGCAGTTTTATCTGGGAGAGCCTGAAGAATCGCCCCTGCGCTTTGCCGATGGCGAGAAACATCCGGACTATTGGGACTTCCTGTACTTCTCTTTCACCATCAGCGTGGCGGTACAGACTTCGGACGTGGGCGTAGCCACCAAGGCATTGCGCAAGGTGGTGCTGGCGCAATCGTTGATCGGCTTTCTGTTCAATACGGCGATTCTGGGGTTTTCGATCAATATTGCGGCGGGGTTGTTTGGCTGAGCCAGAACACACCGTCCTGTAGGAGCTGGGCTTGCCCGCGAAGCTTTTGGCGTCCTTGAGAACGCCTTCGCGGGCAAGCCCTGCTCCCACAGGGGTTGCGTATGCCTTTAGAAAACGGGGCGTTACTCGGTCGCGAGTACACCACGGCGAACCTGGTCTCGCTCGATCGACTCGAACAGCGCCTTGAAGTTGCCCTCGCCGAAACCATCGTCGCCTTTACGCTGGATGAATTCGAAGAACACCGGCCCCATCAGGGTTTCCGAGAAGATCTGCAGCAGCAGGCGCTTGTCGCCTTCCTGGGAAGAACCGTCCAGCAGGATCCCGCGCGATTTCAGTTCGTCGACCGGTTCGCCATGGTTCGGCAGACGGCCTTCGAGCATCTCGTAGTAAGTCTCCGGCGGCGCGGTCATGAAGCGCATGCCGATCTTCTTCAACTGATCCCAGGTCTTGACCAGGTCGTCGGTGAGGAAGGCCACGTGCTGGATGCCCTCGCCGTTGAACTGCATCAGGAACTCTTCGATCTGGCCCGCGCCCTTGGACGATTCTTCGTTCAACGGGATGCGGATCATGCCGTCCGGCGCGGTCATGGCCTTGGAGGTCAGGCCGGTGTATTCGCCCTTGATATCGAAATAACGGATCTCGCGGAAGTTGAACAGTTTCTCGTAGAAGTTCGCCCAGTAGGCCATGCGCCCGCGATAGACGTTATGGGTCAGGTGGTCGATGATCTTCAGGCCCGCGCCTGGAGGATTGCGGTCGACGCCATCAAGGTAGACGAAGTCGATGTCATAGATCGAGCTGCCTTCGCCGTAACGGTCGATCAGGTACAGCGGCGCGCCGCCGATGCCCTTGATCGCCGGCAGGTTCAGCTCCATCGGGCCGGTGGCGATATGGATCGGCTGGGCACCCAGCTCCAGGGCACGGGCATAGGCCTGTTGGGCGTTTTTCACGCGGAAGGCCATGCCACACACCGAAGGACCGTGCTCGGCGGCAAAGTACGACGCCACGCTGTGGGGTTCGTTGTTGAGGATCAGGTTGATCGCGCCCTGGCGATACAGGTGCACGTTCTTGGAGCGGTGGGTCGCGACCTTGCTGAAGCCCATGATCTCGAAGATCGGCTCCAGGGTGTTCGGGGTCGGCGATGCGAATTCAATGAACTCGAAGCCCATCAGGCCCATCGGGTTTTCGAAGATATCGGTCATGGTGACGCCTCATCATTTTTATCAAGTAACGGTCAGTTAGTTGCTATCAATGCGGACGTTGGCGGGTGGCGCACAGGAAATGCCCCGCACACTGCGGGCCAGGAAATCGCCGTAGATCAGTTGGAACCCAAATATCTTCATGTCGACCCAGTCTCTCAGGGCGAGGCTTCTGCTGCCAGAAGACGTTATTCTTATATGCGTAACCAGATTCTACATGGCGTAACCCGGTTTGTCCGTATCCCTTTTTTATTTCGACCCGGGCAGCCGCAAAGCCGGTCGGTTGCACAGGTAGATGCCGCCCAGGATCAACCCGCCGCCCAGGCACATGATCAGCGTCAACTGCTCGCCCAGCAATAGCGCGCCACAGATCACCGCGGTCAACGGATTGAGGCCGATAAACACGCCAGCACGCGTTGCACCGATATGCTGGATGCCATCGTAATACCAGATATAGGCCAGCGCCGAACCCAGCCCGCCAAGGTAGACCAGGCTCATCAGCTGTTGTGGATTCAAGGTTTCGATGAGCGCAAGACTCGCCTCCCCCCGCAGCCAGGTGGCCAGCCAGAGCATGGCCGCACCAAGCCAGATCGAATAGGTCACGGTGGTCAGCGGGCCCAGCACCCGGGTCAGGTTACGGGAGAACAGCGAGTAGACCGCCCAGGACAGCACGCAGCCGAAGATCAGCAGGTCACCGATCCAGGTCTGGGCCGCGCCATCGAACAGGCTGCGGTTGCCGCTGATAATCACCAGCCCCGCACCGCCCATGCAGACCAGGATGCCGAGCACCTTCGCTACGTTCAGCCGCTCTTTGAAGAACAACCATGAAGCCAGCCCGAATACCGCCGGATTCAGCACGACGATCAATGACGCCCGCGAAGCATTGATGTAGTGCAGGCCATAAAAGAAGCAGAGGTTGTAGAGAAAAATGCCGAAAAATCCCAGCAGCGCCAATTGAGCCAATTGCTTCCTGTCCGGCAGCACCAGCGTAATACGCGTCGCCACGATAAACACCAGCAGGATCACACTGGCCAGGAGAAAGCGCAGGCTGGCCAGCAACAACGGCGCGATATCGCTGGACAGGAAGCGCCCGGCGACAAAGGTCCCGCCCCAGATCATCGAGACTCCGGCAAGCTTGAAGTAGACCCGCAGGTCGCTGCCTGCGGCGAAGGTGGACACCTGTGTGTGCATGGTTTCTCCTGCTGATCGATTACGAGGGTTGTCAAACTGGCTGCATTATTTTATTTATGTCGACTCATCGTAAAATGAGTAAAAGCTCATGACCCTGACCCAGCTGGAAGTGTTTTCCCAGATCGCCGAACTGCGCGGCTTTACCAGTGCGGCCCTGCGCCTGGGGATCAGCCAGTCGGCGGTTTCCCATGCCCTCAAGGGGCTTGAGCAGGAGTTGGGTGTCGAGTTGCTGCGTCGGCACCAGGGCCAGGTGGAACTGACGGATATCGGCGCACAGTTGCTGCAACGGGCCCGGGCCATGCTGGGCCTGGCGGACACCTTGCGCCAGGAGGCCGCCGATGCCCGAGGCATGAAACGCGGGACCCTGCGTATCGGCTCGTTCGGGCCCACTTCCTCGACCAAGCTGCTGCCGGCGCTGCTGGCCCGCTACCGGCAGGCACATCCGGGTATCCAGGTACAGGTCGACGAAGGTCCTGATCGACAGGTACTGCAATGGCTGGAAGAGCGGCGGATCGACGTGGGTTTCGTGGTGCTGCCGCAGGAGCGCTTCGACACCTTTGCCCTGGTGGAAGACCAGATGGTCGCCCTGCTCCCCGTCGGCCACCCGTTGTGCGAGCAGCCGGCCATTGAACTCAAGGCGCTGTGCCAGGATCCGTTCATTCTCACCGGGGCCGGTTCCGGGGAGTTGGTGTCCCAGCTGTTCGCGGCCCAGCGACTGGTTCCGGACATTCGCTACCGTACCGCGCAACTGCTCAGCACCCTGGCGACCGTTGCCCGTGGTGAAGGCGTGACCGTGGTGGCCGAACAATCCCTGCCGGAACACCCGGCCCCCGGTTACGTCAGCCGGCCGTTGTCGCCGCCGGTCATACGCCAGATCGGGATCGCCGTGCTCGACCGACGCCAGGTCTCACCGGCAACCCAGGCTTTTATCGACCTGGCCAGTCGATTCGAATATAGATAGCCTGTGGGAGCGGTGCTTGTCTGCGAAGCTTTTGGCGCTCTTACGGACGCCATCGCCGGCAAGCCAGCTCCCACAAGGTAGGTACTCAAGATTAAGTAAGTGAGCAGCATTACTCTTCCAGGCGCCCTTGCCCCTACAGGTTCCCTTCAATGCCATTGACCGCCAAAGGTTCTCGCTCCTGGATCGCCCGTTACGCCTTGAGCCTGCTGATCGGCCTGCTGCCGATTCTCTCCGGGATCGCCATCCTGCATTGGCAAGCCGGTCGGACCTTGAGCCAGAACGCCGGGAAAACCGCCGGCGAGGCCCTGAAACAGTTCGACCTGATGCTCGACAATGCCGCCGAGTCCGCCAATGTCATCCTGCCCCTGGCCGGCCAGCCCTGCGACGACGTCAAACTGGCCCTGCGCGAACAGGTCACCCGGCGGCCCTTTGTCCGGGCCGCGAACCTGGCCTGGAACAACAACCTGTATTGCACTTCCTTGTTCGGGCCTTATCAGGAAGCGGTCGACCCGGCGGACTATGTCGACGGCACGCTCTGGTTGATGAACGGTAATCCGGTCACCCCCAAGTCCTCACTGCTGGTCTACCGCCTGCAGGACGGCAAAGGCGCTGCCATGGTCAGTATCGACGGTTATCACCTGGCCAATATCCTGCGCCTGATCGGGCGTGAGGCCGGCTTGCGCCTGCAGGTCGGCAATGTCTGGATCTCCGGCCAGGGCCAGGTACGCGAGGGTGAAGCCCCCGGGTTTGCCGTCGGTCAGGCGAGCTTGTCCTCTAGTCGCTTCCCCTTCAGCGTCAGTTCAGGCTTCCCGGCGGGAGAAGCCTGGCGTTACGTCGGCAAGGAATACCCGGCCCTGATGGCCTTGCTGCTGGTATTTGGAGTGCTGGCCGCGGCCACGACGCGCTGGTTGCAAAATCGCTCCAACGCACCGACCCACGAACTACGGCGAGCCCTCGAGGCCCGGGAGTTCATTCCTTATTTCCAACCGGTGGTGCGCAGCGATAGCCGCCAATGGGCCGGGGCGGAAGTGCTGATGCGCTGGCAGCATCCCCGTGAGGGGTTGGTGCGCCCGGACCTGTTCATTCCCCTGGCCGAAGACTCGGGCCTGATCGTACCGATGACCCGTTCATTGCTGCAACAGACCGCCACCCTCCTCGCCCCGCACGCGGCGGTCTTTGCACCCGGCTTTCACGTCGGCGTGAATATCACCGCCCGGCATTGCCAGGATCTCGCACTGCTGGACGACTGCCGTGACTTTCTTGCCGCCTTTGCTCCGGGCCAGGTGCGCCTGGTATTGGAATTGACGGAACGGGAACTGATCGAACCCAGCGCCGTTGCCCGGCAATTGTTCGCCCGGTTGCGCGAGATGGGCGTGATGATTGCCATTGACGACTTCGGCACCGGGCATTCAAGCCTCAGTTATTTGCGCCAGTTCAACGTCGACTACCTGAAAATCGACCAGAGCTTCGTCGCCATGATCGGCGCCGACGCGTTGTCCGGGCATATCCTGGAGAGCATTATCGAATTGAGCGCCAAGCTCGAACTGGGCATCGTTGCCGAAGGTGTCGAAACGCCACTACAACGCGACTACCTGAGCGCCCGAGGCGTCGAGTTTCTCCAGGGCTACTTGTTTGGTAAACCATTGCCGGCGGAAGACTTTCTTAACAATTTCAAACGACAGATCAGCGTACAAGAGGATAAAGTCGTGCTGTCAGAATAAGACACTGACACTTGTCTATCGGTATTTCTTCAACGTCTAACCCACGTTATTTACTCTTGGCCTGATAACTACTACACTTTTTCATGCCTGCAGTAATTTGATAGGAAGCCCCCAGGCTTATAAGTAACTTTCCGCACTGCCACACCCAGGTGCATACGCGTGACGAAAGCCGTTGCAAGCATTGGCTTGTCGTTTTGTTTTAGGTGGATGGCAGCCGAATACAACTCGTGGAGATAAACATCTTGTCCAAACTCGCCGTATTTCGTGCCGCAGAACAGGCCCTTAAAGAACAACTCGCCCAGCTGGAAGCCCTGAAGAATGACGCCGGACTCAAAAAGGAGATCGAGTTCGAGGAAAAACTCAAGGGCCTGATGAAAACCTACGACAAGAGCCTGCGCGACATCGTCGCGATCCTCGACCCGAACCCAAGCAGAACCGGCGCCGCGGCGCCCAAACAGCGGCGCGCCCGCGTGGTCAAGGTTTACCAGAACCCGCATACTGGCGAACTGATCGAGACCAAGGGCGGCAATCACCGTGGCCTGAAAGCCTGGAAAGAACAATACGGGGCAGCGACCGTTGATTCCTGGCTGCGCGGCTGACTTCACGCTTGAACGCGAAAGCCCTGCCCAGGCAGGGCTTTTCCTTGCAGCCCAAAAATCATACCGCCCGGTATCATGATGGCGACAATCGGCGTCTGTCGGGGACAACTCTTTCAGGCAAGAGTTCCTACTCGGCGACAAACGTCGGAAATGCAGCACTCAAAAACGACACCGCGCCCGTTATTCACCGACCCCAAGCGTTCCGACTGTTCTTAATTGCATGTAAAAAATCTCTCACAGCCAGCGGAGGGAATGCGCTACCTCTATTACGTCTGTCGGATGAAAAACAAGCCATTCACGTTCTTCACACATTTTTCACATCGATTCTTACAGGATGCAGACTGCTAAAGGATTAGCGCCCCATGCCCGCTTCGGCGGGCTTCTTTATGCCTCTTCGGCAAGTTTTATACACTTCGCTATAACTTCCCGACAAAATCGAAGTAGCCCGCTATTACCCGGCATATCTGTGCCCGAGTCTAAAATCCGCCCGTCCGAATTTGGCGCCCGCACCCCGCTTCAGTATGATCCTGTCCCACAGGATCGGAATCGGCGAGTCTGCCTGCCGCGTCCATGATCGCCCGCTTTTTTTCACCTGCTTTGCGGAGAGCCCATGAGCCTGCAAGACCTGAACACCTTCCCCGGCGTTACCGCCCAACCCGACGCCGCCACCCAGGGCTTCGTGTTCAACCACACCATGCTGCGGGTCAAGGATGCCACCCGGTCCCTGGACTTCTACACCCGCGTGCTGGGTTTCTCCCTGGTGGAGAAACGTGATTTCCCGGAAGCCGAATTCAGCCTGTATTTCCTTGCCCTGGTGGACAAGGCGCAGATCCCGGCCGACGCTGCCGAACGGACCCAGTGGATGAAGTCGATTCCCGGCATCCTGGAACTGACCCACAACCACGGCACCGAAAGCGATCCTGATTTTGCCTACCACAACGGCAATACCGATCCACGGGGCTTCGGCCATATCTGCATTTCGGTGCCGGATATTCGTGCGGCCTGCGCGCGCTTCGAAGAGCTGGGCGTCGAATTCCAGAAACGCCTGACCGACGGTCGCATGAAAAGCCTGGCCTTCGTCAAGGACCCGGACGCCTACTGGGTAGAAATCATCCAGCCGGCGCCGTTGCAAGACATCTGATAGCGCCCGGTCAAGAAAAAGCCCCATGAATCAGGGATTCATGGGGCTTTTTAATACGCTTCCATATCAAGCCGGAGCGGAGCTGCGGATCAGATGGTCAAAGGCGCTCAGGGAGGCCTTGGCACCCTCGCCCACCGCGATCACGATCTGTTTGTACGGCACCGTAGTCACGTCACCGGCCGCGAAAATGCCAGGCAACGAGGTTTCACCACGGGCATCGACGATAATCTCGCCGCGCGGCGACAGCTCGACACTGCCCTTGAGCCAGTCGGTGTTCGGCAACAGGCCGATCTGCACAAAAATGCCTTCCAGCTCGACGGTGTGGAACTCACCCGAATCACGGTCCTTGTAGACCAGGCCGGTGACCTTCTGCCCGTCGCCCTTGACTTCACTGGTCAGCGCACTGGTCACGACGTTGACGTTCGGCAGGCTGTAGAGCTTGCGTTGCAGCACGGCATCGGCGCGCAGCTTGCTGTCGAACTCCAGCAGCGTTACATGGCTGACGATACCGGCCAGGTCGATGGCCGCCTCGACACCGGAGTTGCCGCCACCGATCACCGCGACACGCTTGCCCTTGAACAGCGGGCCGTCACAGTGCGGGCAGAAGCACACGCCCTTGGCCTTGTATTCCTGCTCGCCCGGCACCCCCATTTCTCGCCAGCGGGCGCCGGTGGCAAGGATTACGGTCTTCGCCTTGAGGCTGGCACCGCTTTCAAAACGCACTTCGTGCAGTTCACCGGCATTTTTCGCCGGCACCAGGGCACTGGCCCGTTGCAGGTTCATGATATCGACATCGTACTGGCGAACATGCTCTTCCAGGGCGCTGGCCAGTTTCGGCCCTTCGGTTTCCTGGACCGAGATAAAGTTCTCGATCGCCATGGTGTCCAGCACCTGGCCACCGAAACGCTCTGCCGCAACACCGGTACGAATACCTTTGCGTGCCGCGTAGATCGCTGCCGCGGCGCCGGCCGGGCCACCGCCGACCACCAGGACATCAAAAGCGTCCTTGGCGCTGATTTTTTCCGCCTGTTTCTCGATGGCGCCGGTGTCGAGCTTGCCGAGGATTTCCTCGAGGCCCATGCGGCCCTGGCCGAAGTTCACACCATTGAGATAGACGCTTGGCACAGCCATGATCTTGCGATCGTTGACTTCGTCCTGGAACAGCGCGCCGTCGATGGCGACGTGGCGGATGTTCGGGTTCAGCACCGCCATCAGGTTCAGCGCCTGGACCACGTCCGGGCAGTTCTGGCAGGACAGCGAGAAGTAAGTCTCGAAGTTGAACTCACCCTTGAGCGAGCGGATCTGTTCGATCACTTCGACACTGGCCTTCGAAGGGTGGCCGCCGACTTGCAGCAGGGCCAGCACCAGCGAAGTGAATTCGTGGCCCATGGGGATACCGGCGAAACGCAGGCTGATATCGGCTCCCGGGCGATTCAACGAGAACGATGGCTTGCGCGCATCAAGGCCGTTGTCCAACAAGGTGATCAGGGTGGAAAGGCTGGCGACTTCTTTGAGCAGTGCGAGCATTTCCTGAGATTTCGCGCCGTCATCAAGGGAGGCGACGATCTCGATCGGTTGCGTAACCCGTTCCAGGTACGACTTCAACTGGGCTTTAAGATTGGCGTCCAACATGCGGGCGATTTCCCTTTTTCAATACTGTAGAAATAACAACGCCCAGGTGATTACCACCCGGGCGTTATGGGGCGGTGCGGCTGACTTATGAAGTGCGGATGACCGCCCTTGAATGACTCACGGACTTAGATCTTGCCGACCAGGTCCAGAGACGGAGCCAGGGTGGCCTCGCCTTCTTTCCACTTGGCTGGGCAGACTTCGCCTGGGTGAGCGGCAACGTACTGAGCGGCCTTGATCTTGCGCAGCAGCTCGGAAGCGTCACGGCCGACACCGCCATCGTTGAGTTCAACGATTTTAATCTGGCCTTCCGGGTTGATCACGAAAGTACCGCGGTCGGCCAGGCCGGCTTCTTCGATCAGTACGTCGAAGTTGCGGGAGATGGTCAGGGTCGGGTCGCCGATCATGGTGTACTGGATTTTGCCGATGGCTGGCGAAGTGTTGTGCCAGGCAGCGTGGGCAAAGTGGGTGTCGGTCGACACGCTGTAGATTTCAACACCCAGTTTCTGGAACTCGGCGTAGTTGTCAGCCAGGTCTTCCAGTTCGGTTGGGCAAACGAAGGTGAAGTCAGCTGGGTAGAAGAACACAACCGACCACTTGCCTTTCAGGTCAGCGTCCGAGACTTCGACGAATGCGCCGTTTTTGAAAGCGGTTGCTTTGAACGGTTTAACTTGGCTGTTGATGATAGGCATCGTTGACTCTCCGTCAGGGGTTAAGAAGTTGATGGGAGAATCCTAGCCATTCTTTTGCGTTCTGGCTCATTGGCAAAGCTGATGCTCGCGATTGGTTTTCGCTATGAGCAGACACTATTAATAGAAGAAATCTTATGCTCCTTGATCCACCGGCTTTTCGACGATGAGCCCCATGCCCGGAAACGGGCTGGCCTCTATATAACGCATGGCCGATTTCATGTCCTTCCAACCGACATAACTCATCAGCGACTTCAGGTCCCAGCCGCTGCGGTGCGCCCAGGTGGCGAAGCCACGGCGCAAGGAATGGCTGGTGTAGTGCTCGGCGGCAATCCCGGCGCGCTCCAGGGCCTGGCGCAGCAAGGGGATGATGCTATTGGCGTGCAAGCCCTCCTCGCCCAGGTGCCCCCAACGGTCAATGGCGCGAAACACCGGGCCACGCACCAGCGCGGCGCTGTTGATCCAGTCGATATAGGCCTGCACCGGGCACAGGCGCTGCAAGGCCGGGGCCTGATAGGTCTGGCCGAGGTTGTCGCGGTCGCTTTTGCTGCGCGGCAAATACAGCGTCATGCCGGAGCCTGCGACAGCTCGGACATGCTCGATTTCCAGGCGACAGAGCTCGTCGCTGCGAAAGCCCCGCCAGAAGCCCAGCAGGATCAGCGCCTTGTCTCGTCGGGCGCGCAGCAGCATCGGTCGATCATCGGCGGCCAGGGCCAGGGTCGCTTGCCCATCAAGACTGGCGACGACTTGCTCCAGATGCTGCAACTGCAGCGGTTCGGCCTGTTTCTCCCGCGCCGGGTGCAGGGCGCGAATGCCCTTGAACACCTTGCGCACCAGAGGCGCCTTGGTCGGATCGGCGAAACCCTGGCTGTTGTGCCATTGCGCCAGGGCTGACAGCCGCAGCTTCAACGTGTTGATCGACAGTACGCCGGCATGGGCCATCAGGTAGCGCACCACGCTGTCACTGGTGGCCGGCAGGAAACCGCCCCAACTCACTTCGAAATGTTCTATGGCGGCCTGATAGCTGCGACGGGTGTTGTCCCGCGTCGCCGCCTGCAGGTAGCGGTCCAGCTCGTTCATGACCTCGATTCCCGGCATTCATACTGATTCCCCGGGCAAAAGCGCGAAAGCGGCTTATCACGCGTGGTAATACCAGTATATCCCGTGTTAATAATTTCAAATATCGGCTTTTTGTTTTTATCTATATGCTATGTAAATACATGGTACGTACCACAGTACGAAATCGTAGGAGAGAACATGGCTCGCGGCGGCGTAAACAAGGCAGTGGTGCAAACGGCACGCTTGGCGATCCTCGCCCGCGGCGAGCACCCGAGCATCGATGCGGTACGTATCGAAATGGGTAATACCGGGTCCAAAACCACCATCCATCGCTATCTCAAGGAGCTGGATGACGGTGATCTGCGCCGTGTGGCGCCCACGGAGTCACTCGACGAAGAGCTGGGCGAACTGGTTTCGCGCCTGGCACAACGCCTCCAGGAACAGGCTCGGGAACCTGTCGAGCAGGCCCGGGCACAACTGGCGGCGGAAAAAGCCGAATGGCAGGCGCAATTGGCCGAGATGGCCCAGCAGATGGAGCAACAGCAGCGCCAGTTCGAGATCCAGGCCGTGGCCCTGGCCGATGAGTCGCGCAACCTGCAAACCACCCGCTCGATGCTGCAGACCGAACAGACCCGCAACGCCGGGCTGAGCCAGGCCTGTAGCGATTACGAATTGCGCCTCAAGGACAAGGACCAGCAGATCCGCTCGCTGGAGGACAAGCATCTGCACGCCCGCGAAGCACTGGAGCACTTCCGCAGTGCAGCCCGCGATCAGCGCGACCAGGAACAGCGCCGACATGAGACGCAGATCCAACAGGTACAGATGGAGTTACGCCAGGCCCATCAAAGTGCGCTGGTGCGCCAGGACGAGATCACTCAACTGAATCGTGACAATGAGCGGCTGCTGGCCGAGAGCCGGGGAACCGCGAAGGCCCTCAAGCTGGCGCAGGAGCAGTTGGATAAAGAGCAGCAGCGCACGGAGCGGCAGCTTCAACAGGCGCAAACGCTGGAGAATGCCGGCACCCTGCTTCAGGAACGCCTGCGGGTGGCCTTGGCGGAAAGTGAGTCGCTAAAGCTTGAACTGACGGATCAGCAGGGACGAAGCCAAGCGCTTGAACGCAAGCTGGCTGAATCCGAAACCGCACTGAAAGAGCTTCACGCCCCCCTGTAGCCCGACTGGCGATACGGCCTCAACAAGAAGCCGTATCCTCGCGAATCTATACGGATTCACCCCCTCATCCCCCCGTAAATCCCCACTCCCCTATCTCGATCAGCGGTTTCGCCGACCTGCGACATTCTGCCCCAGTGCAAAAAAGTACCGAACGAAGTGTCGTCAAGGATTTGTCAGGACGGCGTTTGAAGGCTGTAATCAATGCCAGATTCTTCCTGGACACCGGAAGACACAACAACAATAAACTGACCTTCAGCGCCTCCGTGCGTAATGAAGAGGAGTGTTCGATGAAAGCCATTGCCACCGCACTGCTTGTCACCACCGGTCTCACCCTCAGCGGCGTCAGTCTTGCCGCCCAGACCCTGACCATCGCCACCGTCAACAACAGCGACATGATTCGCATGCAGAAGCTGTCGAAAACCTTCGAAGCCGAGCACCCGGACATCAAGCTCAACTGGGTGGTCCTGGAAGAAAACGTCCTGCGCCAACGCCTGACCACCGATATCGCCACCCAGGGCGGCCAGTTCGACGTGCTGACCATCGGCATGTACGAAGCTGCACTCTGGGGCGCCAAAGGCTGGCTGGAACCGATGAACAACCTGCCCGCCGCCTACGATATCGATGACGTATTCCCGTCGGTACGTGACGGTCTTTCCGTCAAGGGCACCCTGTTCGCCCTGCCGTTCTACGCCGAAAGCTCCATGACCTACTACCGCACCGACCTGTTCAAGGACGCCGGCCTGACCATGCCCGAGCGCCCGACCTGGGAACAGATCGGCGAGTTCGCCGGCAAGCTCAACCACCCCGACAAGGAGCAATACGGTATCTGCCTGCGGGGCAAGGCCGGCTGGGGCGAGAACATGGCCCTGATCACCACCGTGGCCAATGCCTACGGCGCGCGCTGGTTCGATGAGAAGTGGCAGCCGGAATTCAACGGCCCGGAGTGGAAGAACGCCCTGAACTTCTACGTCGACACCATGAAAAAAGCCGGCCCGCCGGGCGCTTCGAGTAACGGTTTCAACGAAAACCTGGCGCTGTTCAACAGCGGCAAGTGCGCCATGTGGGTCGACGCCAGCGTGGCCGGTTCCTTCGTCACCGACAAGACCCAGAGCAAGGTCGCCGACCACGTCGGCTTTACCTACGCGCCGCATCAGGTCACCGAGAAAGGCTCGGCCTGGCTCTACTCCTGGGCCCTGGCGATCCCGACCAGTTCCAAGGCCAAGGACGCGGCGAAAGTCTTCAGCAGCTGGGCCACCTCCAAGGAATACGGCGCGCTGGTGGCCAAGGAAGACGGCATTGCCAACGTACCGCCAGGCACTCGCGCCTCGACCTACAGCGATGCCTACATGAAGGCCGCGCCGTTCGCCAAGATCACCCTGGAATCCCTCAAGGCCGCCAACCCGAAAGACCCGAGCGCCAAGCCCGTGCCTTATGTCGGGATCCAACTGGTGACCATTCCCGAGTTCCAGGCCATCGGCACCCAGGTCGGCAAGCAGTTCTCCGCCGCACTGACCGGCCAGACCACCGTCGACAAGGCCCTGGCCGATGCCCAGACCTTCACCGAACGCGAAATGAAACGCGCGGGTTATCCGAAGTAACCCTGTCCTGGGACATGCACCATCCCTTGTAGGAGCAGAGCTTGCTCGCGAAGGCGACCTCAAGATCGCTAAAAGCTTCGCGGGCAAGCTCCGCTCCCACACAAGCTCCGCCCCCCACAGGACGGAGTCCCCAAAGGACTGAGATTGCCCGCTCCTTGCACCTAATCGGTTTTGAACACCATGAATACCTCCACTGCCAAAGCCCATATGGATATACCCCAGCCGCTGCGCAAAAGCCGTTTGCGCAACCCCGGCTGGTTTCTGGTCTCACCATCAGTCGGCCTGTTGCTGCTGTGGATGATCGTGCCCCTGGGCATGACCGTTTACTTTTCGCTGATCCGCTACAACCTGCTCTATCCGGGCGAGAACCAGTTTGTCGGCCTGGAAAACTACACCTACTTCCTGACCGACTCGGGCTTTCTCCCGGGCGCCACCAACACCCTGCTCCTGGTGGGCAGCGTGCTGCTGATCAGCGTGGTGTTCGGCGTGCTGATCTCGGCGCTGCTGGAAGCCAGTGAGTTCTTCGGCCGCGGCATTGTCCGGGTCCTGTTGATTTCGCCCTTCTTCATCATGCCCACCGTCGGTGCGCTGATCTGGAAAAACCTGATTTTCCACCCGGTCTCGGGGATTCTCGCCGCGCTGTGGCGAGTATTCGGCGCACAGCCGGTGGACTGGCTGGCCCATTACCCGCTGCTGTCGATCATCATCATCGTCTCCTGGCAGTGGCTGCCCTTCGCCATCCTGATCCTGATGACCGCCATGCAGTCCCTCGACCAGGAACAGAAAGAAGCCGCGCGCCTCGACGGAGCAGGTCCCGTGGCGATCTTCTGGCACCTGACCCTGCCGCACCTGGCCCGGCCGATTGCCGTGGTGGTGATGATTGAAACCATCTTCCTGCTCTCGGTGTTCGCGGAAATTTTCACCACCACCAACGGTGGTCCGGGCTACGCCTCGACCAACCTGGCCTACCTGATCTACAACCAGGCCCTGGTGCAGTTCGATGTCGGCATGGCTTCGGCCGGCGGCCTGATCGCCGTGGTCATCGCCAATATCGCCGCGATCATCCTGGTCCGGATGATCGGCAAAAACCTGACAGACAAGCCTTGAGGCCCGCGCCATGACCCTCACACTCAAACAATCCCGGCGCCTGCAAAGCGTTCTGCTCGGCACCCTGGCCTGGGCCATCGCGATCCTGATCTTCTTCCCGATCTTCTGGATGGTGCTGACCAGCTTCAAGACCGAGATCGACGCGTTCGCCACGCCGCCGCAGTTCTTCTTCACCCCGACGCTGGAGAACTACCTGCATATCCAGGAGCGCAGCGACTACTTCCACTTCGCCTGGAACTCGGTGGTGATCTCCTTCAGCGCCACCTTGCTGTGCATGCTGATCGCGGTGCCGGCGGCCTACTCCATGGCGTTCTATGAAACCCAAAGGACCAAACGCACCCTGCTGTGGATGCTCTCTACCAAGATGCTACCGCCGGTGGGCGTGCTGATGCCGATCTACCTGCTGGCCAAATCCTTCGGCCTGTTGGACACGCGCCTGGCGCTGATCGTGATCTACACCCTGATCAACCTGCCGATCGTGGTCTGGATGATTTACACCTACTTCAAGGACATCCCCAAGGACATCCTCGAGGCGGCCCGCCTCGACGGCGCGACCCTGTGGCAGGAAATGGTCCGGGTGCTGCTGCCGATCAGCAAGGGCGGGCTGGCCTCGACCCTGCTGCTGTCGCTGATCCTGTGCTGGAACGAGGCTTTCTGGTCATTGAACCTGACCTCCTCCCAGGCCGCGCCGCTGACCGCATTGATCGCCTCCTACTCAAGCCCCGAAGGTTTGTTCTGGGCCAAATTATCGGCCGTTTCGACCCTGGCCTGCGCTCCGATCCTGATCTTCGGCTGGATCAGCCAGAAGCAATTGGTGCGCGGTTTGTCCTTCGGCGCTGTGAAATAAATACTTAAAAGGAGCCTCACCATGGCCAACCTGAAAATCAAGAATCTGCAAAAGGGCTTCGAAGGCCTGTCCATCATCAAGGGCATCGACCTGCAAGTGAACGACCGCGAGTTCGTGGTCTTCGTCGGCCCGTCGGGCTGCGGTAAATCGACCCTGCTACGACTGATCGCGGGTCTCGAGGAGGTCACCTCCGGCACCATCGAGCTGGACGGTCGCGATATCACCGAAGTCAGCCCGGCCAAGCGCGACCTGGCGATGGTCTTCCAGACCTACGCCCTGTATCCGCATATGAGCGTACGCAAGAACATGTCCTTCGCCCTCGACCTGGCCGGCGAGGCCAAGACCGAGGTGGAGCGCAAGGTCAATGAGGCCGCGCGGATCCTGGAGCTCGGTCCGTTGCTGGAGCGCAAGCCCAAGCAACTCTCCGGTGGCCAGCGCCAGCGTGTCGCCATCGGCCGCGCCATTGTGCGCAACCCGAAGATTTTCCTGTTCGACGAACCGCTGTCCAACCTCGACGCCGCCCTGCGGGTGCAGATGCGCCTGGAACTGGCGCGCCTGCACAAAGAGTTGCAGGCCACCATGATCTACGTGACCCACGACCAGGTCGAAGCCATGACCCTGGCCGACAAGGTGGTGGTGCTCAATGCCGGGCGCGTCGAGCAGGTCGGTTCGCCCCTGGAGCTCTATCACGCACCGGCCAACCTGTTTGTCGCCGGCTTCCTCGGCACGCCGAAAATGGGCTTTCTCAAGGGCAAGGTCAGTCGCCTCGACGGCCAGGGCTGTGAAGTCGAACTGGAGGCCGGCACCCGCATCAGCCTGCCGCTGAGCGACCCCGGCCTCAGCGTCGGCAGCCCGGTGACCCTGGGGATTCGCCCGGAGCACCTGGAACTCGCCAAGCCCGGCGACTGCACCTTGCAGGTCACCGCCGATGTCGGCGAGCGCCTGGGCAGCGACACCTTCTGCCATGTGCGCACCGCCTCCGGCGAAGCCCTGACCATGCGTATCCGCGGGGACATGGCCAGCCAGTACGGGGAAACCCTCAAGCTGCACCTGGACAGCAGCCACTGCCATTTATTCGATGCCAACGGTGTAGCGGTCGCCCGTCCGCTGCGCGCTGCCGCCTGATTGCCGAGAGCCTTAGCCATGAAACTGAACAAGCAGAATCTCAACCGGCTGGCCCCTGAAGTGCGCCTGCCCCTCTACAACCTGGCCGATACCCGCCAGGGCATCGTCCATATCGGCGTCGGCGGTTTCCATCGCGCCCACCAGGCGTACTACACCGATGCCCTGATGAACACCGGCGAGGGCCTGGACTGGGCCATCTGCGGGGCCGGCCTGCGCAGCGAAGACCGCCGCGCCCGGGACGACCTGGCCGGGCAGGACTACCTCTTCACCTTGTTTGAGCTGGGCGACAGCGACGACACCGAAGTCCGGGTGATCGGCGCCATCAGCGATATGCTGCTGGCCGAGGACGACCGCCAGGCCCTGATCGACAAGCTGGCCTCGGCAGAGATCCGCATCGTTTCGCTGACCATCACCGAAGGTGGTTACTGCATCGACGACAGCAACGGCGAGTTCATGACGCACCTGCCGCAGATCCAGCACGACCTCAGCCACCCCGAGGCGCCGCAGACCGTCTTCGGCTTTCTCTGCGCGGCCCTGGCCAAGCGCCGGGCCGCCGGTATCCCGGCCTTCACCCTGATGTCCTGCGACAACCTGCCCCACAACGGCGCGGTGGCCCGCAAGGCCCTGCTGGCTTTCGCCGCCTTGCGCGACGCCGACCTGCATGACTGGATCGCCACCCATGTGAGCTTTCCCAATGCCATGGTCGATCGCATCACGCCGATGACCAGCACCGCCCACCGCCTGCAACTGCACGACGAACACGCCGTCGACGACGCCTGGCCGGTAGTTTGCGAACCTTTTGTGCAATGGGTGCTGGAAGACAAGTTCGTCAACGGCCGCCCGGCCTGGGAAAAGGTCGGCGTGCAGTTCACCGGCGACGTCACGCCCTATGAAGAGATGAAGATCAAGCTGCTCAACGGCAGCCACCTGGCCCTGACCTACCTGGGTTTCCTCAAGGGTTACCGGTTTGTCCACGAGACCATGAACGACCCGCTGTTCGTCAAGTACATGCGTGCCTACATGGACCTGGACGTTACCCCGCAGCTGGCGCCGGTGCCGGGTATCGACCTGACCGAGTACAAGGACACCCTGGTGCAGCGCTTCTCCAACCAGGCGATTGCCGACCAGTTGGAGCGGGTCTGTTCCGACGGTTCGTCGAAGTTTCCCAAGTTCACCATCCCGACCATCAACCGGCTGATCGCCGACGGTCGCGAGACCGAGCGCGCGGCGCTGGTGGTGGCGGCCTGGGCCCTGTACCTCAAGGGTGTCGATGAAAACGGCACGACCTACAGCATTCCGGACCCACGGGCCGAATTCTGCCAGGCGCTGGTGGCGGATGACACCTTGATCGTGCAGCGGCTGTTCGCTGTCGAGGAGATTTTCGGCACCGCGATTCCCCAGTCCGCCGAGTTTATCGCCGCTTTCGAACGCTGCTTCAACAGCTTGCGGGAAGTGGGCGTAAGCAAGACGCTGGAGCGTTTGTTGGCCAAGATTACGGCCTAGAGATCGAAACATGAACCTGTGGGAGCGGAGCTTGCCCGCGAAGCTTTTGGCGGTCTCACGGACGCCTTCGCGAGCAAGCTCAGCTCCCACAACGATGCAGTGATCCAGTTCCAACTCCGGGCACCGTCATGAATCAGAAACTCTATCTCGGTATCGATTGCGGTACCCAAGGCACCAAGGCCATCGTCCTCGACAGCGTCAGCGGCCAGGTGCTGGGCCAGGGCTCGGCACCTCATACGATGATCAGCGGTGCCAACGGCCGCCGTGAACAGGACACCGGGCAATGGCTGGACGCTTTCGTCCAATCCACCCGGCAAGCACTGGCCGCGGCCAGCGTCGACGGCCAGGCAATCCTCGCTATCGGCGTCTCCGGCCAGCAACACGGCCTGGTCCTGCTCGATGAACAAGGCCAGGTCCTGCGCCCGGCCAAGCTCTGGTGCGACACCGAAACCACCCCGGAAAACCAGCGTCTTCTGGAACAGCTGGGAGGCGAACAGGGTTCACTCGAACGCCTAGGCCTGGTCATCGCTCCCGGTTATACCGTGTCCAAGTTGCTCTGGACCCAAGAGCAGCACCCGCACCTGTTCGCCCGGATCGCCCATATCCTGCTGCCCCACGATTACCTCAACTACTGGCTTACCGGCCGTAGCTGCGCGGAATACGGCGACGCCTCGGGCAGCGGCTATTTCGATGTGCGCAAGCGCTGCTGGGACCTGCCGCTGCTGCGCGAGATCGACCCCAGCGGGCGCCTGCAAGCGGCCTTGCCGGAGCTGATCGAAGCCCATCAGCCGGTGGGCCGGATCCTTCCCGAGATCGCCGGGCTGCTGGGCATCAACCCCAACGCCCTGGTCTCCAGCGGTGGTGGCGACAACATGATGGGTGCCATCGGCACCGGCAATATCCAGGCCGGGATCATCACCATGAGCCTGGGCTCGTCCGGTACGGTCTATGCCTATGCCGACCAACCGCTGATCAGCCCCCACGCCTCGGTCGCGGCCTTCTGCTCCTCCAGCGGCGGCTGGCTGCCGCTGATCTGCACCATGAACCTGACCAACGCCACCGGTGCCGTGCGTGAGCTGTTCAATCTCGGGCTCGACGACTTCAATGCCCGGGTCGAGCAAGCCCCGATCGGCGCCGAAGGGGTCAGCATGCTGCCGTTTCTCAACGGCGAACGGGTCCCCGCCCTGCCACAGGCCACGGGCAGCCTGTCAGGCCTGACCCTGACCAACCTGACCCAGGCCAATCTCTGTCGCGCGGTGGTCGAGGGCACCACCTTCGGCCTGCGTTACGGATTGGACCTGCTACGCGAAGCCGGCCTGCGGAGCCACGGCATCCGCCTGACCGGTGGCGGTTCGAAAAGTCCGGTGTGGCGGCAGATGGTCGCCGATATCATGGACACCCCGGTGGTCTGCACCCGCCAGAGCGAAGCCGCGGCCCTCGGTGCGGCAATCCAGGCGGCCTGGTGCGAGTCCGCCGGCGTGCAAAATCTGGCCGAACTGTGCGAACGTTGCGTCAGTCTCGATCTGACGAGCGAAACCCGGCCAATCGCGGCCAACGTCGCCGCCTACCAACCCGTTTATCAGCACTACCGCCAACAGGTAGCGGCCCTTCAAGAGTGAGTACCCATGTATCTGGTCTGTGGTGAAGCGCTGTTCGATTTTTTTAGTGAGCCTGATGCGAGCGGGCAAACCTCGAAAGTGAATTTCAAGGCGATTGCCGGCGGTTCGCCGTTCAACGTCGCGGTCGGCCTGCGCCGTCTGGGGGTCGATGCGGCATTGTTTGCCGGGCTGTCCACCGACTACCTCGGGCGCCGCCTGCAGCAAGTCCTGCAGGAAGAAGGTGTACGCGCGGATTACCTGCTGGACTTCGACGCCCCCACCACCCTGGCGATGGTCGCCGTGGGCGCCGACGGCTCGCCCCATTACAGTTTCCGTGGTGAGGGCTGCGCCGACCGCCAGTTGCTACCGGGCCACCTGCCGAAACTCGGCGACGAGGTGCGTGGGTTGCATATCGGCTCGTTCTCGCTGGTGGTGCAACCGATTGCCGACACCCTGCTGACCCTGGTACGCCGGGAAAGCGGGCGCCGGCTGATCACCCTCGATCCCAACGTCAGGCTCAACCCGGAACCGAATATAGAACTGTGGCGCCAACGTATCGCGGCCCTGGCCGAACATGCCGACATGATCAAGGTCAGCGACGAGGACCTGGGCCTGCTCTATCCGGATCGCGACCCGCAGAGCATCGCCCAGGAATGGCTGGCCCAGCGCTGCCAACTGGTGTTCCTGACCCGTGGCACCCAGGGCGCCAGCGTCTACAGTCGCCGGCATGGTCACTGGTCGGTGCCGGCCCGTGAAGTCATCACCGCCGACACCGTCGGTGCCGGCGATACCTTCCAGGCGGCCCTGATCGCCTGGTTGACCGAGCAGCAGTTGGACTCGGTGCAAGGTCTGGAACGCCTGGACAAGCCCCAGATCGACGCGATGCTGAACTTCGCCGTCAGCGCCGCGGCCATTACCTGCAGCCGCACCGGACCGGACCTGCCCTATCGCCATCAGGTGGTGTAACAACGCCCCTGCCCAAGACTGCCGCCCTCGTGACCAGCAATAACGGGGGCTGCCAAGACCTGTCAGTCACGTCTGGACAAAGCATTCCAATCCGACAACAGGTTCAACCACGCGGTGAGTTGCCATCCTCCACCAACCCCCAATCCTTGGCGTCCAGCTCCTTCGCCGCGACCGGCGGCGCGGGAGGCGTCTTCTGCACGCTGAGGGCCGCGGTATCCTGATGCAGTTTCAGGCGCAGGCGCAGGTTGTTCACCGAGTCGGCGTTCTTCAGTGCCTCCTCCTCGTCGATCGCCCCCTCCACCACCAGCTCGAACAGCGCCGTATCGAAGGTACGCATGCCGATCAGCTCGGACTTCTCCATGATGCCCTTGAGCTCGGAGAACTCGTTGCGCTTGATAAAATCACGCACCGTCGGCGTGCCCAGCATCACTTCCACCGCCGCCCGGCGCTTGCCGTCAAGGGTGGCGACCAGACGCTGTGAAACGAAGGCTTTGAGGTTGTTGCCCAGGTCGTTGAGCAACTGCGGCCGGCGGTCTTCCGGGAAGAAGTTGATGATGCGGTCCAGCGCCTGGTTGGCGTTGTTGGCGTGCAGGGTGGAGATCGCCAGGTGCCCGGTATCGGCGAAGGCCAGGGCGTGCTCCATGGTTTCGCGGTCGCGGATCTCGCCGATCAGGATCACGTCCGGGGCCTGGCGCAGGGTGTTTTTCAGCGCCGCGTGGAAACTGCGGGTGTCGACCCCGACTTCGCGCTGGTTGATGATCGACTTCTTGTGCCGATGGATATACTCCACCGGGTCTTCGATGGTGATGATATGGCCACTGCTGTGGCGGTTGCGGTAATCGATCAACGCCGCCAGCGACGTCGACTTGCCCGAACCGGTGGCGCCGACGAACAGCACCAACCCGCGTTTTTCCATGATGGTCTCAAGCAGGATCGGCGGCAGCTTGAGGTCTTCGAAACGAGGGATTTCCAGCTTGATATTGCGCGCGACGATGGACACTTCGTTGCGTTGCTTGAAGATATTGATCCGGAAACGGCCGACACCCGGCAAGGACAGCGCCAGGTTCATTTCCAGTTCGCGCTCGAACTGCAGGCGTTGTTCGGCGTCCATGATACCGTCGGCAATGGCCGCCACTTCCCCGAGTTTCAGCGATTCACCGCCCAGCGGCTTGAGCACGCCGTTGAATTTGGCGCAGGGCGGCGCACCGGTGGACAGGTACAGGTCCGAACCGTCCTGGGCGGCCAGGGTTTTCAGCAGTGCGTGGATATCCATGGCAAAGGTGTCCGCAATACAGTCAAAAAGAGGTTTAGCGATTAAGCTTGTGTCATTTCAATGTGACGAATGTCTACAGCTTGGCGGGATAATAAGCCGCGGCGCAACCCAAAGCTTCACCTTCAAGGCAGGTTTATGAACGGATCTCAAGGCGACACCGCCACCCGACTCGGTACCTGGGACTGGGATATCGACCAGGACCTTTTTGTCGCCGATGCCCACTTCGCCCAATTGCACGGAGTCGACCCGGCGCTGGCCAGCCAGACGCCCATCAATGTCTACTTGGACAGTGTGCACCCTGAGGACCGTGCCCTGGTGGCTCAAGGTATCAAACAGTGCCTGGAGCAGCACACCGAGCACGCTGAAGAATACCGGGTATTGCAGGCCGACGGCCAGGTGCGCTGGGTCTTTGCCCGGGGCCGCTGCCACCTCGACCCCCATGGTCGGGCACAGCGCTTTGTCGGTGCCGCGCTGGATATCACCGAACACAAACGCACCGAAGAGGCCCTGCGCAATCTCAACGAGACCCTGGAAGAGCGCGTCGCCCAGCGCACCCGGGCGCTGGCCGAGTCCAACCAGCGCTTGCAGAACGAGATGTTCGAGCGCGAGCGGGCCGAAGAAGCCTTGCGTCATGCGCAGAAAATGGAAGCGGTGGGACAACTCACCGGCGGCATCGCCCATGACTTCAACAATATGCTCACCGGCATAATCGGCAGCCTGGATCTGATGCAACGTTACATCGCCGCCGGACGTAGCGACGAAATCGGCCGTTTTGCCGACGCCGCCGTGAGCTCGGCGCAACGGGCCGCCGCCCTCACCCACCGGCTGCTGGCGTTTTCCCGGCGGCAATCGCTGGACCGCAAACGTATCGACCCCAACCAACTGGTGCGCTCGCTGGAAGAGCTGTTCAGTCGTACCAAAGGGGCCCATATCACCCTGAAAGTCGAGTTGGGCCAGGACGTGTGGCCGGTCAACACCGACACCGGGCAACTGGAAAGCGCCCTGCTCAACCTGGTGATCAATGCCCGCGACGCCATGCCCGACGGCGGCGAGCTGCGCGTCGTGACCAGCAACAGCTACCTCGACGGCGGCGATATCAGCACCCTGGAACCGGTCAAGGCCGGTGACTATGTGATGATCGGCGTCAGCGACAACGGCACCGGCATGAGCCCGTTGATCCTGGCCAAGGCGTTCGACCCGTTCTTCACCACCAAACCCATCGGCCAGGGCACGGGCCTGGGTTTGTCGATGATCTATGGCTTTGCCCAGCAGTCCGGCGGTCACGTCACCCTGGAAAGCGAGCCGGGCAAAGGCACCTGCGTACGCTTGTACCTGCCGCGCTATCACGCGCCGCAAACCGAGACGCCGCGACCGGCGCTGCAACCCGCGGAATCGCCGCTGGCCGAGGTCGACGAGTCGGTGATGGTGGTGGAGGATGATCCGGCGGTACGGATGCTGGTGCTCAATGTCCTCGACGAGCTGGGTTATACCGTGCACCCGGCGGCGGACGCGCGGACCGCCTTGCCGCTGCTGGAGTCGAGCCTGCGCATCGACCTGCTGGTGACCGATGTCGGCCTGCCGGGTATGAACGGCCGGCAACTGGCGGAAGTTGCTCGTCAGCACCGTCCGGGGCTCAAGGTGTTGTTTATGACCGGTTATGCCGAGAAGGCCGCCGAGCGCCAGGGTTTTCTTGAACCGGGCATGGATCTGATCGCCAAGCCTTTTACCCTGGATGCACTGGCGAACCGGGTGCGCGACATGATCGGGCAAACGTCCTGATCTTCGGGCATAATCCCGCGCCCGTCGCACGCCCCAAGGTTTCAAGGTAACGAATCGATGAAAGCCCAAGCCCGTCATATCCTGGTCAAGACCGCCGAGGAAGCCGAACAACTCAGGCTACGTATCGTCAAGGGCGAAGCCTTTGATGTGCTGGCCAAGAAGTACTCCACCTGCCCGTCCGGCAAGCGCGGCGGCGACCTGGGTGAAGTCCGTCCGGGGCAGATGGTCGGGGCTATCGACCAGGTGATTTTCAAGAAGCCGCTACGTACCGTGCATGGGCCGATCAAGAGCAAGTTCGGGTATCACCTGGTGCAGGTTTTCTATCGCGATTGAACCGGGGGACCGCGTTATCGTTCTTCGCGGCGGTGCGGCGATCCGACAAGCCCTGCTCCTACAGCACTGCGTCGATCACAAACTTTGTGTACGACACCAACCTGTAGGAGCAGGGCTTGCCCGCGAAGAGGCCCGCAAGAACACTGTATTTTCCCGATCAGTCTCGCGGAATCAACGCCCCACGCACCTGAATCACCCGACTCGCCAGCCGATGCCCGGCCAAGGCCGCCTCTTGTGGATCACCGCCCGTCAGGCGACTGGCCAGATACGCCGCACTGAACGAATCCCCCGCCGCCGTGGTGTCCACCACTGTCTCGACCTTCTGCGACGGCACCTCGAAAGCCGCGCCCTCGCAGTGAACCAGGCAACTCTCCGCTCCCCGCTTGATCACCACTTCCGGGATGCCGATATCTTCATAGGCACGGAACACCGCCTCGCCATCGGCATAGTCGAACAGCGCCTGCTCGTCCTCCAGGGTCAACAAGGCCAGGTCGACATAGGGCAATACCGAGCGATACGCCTCGCGCGCCTGCTCGACATCCGCCCAGAGACGCGGCCGATAGTTGTTGTCGAAAACCACCCGGGTATCGCCCCGACGGGCCTCTTGTAGCACGGCAATCAGCTTTTTCCGCCCGAGCTCGCCCAGCACCGCCAGGGTGATACCGCTGAAATACAGCACGTCGTAATCCGGCAAAGCCGCCAGCACCGGCGCGGCTGTCGGCGCGGTGAAGCAGTCGCGCACGGCCGCTTCGTTGCGCCAGTAGAGAAAGCGTCGCTCGCCCTTGGCGTCGGTCTGGATGCAATACAACCCGGGCAAGCGCCCCGGCAGGCGTTGCACCAGGTCCAGGCCGATGCCTTCCTCGCGCCAGATCCGGCACATGCTGTCGCTGAAGCTGTCATCGCCCAGGGCGGTGACATAGTCCACCGAAGCCCGTCCGCCCAGTTCGCGGGACAGGTAGACGGCGGTGTTCAGGGTGTCGCCGCCGAAGCTCTGGTGCAGGCTGCCGTCGGTGTGTTGTTGCAGTTCGATCATGCATTCGCCGATCAGGGCGATGCGCGGTGGGGGCAGGTTCAGGGTGGTCATTCGGAAAGTCTCGTGGTGTCAGGGCGGGCCTCTTCGCGGGCAAGCTCCGCTCCCACATTAAATCCAGGTTGAACCGCAATGTTGCGAACAACCGAAAACCTGTGGGAGCAGGGCTTGCCCGCGAAAGCAATATCCGCTTAGAAACAGGTCTCGAAGGTTTCAATCACGCTCAACTGTTCATCGACAATGCAACCGACCCGCCACTTGTCGAAGGTCAGGCACGGATGCGAAGTACCAAACGAGACGATATCCCCGACCTTCAACTCACAACCCGGCGCCACCGTCATGAACGCATGCTGGTCCATCACCGCCGTGACCTTGCAGGCGCTGAGATCCTCGCCCACCGCTGGCAACACCCCCGGCTGATAACGCAGCAACGGCACCGGCAACCCGGCATCGAATGCCACATCGCGCTTGCCCAGGGCGATCACCGCAAACCCCGGTTCCGGCATCGATTGCACATGGGCCCAGACCTCCAGCGCCGGACGCAAGCCTTCGCTCAGATCCCCCCGACGATGCAACACGCAGCACTGGGCGTCCTTGTAGATACCATGGTCGTGGGCGACATAACTGCCCGGGCGCAACACACTGAGAAAACGTCCGTCAGCGTCCTGGGCCTCGAATTCCTCGGCGATCAGGTCATACCAGGCCGACCCCGAGGCGGTGATGATCGGCTTGCCGATATCAAACGCGCCGCTGTTCTGCAGGTCCACCGCCAGCCGCACCAGGGAACCGGCGAAGGCGCGGATCCCGCTCTCGGCCTGATCGCCGTGAATCACCCCTTCGTAACCTTCGATACCGGTCAGGGCCAGTGCCGGCTGGGCCTTGATCGCCCGGGCCAGGTCCAGCACCTCCTGTTCGCTGCGGCAACCGCAACGACCGCCGACCACGCCATACTCGATCATCACGTTCAAACGCAGGCCGCGTTCGGCGAAGAAAGCCCCCAGGGCCGCAACGTTGTCCGGGTGATCGACCATGCAGTAAAACTCGAACTGGGCATCGGCCAACAACTCGGCGATCAGCGCCATGTTCGGCGCGCCCACCAGTTGGTTGGCCATCAGCACCCGGCGGACACCCGCCGCGTAGGCGGCACGGGTCTGCACGGCGGTCGCCAGGGTGATGCCCCAGGCCCCGGCGGCCAGTTGCCGAGCGAACAGCGCCGGGACCATGCTGGTCTTGCCATGGGGCGCCAGTTCGGCACCGCTACGGCTGACGAAGTCCTGCATCCAGCGGATATTGTGCTCCAGGGCGTCGCGGTGGAGCACCAGCGCCGGCAGGCTGACATCGCTCACCAGTTGCGCGCCGACGTTGGCGGCGCCTTTTTCCACGGCGGCGAAGTTCAAGGCAGTAGACATTCCAAACTCCTTATCGGCGGCGCCCTTGGCGGCCGCGCTAGTCGTTGATGCGACGGGCCAGGTTGTTCGCGCTCTCGATCAGCACCCGGCGATAGTCGTTGTAGTTGGTCTTGGCATCGGCCCGTGGGGCAACGATGCACAGGGTGGCGATGCAAATGCCCCGCTCGTCCTTGACGGGCGCGGCGAAGCAATGAGTAAAGGTGTCGGCGACGCTGTCGAAGGAAAAGAACCCGTCGATCCCGGCCTGGCGGATTTCCTTGAGGAATACCTCCAGCGGCAGGCGCTGGCCGTCCGGCAGGATAAAGTCATCCTGGTCGATCAGGTCGATGATCTGCTGGTCGCTCAGGTGCGCCAGCAGCAGGCGCCCGGAAGCGGTCCAGGGGATCGGCGCGTTTTCGCCGATATCCGAGGAAATCCGGAAATGCCGCTCACCTTCCTTCATCAGCGCCACGGTGTATTTGCGCCCGTTGAGCAGGCACATCTGCGCGGTTTCCCGGGTCTGGCTGACGATCTCCTGCAAGGCGTGGTCGGCCTCGCGGGTCAGGTCGAAGTGCCGCAGGTGCGCCTGGCCGAGAAAATACAGCTGGCGGCCCAGGTAGACATGGCCCTCCTTGCCGACCGACTCGAGGATGCGCCGCTCCAGCAGTGATGCCACCAGCTCGTAGACCGTGGATTTGGGGCTGCCGATACCGCCGGCAATGTCGTTGGGACGCAGCGGCTGGCCGACCTCCTTGAGGTAATCGAGGATATCGAACGCCCGGTCCAGCCCTTTGGCCCGGCGCTTGATGGTGTCTTCGGTCATGTCAGTGCCATCCCATTGGAAAAATTGCCGGGGAGTTTACCCATTCATCACTTCTTCTTGTACGCGATGCAATCGATCTCGACCTTGCAGTCGACCATCATATTCGCCTGGACACAGGCGCGCGCCGGGGCGTGCTCGGGTGTGAAGTACTCGGAAAACACCTTGTTGAAGCTCCAGAAATCCCGCGGATCTTCCAGCCAGACACCGGCGCGGACCACATCTTCCAGGCCATAACCGGCCTCTTCGAGAATCGCGATCAGGTTCTTCATGGTCTGGTGAGTCTGCTCGACGATACCGCCAACAATGATTTCGCCATCCAGCGCCGGCACCTGGCCGGACACATGCAACCAACCGTCGGCTTCGACGGCCCGGGCGAAAGGACGCGGCTGACCGCCACCCGCGGTGCTGCCGGTGCCATAACGAGTAATGCTCATACTGTTCTCCTTGAATAAAAAATTAAAAGCGGGTGTTTTTCAGAAATTCCGCGAGACGCGGCGACTGCGGGCGTTCGAACAGTTCTTTGGGTGGCCCCTGTTCTTCAATACGCCCCTGGTTCATGAATACGATCTTGTCCGAGACCTCAAAGGCAAAGCGCATCTCGTGGGTGACCAGCAACATGGTCATGCCCTCTTCCGCCAGGCCCTTGATCACCGCCAGCACCTCACCCACCAGCTCCGGGTCGAGGGCCGAAGTCACTTCGTCGAACAGCATCAGGCTGGGGTTCATCGCAATGGCCCGAGCAATCGCCACCCGCTGCTGCTGGCCGCCGGACAACTGCCCCGGAAAGTGATTACGCCGCTCCAGCAGGCCGACCCGCTCCAGCCACTTCTCCGCCAGCGCGACGGCCTGGTCCTTGGGCAGCTTCTTGACCTTGAGCAGGCCCAGGGTCACGTTCTGCAAGGCCGTCAGGTGCGGAAACAGGTTGAACTGCTGGAACGCCATGCCGGTCATGGCCCGGTGCTGGGCAATGACTTTTTCCGGGTGACGGACACGCTTGCCGTTCACTTCGCTGTAGCCGATGGACTCGCCGTCCAGGGTGATCTGGCCGCCCTGGAACTCTTCCAGCAGGTTTACGCAGCGCAGCAGCGTGGTCTTGCCCGAGCCGCTGGAGCCGATCAGCGTGACCACGTTGCCGCGCTGCATGTCCAGGTCGACGCCCTTGAGCACTTCGAGCTTGCCGTATTGTTTGTGCAGCCCGCGAATGCTGAGCAGTGCTTGGGAATCAGTCGTCATGGCAAGGCCACCCGCTTTTCAATATGCCGACCGAGCAACTCGATCGAGTAGTTGATGATGAAGAACAAGAAACCGGCGAACAGATAGAACTCCAGGGTCATGAAGGTCCGGGCGATCACCTGCTGGGTGCTGAGCAGCAGCTCGGCGACACCGATCACCGAAAGCAGGGTCGAAGCCTTGACGATCTCGGTGGACGAGTTGACCCAGGTCGGCAGGATCTGCCGCAGCGCCTGGGGTAGCAGCACATAGCCGAGGGCCTGGTGGAAGGTCAGGCCGATGGCCTTGCTCGCTTCCATCTGCCCGCGGGGGATGGCCTGCATCGAGCCGCGCACGATCTCCGCCACGTGGGAACCACAGAACAGCGTCAGGCCCAGGGCACCGGCCTGGAAGGCGCTGATCTGCCAGCCCAGGGCCGGGGCCATGTAGAAGCAGGCGAGGACCAGAACGAACACCGGGGTGCCGCGGATCAGGTCGACATACAGACGAAACGGCGCGCGCATCCAGAACTTGCCGTAGGTCAGCACCAGCCCGGCGACAATGCCGATCAGGGTGCCGCAGACAATCGCCAGGAGCGAGACCGCGACACTGGCCTGGAATCCCTCCCAGAGGGTTTCCCGGGCGATCCACAACTCATGCCACCAACTTTGCGATTCGTACATGAGTGCCTCCTATCGGCGGATCGCCAGACGCTGCTCGAGGTAACGAAGCATCAGGGCAATGAGGTAACAGGCGACCACATAGAGCGCCGTGGTGACCATCCAGGTTTCGATTACCCGGTAGCTTTCCACGTTGATCTTGCGGGCGTGATAGGTCAGCTCCGGCACGGCGATGGCCGCCGCCAGGGAGGTGTCCTTGAACAGGGAAATAAAGTTGTTGGACAGCGCCGGCAGCACGTTGCGCAACATCACCGGCACGGTGACATAGGCCCGCACCTGCCATTCGCCGAGGCCGATGGCCAGCCCGGCTTCGCGCTGGCCCTTGGGAATGCTCAGCAGGCCGGCGCGGAACACCTCGGTCAGGTAGGCCCCGGCATACAGCGACAGCGTGACGATAAACGAGGGAATCTTGTCCAGCCGGATGCCCAGGCTCGGCATGGCGAAGTAGATCAACAGGATCAACACCAGGATCGGCGTATTACGGATCACCGTCACATACACCGAGGCCAGTGCCCGCAATGCGCGATGCTTGCTGAGCAAGGCAAACGCCATCATCAGGCCGATCACACAACCGATGGCGATGGACACCAAGGCCAGTTCCAGGCCCAGGCCCAGTCCCGCCAGCAAGGTGTCGAAATCGCGCCAGACGGCGGCAAAGTTCAACTGATAGTTCATGGTTCGCAGTACCTTCGACGGGGCGCCGAGTGCGGCGCCCTGCCCTTAACGGATCACTTGAATTCGACAGGGAAACCGATTTCCGGCGAAGGAAGATCGACGCCGAACCATTTCTTGAAGGAGGCTGCGTAGGTGGGGAACTCGACGCCGGTCATGGCTTCATGCAGCGCGGTGTTGACGAAGTTCAGCCAGTCCTGGTCGCCGCGCTTGACCGCGCAGGCATAGGTCTGTGGGCTCCAGGCAAAGGCCGGACTGCGATACATGCCGGGTTTCTGCACCATCAGGTACTTGACCGAGGACTGGTCGGTGGCGGCGGCATCGGCGCGACCGGTGCTCATGGCCTGGTACATCAGGTCAACGCTGTCGTACTGGTCGACCTTGGCCTTGGGCAGTGCCTGGTGCACCAGTTCCTCAGCGTAGACGTTCTGCAGCACGGCCACGGTAACGCCGTCGCCGGCGGCGCGCAGGCTGTCGATTTCCTTGTACTTGCTATTGGCTGGCAGCAGCAGCGCGACACCCTCGCGGTAGTACGGCAGGGTGAAAGCAACCTGCTGGGCACGGCTCGCGGTGACGGTGATGAACTGGCAGCTGATATCGACCTTGTCGGTCAGCAGGTTGGGAATCCGCGCATCGGAAGACTGCACCACGTATTCGACTTTGCTGGCGTCGTTGAACAGCCCCTTGGCGATCATGCCGCCGATATCGATATCGAACCCCTGCAACTTGCCGTCGGCGCCCTGGAAGTGCCACGGCGCGTTGGTGCTACCGGTGCCTACAATCAAGTGACCGCGTTTGAGCACGCTATCGAGCTTGCTGTCCGCCGCTTGCGCAGCAACCGCCGCCGAAGCCGCCAGAAGAAAAACACAGGCTTTAAACAAGGAAAGTCCACGCTGCATGACGTTGCACTCCGATGATGTGTATTCCGCTATAACGGAACCTAGTATGTAACAACGGAATAGACAGCAGAATCTGTGCCAGCAGATTCAGCGCACTGCAATCGAGGCTATAAACTCAATAAAAATCAATGAGATAAAATCTTCCGAAAAAGCAATGTCACAGGCGGTAGCACAGCATGGTGCTACGGAAGGCTACGAGGGGGTGGGTGTGAAGGCCCCAAGGCGGTGCGGGGGTGGGTGATTTGGGGGCGGCCTTTAGCAACTCCGTTAGCAAGCTAATAGAAAGTCCAGCACTTAATTCCGCGTTAATCCTGCAGACGGAAAGTGAAATTGACCGCGCTCGCGCAGGCTTGCCCTGACGCCCTCCGCGGCATACCCCGCGCCACTCGTGGTGCCGGGGTGAACGCTCAAGCCGCTCAGGAGAAACACCATGAAACTGCGTACCCTGCTGGTAACCGGCGCCCTGGCCCTTTCGGCCCTTGCCGGCGTGGCCCAGGCCGACACCACCCAACCCGTGCCTTATCAATACGGCATGCCCCTGCACGTGGCCAAGGTCATCTCGATGACTGAGCAACCGAGCCATGAATGCAAAGTCATCACGGCCGACATGAAGTTCATCGATACCGCCGGCAAGCCCGCGGAGATCAGCTACCTCAAGCTGTCGGATTCCTGCAATTTCAATAACTGATTCCAATAAGACCGGATCCTGAAAACACCGCAAAACCTGGAGCTGGCTTGTCGGGACGCCGTATCGCAGCGATGAGGGCCTTGAGCCTTGCGCTGTCCATACGGACGCCATCGCCAGCAAGCCGGCTCCCACAGTGACCGCATAAACCCGCCTCTTGCGGATCGCCGATCCCCCGCGCGCAAACAGCACCGGACAGCCCCTTCCAGGGGGCCCGCCCCGCCTATTCAGCCCCCGCTCAGCAATTAGCAATCAAAACTGTTTAGTAATGAGTATCATTATGTTACAAATTACCATCTTCTCTAACAGTGGTGCGTTGCCGAATGCTGGTTCCCTTCCTGATCATGCTGCGCGAAGGCATTGAAGCCGCGCTTATCGTTGGCATTATCGCCAGTTACCTCAAGCAGACCGGCCGGGGTCAGTGGATGCCGGCGGTGTGGATCGGCGTGTTTCTCGCCGCCGCCCTTGCCCTGCTGGTCGGTGGTGGCCTGGAGCTGGTCAGTGCCGAGTTCCCGCAGAAACAGCAGGAACTCTTCGAAGGCGTGGTCGGGCTGGTCGCCGTCGGCATCCTCAGTTCGATGGTGTTCTGGATGCGCAAGGTCGCCCGCTCCATCAAGCACGCGCTGCACGAATCCCTCGACCAGGCACTCGCCGGTTCCAAACATCAGGTCTGGGCGCTGATTGCCATGGTGTTTTTCGCCGTGGCCCGCGAAGGCCTGGAAACCGTGTTCTTCCTGCTGGCGGTGTTCCAGCAGAGTGACGGTCCGGGCGCGCCCATCGGCGCCCTGCTCGGCCTGATCCTGGCGATTTTCGTCGGTTTCGCCATCTACAGCGGCAGCATGCGCCTGAACCTGGGTCTGTTCTTCCGCTGGACCGGCCTGTTCATCCTGGTGGTCGCCGCCGGCATCCTCGCCAATTCGGTCCAGGCCCTGCATGAAGCCGGCCTGTGGAACCACCTGCAAACCGTGGTCTTCGATATCAGCGCCACGCTGCCGATGGACGGCCCGGCGGGCTCGGTCCTGGCCGGCATGTTCGGTTACCAGGATGCGCCGACGGTCAGCGTCCTCGGCTCCTACCTGCTGTACCTGGCGTTCACCCTGGTGCTGTTCTTCCTGCCGAGCGCGGCACCGGCCCCCAAGCACACTTCTTCCGTTCCCAACCAGTAAGGTTATCCATGTCCAACCCTGCAACTGGCAAACCGCCCCAGGCCCTGCGCTGGGCGGTAGCCGGCTCGGTGATCGTGATGATCGCGGCCGGTGGACTGTTCTATTACGCCTCGCAACTGGCCGCGAGCAAACGCCAGGCCCATCACAACGAAATCACCGTGACCATCCAGGCCCACGGCTGCGAGCCAAATGCCCTGAGCGTACCGGCCGGGCAGAACAGCTTCCGCATCCTCAACAGTTCGCAACGCGCGGTCGAGTGGGAGATCCTCGACGGTGTACTGGTGCTCGAGGAGCGCGAGAACATCGCCCCGGGCCTGAGCCAGGTGATCAATGCCAACCTGCAACCCGGCGACTACGCCATTACCTGCGGCCTGCTGAGCAATCCGCGCGGCACCCTGCACGTCACGCCTACGGCGGCTTCCGAGGCCGCGGCCAAGGCGCGTCCGTCAATGACCGCCTTTATCGGGCCGCTGTCGGAGTTCCGCGTCTACCTGAGCAGCCAGGGCAACGCACTGATCAAGGCCGTCGATGCACTGGAACAGGCGATTGCCGCCGGTGACCTGACCAAGGCCCAGGTGCTCTATGCCCCGGCCCGTGCCGCCTATCAGCGTCTGGCCCCGGCCGCCCAGCGGCTCGCCGAACTGGATAACGCGATCAATGCCCGCGCCGACTATTACGAAAAACGCGAACAGGACCCCGGCTTCGGCGGCTTCCACCGCATCGAGTACGGCCTGTTCCAGCAACGCAGCGTCGACGGCCTGGTGCCGGTCGCCCAGCACCTGCAAGCCGATGTCGCCAACCTCAAGCAGCAACTGCTGGCCCAATCGCTGCCGCCGGAACAACTGGTCAGCATCGTCGTGCGCAGCCTGCGCAGCATGGCCGATACCCGCGCCAGCGGCGGCGAAGAAGAGCGCTACAGCCACGTCGACCTGGACGGCTTCGCCGCCAACCTGCAAGCCGCACAAAAGGTCATCGACCTGATGCGACCGCTGCTGCTCAAGTCGTCCGGCGAGCTATTGGTGAAGATCGACAGCGCCGCCACGGCCCTCGACGCCGAATTCAACGGCCTGCGCAACGCCGACGGCTATGTCACCTACGACACCGTAAGTGCCGTGCAACGCCAGCAGATCAGCGACAAGGCCAAGGTCCTGGCCGATGCACTCGATGGAATCGATCCCGCCCTCGGCCTTTCCGGCCTGTAACCAAGCAGACGATACGAACATGAGCGATTCAGAACACAACAACGCCGAATTCTCCGCCCAGCGCCGTCGCGTCCTGCTGGGCATGGGGGTGGCCGGCGCCGCCCTCGCCGGCAGCGCCCTGAGCTGCCCGGCCATGGCCGCCAGCCAGGCGCAAGCCCAGGTCACCGAAGCGCCGAGCAGCGACAAGACCGAGGACCGCCACGACTTCCACGGCAAGCACCAGACCGGGATCGTCACCCCGCGTCCGGCCGCCGGCATGATCGTCTCCTTCGACGTCCTGGCCAGCGACAGCGAGGAACTCGAACGCCTGTTCCGCACCCTGAACAAGCGCATCGCGTTCCTGATGAGCGGCGGCCCGGTGAAACAGGTCGATGAAAAACTGCCGCCCCTGGATTCCGGGATTCTCGGCCCGGTGGTCACCCCGGACAACCTGACCATCACCGTCGCGGTGGGCGAGTCGCTGTTCGACGAGCGTTACGGCCTGGCCGGCGTCAAGCCCAAGCACCTGATCCGCATGGTCGGCTTCCCCAACGACGCGCTGCAAGCGGAACTGTGCCACGGCGACCTGAGTATCCAGTTCTGCTCGAACACCCCGGACACCAACATTCACGCCCTGCGCGATATCGTCAAGAACACCCCGGACCTGCTGCTGGTGCGCTGGAAACAGGAAGGCACGGTACCGGCCCAGGCGCCGCTCAAGGCCGGCGAACCGGCCCAGAGCGCACGCAACTTCCTCGGTTTCCGTGACGGTTCGGCCAACCCGGACTCCAACGATGGCAGCGCCATGGACCGTATCGTCTGGGTCCAGCCCGGGGCCAACGAACCGGCCTGGGCCGTGGCCGGCAGCTACCAGGCGGTGCGGATCATCCGCAACCTGGTGGAGCGCTGGGACCGCACGCCGCTGCAGGAACAGCAAAGCATCATCGGCCGGGTCAAGGCGACAGGCGCGCCCATGGGCGGCCAGAAGGAAAGCGATATCCCCGACTACGACAAGGACCCGGAAGGCAAGCTGACCAAGCTCGATGCGCATATCCGCCTGGCCAACCCGCGCACCACCGAAACCCAACGCAACCTGATCCTGCGTCGCCCATTCAACTACTCCAATGGCGTGAGCAAGAACGGCCAGCTGGAAATGGGCCTGCTGTTCATCTGCTACCAGGCGGACCTGGCGCAAGGCTTTATCGCCGTACAAACCCGGCTCAACGGCGAGCCCCTGGAGGAATACCTCAAGCCTATCGGCGGCGGTTATTTCTTCACCTTGCCGGGGGTCACGGGCGATCAGGACTTTATCGGTCGCTCACTGCTTTCAGCTGCAAAACAAAAAACCACCGCTTAATCCTTAACTCACCAGGAAACGCCCCATGAAGAAGTCGCCTCTTGCTTTGTTGTTGGCCCTTGGCTTGCTCCACACGCCGCTTTCGGCTTTCGCGGCCACCGCGCCGCTGGATCTGGTGGGCCCGGTGTCCGACTACAAGATCTATGTGACCGCGGAGATCGATGAGCTGGTCAGCAAGACCCAGCAGTTCACCGACGCGGTGAAAAAAGGCGACCTGGCCACCGCCAAGAAGCTCTACGCACCGACTCGCGTGCACTACGAGAAGATCGAGCCGATCGCCGAGCTGTTCAATGACCTGGACGGCGCCATCGACTCCCGCGTCAACGACCATGAAAAAGGCGTGAAGGCTGAAGACTTCACCGGCTTCCACCGCATCGAATACAGCCTGTTCTCGGAAAACACCACCGACGGCCTGGGCGCCCTGGCCGACGGCCTGAACAAGGACGTCAAGGACCTGCAGACCCGCGTTGCCGGCCTGACCTTCCCTCCTGAGAAAGTCGTCGGCGGTGCCGCCGCGCTGCTGGAAGAAGTCGCCGCGACCAAGATCTCCGGTGAAGAAGACCGTTACAGCCACACCGACCTGTATGACTTCCAGGGCAACATCGACGGCGCGAAGAAAATCGTCGACCTGTTCCGTCCGCAGATCGAGAAACAGGACAAGGCTTTCGCCGCCAAGGTGGACAAGAACTTCGCCGCCGTGGACAAGATCCTGGCCAAGTACAAGACCAAGGATGGCGGTTTCGAAACCTATGACAAGGTCAAGGATGCCGACCGCAAGGCCCTGGTGGGTCCGGTCACGACCCTGGCTGAAGACCTGTCCACCCTGCGTGGCAAGCTGGGCCTGAACTGAGGCCGGTGGTTATCCCGGGGGATTGCGATCGCCCGGGATGACCTCATCCGCGCTTTACAACATCCGATACAACAACCGCTCGATCCGCACCCGACTGACCCGCCGCAGGAACTTGCCCACCGCTTCCGGATAGTCCACCAGGGTTTCCAGGCTCTTGAAGCTGTCGATCCGCTGGGTGTTTTCCATGATCAGCGCCAACTCCTTGGCCCGCACCTCGCACAACTCGCGACGTGGATCGTCGATCAGCAAGGCATTCTCCAGATCCAGCCGGAACGCCCGTGGATTGAGGTTGTTCCCCGTCAGCAAGGTATAACGCTCGTCGACCCACATGCCCTTGAGGTGATAGGTGTTGTCACCGTCACGCCACAGGTGCAGGTTCAACTGCCCGCTGTCGATCACCGGCTGGTGACGCTTGGCGAAACGCCGCAGGCTGATCTCGTAGAGATAGGGCAAGGCGGCGATCACCTTGAACGGCTGGCTCGGCGGGATATAGAAGTCGTTGGCGGTCTTGTCGCCGACGATGATATCGATCTTCACCCCACGCTCCAGGGCCCGATTGATTTCCCGGGTCACCGCCAGCGGCATGTTGAAATAGGGCGTGCAGATAGTCAGTTGCTGCTGGCTGGAGGCGATCAGTTCGCAGACCAGGCGGTTCAGCGGGTTGTTCTTGCCCAGGCCCATCACCGGGCTGACCGACAGGCCGAAGGTCGGCTCACTGCCGGCCGTGGTGTCATAGCCGGCTTTCTTCAAGCGGCTGCGCAAATCGCCGATGTCGCCGCGCAGGCTGCGGGTCGTCGGCAGCTCCGGCACGTCGAGGCGACGCACCGCCCGGGAGGCCAGCAGCTCGTTGCGTATCAGCCCCTGCATCGAGTCGGCCAGTGCGGCGTTTTGCAGCACGTGGTAACGGTCGAAGCGGTATTTGTCGAACTTGTGCAGATAGACGTTGTTCAGGCTGGCGCCGCTGTAGATCACGCAGTCGTCGATCACGAAACCCTTGAGGTGGAGCACGCCGAACAGTTCGCGGGTCTGCACCGGCACCCCGTAGATCGGCACTTCAGTGATGTGGTCGCGGGTTTGCGCCTGGTACCAGGCGCTGTTGCCCGGCTGCTTGCCGGCACCGATCAAACCGCGCTGGGCCCGTAGCCAGTCGACCACGACGACAATCTCCAGCTGCGGATGGGCCGACTTGGCCGCATGCAGGGCATCGAGGATTTCCTGGCCGGCTTCGTCTTCCTGCAGGTACAACGCCACCAGCGTGATGCGCTGCCGGGCACCGGCGATCTTCTCCAGCAGGCAACGCCGGAACTCGGCAGCCGAAGGCAGGATGGTCAAGGCCTCGGCAGCCAGCGGGAAGCTGCGCAGTTTGGGCAACAGGGAACGTTTGAAGAGCGACGGCATAGGGCTCGCTAGGGTCGAATGCGAATGATCGCTGAGTCTACACCATGCGCCGCTCTCGGACGCGCCTTCGAAGAGGGCTTTGCTGCCAACCTGGAGTCGTTCCCCGATGCGCCCCCTGCCCGTCCTCCTGTCACCCGCCATGGATTTATTTGAAAAAGACGATTGACCATGGAGAACGATCGTTCTACTCTCTTTCCCATGAACGAAATCATTCCGAACCAGACCCGCGAAAACCTGCTGGATACCGCCGAGCAGTTGATCTATCAAGGTGGCATCCATGCCACCGGCATCGATCTTCTGGTGCGCACTTCCGGGGTGGCACGTAAAAGCCTCTACAAGTACTTCGGCACCAAGGACGATCTGACCCTGGAAGCCTTGCGTCGCCGGGATATCCGCTGGATGCAGTGGTACCGCGGCGAAGTCGACCAGGCCGAAAGCTCCGGTGCCCGCCTGCTGGCCCTGTTCAGCGTGCTCGGCGGCTGGTTCGCCAGCGAAGGCTTTCGCGGCTGCGCCTTTATCAACACCGCCGGCGAAACCGGCGACCCCAAGGACCCGGTGCGGCAATTGGCCCGGGAACATAAACAGAAGTTGCTCGACTATGTGGTCGAGCTCTGTGAAGCACATGGCATCGCCGATCCCCTGGCCACTGGCAAACAGTTGCTGATCCTGATCGACGGCGCCATTACCGTTGCACTTGTCATGGGCGACCCCGGTGCAGCCGATAATGCGCAATGCATGGCGCGAACGTTATTGGCGCTCTGAGTCGTGCCCCGAACCGCCATTACGCTCCGGATGAGCGAGTGGCGGGCGGGCCACCGACCGCTTGACCCAAGCGCGACAACTTGTCTGAACCCTACTCAATTGGAGACATTGCCATGTCATCTGACGCTGACGTTCGCCCGCCGCTTCCCCCCTTCACCCGTGAATCGGCGATCCAGAAGATCCGCCTGGCCGAAGACGGCTGGAACTCCCGCGACCCGCAGCGCGTGTCCCTGGCCTACACCCTGGACACCCAATGGCGTAACCGTGCCGAGTTCGCCCACAACCGTGAGGAAGCCAAGGCGTTCCTGACCCGCAAATGGGCCAAGGAACTGGATTACCGCCTGATCAAGGAACTCTGGGCCTTTACCGACAACCGCATCGCCGTACGTTATGCCTATGAGTGGCATGACGACTCGGGCAACTGGTTCCGTTCCTACGGCAACGAAAACTGGGAATTCGACCAGAACGGCCTGATGTCCAACCGGCATGCCTGCATCAACGACATGCCGATCAAGGCCGAGGAGCGCAAGTTCCACTGGCCGTTGGGGCGCCGCCCGGACGATCATCCAAGCCTCTCCGACCTGGGGCTGTAACCCCTCCCTCGATCATTCCCGCCCCGGGTGGGAATGATCGCCTTTGCAAAAAATCGCCTGATGGGCGATTTTTTTCTGCAGCCTTGAATAAATTCCCAACATCAGGTGTTCAATCCATAACAAGCATTGCGATCGACAGGCGTCGCAAATAAATTTCAGTGGCCACGAATAAAACCCGACGCATCAGTGTTTACTAGCCAACAGATACCGGAGCATTACCGATGAGCATCAAAGCCACCTTCGCGGTTCCTTTCCTGATGGCCAGTTGCATGGCCGCGGCCCTGTTGAGCACGCCGGCATTCGCCTCGGGCGAAAAACCGGAATCGATGCCGCCGACCTGCCCCAAGGGGCAAGTGTGGAACAAAGCCAAAAAGGCCTGCGTGCCGTTTGTCAGCAGCCTGACCCCCGACGAAGACCGCACCGACTACGCTTACCGCCTGGCCAAGAACGGGGACTATCAAGCCGCCCTGGATCTGCTCGACACCCTCAAGCAACCCAATACCGCCAAGGCCCTGAACTATCGCGGTTACGCCACGCGTAAACTGGGCCGTACCGACGAAGGCATCGGCTACTACCTGCAGGCCCTGGAGCTGGACCCGAACTACGCCCAGGTCCGCGAATACCTCGGTGAAGCCTACGTGATCAAGGGCCGCCTCGACCTGGCCCAGGTGCAGTTGCAGAGCATCAAGTCGCTCTGCGGCACCGGTTGCGAAGAATATGAAGACCTGGCCGACGCCATCGCGCACCCGATTCCCAGCTGATCACCGTTAAAGGCGGAGGTTGTCATCGCCAGCGACAAGGAAATACGCACCGAGATGGGACAGCACCTGCCGCGCCTTTGGCGTTACGCGCTGGTGCTGTCCCGGCAACGCCATATCGCCGAAGACCTGGTGCAGGCCACCTGCGTCCGCGCCCTGGAGCGAGGCGATCAGTTCGTCTCGGGCACGCGTATGGACCGCTGGCTGCTGAGCATCCTGCATTCGATCTGGCTCAATGAAGTGCGCTCCCAACGGGTTCGCCGCGGCCAGGGCCTGGTGGATGCCGACGAAGCCTTGAGCTTTGACGGCGAACAGGTGGCGCAGACCCACGTCCTGGCCTCCCAGGTGATCCGGCGCGTCGACGCCCTGCCCGACGCCCAGCGCGAAACCGTATTTCTCGCCTATGTCGAAGGTCTGTCCTACAAGGAAGTGGCCCAGATCCTCGAAGTGCCCATCGGAACGGTCATGAGCCGGCTGGCCGCCGCACGGGTGAAGTTGGCGGAACATCCGCCCCTGCGTGCCGTGCCCAGCGCCAACAGCGGAGAACGGCGATGACTGACCAACTCTCGCACTACACCCCGACCGATGAACAGTTGGTGGCCTTTCTCGACGACGAAGTGGACGCCGAGGAGCGCAGCCGGATCGAAGCCGCTCTGGCCCGTGACGAAAGCGTGGCCGAGCGTCTCGAGTGGCTGATGCGCAGCGAACTGCCGTTCCAGCAAGCCTATGACGAACTGCTCGAACAGGCGCCCCAGGCTCGCCTGGAGGCCATGCTGCACAGCCTGCCGACAGAGAAAACAGCCGCGACGCCGATGAGTCGACGCCGTTTCCTCGCCGTGGCTGCCAGCTTCATGGTCGCGGGGATTGCCGCGGATCGACTGTTCCAGGCCTGGCAGCCCCCCCCGCCGTCGAGCGAAATCAGCTGGCGTGGGCTGGTGGCCGACTATATGGCGCTGTACACGGCACAGACCCTGGAGAACCTGCCCGGCGACGACGCCACTCACCGGGCCCAGTTGCAAAGTGTCCAGCAGTACCTCGGGCTGGCGCTTGACCCCGCCCAGGTGCAACTGCCGGTTGTGCAACTCAAACGCGCGCAGATGCTCGAGTACGAACATGTACCGATTGCCCAGATCAACTACCTGGACCCGCAACATGGGCCGCTGGCGTTGTGCATCACCCACTCGAAAACCGGGACCCGGGCCATGGCCCAGGAAGTGCGCCATGGCATGAATGTGGTGTTCTGGTCCGGGCCGACCTATGCCTACATGTTGATCGGGCGCAACTCGGTGGCGGAGCTGAACAATATGGCCGACCTGCTCAGGCAGCGTTTCGCCAGTTGAACCAGGCGATGTGGCCGGGCGCCTGCCAGGCCAATAACCTACCCGTCTCGCGGCCGACCACCGACGGTCCGAGGCGGCGCCTGGCGCAAGCACAACGACTAGACTGTTCGAGGCCGAACCCAATTTCCAAGGAGGTCCCATGTCCCCGTCTCACAACCTGCCGCCCCTGAACGACCCGCGTTGCGCCCTGGTCGTGATCGATATGCAGAATGACTTCATTCCCGGCGGCCAACTGGCGGTCCAGGGCGGCGACGAGATCGTGCCACTGATCAACCGCCTGGGCGCCCGCTTTCGCAATGTGGTCATCGCCCAGGACTGGCATCCCCGCGGCCATGTCTCGTTCGCCAGCAGCCATCCGGGCCATGCGCCCTTCGACAGCGTGCAACTACCCTATGGCACGCAAACCCTCTGGCCGGACCACTGCGTGCAAGGCAGCCACGGCGCGCAGTTGCATGCGGACCTGGACCTGCCCCATGCGCAATTGATCGTGCGCAAGGGCTGCAACCGCGAGATCGACAGTTATTCGGCCTTCGTCGAAGCCGACCGGCGTACGCCCACCGGCCTTTCCGGTTATCTGAAGGAACGCGGTATCGATACGGTCTATCTGGTCGGCCTGGCGTTGGACTACTGCGTCGCCTGGTCGGCCCTGGATGCACGGACGGCGGGCTTCAGCACCCTGCTGATCGTCGACGCCTGCCGGGCCATCGACCTGGACGGCTCACTGCAGCGTGCGCTGGGAGAGATGGAAACCGCCGGGGTGAAACTCATCGACTCGATGGCATTGGCGGCCTGAGCCAACAAACAGGTTGGAGACCCTGCGCTGGCGCGCAGGGCCCCACCCCGCAAGGATCAGCTCGTGACACCCGTGCCTTGGGGCTGATTGACCTCCTGCACCACCGCATACACGCTCAAGTCACTGAGCGTCACCTGTGCCAACGTCTCGCTCGGTAGCGCCAGCAGGGCCTGATGCGCCTCGTGCTTCAAGCGTGCGATCAGCAGCCGCTTGCCCTCGGTCGGGAAACGCTTGATGAAGTCCTGCAGGGCTTCGAGGCTGGTGCCGTCCAGGTCCGGTGACTCCTCCAGGCTGAGAATCACCGAATGCACGGCCTCACCTTGCTCGCGAACCCGCCGCGAGACGCTGCCAAGGATGCGTTCGGCGTTGGCGAAGAACAACGGCTCGCCCGGGCGCACGATCAGCACCCCGGGGACTTCCCGTGCCTGGGGATGCAGCTGGCAGTCGACGAAATCATGGCCCTCGGCGATATGCCCGAGCACCTGGACCGAAGCCGAGGACATCTGCCGCAACATCAGCATCAGGCTGATCGCCACCGCCGCCAGCAGACCGTCCAGCACCCCGAGCAGCAGCACCGCGGCCACCGCGCAGATCGCCAGGACCCGGTCGCGGCGCCAGACGAAGTAGCGATGCAAGGGCTCCAGGCTCAGGGCCCGGGTCAAGGCATGAATAACGATGGCCGCCAGCACCGGCTCCGGCGTCAGGGCGATCAGCGGCAACAGGGTCAGCACGATCACCAGCACCACCAACGCCGCCACCACCCCGGCCAACCGTGAGGTAGCACCCGCCGCATCATTGGCCGAGGTCGCCGAGTAGCCGGCACCGGCGGGCATGCCATGGAACAGGCCGGACAACAGGTTGGCGCCGCCCAGTACCAGCAGGTCGCGGTTGGAGTTCACCCGATCGCCGTGCTTGAGGGCAAAGGCGCTGATGGAACCATAGGACTCGGCGTAGAGGATCATCACCATGGCAAAGCCCAGTTCCACCAGCTTCAGCCAGTCGGAGAACGCCAGGCGCGGCAGCGACGGCACCGTCAGTTGCAGGTCGATCACACCGATCAGGTCGACGCCATAGCCGGGCAAATCCAGCCATTTGCCGGCAGCCACACCGAGCATCACCACCAGCAAGCCGCCCGGCAGGCGCCGGTAACGGCCCAGTACCGAGAGCAGCACCAGGGCGACCACCGCCACCGCGACCCCGGCCCAGTTCCAGCGCGGCAACTGGCTGAGCAATTCGGGCACGAAGCGGATCAGGTCGCTGTGGGCGGGACTCACATGGACGATGCTCGCGACCTGCTTGAGGATGATGGTCACCGCCAGGCCGAAGGCAAAACCGCGTAGCACCGGCTTGGCGATGAAGGACGTGACGCTGCCCAGCTTGAACAAACCGGCGAGCAGGAACATCAGGCCGGTAATCATCACCAGGCCGATGGCCATGGTCAGGCGCAGCGCCATGTCGGGCCCCGCCACCGAGACCGTCGCCGCCGCCAGCACCGCGGCCGACGAGGAGGTGGCGGAGACGATGGCGTAACGGCTGGTGCCGAACAGGCCGTAGCAGAACAGCCCGGCAAACAACGCGATAACCCCGGCCTGGGGTGGCACGTTGGCGATGCTCGAATAGGCGACCGCTTCGGGTAACAGCAAACCGGCAATCGACAGCCCGGCAATCAGATCCGCCCAGCCGCGTTTCGGTTGCGCGGCGGGCATCGGGGTGGGCAGTGCGGACGGCTCAGGCATCGATCGGACCACTCCAACCCGGCAGATAACGCGCGGCCTGACTGCGAGCCAGCTTGAGGGCGGTTGCCTGCAGGTGCTCGCTGGACGCATTGAGTTCAGCGACGGTGATCCGCGTGCGGAAGAAGTCGGCCCAGAGAAACTCGCTGAAGGGCGTGACATCCTTGGCGAACCCACCGACCCGGCGCAAGGCGCCGGCAAGGCTGCGATAGGGGTCATCCTGCAGTTCGCCGATAGACCCGGGCACTTTGTCGTAACCGCGGCGAATGCCCTTGGCATCGTAGGGATGGACCCACTGGTGGAAGTCCATGATGGTCCAGAAGCTGGCGGGTTCGACGAACGAGAGGTCCTTGAGCACCACCAATGAGACCTTCTTCACCTCCTCCTGCATCAGCGCCAGGCCGAAGTGGTGGTGATCGACGATGTAGTGCCGGCCTTCAGGCCCGAGGACGCAGGGAAACCAGTGATTATCGAGGGCGGCTTCGCGCTCCTTGCGCTTGAGGGTCTGCCATTGGGCTTGCTTGAGGGCGACCTCTTGCAGGCCGACGGTGACTTGGGTGGGGTGCAGTTTTGCAAGCTTTGCGCTGATCAGTTGCGGGCGGGCACGAGCCATTGAACATCTCCGGGCAGACAAGTCCGAAACCTGGACTGATCGCAAGCTTAGCCCTGAATGGCCCGAGGAGACACCGCGCATTATCATTCTTCACGGACAGGCCCTGCCGCCAGCTTCCAGACCCGGGCAATGTCCCCGGCTCGCGCGCTCAACAGCCGTGGCGCCTCACGACAGGCCTGCTCCAGGCTCATCGGCCCGGACACCAGGGCAAAGGCCGCGTCGACCCCATGGGCGTACATCTGCTCATAACCTTCACCGAGGGTCCCTGCCAGCACGATCACCGGCACGCCCTGCTCCCGGGCAATCCGCGCCACGCCGAACGGGGTCTTGCCGCGCAGGGTCTGGGCGTCGAAGCGACCTTCGCCGGTAATCACCAGATCAGCGCCGCGCACCGCCTCGGCCAGCCCCACCAGTTCCGCCACCACCTCCACACCGGGACGAAAGCACGCCCCGAAGAAGGCCTTGGCGGCAAAGCCCAAGCCGCCCGCCGCACCGCTGCCCGGCTCATCACGCACATCCTGGCCCTGCACCTGCGCGCACAGATCGGCAAAATGCCCGAGGGCCGCGTCCAGTTCACGCACCTGGGCCGGTGTCGCGCCTTTCTGCGGGCCGAAGATCGCCGAAGCGCCCTGCTCCCCGCACAAGGGATTGTTTACATCGGCGGCGATCTCGAAACGCACCCGGTCGAGACGCGGGTCCAGCCCCTCAAGGGTCACCCGCGCGACACCGGCCAAGGCCAGGCCACCCGCTTGCACCACCTGTCCCCGGGCATCGAACAGCCCTACACCCAAGGCCTGCAAGGCACCGGCACCGGCGTCGTTGGTGGCACTGCCGCCAATCGCCAGGATGATCCGTTGCGCACCGGCATCCAGGGCCGCGCGGATCAACTCGCCGGTGCCGAAGGTGCTGGTGATGCAGGCATTGCGCTGTTCCCTCGGAACCAGCTGCAAACCGCTGGCCTCGGCCATCTCGATAATCGCCGTGGCGCTGGCCGGCAACCAGCCCCAATGCGCGTCCACCGGCGTGCCCAGGGGGCCGCGCACCCGCTGCTGGCGCAACTCGCCGTTGCACACGGCCAACACCGCCGCCACCGTCCCCTCGCCGCCATCCGCCATCGGGCATTCAATCAGCTGCGCCTCGGGCAGTACCTGGGCCAGGCCTTCGGCAATCGCTCGGGCCACACCTTCGGCGCTGAGGCTGTCCTTGAACGAATCGGGGGCGATGATGATTTTCATGGGGACGATCTCCAGTTCTTGTGGCGTCCATGCTGCCAGTTGAAACAGGGAATGACGCCGGTCTGCTGCACAAGCCCGGGAGGGCTTTATTGTTCATTCCTACAAAGCGCCCCCAGCGGCCGGCACCGGCGATTCGCTGTGGGGCAACAATTGCACCCCCAGGTACAACGCCAGCATCCCGTCCAGGCGCAGCGGGTCGACACCACTGATCTCGGCAATCCGCTCCATCCGATAGCGCAGGCTGTTGCGGTGAATCCCCAGCGCCTCGGCACAGCCCTGGCTCTGACCGTCATGCTCGCACCAACTGCGCAAGGTGGCGAGCAACTGGCCGTTGCTGTCCTTGGCGATCACCTTGCGCAGCGGCTTGAGCAACTCTTCCAGCGCATCGTCGCTGCGATGCCGCCAGAGCATCACCGGCAGGCGATAGCGATTGAGGTGCAACAAACGACTGTGGGGCAAGACCTCCCGGCCATAAGCAAGCAAATCACCGACCCGACGATAGCAGCGGCGCAAACCCTGCAAACCGTCAGCCTGCCCACCCGCGGCGACTCGGGCGATCTTCCAACCCAGGCTGTCGAGCTTCTCCAGCAGACGCTGATCATCGAGGATCGCCGTCGCCGGCCGACACCACAGCAGCGAGGCGGTCGACCCACTCACGCACCAACTGTCGGGATAACGCGACTGCAACCAGGCCATCAGCGCTTCGGCACTCTGCCCCGGGTCCAGCTCGAACAGATAGGGAATCCGTGACAACTGCGGCTTGAGCCCCATCTGCCGGGCCTCGTCGATCAAACGCGGCGAATCGCCCTCGTCACTGAGCAACAAGGCCAGCAGATCATCACAGCGCTGGCGCCGCCACTGCTGTTCAGCCTGCTGATGACGCTGGCCGACCAGCATTTCGGCGGTCATGCGCACCAGCTCGGCGTAAGTACGCAATTGCTCTGGCTCACCGGTAATGCCCAGCACGCCGATCAGCCGCTCATCGTGCATCAGCGGCAGGTTGATCCCCGGCTGCACGCCTTTCAGGCACTTGGCCGCCTGCGCATCGATCGCCACCACCCGGCCATTGGCCAAGACCAACTGCGCGCCCTCGTGGCGGGTATTGATCCGCTCCGGCTCGCCGCTGCCCAGGATCAGGCCCTGGCTGTCCATGACATTGACGTTGTACGGCAGAATGGCCATCGTACGATCGACGATATCCTGCGCAAGGTCATGGTCCAGTTCGAACATAGCGGTAGGGTCCTTGGTTCAGGGGGATCAACGTTTGTTCAGCAGCACAGGGTACACCGGCAAACCCTGTGCACTGGCACAAAGACAGCAAGGCTGGGGTGACCGAGACTCACAGGGCGATCAAGTTACCCTTGCCTCGCAAAAAATCATAATAAAGAGAGACCGCCATGTCACAGAGCGCCGCGATATCCCAGGCCACCGCTGACTTGAAAAACGCCGTATACAAGCGCATCACCCTGCGCCTGATCCCCTTTATCTTCATCTGCTACCTGTTCAACTACCTCGACCGGGTCAATGTTGGATTTGCCAAGCTGCAGATGCTCGACGCGTTGAAATTCAGCGAAACCATCTACGGCCTCGGGGCCGGGATTTTCTTTATCGGCTACGTGCTCTGCGGCGTGCCGAGCAACCTGGCGCTGAGTCGCTTCGGTCCGCGGCGCTGGATTGCCCTGATGATGATCACCTGGGGCGTGTTGTCGACCTGCCTGCTGTTCGTCAGCACGCCGATCCAGTTCTATACCTTGCGCCTGTTCACCGGGGCCGCCGAAGCCGGCTTCTTCCCCGGCGTGGTGCTGTACCTCTCGCAGTGGTTCCCGAGCTTCCGCCGTGGGCGGATCATGGCCCTGTTCATGTCGGCGATCCCGGTCTCGGGCCTGCTCGGCAGTCCTTTCTCCGGCTGGATCCTCAACCACTTTGCCGCCGGTCAGGGCGGCCTTGCCGGCTGGCAGTGGATGTTCCTGTTGCAGGGGATCCCGACCATTGCCCTGGGCATCGCGGCGTTTTTCCTGCTGGCGGACAAATTCGCCAACGCCAAGTGGCTGACTACCGAGGAACGCGCCGTACTCGAAGACGACCAGGCCGAGGATGCCGCGAACAAACCCAAGGCTGTCAGCGACTCCCTGGGTGAAGTGTTCAAGAACCCGGCGATCTGGGCCTTTGGCCTGATCTATTTCTGCATCCAGAGCGGCGTCTACGCCATCAACTTCTGGTTGCCGTCGATCATCAAGAACCTGGGTTTCAGCGACAACCTGGTCATAGGCTGGCTCAGTGCGATTCCCTACCTGCTGGCGGCGGTGTTCATGTTGCTGGTGGGCCGCTCCGCCGACCTGCGCAAGGAGCGTCGCTGGCACCTGGCGGTACCTATGTTGATGGGTGCCGTCGGCCTGTTGATCGCGGTCAATTTCGCCACTTCGCCGGCCATTGCCATTCTCGGCCTGACGATTGCGACCATGGGTGCCCTCACCGGCCTGCCGATGTTCTGGCCGGTGCCCACCGCCCTGCTCAGCGCCGGCGCGGCCGCCGGTGGCTTGGCGTTGATCAACTCCATGGGCCAGATGGCCGGTTTCCTCAGCCCATACCTGGTGGGCTGGGTCAAGGATGCCAGCGGCTCCACCGATGCGGCCCTGTATGTGCTGGCCGCGGTGATCGTCGCCGGCAGCCTGCTGGCCCTGCGCATGACCCGCACCTTGCGGGCGGCGTGAAACAGCGGCCATAAAAAAGCCCGAGGCTCGACATCGCTGTCGTCCCTCGGGCACGTTTCCCCCAATGACTAGAGTCAGACGGTGGCGTTCGCGCTCACGCTTTGAGTCGTGGAGGTCATGGCTTTCTTGGCGTGTTTTTTGTGCTTCTTGTGCTTTTTCGTGGCAAGTTGAATACCAGCCTTCTCGGAAGTGACCTTCTGGGTCTGAGTCGTCGGCGCAACTTGCGCCTGCGCCATCACCATCGGGACCACAGCCGCCTGGGCAACAACGATCGCCATGGCCAGCGCCTTAAGACGTTTCGAATTAAGCATCATGTCTCTCCATATTGAACGGGGTTATGTCCTGATGGCCTTTACAACTGTACCCGCCGGACAAGCGGGTCTCTTGGCTATATATGACTTTAGTTCGGGCTACTGTAACAACCTGTCAGAATTGACAGTTCCGACGAACGGTCAAGTAGTTGACATTGCCGTGCCCGTTCCCTGGAGAGCACCGGACTACGTGAAACTTTTGCGCAGTTTCCCCTGACAAGGCTGTCGGATATCGGCGAGTTGATTGAGGGATTGCTCAACAGCGGCATTCTGGTATCTGATGAGCACCTTCTCTTTCGTGCAAAAGGATGTTGTTCATGAGTTACCGCACCCTCGGCCATTCCGGATTGCAAGTCAGCACCTTGACACTGGGCAGCATGATGTTCGGTGAACAAACCGACACCGAAACCTCCTTGCGCATCATCGACAAGGCCTGGGACCAGGGCATCAACTTTATCGACACCGCCGACGTCTACACCGGCGGGCGCTCCGAGGAAATCGTCGGCGAAGCGATTGCCCGCCATCGCCATGAGTGGATCCTCGCGACCAAGGCCGGTTTCGGCCCGGTGGACGGCAAGCCGAACCGCAGCGGCCTGAGCCGCAAGCACCTGTTCAATGCCATCGAAGCCAGCCTCGGACGCCTGGGCACCGACTACCTGGATATCTACTACCTGCACCGCGAAGACCACAGCACCCCGCTGGAGGTCACCATATCGGCCATCGGCGACCTGTTGCGCCAGGGCAAGATTCGCCACTGGGGCCTGTCCAACTATCGCGGCTGGCGGATTGCCGAAGTGATCCGCGTGGCCGAGCGCCTGGGGGTGGACAAGCCGGTGATCAGCCAACCGCTGTACAACATCGTCAACCGCCAGGCCGAAACCGAGCAGATCACCGCCGCTGCCGCCTACGGCCTCGGCGTGGTGCCCTACAGCCCGCTGGCCCGTGGCGTGCTCAGCGGCAAATACGCCCCGGATGTCGCGCCGGATGCCAACAGCCGGGCCGGACGCCAGGACAAGCGCATCCTCGAGACCGAATGGCGGGTGGAATCATTGCGCATTGCCCAGCAGTTGCAGGCGTATACCCAACAGCGTGGCGTCGGCCTGGTGGAGTTCGCGATTGCCTGGGTGCTGAACAATACGGCGGTCAGCTCGGCGATTGTCGGCCCGCGCACCGAGGAGCAATGGGACAGCTACACCAAGGCACTGACGGTGAAGATCAGCGCCGAGGACGAAGCCTTCGTCGACTCGCTGGTGACTCCGGGGCATGCGTCCACCCCGGGTTTCAACGATGTCAGTCACTTTGTCTCCGGACGCGTGCCACGGGGCGTTTGAAGGCGGGCCTCAGCCCGTCTTCAGGGGGAACCGATCCAGTGCCGCCTGCTGGAAATACAGTGCCTCTTCGACCGGTCTGGAAAGAAAGTAGCCTTGGGCCTCGTCACAGCCGAAGTGCTTGAGTATTTCCAGGCAGCCGAAACTTTCCACGCCCTCGGCCACCGTCCGGTAGCCCAAGTCGCGGGCCACGCCGATGATCGACTTGGCCACCCGCTGATGCTGGGCACTGTGCTCCAGGTCGAAAATCATCGACTGGTCGAGCTTGAGGATATTGGCCGGGATCTTGTGCAGATAAGAGAAGTTGCTGTAGCCGGTACCGAAGTCGTCGATGGCCACATCGACGCCCATATCCCTCAGTTGCTGAAGTTGCTCGATCACCCCGGCGCTGGAACGCAGCCACTCGCCTTCGGTGATTTCAACCTCGAGCATTGCCGGGTCGACACCATGGGCCCCACAGCGCTGGGCAATGACATCGGCGACGTTGCGCCCGTAAAAATCCCGCGAGGACAGGTTGAGGGATATTTTCTTGTCCCGGGCATAACCGGTGTCGGCAATCAGCGTCACAACCCGCTCGATCACCCAATCCGTCACCGAATGGATCAGCGAGCTTTTCTCGACAATCGGAATGAACTCCGCCGGCGAAATAAAGCCATGTAACCGATGGTTCCAGCGAATCAGCGCCTCGGCACTCAGGTGCGCGCCATCGCGCAACGAGAAACGCGGTTGATAGACCAGGAACACATCATCGGCCTTCAGGGCCGGCGTGATATCCGGCAACAGGCTGAACAGACGGCGGAAGGTCACGTCGTCCTGATGATTGTAATAGGCATAGGGCTGGGCTTTCTGCCGGGCGGTCTCCAGGGCGAACAAGCCCTTGCGCAGTAGCTCCCGGGCCGTTTCCGAGCCCCCCTCGAACTCCAGCAACCCCGCGCAGACCGTGGGTACCATCGGCAGATTCTCGCTGATGGGCGCCCGGCGCAGCCAATCCACCAGCCGCGGTAAAAAGCCCCGCGCCTCGACGGCGTCCATCTGCATGGTGAAGGCAAAGCCCTTGACCATCACGTGATAGATCTTGATCCCGGTGCCGATAAACGCCTGGATCCGCGAGGCCATATCCCGCAGCACCGCTTCGAAGGGCACCATGCCCTCCGCCACGGTCAAACGGTGTGCCCAATCGGTGTCCAGGGCATCGACCGTCACCAGAACCCTCTTGCGGATCTCGCCGGCCTGGATCAAGCCCTGCAGGTCGGAGAGAAACTGCGTACGGTTGGGCAGGCCGCTGACCGCATCCACACGCTTGAGCAGGTGCTGGCGCTCGATCAACTGCATGACCAGCGCGGCGAAATCTTCCAGGGCCGCGTGGTCTTCCGGCGTCAGGTCGTGGGCAACCGTATCGAGGATACACACGCTGCCGATGGCATAGCCGCCGTCGGTACGCAGGGGCGCGCCGGCATAAAACGTCAGCGCACCGTCGCCCTGGACCAAAGGGAAGTCGGCAAAGCGCGGGTCCAGGCAGGCGTTGTCGACCACGAACACGCCGCTTTGGCGGATCGTGTGGGCACAGAACGACAGCTCCAGCTCGGGCGCTTGCTGAGCGGAAAAGCCGGTGGTGGCGAGGAACCACTGGCGGTCCTTGTCGATCAGGCTGACGATCGCCACCGGCGCTTGAAAGCGCGAGGCGACCAACCGGCAGATCCGCTCGAAACACTCTTCGCGGGCAACATCCATCAGGTCGAAGGCATGCAGGGCGGCCAGCCGCTCCTCTTCTTCGCGATCACGCAACAACATCTGCTCGACTGTCGTGAGTTTTTTCATCAGTACCTGTTGTCGTCAATCCGAGTCGTTCAGTCGGCCGGGGAAGATGGCCTTTTGCCGCTAATCATTGCGCGGGCACCGAATAATATCCAGAAAAATGCGACCAGTGTCTGACAGAGAGCAGAAAGCCGTGTACCCGATCGGTTACAGACGCCCCTCCTCACGCAGACGTCGACCGATATGGAGAATCTCGGCCTCGCCCCGGGCCAGCGCCGCGGCGCTGGTATGCACCGAATAATTGCCCAGCACCAGTTCATGGGGATGCTTGTACGCTGAGCCTAGCACGAAGGTGGTATCACCCCGGGCCACGAGATCGATGACCTCCTCGCGCTCCTCGAAAATCGCCAATTCACCCTCGCCGAGCGGCCCGCCAGCGTCACCGGCGTCAAGCTGGCCGATATCGACCGCCAGCCAACCCACGCTGTGACCGGCCGGTGGTGTGTAGGTCCAGCGTTCACCGTCTTTCAAGTGTACGGCCAGGTAGTTCATCGGCGCGGGGGCCGCGATCAGGCTTTGCGCCGCACCGTAGCGCCCCAGCAGCACCCGCGCCGGTCCTTCCTGTGGCACCTGCGACGGGGTCAGGTACTGGCTGCGTGCCGGAGCATTCTCATCGGCCGCCGGCAACGCCACCCAGAGCTGAAAGCCGCGCACATGGCTGACCTCAGGCACGATCGAACCGGTGTGCCAGACACCATTGCCGGCCTGCATCCATTCAACACCACCGGCCAGCAAGCGGCCTTTTTCGCCGGTGCTGTCTTCATAGAAAAACTCGCCTTCGCTCAAATAGCTCAACGTGGCGATGCCGGAATGCGGGTGCATGCCAAACCCCGGCTGACCGGCTTTCGTCTGGAAGCTGAAACGATCGAGGAAGACGAACGGTTTGAGCCACGCGCCCAGGTCGCCGGGACTTACCAGGCGCGTAATCGCCCCGTGGGTACTGCCGTGGGTCCGATGAACAATGGCCCGCCGCTGCGGGGTACGGGCAATGGCGGTACGTGCCGGCATGGGGAATGCTCCTGAAAAATGATCGGATAAATCCCGGGACGGCAATCAATGCAAACGCGGTCCCGGACCAGTTGCGACGCAGTATGGATTGCCCTCTATTACCGGACTAGATGGCATAATTGGATTTCACTCATCCATTTATGTGAGTAATTTCGCCATGCTCGACCTGAATGAAATTGCCATGTTCGTCCAGGTGGTACGCTACGGCAGCTTTGCCGAGGCCGCTCGGCACCAGGGCGTACCGGCCAATACCCTGAGCCGGCGAATCCACACCCCAGCGGCCACACCACCTGGCGTCTGAGCAGCCCGGCCGGCGTCCTGGAGGAAGTGCAGGTCAGCGGCCGCTTCAGCGCCAATACCGCCCAGGCGCTGCGCAAGGCCGCCCTGGCGGGCCTGGGCATCGTCCTGTTGCCGCCGACCATGGCCCGCCTCGATGTGCAGGCCGGCCTGCTGGTGCCGGTATTGCCCGGTTACCAGCGCAAGAGCCAGGGCATGAACGTGATCTATCCGAGCCGGCGCCAGTTGCCCCTGGCGGTGTCGACGTTTATCGACACCTTCATGGACAAGCTCCATGGGCAGGATGGATGGCCTGAGCCTGTCCCTGGCCTTGAGTGATATCCATCGTTCGCCGAAAGCCTTTTTCGTGGACATAAAAAAACACCCACTGGCCGGTCGCATGAGCGGGCAATGGGTGTTCTTCGGTTTACAGCGCCTCGCCGAAGCGAGGCCGGGTCTTTACAGCGCCATGTCAGCCGCTGGAGTGTCGGCTTTTGGCTTGTCAGTCGCAGCCGGTGCGACTGGCGCAGCGGCGGTCTGACCAATCACCGGAGGCTTGGTCAGTTGCAGGATTTCAGCGGTGTAGTCCCATTCTTTCTGGACCGCTGCAGGGTTGCCGTTCAGCTTGGTGCCGTAGCTCGGCACGATCTGGTGCAGTTTTTCCTGCCAGGCAGGCGTCGCAACCTGGTCCTTGAAGACCCGTTCCAGAATGGTCAGCATGATCGGCGCGGCGGTGGAAGCACCCGGCGATGCACCCAGCAGGCCGGCGATGCTGTTGTCCTTGGCGGTGACCACCTCGGTGCCGAGTTTCAGGACGCCGCCCTTCTCTTCGTCACGCTTGATGATCTGCACGCGCTGACCGGCTTGCCACAGGCGCCAGTCTTCTTTCTTCGCTTCAGGGAAGTATTCTTTCAAGGCGTTGAAGCGGTCGTCATCCGACATCATCAACTGACCGGCCAGGTACTCCACCAGCGGGTACTGCTCGATCCCGACGCGGGTCATCGGCCAGACGTTGTGGGTGGTGGTACTGGTCAGCAGGTCGAAGTACGAACCATTCTTCAGGAACTTGGTGGAGAAGGTCGCGAATGGCCCGAACAGGATCACGCGTTTGCCATCCAGCACACGGGTGTCCAGGTGCGGAACCGACATGGGTGGCGCGCCGGTCGAAGCAATACCGTAGGCCTTGGCCATATGCTTGAGGGCAATGTCCTGGTTATCGGTGACCAGGAACGAACCGCCGACCGGGAAGGCCGCGTAGTCGTTGGCCTCAGGGATGCCGGACTTCTGCAGCAGGTGCAGCGCACCGCCACCGGCACCGATGAACACGAACTTGGCGTCGGCCGCGGTTTCGCTGCCGTCCTTCAGGTTCTTGTAGGTGACGCGCCAGGTGCCGTCGTCATTGCGCTTTATATCCTCGACTTCGCTGGACAGCTTCAGCTTGAAGTTAGGCTGGGCCTGCAGGTAAGCGACGTACTGGCGGGTGATTTCGCCGAAGTTCACGTCGGTGCCGATAGGCGTCCAGGTGGCCGCGATCTTCTGCTTCGGATCACGCCCTTCCATCATCAGCGGGACCCACTTCTTGATCTGTTCCTGATCTTCGGTGTACTGCATGCCGCTGAACAGCGGGCTGGTCTGCAGCGCCGCGTAGCGATCCTTGAGGAACTTGACGTTGTCGTCACCCCACATGAAGCTCATGTGCGGCGTCGAGTTGATGAACGAATGCGGGTTCTTCAGCACGCCCTGACGGACCTGCCAGGACAGGAACTGACGGGTGATCTGGAACGACTCGTTGATCTCGATCGCCTTGGAAATATCGATCTTGCCGTTCTTGTCGTACGGCGTGTAGTTCGACTCGGCCAAGGCGGAGTGACCGGTACCGGCGTTGTTCCAGCCATTGGAGCTTTCTTCGGCGACGCCATCGAGGCGCTCGACCATTTCCATCGACCAGTCCGGCTGCAACTCATTGAGCCAGATCCCCAGGGTCGAACTCATGATGCCCCCGCCGATAAGCAGCACATCGACTTTCTTTGTCTCGGCCGCGTGTACGGACATCGCGCCCATCGTCACTGCCAGCCCCAGCAGTGCTGTGTTCAGTTTCTTCAACATTCGGTAATACCTAGGATAGGTAGACATACAAGGCCTATGAAAAACCACCGGCCTCACGTTCATGTCCCTCCTGCGCTGACTTTTTATTAGTCATTGGCTTCAGCTACGTTGGGTGACACTCATTTTGTTTGCCTCTGCCCGGACCTGGTCGACAAGCGCAATCTGTCAGCTCATACGACTCAGCCAGTAAGGCTTTTTTCTCGATTCCTTCGACGTCCGGTCACCTCGGATAGGCACGCTAGACGCTTCCGTGCTGCGACATAATACCTCAGCTACGTGACTAGATGAAAATGCCTCGCCTTTACACAGAGAAAACCTACCGAAATTGTAGGATAAGCCGGCCAAGGTTCAAGTGCTCCTGCCGTGGGAAATCCGGCATGATGGGCGCAGTCCGTCCCAGGGAGATGCCCATGCGCTTCATACCATCACTTATCGGTCTGGCCACGCTGACGCTGGGCCCGGTGTTCGCGGCCAACGCCGCCCCTGTCGATCAGGTGCAACTGGTTGACTCGATCAACCACTACCGCAGCCAGGTGCAGCGCTGTGGAAGCCAGGCCTCACTGGAGTTGCCGCCACTGGTCAGCGATCCCCGCCTGGTGTTGCCCATCAATAACCCGGGCGACTTGCAGCAGGCGCTGAGTGCCAAGGCGTATCCGATGGTCACCGTGCAGGCGATCAGCCTCTCGGGGCCACGTGACGCGGCGGCGGCGATGAAAGCGGTGGAGGAAAGTTTCTGCCAGGTGGTGCTGAACCCGCAGTTCGTCGATATCGGCGTCAACCGCGAGGGACGTGAATGGCGCATCGTGCTGGCGCGGCCGCTGCTGAGCGCGCGCCTGGGCGACTGGCAGGCGGAAGGCCAGAAACTGCTCGAACAGATCAACAGCGCCCGCACGCAAGCGCACCAATGCGGCGGCCAGGCGTTCGCCGCCACCACGCCCCTGGCCTGGAACGCGGTACTGGCGAGCGCCGCTGAAGGCCATAGCCGGAATATGGCCAACAACAACTTCTTCGATCACAAGGACCGTGACGGACGCATGCCGGGGGATCGGGCTGAGCTGGCGGGCTATAACGGCCAGATGATCGGCGAAAATATCGCCGCCGGCCAGGACACCGTACGCAAGGTGGTCGACGGCTGGCTGGCCAGCCCCGGTCACTGCGCCAACCTGATGAATCCACGATTCCGTGAGCTGGGCGCGGCCTACGTGGTGGACCCGAAGAGCGATTCCGGGATCTACTGGACCGCGATGTTCGGCACCCCGTAACTATCAATGGTCGCCCAGCCGCTCCAGGACAAAAGCCCTGGCGTGGCGAGTCATCTGGTCGAGCTGGCGGTCACGCTGCTTCTCGGCGTCGACCATCGCGCGCTTGCCGTGTTGTTGCAACAGGTAGGCATGAATCTGTCGCACCTCCAGGGAACGATAGATCGGCGCGATATCCAGCACCGCCACCAGCCCGTCCGTGCCGTGGTCACGGGTATTCATCAATACCTGCGGCCCGCGCGCGGCCAGTACCTGGAAACCCAGGGCCTCGAACACTGGTACCTTGCCGACGACACAGGCCAGTTCCGCGTGGGGATAGCGCTGGAGCACCGGTTGCAGCATCGCCCGCGCCACACCCTGGCGCCGATGGCCTTCACGCACCGCCATATAAGCGATCGAGCAGGCTTGCGGATCATCCTTGACCGGTAAATACAGCAGGAAACCGATGACCTTCTCGGGATCCCGGGCATCGGTTGCCACGATCAATTCGACGGCCAGGCCCTTGGAGCCGTCCATCGCCTGCATATAGAGATGCACCTCATAACCGACGCCATACTGATACAGGTTGTAGAGCGGGTTGCTCGGCGCAATAGCCACCTGACTGACGTCGGTGACGTAATCCACGACCATCTGCTGGATCTGGCTATGGATCGACTCCGGGGGCGGGGTTTCAAACAAGGTGATCGTGGACATCGAACATCGGGCTCCGAGGGTTGAGGCGCACCCTCGGCAGTCGGCAGCGAAGGGCCGCGCATGATAACCGGTCTTGCCCGGGTCAGGCGGTGTGTCAGTTACCCCGCCCTCCCGCAAACGACCACTCATCGGCCTGGGTGGTGCTGATCACCACCATGACATCCTCAGGATCAATCCCCGGCGCCACACTCAGCCGCTCTACCAACCGCCGATAAAAGCACTGTTTCGTCGCGGTATCCCTGATGCGCCCGGAGGTAATCGCAATCAGCACAAAGTCCTCGCTGCGCGGCCCGCCCAGGTAGTCGCGATCGAAGATCAGCTCGCCCACCTCGTGCTGATGAATCACCTGGAAGCGATCGGTAGGCGGTACCTCGAAACTTTCCACCAGGGCCTCATGCAGCTCCTCGGACAATCGGCGAAGGTACTCGGGGGACTTGCCCCGATGCAGGGAAATACGGGCAAAAGGCATACAACCTCCAACACACTGTTGATTTGACGGAGGCAGGTTAACCAGCGACGATAGTTCCGAATATCAGATTAGATAAAACCAACAATCCCGAATAAGTGGATGATTACTCATGCGTCACCCCACCTTCGACCTGGATGTACTGCGCACCTTTGTCACCGGTGTCGAGCTTGGCAGCTTCGCCAAGGCCGCCGAACGCCTGGGGCGCTCGACCTCGGCGGTCAGTGCCCAACTGAAGAAGCTCGAAAGCCAGGTCGGCAGCGCCGTGCTGGTAAAGTCGGGGCGCGGCCTGATCCTCTCGGCAGCGGGCGAATCCCTGCTCAGCCATGCCCGGCGTCTGCTGGAACTGAACGACGAGATCTTCAGCCGTCTGCAAGGCGCCCGTATCGAAGGCACGGTGCGCATCGGCTTGCAGGATGATTTCGCCGAACATCTGCTCAGCGACGTACTGCGGCGTTTTTCCAGGGTCCACCCACTGGTCAGCCTTGAGGTCAGCATCGCCCGCAACGCCGAGCTGTTATCGATGATCGAGAATGGCCGCCTGGACCTGGCGCTGGCCTGGGAAGCCGGCGCCAGCACCCCGCACGCCACGCGCCTCGGTGAAACGCAGATGCACTGGATCGGCTCGCGCGAGTTGCCGGCGCCCTCTCCTGCCGACAACCTGCCTTTGCCCCTGGTGGTCTTCGATGCGCCATGCATTTTGCGCAGCGCGGCAACCAAAGCCCTGGACCAGGCGCGTATCCCCTGGCGAGTGGTGCTGACCAGCCCGAGTGTCAGTGGCATCTGGGCCGCCGTATCGGCCGGACTCGGTATCACTTTACGCACCCGCATCGGCCTGCCCCCTCAGCTTGCGCTGATTGAAAGCCTGCCGGCGCTGCCCATGCTCGGTTATGTCCTGCACCAGGCCGTGGCGGCGCCGACAGCGGCGGTACGACAGCTGTCCGAGTTGATCCAGGCAAGCCTCGCCGAACTGCGCTAACTGGCCGCCGCCCATTCAATTGCGTACCATCCGCCCCCTTCTTTTCGCCGCCGGTGCTGCCGGCTCGTCTTTCAGGTACGCCATGAAACCCCAACGCCTGCGCGCCGACGCCCTGGCCGGACTGACCACCGCCTTCGCCCTGCTGCCCGAATGCATCGCCTTCGCCCTGGTCGCCCACCTCAATCCGCTGATGGGCCTGTACGGCGCCTTTATCATCTGCACCCTGACCGCGCTGTTGGGCGGACGCCCGGGCATGATCTCCGGCGCCGCCGGGTCGATGGCCGTGGTGATCGTCGCGCTGGTGGTGCAACACGGCGTGCAGTACCTGCTCGCCACCGTGCTGCTGGGCGGGCTGATCATGCTCGCCTTCGGCCTGCTGCGGCTGGGCAAGCTGGTGCGCATGGTCCCGCACCCGGTGATGCTCGGTTTCGTCAACGGCCTGGCGATCATCATCGCCCTGGCCCAACTGGAACACTTCAAGAGCGGCGAAACCTGGCTGAGTGGCAAGCCGCTGTACCTGATGAGCGGGCTGGTGCTGCTGACCATGGCCATCGTCTACCTGCTACCGCGCCTGACCCGCAGCGTGCCGCCGGCACTGGTGGCGATCCTTGGCGTGGGCCTGGCGGTGTACCTGCTCGATTTGCCGACCCGTACCCTCGGCGATATGGCGCATATTGCCGGTGGCCTGCCGGTGCTGGCCCTGCCGCAACTGCCATGGAACCTGGAAACCCTGCGGATCGTCGCCCCCTACGCGTTCCTGATGGCCATGGTCGGTCTGCTGGAAACCCTGCTGACCCTGAACCTGACCGACGAGATCACCGAAAGCCGCGGCTACCCGGATCGCGAGTGCGCGGCATTGGGCGTGGCCAACATGGTTTCCGGCCTGTTCGGCGGCATGGGCGGCTGCGCCATGATCGGCCAGACCGTGATCAACCTCAGTTCCGGTGGCCGCGGCCGGCTGTCCGGGATCGTCGCCGGGGTGATGATCCTGCTGTTTATCCTGTTCCTCTCACCCTTTATCGAGCGTATCCCGCTGGCGGCCCTGGTCGGCGTCATGTTCGTGGTTGCGCAACAGACCTTTGCCTGGGCCTCGCTACGGGTCCTGAACAAGGTGCCGCTGAATGACGTGCTGGTGATCCTCGCGGTGACCGTCATCACCGTGTTCACCGACCTCGCCACCGCCGTGCTCTGCGGGATCGTCGTCGCCGCGCTCAACTTCGCCTGGCAGCAGGCCCGGGAGCTGTACGCCGACAGCCATCTGGAGGCCGACGGCAGCAAGCTTTACCGCCTCCATGGCACCCTGTTCTTTGCCTCCACGGCGCCCTTTCTCAATCAGTTCGACCCGGCCAACGACCCCGCCCAGGTGACCCTCGACTGCCGCCACCTGAACTTCGTCGACTACTCGGCCATTGCCGCCTTGAAGACCCTGCGCGAGCGCTACGAGAAGGCCGGCAAGCACCTGCAGGTGTTTCACCTGTCCGAACGTTGCAAGCGCCTGCTCAAGCGCGCCGGCGCGCACCAATAAGCCCCGCCGCGCAGCGCTGAGGCTCAGCGCTGCGCGATCAGGTGCTCGAGAAACAGTCCCGCGGCGACCGACAGCGCCTCGCGCGACCTCACACAGACACTGAGTTCACGGCAGGCCCAGGTCTCGTCGAGTCCGACCACCCGGGTCCCGCTCAGGTTGTAAATCCCCACGCTGCCCTGCGGCATGATGCCGATACCCACCCCGGCCTGCACCATCAGGCACAGCGCGTCGTAGCTGGACACTTCCATGCGGATTTTCAACGAGCGGCCCAGGTCGTTGGCGGCCTTGATCAGCTGGAAATTGAGGTGGGTGCCGCTGCGCAAGGCGACGCATTCATAATCCAGGGTCTCACCGAAGCTGACCGACTCCCGCACCGCCAATGGGTGATCGTCGGGCACCAGCAGCACCAGCCGGTCGCTGCGGAACGGGAAGACTTCGATGTCCGCGCCATGGGGCAGACGGGTGAAGATACCGATCTCGGCGCGGTTTTCCGCCACCGCCTTGGTAATCGCCAGGCTCTGCTGTTCTTCCAGGCTGATATTGATCAGCGGGTACGCGGTCATGAAGGACTTGACCAGCCCCGGCATGAACTGGGTGATGGCCGAGATATTGGCCAGGACATGCACCGAGCCACGCCGACCATGGGAGTAATCGCGCATCTGCACGACGATTTCGTTGAGGTTGTTCAGCGCACTGCGGGCCATGAACAGCAGCGACAGCCCGGCGTCGGTGGGGGTAATGCCCTTGTTGGTGCGATTGAGCAGTTTCGACTCGAGCAGCTCTTCCAGCTCGCTGAGCCGCTTGCTCACCGCCGCCGCGGCGATATGTTCGCGCTTGGCGGCGGCGGCAATGGTGCCCTCTTCGATGACACTGACAAAGAGTCGCAAGGAGACGGGATCGAGCTTCATGGGCGGTACCGGGGCATACGGGCCTGAGTGGCGCCCATAGTACCCCGTCCGCTCCCGACTCAGAACGCCCCGGACAACAGATGCCCGGCGTTCGGCACCTGGGCCTTGAGGCCGAGATGTTTCAGCATCTGGTAGACCGTTGCCACCGACGCCGACAGCACCGGTTTGTCGAGGCGATCCTGGACGATCTGGATCGCCGGCAGCGAGGGCATCTGCACGCAGCACGACAGCACCACGCCGTCGGCCTGGCCGATATTCAGCTTGTCGGCGTGGGCCACCAGGTTCATCGGGTCCAGGCGACCGACCGCCAGGTTATCGGAGACTTCCAGGCTGATGGAGTCGACCACTTCGATCCCGGCCGCCTCGATATAGTCGATGACCTGCTGGGTCAGCGGCTTCATGTACGGCGTGATGATCGAGACCTTCTTGTATTCGAGCAGGTTCAGGCTGTCGATCAGCGCGCCGGCGGAACTCAGCACCGGGGCGTTCGAGTGGTTGCCGGCGACGGTCTTGCCCAGGCGCTCCTGGGAGACTTTGTGGTAACCGGCGCCCTGGCACATGATCGCCACCAGGCAGGCGTAGGCCATGACATCGACCCGTGCATCGCTGAGCTCCAGCGCGCAGCGATCACTGTCGATATCCATCTTTTTCAGCTCTTCGGGACTGACGTGCATCATGCGCATGCGCGAGGAGTGGAACGTGAAGTGCTCCTCGGGAAACAGCGAGTAGCGCGAGGTCAACATCGCCGGGATCTCGGTTTCCATGGTGGTATTGGAACTGGGCACAATCTGGCCGATTCGGAAGTTTTTCATGGGTCGGTTCTCTATCAAGGGGGCGGATCAGTTGCCGCTGGTAAGTTGGACGCCTTTGGTTTCCTGCAGCGTGAACACCATGAGCGCGGCGATGGCACAGGAAACAGAGGCGAGAGAAAGGGTCGCGGTGAAACCGATCTTAATAAGGGCCCTTTGAGGCGTATATCAGGCATTGGCGAGCCTGCCATCGCGGATGACGATGGCAGATCGGGGCGAACAACAAGGGTCGGCTCATGCGGCACAACGTCGCTGAACGGCACACCGGTGTGGCAATACGCTACCCTCGGCGCTCTTGTGAATGTGGCGGAGCACGCAATGACTGACCGTGAAATCATCATCCCGGAATCCATGACCCTGATTGCCGAACGCGCGGGTTATGCACCTGCCGTAAAGGTCGGCGCCACGCTCTACTGCGCGGGCCAGGTGGGCCGCACGCCGCAACTGGAAGTCATCGAGGATCCCGCCCGGCAGTTCGCGGCGGCCTGGGAAAACCTGCGCCTGGTGCTGGCCGCCGGCGGTTGTACCTTCGAGGATGTGGTCGAGATGACCACCTACCACGTGCACATGTCCCGGCACATGGCGGTATTCCGCGAGGTCAAGAACCGGGTGTTCCCCAAGGGCCGGTGCGCCTGGACCTGCGTCGGCGTAACGGAGTTGGCCCACCCGGGGCTGCTGGTGGAAATCAAATGCGTGGCGGTACAACCCACAGCGAAATAGACGGATAGGGTTAGAATGCCGGCCCTTTTTCCTTGCCGGCACCGCCTGATGAACCCCGACGCCTTGTCCACCCTCCACACTCACCTGCTCACGGCCCTGGCGGCCGCCCCCGCGGAAACCCGGCGCCTGTTCCACGGCCGGGGCCGCTGCTGGCCGGGACTGGAGCAACTGACCGTAGACTGGCTGCAGGGCGTGGTGCTGGTGTCGCTGTTCAAGGAGCCGGAGCCCGAGCAACTGCAAGCCCTCAAGGACCTGCTGATGGAGATCAGCCAGTCACCCACTTGGCTGGCCAGCGGTGCACACACTTTATTGCTGCACCATCGTTACCTGCCCCTGAGCCCCGCCGAATGGCTGGTGGGCCAGGCCATTGAGGAATGGGTCATTACCGAAGGCGGCCTGCGCTATCAGGTCGACCTGGGCAAGAAACAGAACAACGGCCTGTTTCTCGATATGCGCTACGGCCGCGACTGGGTGCGGGCCAATGCCCAGGGCAAGCGGGTGCTGAACCTGTTCGCCTACACCTGCGGCTTTTCCGTGGCGGCGCTCGCCGGCGGGGCCGCCCATGTGCTCAACCTGGATATGTCCCGCGCGGCCCTGAGCCGTGGGCGTGACAATCATCGCCTGAATGGCCACAACCTGGGCAAGGTCGGCTTTCTCGGCCACGACCTGTTCAAGTCCTGGGGCAAAGTCATCAGCAGCGGCCCGTTTGATCTGGTGATCATCGACCCGCCGTCCTTCCAGAAAGGCAGCTTCCTGTTGAGCAAGGATTACCAGCGGGTCTTGCGCCGTCTGCCGGAACTGCTCAGCGCCGACGGCCGGGTCCTCGCCTGTATGAACGATCCGGCCGTGGGTTCGGACTTCCTGATCGATGGCGTGACCCGCGAAGCGCCGGGCATGCTGTTCGAACGCCGCCTGGACAATCCGCCGGAGTTCCCCGATATCGACGCTGAAAGCGGCTTGAAGGCCTTGTTGTTCAAGCAGGGTGCTATCCTGCCGGAAAAAACCGAATCCACTGTTGCGTGAGGCTGTTGTGTCCAGAGGTATCGTTTTATCGGTGTTGGCGTCCTGCCTGTTCGCCATCATGTATTTCTATACGTCTCTGCTCGCGCCCCTCAACGGCGAGGAGATCTTCGGTTGGCGAATGCTCCTGACCGCGCCTTGCATGACGGTGTTCATGCTGGTGTCCGGAGACTGGAAGCTGGTCCCCGCGATCCTCGTCCGAGTGCGGCAGCAGCCACTGCTGCTGCTCAAATTGCTGTTGTCTTCGGCACTGCTCGGTTTACAGCTGTGGGTGTTCCTCTGGGCACCGCTCAACGGGCATAGCCTGGATGTATCCCTGGGCTACTTCCTCTTGCCGCTGACCATGGTGCTCACCGGCCGCATCGTCTACGGCGAACGCTTGTCGCGGCTGCAGACCGTGGCCGCCCTGCTCGCCCTCTGTGGCGTACTCAACGAGTTGTACCGGGTCGGCAGCTTTTCCTGGACCACCCTGCTGGTAGCCATCGGCTATCCGATCTACTTCGTGTTGCGTCGGCGCAACGCCACCCACAACCTGGGCGGACTCTGGTTCGAGATGATGTTGCTGCTGCCGGTGGCGTGGTGGTTCGTGCAACACGGCGAACAGGGCTTTGCCGTGGTCAGCCAACGGCCGGCGCTGTATGCCCTGATTCCCTTGCTGGGGGTGATCAGTACCGCCGCACTGATCTGCTACCTGTTGGCGAGCCGGATGCTGGCCTTCGGACTGTTCGGGCTGCTGGGGTATGTGGAACCCGTGCTGCTGGTGATCGTCGCCCTGTTGCTGGGGGAAAGCATCGGACCGGGAGAATGGCTGACCTACCTGCCGATCTGGCTGGCGGTGGCGGTATTGGTGCTGGAAGGGGTAAAGCGCCTGGTCAAGCAGCGGCGCAAGTAATCCAGCCGCAGCAGCGAAGCGTCTCTAGCAGGCCACGGTCGGCAACCACAAGCGGAAACGCGCCCCACCCAGCGGCGATTGCTCAGCGGTCAAGGTGCCGCCCTGGGCTTCCAGCGCCCGCCGGCTGATGGCCAGGCCCAGGCCAAAGCCGCCGGTGGCACGATCGCGACTGCGGTCCAGGCGATAGAACGGCTCGAAAATCCGCTCCCGATCCGGCTCGGGAATGCCAATGCCGTCGTCATCGACCCACAGCTCGCAACCTTCCGGGTTGACCCTGACGCCAATCTGGATCCGCCGCTCGCAATAACGCATGGCATTGCGCAAGAGGTTCTGTACCGCCCGCGCGGTCAGGCGCGGATCCAGCACAAAACGGTCCAGCGACCCGTGCATCAAGACGTCCAGCACGGTTTCCGGGGCTTCCAGCTCCTCGTCGAAACTGCCGAGGATACTGTCGACGAACTCGTCCAGCGAGACCATGACCCGATCCGGCAGGCGGGCCGGGTTCTGCAAACGGCTATAGGACAGCAATTCCAACACCAGCTCGTCCAACTCGCGGATATGCGCCACCAGCCCTTGCAGGCGCTCGCGGGACGCCGGCGGCAGATCCTCGGACAAGGCCAGGGCTAGGCCGAAGTCGAGGCGGGTCAAGGGTGTCCGCAGTTCGTGGGACACCGCGTTGAGCAAATCACGCTGCTGGTTGAGCAGGCCTTCGACATCGCCGGCCATGGTGTCGAACACCGCCGCCAGCTCGCCGATATTGGAGCGTGGCGGGATATTCGTGCGTTCGCTCAACTGCCCCTGGCCAAGGCGCCGAGCGGTCTGCTTGAGACGTTCCAGGTCGCGCCAGTGCGGGCGCAGCCAGAACAGCAGGCAGGCCAGCAACGCCGCGCCAATCAGTACGTTCATGCTCCAGTACAACAGGTTCACGTCCAGCGGGTCGGGCGGGACTTGCAGGGCCACCGCCCATTGCTCATCCAGCGGCGACACCGCCAGGGTCCGCGTGCCCCAATCACCGAGGCGGAGCACATCCTCACCGCCGCGCAGGCGTTGTTGCTCCGGCGCGCTGAAGCTCGGGTCATCGACACGGGTCAAGCTGACCTGCAAGGGCCCGAAGCGCTGGTCCAGGCGAGTGGCCATTGCCGGCCACTGCTCTTTCGGCACCTGGCGAAACTGTTCGATCAGCAGGCTCTGCAAGCCCCGCGACTGGTCCATGTTGTAACGCATGAAGCGCTCGTGGAAGACCCCGATCACCAGCTCAGGCACCAGATAGATCGCCGCACTGAAGGTGACGATGGTGATCAGGTACAGGCGCACCAGGATCTTCAGCATGGTTTCAATACTCCCATTCGGAGCGACTGAACAGGTAACCCTTGCCCCAGACGGTCTTGATCTTGCGCGCCTCGCCGGCATGGTCGTCGAACTTGCGGCGCAACTTGGAAATCGCCACGTCCACCGAGCGGTCGGTGCCGTTGAACTCGATGCCGCGCAGGCGCTGGAGGATCTGGTCGCGACTGAGCACTTCGCCGGCATGCCGGGCCAGCACCACCAGCAGGTTGTATTCGCCGCTGGACAGCTCCACCGGCTGTTCGCGCCAGGTCACGGTGCGTTCCGACAGGTCGATGCACAGGTTGCCCATCAGGATCCGGTCGCTGGCCACCTGCGGATCGGCCAGGCTGCTACGGCGCAACAGGGTCCGTACCCGGGCCAGCAATACCCGGGGTTCGCAGGGTTTGGTCACATAGTCGTCGGCGCCCATCTCCAGGCCCAGTACCTGATCATGGCTGTCATCACGGGCGGTGAGCATCAGGATCGGCAGCGTCGCCGAATCGGCGCGCAACAGGCGGCACACCTGCAGGCCGTCGAGGCCCGGCAGCATCAGGTCGAGGATCACCAGGTCCGGCGGGGTCTGTTTCGCCCGCTCGCGCACCTGGTCGCCACGGGCCAGCACATTGACCTGGTAGCCGTTGCGCTCCAGGTAGCTGGCGATCAATTCACTGAGGGCGCTGTCGTCTTCGACCAGCAGAATGTTAGGCATAGGTAAATTTACGAAGCGGAAAACCGTGAAGGATATACGCCTACGCACGTCCGAGAGCAGAAGCTTCACACTTTTTCACCAACGCCCTACATAGCTTCACAGCACCGCTTGACCACGGCCCTTAGCATGCGGGGGCCATTATTGGGACTCTGTTATGTTGAAGAAGCTGCTTGCCCCGCTCTGCCTGTCAGCCCTGGCGCTGGCCCTGAGCGCCTGTGACAAATCCGCGAATGCCCCGCAAACGCCGCCCCCGCCCAAGGTTCGAGTCGAGATCCTCAAGAGCCAAAGCCTGTCGATCAATAGCGAACTGAGCGGACGCATCGCCGCGCCGCGCATTGCCGAAGTCCGCGCGCGGGTGGCCGGCGTGGTGCTGCAGCAGGTGTTTCGTGAGGGCAGCGACGTGAAACAGGGCGACGTGTTGTTCCGCATCGACCCGGCGCCGTTCAAGGCCGACCTCGACAGTGCGGTTGCCAGCCTGCAAAAGGCCGAGGCCAATGCCTTCCAGACCCGCTTGCAACACCAGCGCTACCGCGATCTGGTGGAGAGTAACGCCGTCAGCCGCCAGGACTACGACAACGCCGAAGCCGCCGCGCGCCAGAGTGCCGCCGATGTCGCCGCGAACAAGGCCGCCGTGCAGCGGGCCCGGCTCAACCTTGGCTACGCCACCGTCACCGCGCCGATTTCCGGACGTATCGGCCGTGCGCTGGTAACCGAAGGCGCCCTGGTCGGCCAGAACGAAACCACCGCCCTGGCGCTGATCCAGCAGTTGAATCCGATCCACGCCGACCTGACCCAGTCGACCCGCGAACTGAATGACCTGCGCCGCGCCCTGCGCGCCGGGCAGTTGCAGCAGGTCGGGCAGAACCAGGCCAAGGCCACGCTGATCCAGGACGACGGCAGTGCCTACCCGCTGCCGGGCAAGTTGCTGTTCACCGATATCAGCGTAGACCCCGGCACTGGCCAGGTGATCCTGCGCAGCGAGTTCCCCAACCCGGACCTCGACCTGCTGCCCGGCAGTTTCGTCCGGGTGCGCGTCGAGCAAGCGGTCAACCGCGAAGCGATCACCGTGCCGCAACGGGCCATCCAGCGTGACAGCGCCGGGATCGCCCAGGTGCTGCTGGTGGATGCCGAACAGCGGATCAGCCAACAGCCGGTGCAGTTGGGCGCGGTGCAGAACGATCGCTGGATCGTCACCGAGGGCCTCAAGGCCGGCCAACGCATCGTCGTAGAGGGCCTGCAACACGCCCGGCCCGGAGAGCGGGTGCAGGTCGACGACAGCCCTCTTCCCCTCGCCCAGTCCAAAGGACAGTGAGCATGCCGCATTTCTTTATCGACCGGCCGGTGTTCGCCTGGGTGGTCGCCTTGTTCATCCTGCTGGCCGGCGCCCTGGCCATCCCGCAATTGCCAGTGGCCCAGTACCCCAACGTCGCGCCGCCCAAGGTGGAAATCTACGCCGTTTACCCGGGCGCCTCGGCGCAGACCGTGGATCAAGGCGTGGTCAGCCTGATCGAGCAGGAGCTCAACGGTGCCGATCACCTGTTGTATTTCGAATCCCAGAGCAGCCTGGGCAGCGCCACCATCACCGCGACCTTCCAGCCCGGCACCAACCCGGAAATGGCCCAGGTCGATGTGCAGAACCGCCTGAAAGCGGTGGAGCCGCGCCTGCCCGCCGCCGTGACCCAGCAAGGCTTGCAGGTGGAAAAGGTTTCCGCCGGCTTCCTGCTGCTCGCCACCCTCACCTCCAGTGACGGCAAATACGACGAAAGCGCCCTCAGCGACTACCTGGCGCGCAACGTGATGAACGAGATCAAGCGCCTCGACGGTGTCGGCAAGGCACAGTTGTACGGCGCCGAACGGGCCATGCGGATCTGGATCGACCTGCAGAAGCTGGTGGGTTTCAACCTGACCCCGGCGGATGTCAGCGCCGCCGTGGCCGGGCAGAACGCCCAGGTCTCGGCGGGCAGCATCGGCGCCCTGCCGGCGCGGCCGACCCAGGAAATCAACGCGGCGGTGCTGGTCAAGGGCCAGCTGAGCACCCCGAAGGAGTTCGCCGATATCGTCCTGCGGGCCAATCCCGACGGTTCCAGCGTGCGCATCGGCGATGTCGCCCGGGTGGAAATCGGCAGCCAGGACTACCAGTACGGCACCCGCCTGAACGGCAAGCCGTCCACCGCCTTCAGCGTGCAGTTGAGCCCCGGAGCCAATGCCCTGCACACCGCCACCCTGGTGCGGGCCAAGCTCGATGAGTTGTCGCGCTACTTCCCGGCCGGGGTCGAATACAAGATCCCCTACGACACCTCGCCCTTCGTCAAGGTCTCGATCACCAAGGTGATCTACACCCTGGGCGAAGCCATGCTGCTGGTGTTCGCGGTGATGTTCCTGTTCCTGCAGAACATCCGCTACACCCTGATCCCGACCCTGGTGGTGCCGGTGGCGCTGATGGGCACCTTCGCCACCATGCTGGCCCTGGGTTTCTCGATCAATGTGCTGACCATGTTCGGCATGGTCCTGGCCATCGGCATCCTGGTGGACGACGCCATTGTGGTGGTGGAGAACGTCGAGCGGATCATGGCCAACGAGGGGTTGTCACCACGGGACGCCACCCGCAAGGCCATGGGCCAGATCAGCGGCGCCATCGTCGGCATCACCCTGGTGCTGGTGGCAGTGTTTATTCCCATGGCCTTCATGCAGGGCTCGGTGGGGGTGATCTACCAGCAGTTCTCGCTGTCCATGGCCACCTCGATCCTGTTCTCGGCCTTCCTCGCCCTGACCCTGACCCCAGCCTTGTGCGCCACCCTGCTCAAGCCGATTGCCCCGGGCGAACATCACGCCAAGGGCGGTTTCTTCGGCGCGTTCAACCGGCGTTTCGAACAGCTGAGCAATAAATATGAAGGCTGGGTGGTCCATGCGCTGAAACGCAGCGGCCGTTACCTGCTGGTCTACGGCCTGTTGCTGGTCGTGCTGGGGTTGTGCTTCATGCGCCTGCCCGCCTCGTTCCTGCCGGTGGAAGACCAGGGTTACACCATCACCGATATCCAGCTGCCGCCGGGGGCGAGCCAGAACCGCACGATCAAGGTGGTGGAGCAGATCGAGGCGCATAACGCCACGGAGCCGGGGGTCGGTGACACCACCATGATCCTCGGCTTCAGCTTCTCCGGCAGCGGGCAGAACGCCGCCCTGGCCTTCACCACCTTGAAGGACTGGTCGGCGCGGAGTGCCAAGGACTCGGCGCAAGCCATTGCCGATCGCGCCAACCTGGCGTTGGGCGAGATCAAGGACGCCGTGGCCTACGCCATTCTGCCGCCCCCGGTGGATGGCCTCGGCACCTCCAGTGGCTTCGAGTTCCGCTTGCAGGACCGTGGCGGCGTGGGGCATGAGGCGCTAATGAAAGCCCGTACCCAGCTGCTGGCGGCGGCGGAAAAGAGCCCGGTGCTGGCCAATGTCCGCGAAAGCGCCCTGGCCGAAGCACCCCAGGTGCAGTTGGAGGTCGACCGGCAGCAGGCCAATGCGCTGGGGGTGTCCTTTGCCGATATCGGCGCCCTGCTCTCCACCGCCCTGGACTCGAGCTATGTCAACGACTTCCCGAACCAGGGGCGCATGCAACGGGTGGTGATCCAGGCCGAAGGCGACCAACGCAGCCAGGTGGCCGATCTGCTGAAAATCAATGTGCGCAACAGCAACGGAAAAATGGTGCCGTTGTCGGCCTTTGTCCGGGCGCAGTGGACCCAGGGCCCGGCGCAACTGACCCGCTACAACGGTTATCCGGCAATTGCCATTTCCGGCGAGCCCAAGGCCGGGCACAGCACCGGGCAGGCGATGGCGGAGATGGAACGGCTGGTAACGCAGTTGCCGACGGGGTTGGGCCTGGAATGGACCGGCCTGTCGTTGCAGGAACGTTTGTCCGGTTCCCAGGCAACCACGCTGCTGGGGCTGTCGCTGCTGGTGGTGTTCCTCTGTCTCGCGGCGCTGTATGAAAGCTGGTCGATCCCGACTTCGGTGCTGCTGGTAGTGCCCCTGGGGGTGCTTGGCGCGGTGCTGGCGGTGACCTTGCGCGGGATGCCCAACGATGTGTTCTTCAAGGTCGGCTTGATCACTATCATCGGTCTGTCGGCAAAGAACGCGATTTTGATTATCGAGTTCGCCAAGAGTCTCTACGACGAGGGCCATGATCTGTTGGACGCAACGGTGCAGGCAGCGCGCCTGCGCTTGCGCCCGATCATCATGACGTCCCTGGCGTTTATCCTCGGCGTGGTGCCGCTGGCGATTGCCACTGGCGCCAGCTCGGCGAGCCAGCAGGCCATCGGCACCGGGGTGATCGGCGGGATGATCACGGCGACGCTGGCGGTGATGTTTGTGCCGGTGTTTTTTGTGGTGGTGATGAAGCTGGCCAGGCGCAAGGGGGCATGATTATAGGGTGACCTCAAGGGCCCCTTCGCGGGCAAGCCCTGCTCCTACAGTTTCGTGTCGTGTACAAAATCGGTGTACGACGCCGTACTGTAGGAGCAGGGCTTGCCCGCGAAAAGGCCCGCCCAGCCAACCCACCTCCCCCAGCTATTGCACCAACTGATTGATTTCGATGATCGGCAGCAACACCGCCATCACGATCAGCAGCACCACCGCCCCCATCACCACGATCATCAGCGGTTCGAGCAGCGCGGTCATGCCCATGGCCCGCCGCTCGATATCCCGCGACAGGGTCTGCGCCGCCCGCTCCAGCATCGGCGGCAATGACCCGGTCTTCTCCCCGCTGGCGATCAGATGGATCAGCACCGGCGGAAACACCTTCTCCACCTTCAACGCCGCCGCCAGGTTCACCCCTTCACGGACCCGCGCCGTGGCCTCGGTCACACTCAGGCTCAAACGATCATTGGACACCGTCTGCCGCGCCGCCTCCAGGGCCCGCAACAACGGCACCCCGGCACCGCCGAGAATCGCCAGGGTCGAGGCAAATCGCGCGGTGTTCAGTCCCAGCACAAAGCGGCCGATCAGCGGCAGGCGCAAGATCCGACTGTGCCAGCCCAGCCGCGCCGCCGGATTGCGCAAATACAAGCGCCAGCCCCACAAACCGCCCACCAGGACACCAAAACACAACCAGCCCCAGGCGCGGATAAAGTCACTGGCATTGAGCATCGCCACCGTCAGCCCCGGCAGATCCTGGCGCGCCTGGGAAAAAGCGCTGACCACCTGGGGCACCACATAACTGAGCAGGAAAATCACAATGGCCACCGACACCAATCCCACCACTCCCGGATAGATGAACGCGGTGAGAATCTTGCCCCGCAGGTTGTTGCGTTCCTCGATGTAATCCGCCAACCGCTCCATCACCTGGGCCAGGTCGCCGGACTCCTCGCCCGCCGCGATCAGCGCCCGGTAGATATCGGGAAAGTCCCGTGGTCGCTTGGCCAGGGCTTCGGCCAGGCGCATGCCGCCGCGCACATCGGCGCGCACCGCGCTCAGGGTCTGGGCAATGTGCTTGCGCTCGGCCTGCTCCACCGTCGCGCTCAACGCGGCTTCCAGCGGCAGGCTGGCGCCCAGCAGGCTCGCCAGTTGCCGGGTGGCCCAGGCCAGGTCGTTGTCCGACAGTTTGGCGCTGAACATCCCGCTGGCGCTGCCACCGCCCTGGACGCCGTCGGCCTGGACCAGCAAGGCGGTCAACCCGCGACTGCGCAGCAGGCCCATGGCAGCGCCCTGGCTGTCGGCTTCCAGATGGCCGGTTTCGATCTTGCCCAGGGCGTCGGCGGCTTCGAAGCGATACCGATTCATCAGGCGTCCCGTGTCACGCGAAGGATTTCTTCCGGCGCGGTGGCGCCGCTGCGTACCCAGCGCTCGCCGTCCTCGCGCATGCTCAACATCCCGGCGGCACGGGCGGCCAGGCGCAGGGCCTGCTCGCCGGCACCCTGGTGGATCAGGCTGCGGATATCGTCGTCAATACAGAACAGCTCGTGAATACCGGTGCGGCCGCTATAGCCAGTGTGATTGCACACGCTGCAGCCCAACGGACGCCAGGTGCCGGGCGCGGCCGGGTCTTCCTGGCGACAGTGCTGGCACAGGCGCCGGACCAGGCGCTGGGCGAGCACGCCGAGCATCGACGAAGCCAGCAGAAACGGTTCCACGCCCATGTCGATCAGGCGGTTGACCGCCGATACCGCGTCATTGGTGTGCAGGGTCGCCAGCACCAGGTGCCCGGTGAGCGAAGCCTGCACGGCAATCTGCGCGGTTTCCAGGTCGCGGATCTCGCCGATCATGATGATGTCCGGGTCCTGGCGCAGGATCGCCCGCAAGGCCAGGGCGAAAGTCATGTCGATCTTGGCATTCACCTGGATCTGGCTGATGCCCGGCAGGTCGTATTCCACCGGGTCTTCGACGGTGAGGATATTGCTGGTACTGGCGTCGAGCCGCGCCAGGGCGGCGTAGAGGCTGGTGGTCTTGCCGCTGCCGGTGGGCCCGGTGACCAGCACGATGCCGTGGGGTTGACGGATCAGATGGTCGAGCCGGGACAGCAAATCGGGGTCCATGCCCAGGGTTTCCAGTTGCAGACGCCCGGCCTGCTTGTCCAGCAGGCGCATCACCACCCGTTCGCCATGGCCGGTGGGCACGGTGGAAACGCGGATATCGATAGGGCGACCAGCCACGCGCAAGGCGATGCGACCGTCCTGGGGCAGGCGTTTCTCGGCGATATCCAGCTGCGCCATGATCTTGATCCGCGACACCAGCGCGCCATGTAGCGCCTTGCGCGGCGAGACCACATCGCGCAGGGTGCCGTCGACCCGGTAGCGCACCACCGAATGGGTCTCGAAGGGTTCGATATGGATATCGCTGGCCTCGTCCCGCGCGGCCTGGGTCAGCAAGGCGTTGATCATGCGGATCACCGGGGCGCCGTCCTGAGTGTCGAGCAGGTCGGTGATTTCCGGGATGTCCTGCATCAGCCGGTCGAGGTCCACCTCGTTTTCTGCCGCCCCGACCACCGCCGCCGCACTGCCGGTATCGGCATAGGCGCTGGCGAGCAGGCCGTCCAGCTCCTCGTCGCGGACCTGTTCCAGGCGGGCCGGACCGAACTGTCGGCGGACTTCGCTGATGGCCCAGCCCGGGGTCGAGGGACAGGCGGTCAATACCGCCCCATCCTCACCGTCGCGCAGCAACACCCGCTGCGCCTTGGCCCAGGCGTAAGGCAGCGCACTCATGGCTGGGCACGCTCGTTGACCGACAACGGCACCGCGCGAATCGCCGCCCGTGGCGTTTGCGGGGCCGACGGCGCGGAACCCGGGATCGCCTGGGCCGCATTCGGCAACTGCGGGGCCTGCATATCCGGCATGGCCCAACTGCGATCCGGTTGCAGGCTGCCCTGGGCCCGGCGAATAAAGTCATAACGGTTCAGGGTGATGCTGCGTCCCGCCGCACCGTCGCGAATGATATAGGGCCTCAGGAACACCATCAGGTTGGTCTTGTTGGTCTCGCGCCGCTCATGGCGAAACAGCGCACCGATCCCGGGAATACTCGACAGAAAGGGCACGCCGTCATTGGTCTGGGTATAACCGTCCTGCAACAGGCCACCGAGAACCATGATCTGGCCGTCATCCAGCAGGATGCTGGTGTCGATCGCACGCTTGTTGGTCACCGTGCCGGCGGCCGCCGCCGAAGCCCGGTCGTCCACCGTACTGACTTCCTGGTAGATATCCAGCTTGACCGTGCCGCCTTCGGAAATCTGCGGCCGCACATTGAGCTTGAGACCGACCTCCTCGCGCTGGATGGTCTGGAACGGATTGCTGCCAGAGCTGCTGGCGTTGGTAACGTACTGGCCGCTGACAAAGGGAATGGTCTGGCCGACGAAGATGCTCGCCACTTCGTTGTCCAGGGTCAGCAGGTTCGGCGTCGACAGCACGTTGGAACCGCCCTTGGATTTCAAGGCCCGGGCCAGCACCTTGAGGTCCATGACCTGCCCCACGCCGGGGATATTCACCGATCCCTTGACCAAGCCGAGGCTCAGCCCCTGGGGCAGTACATCAATACTGTTCTTCGCGGTGCTGACCAGATTGGTGCCGCCCAGGTTGACCCCACCGATCACCCCATTGCCGGCCAGGTTGCCGGCTTGCCATTGCACGCCGAACTCATTGGCATCGTCTTCGCTGACTTCGACGATCAGGCTTTCGATCACCACCTGGGCGCGGCGCTGGTCCAGTTGGTCGATGACTTCCCGCAGATTGCGATACAGCGGGTCCGGCGCGCTGATCAGCAAGGTATTGGTGGTGGCATCGGCCTGGATGGTCACCCCGCCTGCCGAGAAGGCCACGCTCTGGTCCGAGCCCTGATTTGCACCGCCCGCCTGCGAGCCCCCGGCGCGCGCGCCCTGCCCGTAGGACGAACCGCCCGTGGTGCCGGTGCCACTGCTTGTGGTGCCGCTGCTGCTCTGCGTGCCGGCCTGGCCGTTCTGGCTGCCGCTGTTGCTGTTCATCCCGCCATTACTGAGCATGGCCCGGGTCGGGTCGCCCTTGCCATCACCGCTGTCGCTTTCCCCGGTGAGCAGCCCGCGCAGGGCCTGGGCCAACTTGCCGGCCTGGGCATTGCGCAGGTACACCACGTGCAGGTTGCTCGGGTTGCTCTGGGCATTGTCCAGTTTGTAGATCAATTCCCGTGCAAGTTGCGTGCGCTCCGGGCTGCCGGAGCGAATGATGATCGAATTGGAACGCGGGTCGCCGAGCACAATGATCTTCTGGGTCGGATCATTGCCGGGGCTGTCCAGCAATTCGGAGACCATGCTGGCGATATCGCTGGCAATGCCGTTCTGGATCGTCACCACATCGGTGTTGATGGCACTGGGAGTGTCGATACTGGCGATCAGCGTGGCGACCCGATCCAGGTTCTGCGCGTAATCGGTGATCACCACGGTGTTATTGCCCGGGTAGGCGTTGATCGGATTGTTCGGCGAGACGATGGGGCGCAGCACCGGGATCAGGTTCACCGCGTTTTCGTATTGCAGGCGGAAGGTCCGGGTCAGCATGCCGCCCTGGGCCGGACGGTCGGCGCTGTAGATCGGCCCACCGAGCAGCTTGGCATCGGCTTCCGGCACCACCTGGCTGACCCCGCCGACATCCACCACGCTGAAACCCTGCATGCGCAAGGCCGCCAGCAGCATGTCATAGGCCTGATGGGCCGGTACTTCGCCTTCGGAAACCAGGGTCAGGTTACCCTTGACCCGTGGGTCCACCAGGAACTGTTGCCCGGTGGAACGCGACAAGGCACGGACCACCGCCTGGATATCGGCGTCGACGAAATTCAACTGCACCGGCTGGTTGCCCAAGGGGCTGGGCGCCGGACTGCCCTTGGCCGCGCCCCGGCCCGCTGCGGGACTGATCGGCGCACGGGGCTGGCGATGTTGCTGTTCCACCTGGGCCTGGAGCCGCTGCCGATCGGCCACGGCATCGCCATTCTTGACCGTCGAGGCCAGGGGCCGGCCCAACTCGCTTTCCACCAGCAAGGGTGGCTGCGACTCCGGTGGGCTATTGCTGCAGGCACTCAAAGCCATCAACAACCAGGGCGCCGCGGCCTGCCGACAACGCAAGGCCGATAAAGAACCTGACCACTTCATGAAGCTTCCTTAGCGCCAAGCGCCTGATCCATGCGAACGGTTCCGGACAGTTTGCCTGCCGTGTCATCGGGTTCGGTCGTGCCTTTGCGTTGCAAGCGGGCCTCGACCACTTCCAGGGTGAATAAAGGGGGGGTGCCCAGCAGCCAGCCCACCAGGCCATCCGCCGGGGCATCGTCGAAGGTCAGTAGCCAGCCGCTGCCGACACCTTGCAATTGGTAATGTCCGGCCAGCCCTCCAGCGTCCAGGCTGCTGCGCAATCCGGCCTCGACATTGCCGGCATTCGGGCCGGCAAGCCCGTGCAGCAGGCCGTCGAGGGTCTGCGCCTGGGTCCGCAACCTGGGCGCTTCCAGGCGCCAGAAGTCGATCTTCTGCAACGGTGGCTGGATCAGCACGAACCACACCAGCAGGCCCGAGACGCCGACCGCCATACCCAGCACCAACTGTCGCTCGCGCGGGGCCAGGCTTTGCCAATACAGTCGGGCCTGGCTCGAAAGCTGGCGCCAGCGGTTTCGATAGCGGTTGATAACGGCCTTATTCACTGTCGTTCTCCGCCAGCGGTTGTGGGCCGGTGGTTTTCAGGACCCAACCATCGGCAACCGCCGTCGCTTCCACCCCGGCCTGGGTCAGGCTGAGTTGCCAGGCCTTGTCGCGACCGCCGCCCGGCGTGCCCGGCAGCGGGCTCAAGTGCAGTTCGCCATGTTCGAAAACCAGGGTTTGCAGGCTGCCGACCATAAAGGGCATGGCACTGCCGGCCTGCTGGACCAATCGGGTAAAACCGCTGTCACCGGGCGCGCCGTTCTCGCGCGAGGCCAGTTGCTGACGGGCCTGTTGCAGTGGATTGAGAATCATCGGCAAGGCCGGGAATGCCTGCTTGACCCGCTGGGTCATCCAGGCCTTGAGTTGCTGGCCTTGCTCCACCTGGCGAGCGGCATAGAGGTTGAGACCCACGGCCCAGACCGCCACCGCGAGCACCATGCAGGCGACCGCGCGTCCCCAACCACCGGCGTTGCCGGCCGTCGGCTGGACCGCACCGTGCAATCCCCAACCCGGCGCCTTGCCAGACCAGGCCCGGTCTTCGGGATGGCTCTGGACCAAGGCGTTGTCCGGTGCCCCAGCACCCACCCAATGCACCACGCCACCGCTATTGAGCAGCTCCGTCAGAGCCGCGTCGACGGCCGGATGAACCTGGGCCTGGTCCTGGCTGCGGCGCATCAGCAGATGCTCGTCGCGCACCGCCACCACCGGCGCTTGGGTCGCGTCCACCGGCAAGCAGTAGGCCGCCGGGTACAGGCCACGCAACTTGAGCCCGGACTGACGCAGCACAGCGCCCAAGTGCTCCAGCAGCGCCCGTTGCAACCAGGCGACCTGCACCTGCCCTTCGGCATCCCGCGGGCTGTGGACGATATGCATCGACTCGCAACCGCCAAGGATCAGCGCCTGGGCCGCACAGCCCACCGCCGCCTGGATCCTGGCCGGCGGCAGGTTGGGTAATTCGAGACTGGCCAGCAGACTGTCGCGCGGATGCAGGTAACACTCTACGGCGACGCCTTTGTGCACCTGCCCCAACTGCGCCAGGCTGCCGCGGCCCTGGTCGGTCAGCTTGCCCTGGCGATCCAGCCAGGCAAACTCCAGCGGGCTGTCCAGGGTCAGCGTCTCCAACGGCGGCAAGGCCAGGCGCAGGGCAGTCATACGCCCACCCGCGACCAGATCACCTGGGGCATCTGCAATTCCTGGCGATATAACAGCACCGCCAGGCTGACCCGGCGGCTGTCGCTGCGTGAACGGGCATTGAGGCGGAACCAGTCGCTAGTGATGCCGACCTTGATATCGCTGACCACCAGCTCGGGCATCCGCAGGCGATTGACGAAATCGCCCCGGTTGATAAACCAGCGTCCGGCATCACGCTCAGACACCAGATTGCGCGCACGCGACAACGACAGCCCCGGCACCTGGGAAGCCAGGACTTCGGCGCTGGCGGTATTGCCGTTGACCCAGGTGTTGGCCGGCAGGATTGTCACATGGGGTGCCAGCAGCGCCAGCACCGCGTCGTCCACACCCGCCAGGGCGCCGAGGTCATCCAGGCTGTGCAACATCGGCCGGGTCGCCGGCAGCGGCTTGAGCGCGGTTCCCGGAGAGGTCAACCGACCGCTGTCAAAGCTGCCCTTGACCGGCGGCGCGACGGGCGCGTTATCCGGCAGCAACGCGTAAGCGGCGGTCACCCGCTGGACAATCCGCTGGCCCACGGCAGGCTTGACGCCGATCGACTCGCACAACTGCTGGAAAGCCCGCACCTGATCGGGATCGACCCGGCTGTCGCGGACCAGATTGCGCAGGTTGAACTTGCCCTGCTCGTCTTCCAGGCGCCCGCTGAAGTGCCCGCCGCGCTCGCTCAGGCCGGCGGCGGACAGCGGCTGGGCCCAGGCCTGGTCAAGACGGGTCAAGGGATCGTGCTGGCGGGCATCCCAGAGCAATTGCCGACTCAGCTCCAGGCCGCCGCGCAATAGCCAGGCGCCCTGGACCCGCGACTGCTCGGCTTCGAGGCTACGGGTGAAGACAGTCTGGCGCGCGAGCATGCCGCCGGCGATCACCGCGACCACGGCGGCAATCAGCAAGGCGCTGATAATCGCCATGCCGCGTTGCCCGGCGGCTGTCAGCGAAGGATTGGTCATGGCCCGGACTACAACTGCCAGGAGCCGATATCAGCATCGGTGCCTTCGCCGCCCGGCTTGCCGTCGGCGCCCAGGGAGAACACATCGACTTCACCGTTGGCCCCGGGGTTGAGGTACTGGTAAGGACGCCCCCACGGATCGTTGGGCAGGCGTTCGAGATAGGAGCGCCAGGTGCTGTCCTTGGCATTCGCCGGGCGCTCGGCCAGGACCTTCAGGCCCTGGTTCTGGTTCGGGTAGGTGCCGTGGTCGAGGCGATAGAGCTTGAGGGCCTGCATCAGGCTGCCGATGTCCTGCCGGGCGGCGGTGACCCGGGCCTGGTCGGGGCGGTCGAGAACCTTGGGCACCACAATGGCCGCGAGGATCCCGAGAATGACCACCACGACCATGATCTCGATCAGCGTGAACCCTTTCTGGGCGCCGATCCGCGAGCGGGAACTGATGTGCGCGATATCCATCTCGACATTCCTTGGCTTGATTCGATTCGCCGCGGATTGTTGCAAGAAGATATGTCACCGGTATTGAAAATCCTCGGGAGGAAATACCTGCCACCCCGTTGCGCGTTTCTACCGCCAGCGTTCAGTCTCGCGAAGCCCGGCCAGTCGTTTGGCGAGTGAAATCGCCACAACCTGTATATACAGCATGAATTTTCATCATTGCTTCCCCGCCTTTATCTCCCCGCGACACCTTGCAGGCCAAAGCGACCATCCGTTGCCCGCAAGCCTTGTTTCGCGAAAAACCCTACTACCATTGGTTTCAATTCGCCCCAACAGTGTGCGGGAGGCGCGGTTTTGGTGCGGCTTTTGGTTACACATTCAAGATTCAACAGCCACTGTCATTTTTTCGCAAGCGACGGGAATCGGGTCTGAAACGCCACTCTCTGGGCGGAATAGCAGTTCTGGCCCGCATATTGCTCATCCTGTATATACAGGAACATATAGCCACCTATTCCACCCACCCTCCGCCTTAGGACACTGCCATGCCCGCACCTCTGCAGCTCAAGCCCGGTCAACTCACCCTGGATCAACTGCGCGTCATCTATCAGAAGCAATGCGCGATCGAGCTGGACCCCGCCGCTCGCGAAAACGTCGACGCCAGCACCCGCACGGTGAACGAGATCATCGCCAACCAGCGCACCGTGTACGGCATCAACACCGGCTTCGGCCTGCTGGCCAGGACCTCGATTGCCACCGAGTCGCTGGCCAAGCTGCAACGCAACCTGCTGCTCTCCCACTGCACCGGCACCGGGCCGCTGCTCGATGATGCCAGCGTCGGCCTGATCATGGCATTGAAGGTCGGCTCGCTGGCCCGTGGTTTTTCCGGGATCCGCTGGGAAGTGATCGAAGCGCTGGTCAAGCTCTATCACGCCAAGGTCTATCCGTGCATCCCGTCCCAGGGCTCGGTGGGCGCCTCGGGCGACCTGGCACCGCTGGCCCATATGTCCGCCGTGCTGATCGGCGTCGGTCGCGTGCGCCATGAAGGGCGGGAAATGGATGCCGTCGAAGGCCTGGCGATTGCCGGCCTGGAACCCATGGTGCTGGGGCCGAAGGAAGGCCTGGCGCTGATCAACGGCACCCAGGTCTCCACCGCACTGGCGTTGCGCGGGCTGTTTGCCGCCGAGAAACTGTTCAGCGCCGCCGTGGTGGCCGGCAGCCTCTGCGTGGAAGCCTTGAAAGGCTCGGACGTGCCCTTCGACCCGCGCATCCAGGCGGTACGCGGTCAGCCCGGACAAATCGACGTGGCCCAGTTCTATCGTGAACTGCTGGCGAACAGCGAGATCCGTCAATCCCATATCGATTGCGCCCGGGTCCAGGATCCCTACTCGCTGCGCTGCCAGCCGCAGGTCATGGGCGCTTGCCTGGACCATCTGCGCTTCGCCGCCGGGGTGTTCCTGCGTGAATCCAACGCGGTTTCGGATAACCCATTGGTGTTCAGCGCCGACGGCGACGTGCTCTCGGGTGGCAACTTCCACGCCGAACCGGTGGCGATGGCCGCTGATGTGCTGGCCCTGGCGATCTCCGAAATCGGTGCCCTGTCCGAACGACGGATCGCGCAACTGGTCGACCCGGCGCTCTCCGGTCTGCCGGCCTTTCTGGTCCGCGAAGGCGGCCTGAACTCGGGGTTCATGATCGCCCAGGTCACCGCCGCGGCCCTCGCCTCGGAGAACAAGACCCTGGCCCACCCGGCCTCGGTGGACAGCCTGCCGACCTCGGCCAACCAGGAAGACCATGTGTCGATGGCGACCTTTGCGGCTCGCCGCTTGCTGGATATGGCCGGCAACAGCAGCGCCGTGGTGGCCATCGAACTGCTCGGTGCCGCCCAGGGCGTCGACCTGCATGCCCCGCTCAAGACCTCGGAAAAACTCGCTGAAGTCCTGGCGATGATTCGCCGCGAGGTCGCGCACTACGAAGAAGACCGTTACTTCGCGCCCGATATCGCGGCGGCCAGGAACTGGGTCGAGTCCGCCGCCTTCGAGAGCTGGTTGCCCGCCGCACGTCTGTATGCCTGATTAACACCGGGTTGGCGCAGCCCTGCTGCGCCACTTTCTTCACGCCATAGGGATCGCCATGCGTCGCTACTATTCAGGGCCGGATTTTCACCGGGCACAGAGCATTGCCGAACTGGCCGTCATGGCCCGGCAACGCCTGCCGCATTTCGCCTGGGAATACCTGGAAGGCGGAGCGGAGGAAGAGCTGACGCTACGCCGCAATCGCCAGGCGTTTGCTGATATAGCGCTGTTACCGCGCACCCTGATGCCCTGCTCGGTGACGCAAACCCAGCGCTCGCTGTTCGGGCGAGAGCTGCCGCTGCCCATGGCCATCGGCCCCACCGGCTACAACGCGATGCTTTACCGCGATGCCGATATTCATTTGGCCCGCGCCGCCACCGAGCGCGGCCTGCCTTTTACCTTGAGTACCGTGTCCACCAGTTCCCTGGAACAATTGGTCACGGCGGTGCCCGAGGTCAATCTCTGGTTCCAGCTCTATTGCCTGCGTGACCCCGCCGTTGGCGCGGACCTGCTGCAACGGGCCGACGCGGTCGGCTGCAAGACTCTGCTGCTGACCAGCGATGCCGTGCTGCTGGGCAACCGCGAATGGGACCGGCGCAACTTCGTCCGGCCCCGGCAACTGAGCCTGCGCAACAAGCTCGACGTGCTCTGTCATCCCCGCTGGATAGCCCAGGCGCTATGGCCACGGGGCCTGCCGATCCTGGGCAATATCGAGCGCTACCTGCCGCCCGGACAACGCACCATCGAAGGCGCCGCGCACTTTATCGGCAGCCAGATGGACACCGGTCTCGACTGGGACGCACTGGCCCGGTTACGCGAGCGCTGGCCCCATCGGCTGCTGCTCAAGGGCGTGCTGCACCCGGCGGATGCCGAAAAAGCCGTGACGTTGGGACTCGACGGGTTGGTGGTCAGCAACCATGGCGGCCGTCAACTCGACGGGGTTCCCGCCAGCCTCGACTGCCTGCCGGCGATTGCCGCCGTGGCCAAGGGCAAGCTCGCGCTGCTGCTCGACAGCGGTATCCGCCGCGGCAGCGACATTCTCAAAGCCTGTGCACTGGGGGCCGACGCGGTGTTGCTGGGGCGATCTACCCTGTATGGAGTCGCCGTCGGCGGACAGGCCGGCGCCGGCCACGCCCTCGATCTGCTGGCGCAAGAGCTGCGCCTGGCCCTGTCCTTGCTGGGCACTGCGAACCTGAACCAGCTTGATCGTCGCGCCCTGGTGACGACGCCCCCTACCCTTTCCGACCGTGAGTTGAGCCGATGAGCGATTTACCACACACCCTCGAATTGCTGCGCCGGGCCTTGGGCAATGACGCCGTCGTCACCGGCGCCGATATCAGTCAGCGTCACTACAGCGACTGGACCGGCCATGCCCCGACCTGTCCCGCCGCGCTGCTGTTGCCACGAACCACGGCGGACGTGGCGAGTGCCTTGCGGATCTGCAATGGTGCCGGACAATCGGTGGTTCCCCAGGGCGGCATGACCGGGCTGGCGGGCGGCGCTGTACCCAGGGCCGACGATATCGCCCTGTCCCTGGAGCGCCTGCGCGGCATTGAAGAGATCGACCCGGCCGCTGCCACCATCAGCGTCCTGGCCGGCACCACGCTGGAGGAAATCCAGCAGGCGGCGCTCAACGCCGGTTTTGTCTTCCCCCTGGACCTCGGCGCTCGCGGCTCATGCCAGATCGGCGGCAATATCGCCACCAATGCCGGTGGCAATGCGGTGATCCGCTACGGCATGACCCGCGACCTGGTACTCGGACTGGAAGTGGTCCTGGCCGATGGCCGGGTGCTCGATCTGCGCAACAAGATGATCAAGAACAACTGTGGTTATGACCTGAAACAGTGCTTTATCGGCAGCGAAGGCACCTTGGGCGTGATTACCCGCGCGGTCCTGAAGCTCGCCCCGCAACCCGGCCAGACCAGCACCCTGCTCTGCGCCCTGCCCGACTACTCCAGCGCGGTCAGCCTGCTGCGGCGGATCCAGCGCAGTGTCGGCACGCCGCAGGCCTATGAGCTGATGTGGCAGGACTTCTTCCGCCTCGGCGTGAGCTGGCTGGAAAACGCCACGGCACCAATGTCACTCGAGCACCCGTTGTATGTGCTGCTGGAGTCCGCCGGTTCCCAGGAGCAGCTGGAAACCTCACTGGAAGAGGCGTTCGCCGCCGGTGAGGTCCTTGATGCGGTTCTCGCCAGCTCCCAGGCCCAGGCCCGGGGACTCTGGAAGATCCGCGAAGCCACCGGTGAGTTTCCTATCCGCATGACCCCATTGAATTTCGACGTCAGCCTGCCCATCGGCCTGATCGGCGACTTCGTCGAGCGTTGCCGCGCACGCCTGGAACAGCGCTGGCCGGGCAACCACAGTGTGTACTTCGGCCACATCGGTGACAGCAACCTGCACCTGACCCTGGACTGCGCGTCCCTGCCCCAACCCGCGCCGATCCTGGCCATCGAGGAGCTGGTCTACAGCGCGGTCGGCGAACTCGGCGGCTCGGTGTCCGCCGAACATGGCATCGGACTGCTCAAGCGCGAGTTTCTCCATCACTCGGTCGGCCCCGAGGCCCTCGCCGTGATGCGCCAACTCAAGGACTGCTTCGACCCCAACGGCATTCTCAACCCGGGCAAGATTCTCGCCTGAGGGCTGTATATACCGCAATGGCACGTTAACTGCTGTTACCAAGCTGAATCACCGCAGGAACACACACTCAACCTCGCTGCATCCCCTGAAGGAGTGACACCATGCAACTCGATTCTCTATTCAGTAAACGATTCAACGGCCTGTGCCTGGCGCTCACCCTGAGCGTCGCTTCCCTGGCGGCACATGCTGATCAACTGGCGGACGTCAAGAAAGCCGGTGAACTGGTGGTAGGTACCGAGCTGCAATTTGCGCCTTTCGATTTCACCGACAACGGCAAGCAGAAAGGCCTCAACTCCGAGCTGTTCGAGCAGTTGGGCAAGGAACTCGGGGTCAAGGTGAAATTCCTCGACCTGCCGTGGCCCAGCGTATTGCCGGGGCTTGAAGCGAAGAAATTCGACGTGGTCGCCGGCCCGATCATCGTCACCCAGGCCCGTAAAGAGCGTTATCACTTCATGCTGCCGATCGCCGAAGCCACCGTGGCCTTGATGATTGGCGCCAACGACAACAGCATCACCAAGCCGCAAGACATCGCCGGCAAGGCCGTGGGCGCGGGCAAAGGCTCGGCGCAACTCGAGGAACTGAAGACCTTCGCCGCGACGCTGCCGCAGAAGGTCACCATCCGTGAATACGTCGACAACAACCAGGCCTACGCGGACCTGGCGGCCAAGCGCATCGTCGCCGTCGCCAACTCGCTGCCGAACATCTCCTATGTCGCCGCCCAGCGCAGCAATGCCTTCAAAGTGGTCCAGCCACCGTTCGGCAAAACCTCCTACTTCGCCTACCTGGGACGCAAGGATGACGACGCCAACAGCCTGATCGCCGCACTCGATGCCGCCCTGCTGAAAATGCATGCGGACGGGCGCCTGGCGGCCTTGCAGAAAAAGTGGCTGGGTGCCGAGATGAATGTGCCGCAAGCCGACTTCACCCCAACCTGGTAAATCCGCCTGCCCATTGGAGGACCTGATCGCCGGCCAAGCCTGGCCGGCGATCAGCTGAGTTGGAGTCACTGCAATGTTCGATTGGCCTTTATTTTTGCAGAACCTGCCGTTGCTGCTGACCAGCCTGCTGGTGACCCTCGAGGTCTCCACCGCGGCCCTGGTGATCGGCTTTTTCATCGGCATCCTGATCGCCAGCCTGCGCCTGTCGCCGCTGCCGTTGCTCAGGCGCCTGGGGGGCGGCTACATCTTCGTGTTCCGGGGCATTCCGCTGCTGGTGCAATTGCTCTTTGTCTATTACTTCCTGCCACGGGTCGGGCTGCCCAATGTGTCGCCGCTGACGGCCGCGATCATCAGCCTGTCGTTGTGCGCCGGGGCTTATATCGCTGAAATCCTCCGGGGCGGCTTTCTCGCCATCCCCGGTGGTCAGCTGGAAGCGGCCGGGCTGCTGGGCCTGAGTACCCGGCAGATGCTGATCCGCATCCGTGTACCGCAAGCCGTGCGCCTGACCCTGCCGGCCCTGGTCAATGAAATGATCCTGCTGATCAAGGCGTCCTCGCTGGTGTCGGTGGTCGGTCTCGCCGACCTGACCCGTACCGCGCAGAACCTGGCGGCCAGCGATTACCTGTTCGTCCAGGACTACCTGATGCTGGCCGGCTTCTATTGCCTGATCAATATCCCACTGGCGTTCTGCGGCGGCCTTTTGGAACGACGCATGAAGGAGCAACAGACATGATCTTCGACTACCGGGTCATTACCGAGCACCTCGACGATATCGCCCAGGGCTTCACGGTCACCCTCGGCACCTGGTCCGCCGGGGTGGTCCTGGGGTTGTTCCTCGGCTTGCTGATTGCCGTGGCCCAATTGTTCGGCAACAACCTGATTCGTGCACCGCTACGGGCGTTTATCGAGGTGATTCGCAGCACGCCATTCCTGGTCCAGCTGTTCCTGGTCTATTACGGCGGGCCGTCCTTCGGCCTCAGCCTGGACCCTGTTCCCGCCGGGATCCTCGGGCTGGGCATCTATGGCAGCGTGTACTTCGCGGAGATCTTCCGCACCGGTTTCGAGTCGGTGGCCCGTGGCCAACTGGAGGCGGCCGACTGCCTGGGCATCACCCGCTGGCAATGCATCCTGCGCATCCAGTTGCCGCAGATGCTGGTGATCATCCTGCCGGCGCTGGTCAACCTGGTGACCATCCTGTGCAAGGAAACCGCGGTGCTGTCGATCATCACCATCCCGGAGCTGACCATGGTCATGACCGGTATCGGCTCGCAAACCTTCGCCTTCGTCGAAACCCTGCTGGTGCTGTGTATCGGCTATCTGCTGCTGGTGGAGTTCTGTTCACGCCTGGGCATGGTCCTGGAGACCCGGGTCGGCCGCTTTATGAGCAGGCAGCCGCAATGACTATCCAACAACGCCCTCTGCCACCCATTGTCCCGAAACAAGGTGACCCCATGAAGACCTCCGAACAACTCCCCGGCGACTCGCAACCCATGGTGCGCCTGCACAATGTCGGCAAGAGCTTCGGCGCCCTGCGTGTGCTCAAGGGGATCGACCTGCAGGTCCGGCATTCCGAAGTGGTGTGCCTGATCGGCCCTTCCGGCTCGGGCAAAAGCACCCTGCTACGGAGCATGGCCTTTCTCGAAGAGTACGACGAAGGCGAGATCCATATCGAAGGCCAGTTGCTCGGCTATGTGCCGGACAACGGCAAGGGCCGCAAACGCGCGGCACAAGCCCAGATCAATCAGGTCCGGCGCAATATCGGCATGGTCTTCCAGCAGTTCAACCTGTGGCCGCACATGACCGCGTTGGGCAATGTCAGTGAAGCCCTGCTGCGGGTGCGCAAGCTGCCGGCCGCCGAAGCCCGTAAACGCGCCCTGGCGATGCTCGACAAAGTCGGCCTGGCGCACAAGGCCGATGTCTATCCGATCCAGCTCTCCGGCGGTCAGCAGCAGCGCGTGGCGATTGCCCGGGCGCTGGCCATGGAGCCGCACATCATGCTGTTCGACGAACCGACTTCGGCCCTCGACCCGGAGCTGGTGGGCGAAGTCCTGCAGGTCATGAAGACCCTGGCCAAGGAAGGCATGACCATGGTGGTGGTCACCCATGAGATGGGTTTCGCCGCCCAGGTCGCCGATTCGGTGGTGTTCCTCGACCAGGGCCAGGTGGTGGCCCAGGGCACCCCGCAGCAAATCTTCCACAACACCGAACACCCCCGTCTGCAGCAATTCCTGCAGAACTATCTGGATCGCAATGCGTTCTGGCAAGACAACAAAGAGGCTTCCCCGGTATGAACGCTGCTGAACTGCAACTCCTCGCCCGCCCCCAGGTGCGTGATCTGGCCAGCTACAATGCCGGCCTTGGCACCGAAGCGGTGCGCAAACGTTTCGGGCTGACCCGGGTGGCCAAGCTGGGTAGCAACGAAAATCCCCTGGGGCCGGCACCGGCGGTCGCCGCCGCCATGACCCTGGCCTGTTCCAGCATTGCACTGTACCCGGATGCCGGCTGCCTGGAACTGCGCGCGGCCCTCAGCGCCAAGCTCGGCGTACCGGGCAATCAGCTGGTGTTCGGCAACGGCTCCGAAGACTTGCTGAGCATCATCAGCCGGGTGTTCCTCGACCATGGCGATGAAGTGGTCACCGTGGTGCCCTCGTTCGGCCTGCACTTTATCTACCCCATCGCCGCCGGGGCCCGGGTAACGGGCGTGCCGATGACCGATGAAGGCCGTTTCGACGTGCCGGCAATGATTCAGGCGCTGACCCCGAAAACCCGTCTTCTGATGTTTTCCTGCCCTTCCAACCCGGTCGGCTGCACCCTCGATGCCGACGAGCTGCAACGCCTGTTGGCGGCACTGCCGGCCCAGTGCCTGCTGGTGTTCGACGAGGCTTATTACGAGTACGCGCAATTCGAAGAGGGTTATCCCGATTGCCTCGGTCTGATCCAGGCCAGCGGCAAGCCCTTTATCCTACTGCGGACCTTCTCCAAGGCGTATTCCCTGGCCGGCTTGCGGATCGGCTACGGCATCGTCAGCGACCCGATGCTGGCCGACCTGATCGACCGCCTGCGCACGCCATTCAATATCAATCGCGTTGCCCAGGCCGCGGCGATTGCCGCCCTGGCCGACGAGGAGCACCTGCAGGCCACCCTCGCCCACGTCGCCCATGAGCGCCGGCATATGGTGATTGCCTTGCAGAACATGGGGCTGGACACCGCGCCGTCGCTGGCCAACTTCCTCTTCTTCAGCACGCCCTATCCCGCTGAAACCATCAACCAGGCCTTGCTGGGCAAGGGCATTATCGTCAAACCCTGGCGTGAAGACGGCTACACAGAGTACTTGCGTGTCTCCATCGGTAGCTGTGAGGATAACGACCTTTTTCTCAAAGCCCTGGCAAGTGTTCTTGCCGCTCAAAAAGATGCGGACTGACCCATGATCAAAAATGCACCGCAAGCCCTCTATCGGCGCGCGAAGGACTTTGTGCAAGACAAGCTGCGCAGCGGCGAATGGAAGCCTGGCGACTTGATCCCCTCGGAAAACCGCCTGGTGCAGGAACTGGGCATTTCGCGCATGACCGTCAACCGGGCCTTGCGCGAGCTGACGGAAGAAGGTCATCTGTTGCGCATCTCCGGCGTCGGCACCTTTGTCGCCGAAAGCAAGCCGCAATCGAACCTGCTGCGCATCACCAATATCGCAGATGAAATCATCGCCCGCGGGCACAGCTATTCCTGCCGGGTCCTGCACCTGGGCCGCGAGGCGGCCTCGATGCCGGTGGCCGCCGCGCTGGCGCTGCCTACCGGCTCGTCGGTGTTTCACCTGATCTGCGTGCACAGCGAAGAAGGCGTGCCGGTGCAGTTCGAGGATCGCTATGTCAATCCCGAGTTGGTGCCGGACTTTCTGCAACAGGAGTTCGGTGAACAGCTGCAACCGGCGCGCTACCTGTTGCAGGTCATTCGTCCCGACGAGATGGAGCATATTGTCGAGGCCGGTCACCCCAGCAGCGACGAAAGCCGGCATATGCAGATCGACGCCCTGGAACCGTGCCTGATCCTGGTACGGCGGACCTGGAGCCAGAACAAGATTGTCACCTACGTTCGCCTGACCCATCCCTCGTCGCGGTATCGCCTCGGCAGCCGCCTGCCAGTGAGTGGCGCCCACAGGGACAGTTAAGGGAAGACCTGTCATCGGCTGAAGGCGAATCAACGGCAAGCCGTTGCGAAAAGCTCGGGAGCTTTGGTCAGCAGGCGGTCAAACAAGCCCCCTAGTCTTGAGCCTGGGTTCCCCTCTCGAGTCGACTTGATGCCCCGTCCACACCACCAAGGTGGTTTCACCCTGATCGAAGTGCTGGTGGCCCTGACGATCATCGCCGTCGCGCTGTCCGCCGCCGTGCGCATGGCCGGGGTGATGACCCAGAGCAACGGGCTGTTGCGGGACAAATCCATCGCCTTGCTGGCAGCCCAGAGCCGTCTGGCGGAATTGCGCCTGGAAGGACGCCTGCCCGTCGGGCGCAAATCCTTCGAATGCGATCAAGGCCGGCTGATGCTGCGCTGCGACCAGATGATCGGCGCATTCGGCGCCGGTCTGTTCAAAGTCGATATCCTGGTCCTCGATCGCAGCCGCGAGGCGCCACCGCTGGCCCAGTTGGAAACCGTGCTGAGCCCGGCCCAGCCGGCACTCAAGGGCGTGTCAGCTTCGGCAGGAACGGCGCAGCACTGAGGCGGGTCACGTTCAGGTGGAGTTTTTCCGTGCCGCGGTCGACAACAATGCCCTCGGGCTCGATGGCCAGCAGGCGCACGCCCTGGCTCAGGAGCTCACCGGCGAGGAAGCTGCGTGGCGGACCATCGTTGAGGCTGAGGATCGCCACCGCTCCGTGCACCCCGGCCATGACTCCGGAGACCTTGATATCGAGCACCGCCGGCTGGTTGGAAAACCATTGCAGGGCGGGATTGTCGCTGCGGGTGCCGGCGGTTTGCGGCAAGCCTTCGGGCAACAGTGACGGCGCAGGCTTCAACAACAGGCTGGACCAGGTCAGCGCACCGGCCAGGGCGGCAAGCAGGGCCAGGGCCTGGACGATCTGTGGTGGGGAGAAACGTTGAGGCCATTGCATGCTTGAGGTCCTTTTCGACAGTGATCCGAACACGCCACCTTGCAGGAGCCGGCTTGCTGGCGATGCGATCCGATGGTCGACATCGCCGTTGCCTGATACACCGCTATCGCCAGCAAGCCGGCTCCCACAGAAACGCGCTCCCATCAGACTACCTGTCAATTCTCACGTTTTTATTTCACATGCTCATCATCTTCGCGGCGCAGCCTGTATCAACCCTCAAGGAGCCCTTGTCGAATGGATGTCGTGCGCCCCCAAGCCGGTTTCACCCTGATCGAACTGATGGTGGTGCTGGTCATCATCGGTATCGCCAGTGCGGCCATTGGCCTGAGCATCAAGCCGGACCCGTTGCACCTGCTGCGCAAGGACGCCGAGACACTGGCCCAGGCCCTGCAGGTAGCCCAGGCCGAGGTCCGGGCCGATGGCCGGCCGATTCGCTGGCTGAGCGACAGCAAGGGTTATCGCTTCAGCCGCGGCGACGACCAGGGCGGCGTCGAGCAGTTCGCCCAGGACCCGCAACTGCGCCCCCGTGCCTGGCTGAGCACACCGATGCAGGTGCGTATCGACCCGGGCAAAAGCCTGCTGTTGACCGCCGAGTGGATCGGCGTGCCGTTGCGCCTGTCGCTCTCCGACGGCCAGCACAGTATCAGCGTGCTGCGTAGCGCCACCGGCGAGGTGAAGGTGCAATGAACAGGCGCCAGCAAGGCTTTACCCTGATCGAAGTGATGGTCGCGATCATGCTGATGGCGATTGTCAGCGTGATCGCCTGGCGCGGGCTGGACAGCGTCAACCGCGCCGACGAACACCTCAAGGCCAGCGCCGGACAGACCCGCGAACTGCTGGCGGCGTTGGGGCAGTTGGAGCGTGATGTGGCGCTGCGCGCCGGCATTGAACTGGTGGAACCGGTGGTGGTGGATACCGAACACGAAGCCCCGCCCGCCCCCGTGGCCCTGAGCGTACGCAGCGCCGAGGGCAAGGGCTTTCGCCTGGAGCTGATCCGCGCCGCGCCGCAGCAGGACGGCGCTCTGCAACGGGTGCGCTGGTGGTTGCAGGGCGGCACTCTGTATCGCGCTGCTGGACCGGCGCGCACGCAATTCCCGTTGCCGGCGGCCAAGGAGGGTGTCGCGGTACTGGCTCAGGTGCGGGAAATGGACTTGCGGGTCTGGCAACCGGGCAAGGGCTGGCGCAACCTGGGCGGTAGTCATCAGGATAATCCCCAGGGCCTGGAAATCACCCTGGTGCGCGACACACCCCAGGGGCCGGAGCGTTATCGCCAGGTGCTAGGGCCGCTGGAGTAGCAAGACTCGAGGGCCTCTTCGCGGGCAAGCCCTGCTCCTACAGTTTGGCGTCGGATACACGTCTTGCGGACACCATGGATCTGTAGGAGCCTGGCTTGCCAGCGAAGCTTTTGGCAGCCTCAAGGACGCCAGCTCTGGCAAGCCGGCCCACAGTGCCTACGTGAACCGCAGCATTGCGCTTAGCTAAGCAACACCACACCACCCGGCAACTCGGTGCACTTGGCTCCGTAGGCATCGCGGATCAACAACGCCACCCCCGCCAACTGATCGAGACTGAAACGCGCCTGGACCTTGCGTTTGCCCAACTCGGCATTGAGCAACACCAGCATGCCCGGGCGATAGCGGTTGATCTCGTCGATCATCGAGGCCAGGGTCGCATCATTGAACACCAGCATCTTGTTACGCCAGGCGATCACGTTCGCGGCGTCCACCGTTTGCGGCTCGCCGGTATGCCGGGCGTCATAGGTCAACTGTCGGCCACTCTCCAGACGAAAGCTGCGGCCCTGCACCTGTACCGTCAGCAGACCTTCGATACAGGTCACACAAACGCTCTGGTCAATATGACGCACGTTGAAACGCACCTGATCGGCACGTAACCAGCCCGGACCGGCCTGGACGCTGATCGACTCACGCGAGCGCGTCACCACTTCCACTTCACCGCTGACCAGTTCGATCCGCGCACCGCCGCCGACCGCCGCCAGACGATTGATCCGGGTCTGGGTGTTGAGCTCCAGGCGGATATCGTCGCTCAGGTCGATGCGCCGCTGCTCGCCGACTTCGGTGACGTAATCGGCACCCAGCCCGGAAAAACCGCCGGGTATCGTTTCGCGCACCAGGAAAAAAGCCGCCGACGCCGCAATGGCAGCGCCGAGAAAAGCCCTTCGGCCAAACTGCCGGGCACGGGGCGGATGCTGCAATTGCAAGGCGGCCGGCTTGAGGGAGTGCCACATCGACTTGCTGCGTTCGAACGCCTGGGCGTGTTCCGGGCTCTGCGCGCACCACTGGCGCAAGGCCCGGGCATCGCCGGCGGTGGCCCGCCCCGAGGTCAGGAGGATCAGCCAATCCTGGGCTTCGCTATGCAATCGAGCGGTCTCGCCGGCCCGGGAATCAGTCATGGAAGTCGTGTTCAAGCGCGCAGGTACTCAAGAAAATTTTGCTGGTCTATTACCTAGACGGTTTTCCCGCACCGGGACCGAACCGCTGAATCACTTTTCTTTCAAGGCGTGCCGCGCAATGCCCCAGGGCGGCCTTCAATTCCTTTTCGACCATGCGCGTGGAAATCCCGAAACGTTGGGAAATCTCCAGGTGCGGCGCTTCTTCCAGACGCGCCGCGATAAAGATCCGCCGTCGCCGTGGCGGCAGCTCATACAGGGCGCTGAGCAGCAACTGGATCTCCTTCTGCCCACCCACGACCCGCTCCGGGTCCTGGGATTCGTCGCTGACCTGCAACAGTTCCTCGATTTCCTCGCCCGTCAACAAGCGCGCGTCGGCCTGGCGGCGATCGGCGGCGATATTCAGCGCCATGCGGTACAGATAGGCGTTGGGCTGGGTGAGGTTGAGCGGCGCTTCCATGCGGTCGACCCGCAGATAGGTTTCGTGCAGGACGTCGTTGGCCAGATCCTCGGAACCCAGGCGTCGGCGCAAGCGCGCCTTGAAGTCGTCATAGGAGGTCAGGAACAACCGGACCATAGGACTCTGCCCGATATTCTTCATACTTATCAGGCTCCTTCCCGCTCTGTGCATTCCATGCTGCTTCCTGCTGAGTTCGGCGTTATTAGAAGGGTTATCGGTTGATGCAGCGACGTTGGCGCGGGCCGCCTGACACGCACACCACTCAACCGTGCCACCAGCGCCCCGTCGCGCTGAATATCTCCGGTGGAACTGACCAGGCGGCTGTACTGGACATCACCGGCACGCCCGATCCACACCTGCAACACCGCCCGGTAAGTCCCCGGCCGGGTCAGCGGCAACGCACACAAGGCCTGCTCGATCGCCACCTGGATCGCCTGGGCATAACTGCTTGCCATGGCTCTCGCCGCCGAACCCTCGCTCCCCTTGCCCGTCGGCCGCTCGTTGACTTGCGCCACTTGCAGGGTAAAGGCATCGGCCCGGGCGTAACGCGCCATCAGGCCAGTGCCGGTGAGCAACAGGCTCAGGGCTTCGCTGGCCCGATAGCGACCCTGCACGGCAAAGGATCGGCGTGCGCGGGTCAGGTCGCGGTCCACCAGCACCGCCATGCCGGTCAGGCGACTGAAGGTATCCAGTGCACCAGCCAGCTCCTGGGCGGCAATGTCCAGGTCCAGGCGCGCCTCGGGATCAAGCTGTACCGGTTCCGCAGCCAGGCACGAACAAATCCCGCCCAGCAGCCAGCCGGCCAGGATCAGGCTCGCCAAGGGATAGCGAAAGAACGACAGACGCACCGCCACGGATCGAAGTCCCTGCACAGCTGACGTGTTCCTGAAAATCGTCATCCTGAGGGCTGTTTATGAACCTGATGTTACGTTCACTGCAAAAAAACCATCACCTGGTGGCGAACGGCTTTGATCTAGACTGAAGGACCAGAGAAACCCTTCTTCCAGGGTCGCCAGGAGGCGTCAATGAAATACTCATCAACCCTTACCGCGCTGTTGTTGCTCGCGCTATCGGGCTCGGCGCTGGCCGCTGAGCCGACCGCGCAACCGGTCGGTTGCATCGACGTCAGTGTCGGCGGCTACAAGGCCCCGGACTACAACTGCCTGAGCCAGCAGATGAGCGACCCGGAGCAGACCCAGGCGCGGCAGAAGAACCAGGAAGCACTGAACCCCGACATCAGCAAAAAAGCCCCCAACAAACTGGGCCTGGCAACGCCGGCCGCCACCAGCGTACGCATGGGCAATACCTTCGGCACCTCGGTGATGCCGCAGCGGCCACCAGCGGGCCAGTGACCCCTGGCTGCCCTTGAAGGAAATTCGAAGCCAGGCGCGGTCCTTGTAGGAGCCTGGCTTGCCAGCGAAGAGGCCCTCAAGATTGCCAAAAGCTTCGCGGGCAAGCCCTGCTCCTACAGTACGTTGTCGGCCACAGATTTTGTGTACGACACAGACCTGTAGGAGCCTGGCTTGCCAGCGAAGGGGCCCTCAATATCGCCAAAAGCTTCGCGGGCAAGCCCTGCTCCTACAGTGCGTTGTCGGCCACAGATTTTGTGTACGACACAGACCTGTAGGAGCCTGGCTTGCCAGCGAAGAGGCCCTCAAGATCGCCAAAAGCTTCGTGGGCTGGCCTTGCTCTTCCAGAGCATCAAGGCATGCCCAACCAGTGCGGCAGCGTCAGCGAGATCATCGGCACGTAGGTCACCAGGATCAGGAACGCCAACAGGATCATCAACCACGGCAACGCCGCACGGATAGTCTGTCCCAGGGTGAGCCCGGTTACCGCCGAGGTCACGAACAGGTTCAACCCCACCGGCGGGTGCACCAGGCCGATTTCCATATTCACCACCATGACGATACCCAGGTGAATCGGGTCAATCCCCAGCTTCACCGCAATCGGGAAAAAGATCGGCGCCAGGATCAGCACAATGGCCGACGGCTCCATAAAACTACCGGCAACCAACAGCACCACGTTGACCATCATCAGGAAGCCGATCGGCGTCAGCCCTTCGGACACCACCCAGTTGGTGATCTGCTGCGGGATCTGCTCGGTGGTCAGCACATGGGCGAACAGAATGGCGTTGGCGATGATGAACATCAGCATGATCGCCAACCGGCCCGACTCCATCAGCACCTTGGGGCAATCGCGGATCTTCATGTCCTTGTAGATGAACAAGGCGACAAACGCCGAATACACCGCCGCCACCGCCGCCGCTTCGGTCGGGGTGAACAGGCCGCTGTAGATCCCGCCCAGGATGATCACCAGCAACAGCAACCCCCAGAAGGCACGGCGCGCCGCCGTCAACCACTCGCGGAAGGTCGCCCGTGGCTGCGCCGGTAATTTCTTGATCCGCGCAACGATATAGATCGCCACCATCAGCATCAGGCCCAGCAGCAGCCCGGGAATCACCCCGGCCATAAACAGCTTGCCCACCGAGGTTTCCGTGGCCGCCGAGTACACCACCATGACGATCGACGGCGGAATCAGGATGCCCAGGGTCCCGGCGTTGCAGATGATCCCGGCACCGAACTCCTTCGGATAACCCGAACGGACCATCCCCGCCACCGCGATGGAACCCACCGCCGCCACCGTCGCCGGCGAGGAACCGGACAAGGCGGCGAACAACATGCAGGCCAGCACGGCGGCAATCGCCAGGCCCCCACGAATATGCCCGACACAGGCGTTGGCGAAATCGATCAAGCGCTTGGCCACGCCGCCGGTGGTCATGAACGCACCGGACAACAGGAAGAACGGAATCGCCAGGAAGGTGTAGGCGTCCGAAGTCTCGAATAGCTTGATCGCCAGGGAACTGAGGGAATCCTGGCTGAAGATCAGGATCGACACCGCGCCGGACAGTCCCAGGGAAATCGCAATGGGCACGCCGAGGAACATGAAGGTGAACAACAGCAGAAACAGACAGAGAACGGCCATCAGTGCTGCTCCTTGTGTTCACTCGCCAGCTTGCTCGCTTCGCCGGCTTCATCGGCCAGGCCCAGACCGGCCTGGCGACGGGTGAAAATGCGGTAGAAGATTTCCAGGTAGCGGATCAGCACCAGGGCAAAACCCACCGGCACGATCACCACGATATAGCCGACCTTGATCCCATACTGATCGAGGTCTTCGGCACCGATCCCGGCGGCGAGCACCGCGCTCAGCCACTTGTAGCTGGCCACCATGAACAGCCCGGCGTAGGCCAGGCAGCAGGCGCAGGCGAGCAGCGCCAGGTAGCGTTGCACCGGACGCGGGGTCAGCTTGACCAGGGCGTCGACCCCGAGGTGGCCGGCGGTGCGCACACCGTAGGAGATACCGAAGAAGATCAGCCAGCCGAACATGGCCTTGGTCAGGGCCACGCTCCAGGTCATGTCCTGGGCCACGGTCATGGTGGCGTCGCCCAGGCTGTTGAAGAAGGCGCGGCTCCAGGCCCAGCGATCGGCCAGGTTGAAGAACAGCGTGTAGATGTTGTTGGCCATCACATAGACAAAGGTCACCAGCGTCATGGCCGCCAGCAGGAAAGCGATAAAGCCTTCCTCGAAATGTTCCCAGATGCGCCGCAAGGGTTGCGTTTGCATGGACAGGACTCCGCGAGAGGGAAAAGGAGGTATCAGGGCTGGTTGGACTTGTCCGCCGCATCGATCAGGTCGGCACCGATCTCACCCTCGAACTTCTTCCACACCGGCTTCATCGCCTCACGCCATTGCCCGCGCTCTTGGGGGCTCAGCTCGATGATTTCGCTGGTCTTGGCGTCGATGATCTTCTGCTTGGCGCTCTGGTTCAGCGCTTCGGCCTGCTTGTTCACCTCGACGGTGACCTCGGCCATGATCTTTTCCAACTCGCCGCGGATATCCGGCGGCAGGCCGTCCCAGAACTTGCTGTTGGTGATCACCATGTAGTCGATCAGGCCATGGTTGGACTCGGTGAAGTACTTCTGCACCTCGTTGACCTTCTGGCTTTCATAGTTCGACCAGGTGTTCTCGGTGCCGTTGACGGTGCCGGTCTGCAAACCCTGGTAGACCTCGGCGAAGCTCATCTTGCGTGGATTGGCGCGGATCGCCTTGAACTGCTCCTCCAGCACACTGGAAGCCTGGACGCGGAACTTCAGGCCACGGGCATCGCCCGGTACGTGCAGCGCCTTGTTCGCGGAAATCTGCTTCAGGCCGTTGTGCCAATAAGCCAGGCCGAGAATGCCCTTGCCCTGCATCGCAGTCAGCAGCGCCTTGCCCTGGGCCGCCTGGAAGCGGTCGACGGCGGCCATGTCGTTGAACAGGAACGGCAGGTCGTAGATCTGGATCTGCTTGGTGTACTGCTCGAACTTGGCCAGGGACGGTGCCAGCATCTGCACGTCACCCAGCAGCAGGGCTTCCATTTCCTTGCCGTCACCGAACAGCGACGAGTTGGGATAGACCTCGACCTTGACCCGGCCCGGCAGGCGTTCTTCGGCGAGCTTCTTGAACAGCAGCGCGCCCTGCCCCTTGGGTGTGTTTTCCGCGACGACGTGGGCGAACTTGATCACGATGGGCTCGGCCGCCTGCGCGAGGCCCACGGTGAGCAAGGTGGCGGCGCAGAACAGCGCCCGGGTCAACTTGAACATGTAAGTCACCTTCTTATTGTTGTGTTGTAGGCAGGTTGCCTAAAGCCATGCGTATAGAGAATTTCGAATTCTGAGTACCTGCGTTCGGCTCAGGTGAACGCTCCGTAAACTCTGGGTTCATTGCCGAAGGCTGAGTACGACGCGGTCTCCGATCAGCGGCCAAGGATCGGCCTGTCGAGCCTGCGGTGATGGCCTACACCAGCGCCAACAAGCGGCGGGCCCGCAACAAGACCGGGGCGTCGACCATCTGCCCGTCGACCTGATAGGCTCCGGCGCCGTCACTGCCGGCGTCCACCACGCGGCGGGCCCAGGCCAGGTCTTCGGCGCTCGGCGCCAGGGCCGCGTGGATCACCGGCACCTGCCGGGGGTGAATGCACAACGCACCGGCAAAGCCCATTTCATAGGCATGGCGGATTGAGCGGAGCAGGCCCTCGGGGTCGTCGATGGCCGGGTGTACGCCGTCCAGTGGGGCGACCAGGCCGGCGGCCCGTGAATGCACGATCACCGCCAGGCGTGCCTGGTCGAGGGCGAACTGCGCGGCGTCCGAGCCGCTGCTCAGGTTGAGGTCAAGGGCCAGGTCCAGGCCGCCGAAGGACAAGCGCTCGACGCCGGGGGCGCTGGCGATTTCAGCCAGGCTCAACAAACCGCGGGCACTTTCGATGATCGGCCAGACGGGTTTGCCGGTCGCCGCCACGGCGCCGACCTGGGCGGCGTTCTCAACCTTGGGCAGCAGCACGCCGCTGACGCCAGGGTGTTGCTTGCAGAACGCCAGGTCGGCGCTGTGTTCGGTGTGGTCCGGGGCGTTGATGCGGACCAGGACCCGGGCCTGGGGATTGGCGGTAAGGAATTGGCCGAGGTGGTCACGGGCGATTCGTTTGAGCGGTTCTTCGACGGCATCTTCGAAATCGACGATCACGGCATCGGCGCCGCTGGCCAGGGCCTTGGCGAAACGCTCGGGACGGCTGCCGGGCACGAAGAGCGCGGAGCGGGCTATGGATGAAGACATGTTGTGTTCCTTGTTTTTGGTTGCGCGGCCTGTCTGGGGGGACCGCGTTATCGTTCTTCGCGGCGGTGCGGCGTTCCGACAAGCCCTGCTCCTACAGTCCTCTGTCGTTCCCCATATTTGTGTACGACGCCAAACTGTAGGAGCAGGGCTTGCCCGCGAAGGGGCCCTTGAGAGCAGCCCATTCTTTTCAAACCACCCCATCCACCCGCAGCCGCTCCACCGCCTCGGCGGAAAAGCCCAACTCACTGAGGATCGCCCCGGTGTGCTCGCCCAACCCCGGCACCGCCTCCATACGCGGCTCAAACGCCGCATTGCGCGCCGGCGGCAGCAACGCCGGGAGTTTCCCCGCCGGACTCCCGACCTCGCGCCAGCCATCCCGGGCCTTGAGCTGCGGGTGGTCCCACACACCCTGCATGTCGTTGACCCGGGCATTGGCGATCTGCGCCTCTTCCAACCGGGCAATCACCTGCTCGGTGCTGAGCCGGGCAAAGCTGTCGACGATGATCTGGCGCAACACCTCACGGTTGGCCGAACGCTTGAAGTTGGCCGAAAAGCGCTCGTCCACCGCCAGCTCGGGGGTCAGCAGCACCCTGTCGCAGAACGCCGCCCACTCACGCTCGTTCTGCAACCCGAGCATCACGGTGCCGCCGTCGCCCGCCGGAAACGGCCCGTAGGGATAAATGGTCGAGTGCGCCGCACCGGCCCGTGGCGGCGGCGGCGCACCGTCGAAGGCGTAATACATCGGGTAGCCCATCCACTCCACCAGGCTTTCCAGCATGCTGACGTCGATGCGGCTGCCCTCCCCGGTTTTCTCCCGCAGCAGCAACGCAGAGAGAATGCCGCTGTAGGCGTACATCCCGGCGGAGATATCGGCGATGGAGCAGCCGGCCTTCGCCAGCTCTTCCTCACCCGGCCCACCGGTCACCGAAAGAAAGCCACCCTCGCTCTGGATCAAAAGGTCGTAGGCCTTTTTCTTCTCATAAGGACCGCCTTCGCCATAACCGGAGATATCGCAGACGATCAGCCGTGGAAAGCGTTCATGCAGCGCCTCGAAGGACAAACCCATTCGCGCGGCAGCCCCCGGCGCGAGGTTCTGCACCAGTACATCGGCCTGCCCCAGCAGATTTTCGAGAATATCGCCGGCCTGCTCCTGCTTGAGGTCCAGGGTCAGGCTTTCCTTGGAACGGTTGGTCCAGACGAAGTGCGAGGCCAGGCCGCGAACACGTTCGTCATAACCACGGGCAAAGTCGCCGCTGCCGGGGCGCTCGATCTTCACCACCCGTGCGCCCAGATCCGCCAGTTGCCGCGTACAGAACGGCGCGGCAATGGCGTGTTCGAGGCTGATCACCGTGATGCCGTCCAAAGGGCGCGGTGCCGGGGTATTGCCTGCTGCCGTATTCATCAGCGCAGCTCCTTCAAGTCAGTGGTGTTACGCAGGTCCCAGACCTGGCGGATCAAACCTTCGGCCTGCTCGGCCGAACGCGCCCCGGAGAACTGCAGCAGACGGCGGAATTTGTCTTCCAGCTCGGCCCGCGACAGGCTGTTGCCAGGATCGCCCTTGGGCTCGTCGATGGCGCCGTACAGGGTGCGCCCGTCAACCGTGGTGACCACCACCCGGCCCAGCCAGCGCTGGGGATAGGCGCCATCGACTTCCGGGTCCAAGGTCATGCTGACCTTCTCGCGAAACGCCGATACGGCCGGATCGGTCAAGGACAGTTGGTGGAACTCTGGCAGCCCGGCCTTGCCATGCACGGCGATCAGGCCCAGCACGGTGCCCATGGAGAACTTGGCCTGATGCACGCTCCGCGGCACCTTGACCCGTCCCAACACATCGATGGCCCCCTGATGCACACGGGTTTCCACATGCCGAATCTGTTCATGACTCAAGCCTTCCTGCCACATCAGCTCCAGCAACGCATCAGCGGCCGGATGGGTGTGGCGACAGGACGCGTGGAACTTGAACGAGGTTTCCACCAGCGCCCAGCGGCTGCCCAGGCGATCGGACAACTTCGCCGGATCGGCATCGCTGGACATCCCGGCGGCCAGCCCCTGGTCACCTTCGAGAATATTGCGCGCCCCGGTCAGGCCATCCGCCGTCAGGTAGGCGGCCAATAGGCCGTCCGCCGCAGCCTTGGCGGTGTGCAACTGCTTGGAATCGGCGGCATCCCGCAGGAACTCCCAGAGCCCGGCGGCCTGGGTGCCGGCGCTGCCCAGCAGATGGCTGAACTGCGCCGGGTCAAAGTCCATCAGCTTGCCCACCGCCACGGCCGCCGCCAGGGTGCCGACGGTGGCCGTGGTGTGGAAGATCCGATAGTGCGAACGCCCGAGGAACTCGCCGATACGAATGCCCGCCTCATAGCCGGCCAGCGAGGCCAGCAACAGCTCGCGGCCGGACTTGCCGAGATCCTGGGCCGCCGCCAGGGCCGCCGGGAACACCACCGTGGCCGGGTGCAGCACGGAACTGTTGTGCAGATCGTCCTGCTCCACCAGATGGGAGGACGCGGCGTTCACCAGGGCGGCGAAGTACGCCGAACTGCCCTGGCCATTGACCAGGATCCGCGCCGGGCCGCTTGCCGGGCCCATCTTGCGGGCATAGGCCTCGAACAACGGAATCGGATGGGCACCCTGGCTGGCCAGGGCCGAGGCCAGCCAATCGAGGAACAGATCTTCGGTACGCTCGAACACCGCTTGCGGTACCTGTTCGTAACGCAGGCCGGCGAGGAATTCGCAGAGGGCTTGGGTATGGCTCATGCGCGGCGCCTCAGAAGCTGCGTGGCAGTTCGAGCAGATGCTCGGCCACGTAGGACAGGATCAGGTTGGTGGAGATCGGCGCCACCTGGTACAGGCGGGTCTCACGGAACTTGCGCTCGACGTCGTATTCACAGGCGAAACCGAAACCGCCATGGGTCTGCAGGCAGGCATTGGCCGCTTCCCAGGACGCCTTGGCCGCCAGGTACTTGGCCATATTGGCGCTGGCCCCGGCGTTCTCGCCGCTGTCGTATTCCTCGCAGGCGCGCCAGCGCATCAGGTCGGCGGCCTCGATCTCGATATGGGCTTCGGCAATCGGGAACTGCACGCCCTGGTTCTGCCCGATGGGGCGGCCGAACACCACCCGGTCGCGGGCATAGGCACTGGCCTTTTCGATAAACCAGCGGCCGTCGCCGATGCACTCGGCGGCGATCAGCGTGCGCTCGGCATTCAGGCCGTCGAGGATGTAGCGAAAGCCCTTGCCTTCCTCGCCGATCAGGCTGTCAGCGGGGATTTCCAGGTTGTCGAAGAACAGCTCGTTGGTCTCGTGGTTGACCATATTGGCGATGGGCTGCACGGTCAGGCCGTTGCCGATGGCCTCGCGCAGGTCCACCAGGAAGATCGACATGCCCTCGGATTTCTTCTGCACCTCGGCCAGGGGCGTGGTCCGGGCCAGCAGGATCATCAGGTCGGAATGCTGGACCCGCGAGATCCAGACCTTCTGCCCATTGATCACGTACTTGTCGCCGCGCTTGACCGCGGTGGTCTTGATCTTGGTGGTGTCGGTGCCGGTGGTGGGCTCGGTGACGCCCATCGATTGCAGGCGCAACTCGCCACTGGCCAGCTTCGGCAGGTAGAAACTTTTCTGCGCCTCGCTGCCGTGGCGCAACAAGGTGAACATGTTGTACATCTGGCCGTGCACCGTGCCGGAGTTGCCGCCGCAGCGGTTCACTTCTTCAAGGATCACCGAGGCTTCGGCCAAGCCCAGGCCGGAGCCGCCGTACTCTTCGGGAATCATTGCCGACAGCCAGCCGGCGTCGGTCAGGGCTTTGACGAAAGCCTCGGGAAAACCCTTCTCTTCATCTATCTTGCGCCAGTAGGCGGCATCGAATTCAGCGCACAAGGCGCGCACGCCTTCGCGAATGGCATTGAGTTCTTCGTTGTTATTCGGATTCATCGGGTGACGGCCTTTTTATTGTTAGTCGAAGTGCACTTCAGCCTGCTGGGCCAGGCCGGCGGCGTTGCCGGCCCAGAGCTGGGCGACCCCGGGACTGAGGATTCGTCCGCCGACCTCGAAGGGTTCTGGTGCGATCAAAGGGCGCACGCCGCGATAGGAAAAACGCCGCGGGGTTGCCTGGGGATTGGCCCGGCAGAACGCCCGCAGGTTCAGGGTGGCGATCATCGGACCGTGCACCACCAGGCCGGAATAGCCTTCGGTGCCGGTGACATAGGGGTAGTCGTAGTGGATGCGGTGGCCGTTGAAGGTCACGGCGCTGTAGCGAAACAGCAGGGTCGGCGTCGGCTCCACGGCTTCGCGCCAGCCGCCCTCGATCAGGGCTTCGCCGCTGCTCTGCTTCGGGGGGGTGGGCTCGCGGTAGACGATGTCCTGTTCTTCGCGAATCGCCAGCCGGCCGTCCTGGGAGTATTCATGCCGCACGGTGACAAACAGCAAGGCACCGCTACGCCCCTGTTTTTCCTCGATATGGCTGATGGTCGACAGCCGGGTGGCATCGTGACCGGCACGCAGGTGCTCGAAGAACTCCAGGCGCCCGCCGGCCCACATACGGTTGCGATTGTCCGCCGGCGGCAGGAAGCCGCCACGGGCCGGGTGACCGTCGCCGCCCAACAGGCTCTCGGCCAGCGGTTCCTGGAAGAAACACCATTGCCACAGCGGCGGCAACGCCTCGCCATGGGCCGGAGCCGGTTCGCCGAAGGTCGCGGCAATACGCTTGAGCAGGTTGCGGCTCAATTGGTCGTGGGCTTCTTCGGTCCGTCCTAGCCAGGCACTCAGATCCGTTGCACTCATGGAAGGTTTTCCCCTTGCCGGTTGTTGTCATGAACCGATGATGCAAGGTGCAGCCCGTTCCGAGAATTTGCATTTCTATAAGCCGGCGTTCAGTTATGCTGAACGCCAACGTCCTACCTGCACGCAGCCCCTGACCGGAGTCGCCCCATGCATTTCGACCTGGCGGATCTACGCCTCTTCATTCATATCGCCGAATCGCCGAGCCTGACCCAGGGCGCCCGGCGCGCCTTCCTCTCCCCGGCTGCCGCCAGCGCGCGGATCAAGGCCCTGGAAGCGCAACTCGACACCCGCCTGCTGTACCGCGACAGCCGTGGCGTGGAAGTCACCCCGGCCGGCCAGCGCTTGCTGCAACATGCGCGGCTGATCATGCGTCAGGTCGACTATCTGAAGAGCGAGTTCACCAGCTACGGCGGCGATTCGGCCGGGCATATCCGTATCTTTGCCAACACCACGGCGGTGACCGAGTTTCTCCCGGAGGTGCTGGCCGGTTTTCTCTCCCAGCGTCCCGGGGTCACGGTGGACCTGCAGGAACGGCTGTCGCGGGATATCGTTCGTGGCGTACTCGACGGCACCACCGACATGGGCATCATCGCCGGTCCCGTGGAAGCCAGCGGCCTGCAGGTGATGCACTTCAGCACCGACCGCCTGGTGCTGATCATGCCGGTGGACCATCCATTGGCGGCGCAGCCGTCGGTGACCCTCGGCCAGACCCTGGCGTTCCAGCATATCGGCCTGCATGAAGGCAGCACCTTGCTAAGCTTTCTGCGCGAGCATGTCGAACGGCTCGGCAAGACCCTGTCGTTGCGTATCCAGGTTTCCAGCTTCGAGGCCATCTGCCGGATGGTCGAGGCCGGCGTGGGCATCGGCATCATTCCCGAGTCCGCCGCCGTGCGGCACAGCCGGACCATGGAACTGGTGACCGTGGCGCTGGACGAGCCCTGGGCGATTCGCGAGCGCAGCATCCTGGTGCGCGAACTCGAAGCCCTGCCCGGGACCATCCGCGCCTTGATCGCCACGCTGATGCCCGGTACGCCAACCTGAACCGCCCGACAGTTTGGGTTGCACAAACCCCTGCTTCGGCGGCATTCTTGATGACATTCGACTGACCGAACTTTTCACCGCAGCCGCACTCAATCAGTGCATGGATCCACGCCCTTCCCGACAGAGACGCTCATGACTTCGAAGCTTGCACAACTCAAGCAATTCACCACCGTGGTCGCGGACACCGGCGACCTCGACGCCATTACCCGCCTGAAGCCGGTCGACGCCACCACCAACCCTTCGCTGCTGCTCAAGGCTGCCGCGCTGCCAGGCTACGCCGACCTGCTCAAGGCCGCCGTGTCCCACGCCAAGGGCGATGTGGGCCTGGCCTGTGACCATTTCGCGGTGTCCGTGGGCAGTGGCATTCTCAAAGTGATTCCAGGGCGGATTTCCACCGAAGTCGACGCACGCCTGTCCTTCGATGAAAGCGCCCTGCTGAGCAAGGCCCACCAGTTGGTCGAGCTGTACGACAAGGTCGGCGTAGGCCGTGACCGCGTACTGATCAAGCTGGCTTCGACCTGGGAAGGCATCCGCGCCGCCGAAAAGCTGGAAAAAGAGGGTATCCAGACCAACCTGACCCTGCTGTTCTCCTTCGCCCAGGCCGCGGCCTGCGCCGATGCCGGGGTGTTCCTGATCTCGCCGTTCGTGGGCCGAATCTACGACTGGTACAAGAAGTCCACCGGCAACGAGTACAGCGGTGCCGACGATCCGGGCGTGCAGTCGGTCACCCGTATCTACAACTACTACAAGTCCAACGACTACAAGACCGTGGTCATGGGTGCCAGCTTCCGCAACCTCAACCAGATCGAACAACTGGCCGGTTGCGACCGCCTGACCATCAGCCCCGACCTGCTGGAAAAGCTGGGCCAGGACGAAGGCCAGCTGGAACGTCGACTGGTGCCGGGGGCCGCCGGTGAACCACGCTTGAACCTGAACGAAGCGCAGTTCCGCTGGGCCTCCAACGAAGACGCCATGGCCACCGAGAAACTGGCCGAGGGTATTCGTCAGTTCGCCCGTGACCAGGAAAAGCTCGAAGCCTTGCTGGCTCACTGATACGCCAATGACAACCCGGGCAGTCGGTTACTCCTCTGCCCGGGGCAACACTCTTTTCGAGTCCTCCTGCCACACGGCTAGTCAGCGACTCGCTTGATGCCTTTTCTTTCCTGACCCGGCCCGCCTCACCAGGCGTCAAACGCCTGTGGGGCGAACCGCTGGGCTGCTCGACCCGCACCGTCAGTTGGTGCGTTCGACGCTATCGGACGCCTGCTTGCCGGCCGCCACGGCCTGGGCCTTTTCAGCCTGCTGGTAATAGGCCATGGACGTATCGCGGGCCGCGTCCATACGGGCCATGACTTTATCACCGCCATCACTGCCTTCGGCCATAGCCGCGACGGAGGCGGTCATCAGGGTTACGATCAACAACGCTTTAAGGGATTTCATCAGTCACTCTCCAATAGTTTGAGTTCGTCAGCACAGTTCCTGCTGACTTGGGCTCATCCTATTGATCGGTGCATTTCAGCCTGTTCCCCGCAGGATGAAATTTTTTACAGGAACATCAATTCGAGACGCGCCATCCCCGGAGCTGGATAAGCTCAAGTCAACGCCCTAGAATCGGCAAAGCATTGATTCTGGAAAAGAGACAATATGGATCGTATCGACTGCATGCGCGCCTTCGTCGCCACCGTCGGCGCCAATGGCTTTGCCGCCGCGGCCCGGGCCATGGATGTGCCGCGCTCGAAAGTCAGCAAGCAGATCCAGGCGCTGGAAGAGGCCATTGGCGTGCAACTGCTGCAACGCACCACCCGCAGCCTGCACCTGACCGAAGCCGGCGCGGAATACTACGAGGCGGCTCGCGAGCTGCTGGCATCCCTGGATGAAACCGAACAACGGGCCCGCGACGGCGTCGGCGAGCTACGCGGCGTACTGCGGGTCAACGCGCCCATGTCCTTCGGCCTGCGGCGGTTGGGGCCGCTGATTCCGCTGTTTCACCAACAGCACCCGAACGTGGAACTGCAACTGGTGCTCAGCGACCAGCAAGTCGACCCGGTGCGCGGCGGCTTCGATGTCACCATCCGCATCGCCAGCCTGCCTGACTCGTCCCTGGTCGCCCGTTTGCTCGCCCCCGCGCCGCGCATCATGGTGGCCTCGCCGGCCTATCTGGCCCGAGCAGGCACACCGCAAACACCCAAGGACCTGACGGCCCACCAATGCCTGAACTACGGCTATCTGCAAAGCGGTGTCAGCCTGCAACTGAGCAATGGCAAGGAAACCCAGCGGGTCAATGTCACCGGCCCCCTGCATGCCAACAATGGCGACCTGCTGGCCCAGGCGGCACAAGCCGGCATGGGCATCGCCCTGCTGCCGGACTTTATCGTCGAGGACGCCCTGGCCGCCGGTACCCTGGTGCCGGTGCTGTGCGAATGGCAAGCTCCGGCGATCAGCATCAATGCGGTCTATCCCTCGGCGCGCCGGGTGCCGCAGAAGACCCGGGCGTTTATCGAATTCCTGGTCAAGGCACTGGCGGTGGAAGTCGCCGCCTGACCCCTAGGCGGTACTGAAGATCGATTGCTTGCCGATGGAAATACCCGACCACAGTTCGTCCAGGTGCTTGAATCCCCACTTCTTGACCGACTCCAGACTGACAATCGAGTCATGTTCGCTGACAACGGCAAGATCGATAACACTCTGGGCAATGGGCATTCGCAGCTTCGCGGAGTAGAACACCTTCACCCGGGGCGTCAGCAATGAATGCTCGTGTTGCTCGATGACGATCCCCAGGCGACCGCTGTGCAGCAGCACCAGGGCACCCACCGGATAGATGCCGATGCAGCGGACGAAGGCATGGAAGATCTGCTCATCGAACTGGCCTTTCCAATCGGCCATTTTTCGAATGGCCTCGGCCGCCGTCCAGGCCGGCTTGCCATGTCGCTCGGAGGTCACCGAGTCGTAGCTGTCACACACCGCGGCCATCCGCGAAAACAGGCTGATCTGCGTGCCGCAGAGCTTGTGCGGATAGCCGCTGCCATCGATTCGCTCGTGATGATGCAGGCAGACATCCACCACCCTCGAGCTGAAATGGTGGGTGTCGAGAATCATCTTCGCGCCGATCTCCGGATGGTGGCGCAGGATATCGAACTCGGCCTCGGTGAGTGGCGAGGTTTTACCGAGCAACTCGGCAGGCACCATCATCTTGCCCACTTCGTGCAGGATGCCCGCCATGCCAGCCTCTTTCACCAGGCCCTCGGGCAGGTTCAGGCGGTAGGCCAGGCTCATCATCAGCGCGCACACCGCCACCGAATGCATATAGGTGTATTCATCGCTGGTCTTGAGCCGGGCCAGGCTGATCAAGGCGTCGGGATGGCGCATCAATGAATCGGAGATTTCCGCGATCAGGTGGGAAATCTGCTCGGGATGAACCGCCCGGCCCATGCGCAGGTCGCCGAACAGGCTCAGTACCGCGGCCTTGGTCCGGGCGCACAGATTCAGCGCATGGATCACTTCGTCGCTCATGGCAATCCGTGGGCGATTGCGTGGCCGCTCCTGCGCCGGAATCGCCAGTGCCTCGAGCTCCGGCGCAGCGGGTTCCTCGACCTCGACATCCAGACCCTTGTCGGTATCTATCCAGAGCGCGGCGAGGCCGGAAGCACGAATCTTTTGCAGATCAGCTTCATCATCCAGCAGAAAGTGACTGCGCCAGAACGGGTGGTCCATCCAGGAGCCACAGAAGGATTGCACATACATGCCGACACGAAGCTCGCTCACCTGTATCTGTCTTAGCATGATGGGCATCCTGGTTTCTTGTCACACTCAAGCGCCTCCCCCCAGGGGCCTGGCTACAGTGAAAACCGCGCAATCAGGTGATTCAGGCCCCCGGCCAGTTTGGACAGTTCGCTGCTGGCAATCGACGTCTGGCTGGCGGCCGACGAACTCTGGATGGACAGATCGCGAATGCTCACCAGGTTGCGATCGACCGACCTGGCCACCTGCGCCTGTTGCTCGGACGCCGTGGCGATCAGCAGGTTCTTGTCATTGATATGGGAAATCGACAAGGTCACTTCCTCGATTGCCAGGCCCGTCTCATGGGCCAGCGAGCGGGTCACCCGGGTTTCTTCGCTGCTGTGGTTCATCGATTCCACGGCCTTCTTCGAGTCGACCTGGATGCCCTTGACCATCTGCTCGATTTCCTGGGTCGACTGCTGGGTCCGATGGGCCAGCGCGCGCACCTCATCCGCCACTACCGCAAAGCCACGGCCCTGCTCGCCGGCCCGTGCGGCCTCGATGGCGGCGTTCAACGCCAGCAGGTTGGTCTGTTCGGCGATGGAGCCGATCACGTCAAGCACCTTGGCAATGTGCAGGGCTTGCCCGGCCAGGCCTTCTATATCGCTCTTGGTCTGTTCGACGCGGCTGCTCAAGCGCTCGATGGAGTCGATGGTCTCGCCCACACGGTCCTGGACGACCCGCGCCGAGCGCTCCGAAGCCTGGGTCGACTCTGAGGCCGAAACGGCATTCCTGGCCACTTCTTCCACGGCCGCGGTCATCTGGTTGACGGCAGTGGCCGCCTGATCGGTTTCGATGCTCTGCTGCTGAATACCCGCCGTCGACTCGTGGGTAATCGCGCTCATCTGCTCCGCCGCGGAAGCCAGTTGCCGGGATGAGTCGGAGATATGTTCGATGGTGTTCTTCAGACTCGAACGCATGGCGGCGGCGACGGTCTGCAAGTCGGTGATTTCATCCCGTCCGCTGATCTCCACCTTGCTCTTCAGGTCGCCGTCGGCGATCTTCTGCATCGACAGGCGCAAGGCATTGATCGGCTGCGCGATGCTGCGGGTAAACAGCAGCGCCACGACGCAGGTGACCACCAGGGCCAGGACAATGAATATCAGCGTCAGCAGGAATGCGCTGTCATAGCTGGCATTCGCCACCTGCCCCGAGCGCTCGGCCCCCTCCTCGTTGAGCTGGATCAGCGCTTGAATCGAAGTCTGCAACTTTTTCGCCGCGTCACTGGTGGTGTCACGAATGAAGTGGGTCATGGTCTCGAAGGACGCGCTCGAACTCATGCTCACCAATCGATCGATCAGATCCTGATAATTGCGCACATTCACGACCACCTGGTCATAAAGTTGTTTTTCCTCGGGACTGGAAACCCGCGAAGCGTATTTTTCGGTTTCCTGGCTCAGGGCAATTTTCAGCGCCTGCAGTTTGTCCAGGGAAGTTTTGCTTTGGCGGTCTTCATCCATGACAAAACGGCGGGCATCGAGCCGGTAGAGCTGCCCGGCATCTTGAACGCGGCTGGCCTGGCGCACACTCGGCAACCAGTTCGCTTGCAACTCCAGGGAGGCATCGTGGATTTCTTTCATACGGTACAGCGAGGTCAGCCCGAGGCTGATCAGCAGCAGACAGATCAGCCCGAAACCGAGCAGGGATCTGGAAGTCAACCTGATGTTCCTTGTTTTCATGAAACTACTCCGAGGCCAGGCTGCTTGAGCGTTCAAATGCGGCGGACGCCATCACTGCACCAGTGTAGTACGTCCCCCGCAAAAGATCGGTCTCAGCGCTCGCGCGGCATCAGGTCCCGATCAACAAGTTTACGAAACTCTATGGACAGGCCTTTGTGCCCATTGCCATCCAGGTTAATCCCCATACTTCCGACATGAGTGATCTGATCTTTCTGGTAAGTCTCACCTGACAATTGATAGACATGCCCTGGCCGAACTTGACAGTGGGCGTATTTTATTTCGAACTGACTTCCTGTTTTTCGACTCATGTCCATAATGATCGGCTGTGCGGGATCAGTGACATCCATCAGTTTGACCACCGTCACCCGATCTGGATCACGAGCTTCCCGGGTTGTCCAATCGCCAGTGCCCTCAAGAACCACCAGCCGGGTAACCGCCGCGGGAGGCGGACTGGTCCTGGGATCCACGCGAATGACGATACCCCTTTGATCCTGATCACCCAGTGTCACCGGGTGGTGTCCCTCATGGGTAAGCGTGTCGCCGAAATACACTCGGCTGAACAGTTCATAACGGCCCCTGGCCTGTCTTTGGCACAACGCGTATTTGACACTGAACAGAACGCCCTTTTGCCGGCTCGTATCCAGCGTCACCGGTTGATCGGGGTGAGTCAGATCGCGCAGGGTCACTACCGTAACAAGATCGGGGCCGGGTACTTTATGAGTGGCCAGGTCGCTGACGTTGGGGATATCGTTCCTGCCCTCAAGCAGGATAAGCGCGGTGTTGCTGACGGGGGCGTCGGTATTCATAAAACGACTCTCGATAAATAGAAAAACCGGTTGATGACCTCACGGCAAGTCACATCACTTGCGTTCGAGAAATCACTGTAACAACGGTCAATCGAGGAAAAGTCGTAGAGGGATAGTGCACGTTGAACGGAATGTTGAAGAGTGCGCAACAACTGACTTGCGACCCTGGACGGCGCCCGGATCAACAACCCAGATAACCGCGCGACTCGCGGGCGACCTTGCGCCACCCGCGAGCCGACGGACTCAGGCCAGCAGCTTGCGCTCGGTCTTGCCGTACTTGATCGATTTCTCGTCCGGGATCATCAGGCCGGTCTGCTCGTCGCGGCCCTGCAGGATGAACCGCGCATCGGCCTTGCCCAACTGCTCGGCGGCCTTCTGGCTGTCGGCACCGATCTCGCCCTTTTTCATGCGGTTGACGATCACGCCCACGGCGGTGTCCTTGAAGTCACGCAGCATCCAGGCATCGCCGTCGCTGTCACCGGCCACCAGCACCGGGCCATAACCCTTCTTCGCCACCAGGATATTCTTGATGCCGATGGTCTTGCCCGGGCCGTAGTTGAAGTGCCAGTCCGGCAGGTAGCGGCTGTCGTACTTGCCGTCGGTCATGGACAGGCGCAGGCCGATCACGTTTTCCGGCGGTACGCCGTAGCCGTAGTTGGGGTTGCCGGCGAACACCCGGACCACATCGTCGATGGACGCGGTGCTGACATAGACGTCGATGCCGTTGGCCCGCAGCGTGTGCATCAAACCACGGATTTCCTCGTGGATACGGATACCGTGGAAGTGCGTATCGGCGACCACCCCGGCCTTGCCCGGCAGGCTGCTCGGGCTCTCGTACTTGACCTTGCGCAGGCCATCACCCAGGTCGTGGTTATTGGACGCCTCGGCCATCGCCTGCAACTCGGCGGTGCTCATGTTCTTGTAGAAGTAGATGATCCATTTGTAGCCGATCTCCACCGGATAGCTGTCGCAGATCGCGTCATACATGAAGTAGAGCTTGGTGAAAAAGTCCTTGAACTGGTCGGTGGCGTGGATTTCTTCCAGGCTCTTGCTGCCGGCCAGGCCCTTGTAGTTGGCGTGCAGCCAGCGGTAGTCGGCTTCGACGTCGGCGGCGATGTCTTCCATGTTCACCGGCTTGCCGTCGACCGTGAGGTAATCCTTCATGAACGGACCGTTGGGTACGTCCTGGCGCAGCACGGCGGCAAACTCGTCGGGGCTGAGTTTGTACTGCAAGTTGTTCATCTGGTAGACCAGCAGCGCCTCTTCGCAGTCGTTCATGATGCAGGTGTTGTCCCAGTCGAACACCGCATACGGACGCTTGTCCGGGTGATAGGACGCACTCTTCACGCCATGCTGGTCAATCACCGCCTGCAGGCGCTTCTGGTTCAACGGCGACCAGCGCGCCGGGTCCAACTCGCTGGGCACGGCCTTGGTCGTCGCGGCCTCGGCAAGGCGGCCGCTCAACAACAAGGGACTGACAACGGAAACGGCGGCAAGGGTGTTCAGAAACTGGCGACGCTGCATGGCATAACTCCTGGAATTAGAAGAATGGTCGCAAACGGAGGCGACGGCGAGTGCGTGTTTCAAGGCAAGGGCGCAGGGGAACCGGCCGCCCGGCAATGAGGCTAACGCCAAATACACATAAATACAACAATGCCACAATATTACACATTTATGGCACATCGACACTTTCTCACCGGTGGTGATGGACCGCCGACTTGACAGCGCTGTCCCGTCTCCCACAATGCGTGCTCGGATACTGATCCCAACAGCAAGGACATGAGGTATGTGGCAAGAAGAGCGTTACCAGCGGATTCGTGCACTGCTGGCAACCTTGCAGCGCGTGACCACCGACCGCATCGTCACGGAACTGAATGTTTCCCGCGAAACAGTGCGGCGTGATCTGGTGGCGCTGGAAGCCCTGGGCGAGCTGAAACGCATCCACGGTGGTGCGATCATGGTCGAGGACGAGGCGCCGATAGCCGAGCGCGCGCATATCAACGTCAAGTTCAAGCGTGACCTGGCCCGGGCCGCGGTGGGTTTGCTCAGCCATGGGCAGACGATCTTTATCGACGCCGGCACCACCACTGAAATTCTCGCCCAGGAACTGGCCAAGCTGGGTGGGCTGACGGTGATTACCAACGCGTTCAACGTCGCGCTGCACCTGCGCGGCAGCGCACCGGGCAGCCTGCATAACGAAGTGATCATCCTCGGCGGTTCCCTCGGTGACCGTTCACCGGCCACGGTGGGCGCAACCACGGTGGCGGAAATCGGTCGCTATCGCGCCGACCTCGCGCTGCTCTCGCCGGTGGGCCTGGACGCCCAGCACGGCGCCAGCAACTACGATCACCGCGAAAGCGAGGTGGCCCGGGCCATGGCCGAGCACGCCGAACGGGTGGTGATCCTTGCCGACTACAGCAAGCTCGGCGTACAAAGCCGTATCAGCTTCTGCCCGCCGGAACGCATCGATGTGCTGGTGACCAATCAGCGGGCCAGCGAAGAAGTGGCGTTCGAGGCACTCAAGGCCCGGTTCAAGGACATCATCCTGGCCTGAGGGCCTAGGTTTCGCGCACGTTTGAAAGCGCCAGGCTGCCCAACCAGCGGCCGGTGCTGATGATCCACACCAGTGCGGCAATCAGCCCGGTGCTGAACAGCATGCCGTGCACGCCGCCATCGGCGATCAGCTTGCCGGCCACGAAAGGGAAACCAAAAACCCCGAGGAAATAGGCCAGGCTGAACAGCAACAGCGCCTGCGCAGTCAGCCCCGACGGCGCTTCATTGGCCGCCAGCCCGTTGATCACCGAGTAGTTCAGTCCGTAGCCGATGCCCAGCAAAGCCGCCATGGCGCCGTAGCTCAGGCTGTCGTGTACCCATTGGCCAAAACCGAGTACCGCCAGCAGCATCAGCGTGGTCAATACGCTGGACGCAGCAAACGGATTGCGCTTGACCACCCAACCGGCAATCAGCAGCCGACAGGCGATGGCAGCCCCCATGAAGCAGAGGAAAAACAGCGAATAGTCGAGTCCGAGGCTGGCGGCATAGCTGGTTTGAAAGCTGCCCAGGCCACCGAAGATCGCACCGCCCAGCCCGACCATCAGGATCGAGAACACGGACCTGGAACGCAGCACCTGAACGGCTGACGTAGCGCTGATCTTGATCGCCTGCCGTTGATCGCTGCCCTCCTCGTCGCGACCACCCAGATGCCAGAAATACAGGCCACCGAGTATCGCGGTGGTGGTCGCGCAGAAGAACGCCGTCTGGATCGGCAAACCGAAGTAGCCGGCGAGCTTGCCAGTGATGGGACCGCTGCCGATACCGGTCAACATGCTGCCCGAGAGCAGGGCAAAACAGTGGGTACGCCGCGCGGGTTCGATCATTGCCGCCACCATGATCGGTCCCAGCGTGTAGAAAATTCCCCAGCCCAGTCCCAGCAGCAGGCCGCAAAGCTGCAGCGCGACACCCAGCCCTTGAACCAGGGCAAATCCGAGCGAAGCACAGGCCAGGCACATGGCAGCCAAGGCGACGCAGCGCGCCGCCCCCCAGCGATTCATCATATGTCCCGAGCCGATGACCGCGACCAGGGTACTGAACATTGCCGTGGCAATGACCTGCCCGGCATCGTGCTCGTTGCCACCGAAAGACTTGACCAGCAAGGCCAGCAGGAAGGTCGAGCCGTAGGCGACCGAAAGCAGGAAGCTGGCCGCGCAGAAGGCGCCAAACCCGGAGGTGGGACGACTGGGTGAAAAGGAAGTCATGGTTTTTTCCAGGCCTGTTTCAGTGTGCTTTTAGCACTGCCTGGCTGAGCGTTAGCTAGGGAAATAGCGGAGTAAAGATAGAAAAACTTGTACGCGATGGTACCCGGACAAGCACCGCAAACTTCAAGGGCCTCATCGCTGGCAAGCCAGCTCCTACAGGGGATCGGTGGTAGCCATGATAGTTTGCGGTGATGCACGGACTTGTGGGAGCCGGCTTGCCGGCGATGGCGTCCGGATAAGCGCCGCAGGTCCTGCGGCTTATCTGGGCCGACGAACCGCCCGGAGCTTGCCGCTGTTTCCGCCACCACAAAAAAACCGATCCTGGCCATCGGACTCAAGCCCCGACACCCCCATGCCAGCCGGCATATCGATCCGCTCCAGCAGCGCGCCCGTCTGCGGATTCACCCGCCGAACATCGCTCTTGTCGTCTTCCCAGGTACCGTGCCAAAGCTCGCCATCAACCCAGGTCACCCCCGTGACGAAACGCTTCGATTCGATAATGCGCAGAACCGCCCCGGTTTCGGGATCGACCTGATGAATCCGACGCCCCCGATGCTGCCCGACCCAGAGCGTTCCCTCGGCCCATGCCAACCCGGAGTCACCACCATCGCCGGGGGCCGGTATGCTCGAAAGCACCTCGCCGGTCTTCGGATCGATCTTGCGGATGCGCCCCTCGGCAATCTGGAACAGGTATCGGCCATCAAAAGCGGTGCCGGCCTGCGCGGCGACATCGATCGAGCGCACCACCGCCCCGGTTTCCGGATCAAGGGCATTGAGCCTGTCACCCGAGGCAAACCAGACGTGCTGGCCGTCATAGGTCACGCCCGCAACCGAGTCGGCCCCTGGAAAAGGCCCGTATTCACGAAGAATTTCAGCTTGAGAGTTTTTCATGACCTCAGTCTAGTCGCTGCCCAGCGGCCCCGGGAGTAACAACGTTGACGGGAACCCCGGCACGGACGGGAGCGTCCAGCGGCAGGCCGGCCCACGACCGAAAGCCTGCACCTTGCCTGTCGTCACCAGGGCTTCGAGCGCCCGCTGCACCGTGCGCGGGCTGCTCCCCAACGCAATCGCCAGGGCCGAACTCGACCACGCTTCACCATCGGCCAAAAGGGCGAGCAGCGAACCGTGCCGCTCCTCGACAGGCGGCGCCAGGATAACCACCTCATGGGCCTGTCGCGGCATAAGCACAAAGCCCTCGCCGGTCGCCCTCACCTGCGCGAACCCGCGAATCTCACCCCGCAACCGTCCTATTTCGACCCGCAGCCGGACCCGGTGTGATTCATCGGCTTCCTTGCCGCGAAATGCCCGGGCGATGAGCGCCTGCCGCGAGACCGCACCCGGCCAGCTCTCGGCGAGGGCACGGAGCAACGCGAACAGGACCGGTCGCGTCGTCAGCGATACCTGGGTGTGACCTTCAACCACAGCGTAGCGGCAGGCATCCACCACCAACGCCGCGGAGGCAAACAGTTGCTCGACTTCTTCCAACAGCAGCAAACGCGCCTCACCCCCCGTGATCAGACGTGCCGCAGGTATCTTCAGGACCTGCGAGGCGCTTTCGACTTCAGCCGCCAATACGCCGATACCCGCCTCATGGGCGGCATTTTCCGCCCGCTGCAACGCAGCGCGTGCCGCCGCCGTGTGCAGGCGCCGGATGGCGATCCCGGCGCAGGCCAACTCGTAAGCGGCCCTCAAGGGTGGCGCCAGCAATCTCGGCTCAAGCGCGTCCAGCAGACGTTCGGCCTGGCCAAGATGACCGGTCAACAGCAGGCGCCGGGCTTCGAGATGACGCGCATGCGCGGCATTCAAGCGATCGCCATACCCCTCGAGAACCGCCCGCGCGTCGGCGAGTGCCTTGACCGGCCAGGCCAGGTCACGGGAGACCAGTGCAATCTCGGCTTCGGCGACAATGCAGCGCGCCCTCGCCACCGCCTCTTGCGGCCCGAAGGCACGGACTGCCAGCTTGAGCAGCGCCCTGGCACGCACCAGATCACCCAACTGCGCCATGGCAATGCCGCGCAGCGCAAGCCCGGGCCCGTCGTCGCGCAGGGCCACCCGCTTCAAGGCGCCGAGGACATCCCCGCTGGCAAGCAGCCGCGCCGCCGCCGTGATCATCGCGTCCATGGGCATCCCGTCAAACTTGTCACTCCCGCCATCTGCCAGGCCCGTCCTAGTCTGTTAACGACCACCCCGTAACCGCTCGCACAACCGATGGTACGACGAGCACTGGCAAATGGAGAACCATGATGAGCACACAGAAGATTGGCACACGCGAAGAATGGCTGGCGGCGCGACTCGACCTGCTGGCCGATGAAAAAGAACTGACCCGGCGCGGCGACGCCCTGGCCCGGCGACGCCAGGCACTGCCCTGGGTACGGATCGACAAGGCCTACCGCTTCGACACCCCGGCGGGCAACGTCTCACTGCTGGAGCTGTTCAAGGGCCGTTCGCAGCTCCTTGTCTATCACTTCATGTTCGGGCCTGACTACAGCGCCGGCTGCCCATCCTGCTCGTCGATCGCCGATGGTTTCAATGGCATCGTTGTCCATCTCGAACACCATGACGTCGCCTTTACCGCCATCTCGCGGGCACCGCTGGCCAAGCTGCAGGCGTTCAAGCAGCGCATGGGCTGGAGCTTCGACTGGGCCAGCTCGTTCGGCAGCGATTTCAACAGTGACTTCAATGTCTGGTTCAGCGAGGAGCAGCAGCGCGAAGGCGGCATCGTCTACAACTACCTGCGCGAGGCGCCTCTGGCGGGGCCACAGAGAGGCCAGACCGTCAAGGAGTGGCAACTGCAAGGTAGTGAAAGTCCGATTGCCCGGACCGCCGCCGCCACCGGCACCGACATAGCCACCTTCATTCGCGAACGACCCGGTCTCAGCGCCTTCGTGCTTGAAGAGGGCGAGATCTACCACACCTACTCCAGCTATGCCCGCGGGCTGGACGGTGTCTGGGGCATGTACCAGTGGCTCGACCGCGCGCCCAAGGGCCGCAATGAACAGGGTATCTGGTGGCGCCGCCACGACGAATACGATCAGGAGTAAGCAGCATGCTCTTGTCCAGTCGAACAAATGAAGATCGATCGAACGGAGCGCCAGCCGGCAATGCGCTGAGCATTGCCGACTGGATGTGCCTGGCCGCGGCCCCAACCTTCGCCGGCATGGCACTGCTCACGGCCCTCAGCCCGGGCACGCAGATGGCCTGCTCGTCGATGCAGGGAACCTTTGCCCTCGACGGCATGGTGACGATGTACCTGATCATGAGCGCCTTGCATCTACCGCCCTGGCTACGGCTGCTTTCCGGACGCTCCCGTTGATTCCACGACGGCGGACAGCAAGGATTCCGGCATCGACGGGGACTACAGAATCCTATTGCTGTTCTATTATCATCATATGTTAATGTTATGCACATGACCCCCGTGGAGCAAGCGTCATGATCGCGATACGAGAAGCGTGGAAATCCGGATTGCTGGGGCGCAAGCACTGGCCGCGTAATCTGGTCGCGGGGGTCATCGTGGGAATCGTCGCGCTACCGCTGTCCATGGCCTTTGCCATCGCCTCGGGGGTCAAGCCCGAACAAGGCATCTACACCGCCATTGTCGGCGGCCTGCTGGTGTCCTTGTTTGGTGGCAGCCGGGTACAGATCGCCGGCCCCACCGGTGCCTTTATCGTGATCCTGGCCAGTATCAGCGCCCGCTACGGCATTGACGGCCTGCAGATAGCGACGTTCATGGCCGGGGCGATCCTGCTGCTGCTCGGGATCACCCGGCTCGGCGCCATTATCAAGTTCATCCCCGACCCGGTGATCGTAGGCTTCACCGCCGGTATCGGCGTGATTATCTGGGTCGGACAATGGAAAGACTTCTTCGGCCTGCCGAAAGTCGCCGCCGGTCATTTTCATGAACAGCTCTGGCACCTGCTTCAAGCACTGCCGCAGCTTCACCCGGCGACAACCCTGCTGGCATGCCTGAGCCTGCTGCTGGTATTGCTCACGCCCAGGCTCCCCGGTATGAAACGCGTGCCCGGGCCATTGGTCGCGATGGTGGTCGCCACCGTCATGCAGTCGTTTTTCCAGTTTCCCGGGGTGGCCACGATCGGCAGCGCCTTCGGCGGGATCCCCCAGGGGTTGCCGACCTTGAGCCTGCCGGAAGTGACCCTGCCGCGAATCATCGAATTGATCGGCCCGGCGTTTGCCATCGCCATGCTGGGCGCCATCGAGTCGTTACTCTCGGCGGTGGTCGCCGACGGCATGGCCGGCACCCGGCATGACTCCAACCAGGAATTGATCGGCCAGGGCATCGCCAACCTGTTCAGCCCCTTGTTCGGCGGCTTTGCCGCGACCGGCGCCATCGCCCGAACGGCGACCAATATCCGCAACGGCGGCAACAGCCCCCTCGCCGGCCTGGCCCATGCGCTGACCCTGGTGTTGCTGATTTCCTTCCTGGCGCCATTGGCTTCGAATATCCCGCTGTGTGCCCTCGCGGCCATTCTGTTTGTCGTGGCCTACAACATGAGCGAGCTGAAGCACTTCAAGCGCATGCTCCAGCGGGCGCCACGGGCCGATATCGCGATATTGCTGATCACCTTCCTGCTGACGGTCTTCAGCGACCTGACCATCGCCGTGAATATCGGCGTCATTCTCGCCATGCTGCAATTCATGCGGCGAATGGCGTCTTCGGTGGAAGTGCAGAAAATGGTCGGCAAGGACCTGGAGGTCGAGCTGCGCCTCAACGGCCAGGTCGAGTTACCGCCCAATGTCCTGGTGTATGGCATCGAGGGGCCGCTGTTCTTCGGGGCGGCGGAGACCTTCGAACGGGTGCTGGCACAGACCCACACCGATCCCGGGACCCTGATCATTCGCCTGAATCACGTGCCCTTCATGGACATCACGGGCTTGCAGACCCTGCTCGAAGTCATCGAGCAGCTACATGGCCGAGACATTGTCGTGAAGTTGTGCGAAGCCAACGAGAAAGTCCTCGGCAAGCTGCGCAAGGCCGGGATACTCCAGGCGCTGGGGCCTGGGCACTATCATGCCGACTTCAATTCGGCACTGACCGCAACCCGTGAACCCGGGCAGTAAAGGCTGTCTGCCCGGCGTCGAACGGCCGTGTCATTGCACCTTGCCGGCGGTCTTGCTCTGGGTCGAATAGGAAACACCGTGGGTTTCCAGGTAGTCGCGAATCAGCTGGCGGACCACCTGGGACGGCGTCAGGTCCTGGGCAGCGCAAAGCTCCTCAAGGGCCTTTTTCTTGACCGGGTCAATGAGTACGGTCAAGCGTGCAGTCTTGCTTTCCATGGAGATACCGACACTCTGAAGCGGCTTATGATAATCAAATTATAATAAGCACGCTCCAGCTTGTCACGTCCTCACCCGGGCGGCCAGCGCACGCCACCTCATCATCTTGCTTAGACGCCGCTATCGACAGGGTTACTCGCTCGCAACAGCCAGCTTGTCCTGGGTGCGGGTAGCGAAATCGCTGGCATCGTGGCGCTCGCGCAACTGCCCGGAGAGCTCCCCGGACACCCGGTTGACCATGCGCCCACGCTGCACGGCGGGCCGTGCGTCGATAGCATCGGCCCAACGCTGGACATGCCGGTAATCCTGCACCGAAAGAAATTCCGCCGCCTCGTAGAGCCGACCTTTCACCAGACCACCGTACCAGGGCCAGATCGCCATGTCGGCGATGCTGTACTCGCTGCCCGCGATGTATTCGCTGACCGCCAGTTGCCGGTCGAGCACATCGAGCTGACGCTTGGTTTCCATGGCAAAACGGTCGATCGCATATTCGATCTTGGTCGGCGCATAAGCATAGAAATGCCCAAAACCACCGCCCAGGTACGGCGCGCTGCCCATCTGCCAGAACAGCCAGGACAGGCATTCGGCCCGGGCCGCGGGATCGGTCGGGAAGAACGCGCCGAACTTCTCGGCGAGGTACTGCAAGATGGCCCCCGACTCGAAGATGCGGATCGGTTTTGCACCGCTGTAATCCATCAGCGCCGGAATCTTCGAGTTCGGATTCACCCTGACAAAACCACTGCCGAACTGCTGGCCTTCACCAATATGGATCAACCAGGCATCGTATTCCGCCCCTGAGTGACCGAGGGCCAGCAGCTCTTCGAGCAGGATGGTGACCTTCTGGCCATTGGGCGTGGCCAGGGAATACAACTGCAGCGGGTGACGTCCGACCGGCAGGTCCTGGTCGTGGGTCGCACCGGCAATCGGCCGGTTGATATTGGCGAATTTCCCGCCATTCTCGGTGTGCCAGGTCCAGACCTTGGGTGGCAGATACTCCGATGGGTTCGTCATGCTCGATAGACTCCTTGGGTTCAATGGGGTGCCGTGGTGCTGCCTGCTGCAGCCTGATTGACTGCAACCTCGGGCTTGCCGTTCAACTGCGTGATGTTCCAACCACCGCCCAGCGCCTTGACCAGGCCGACATTGGCGCTCAACTGCTGGGTCTGCAGTTCCAGCACCGAACGCCGCGCTTCCAGCGAGGCGACCTGCGCCGTCACCACATCCAGGTAAGCCACGGCGCCCTGACGGTAGCGGGCCAGGGACAGGTCTTCGGAATACTGTGCGGCCGCGGCGGCGTCACGCTGGTCGACCAGGGCGTTGTCGAGCCCGGCGATGGTCGAAAGGTTGTTTTCGACCTGCTCGAAGGCACCGAGCACCACGCTGCGGTACTTGGCCGCCGCTTCATCGGTGGCGGCCTTGGCGATATCCACCTGGGCCTGGCGCGCACCACCGTCGAACAGGGTCGCCACCAGCGAAGGGCCAATCGCCCAGAACAGGTTCGGGGCCGTCAGCAGGTTGGCGAACTCGTCACTCTGATAGCCCCCTTGGGCGCTCAGGGTAATCGCCGGGAACCAGGCGGCCTTGGCCACGCCGATACGGGCGTTGGCCGCGGCGATCCGACGTTCGGCCGCGGCGATGTCAGGACGCCGTTGCAACAGCGTCGAAGGCAGGCCCGTGGGCACAGTGGGCAAGGCAATCGGCGCGGTGTTCGAGGCAATGGCATAGGTCGACGCCGACTCCCCCAGCATCGCGGCAATTGCATGCTCGATCAGCGCCCGCTGGACCCGGTTCTGGCTCAACTGCGACTTGACCGACGACAACTGGGTACGGGCCCGCGCCACATCCAGGCCGGAGACGATCCCACCACCGTGCAGCCCCTCGGTCAGGCTCAACGCCTTGGTATAGGCATCGCGGGTTTCGCTCAGCAACTGGTTCTGCCAGTCGAGGCCGCGCAGGTGGATGTAGTTGTCCGTCAACTGGGCCTGCAGACTCAAGCGTACCGAGGCCAGGTCGGCCTGTGACGCCTGGGCTTCGCTGACACCGGCCGCGACCGTGTCGCGCACGCGGCCCCAGAGGTCGACTTCATAGTCGACCTCGATACCCAGCGTTGCCGAGTCGTAGACATTCGGCGACGTGGCCGAGCGCAACGGGCGCGTATCCGACTGGCGTATACGCTGGCCATTGCCGATCGCCTCGACCTTGGGAAACAACCCGGAGCGGGTCTGGTCGACGAATGCCCTGGCCTGGACATAATGCGCCAAGGCAGCACTCAGGTCCGGGTTGTTGACCAGCAACTGCTGCTGCATCGCATCCAGTTGCGGGTCCTTGTAGATCCGCCACCAGCCTTCCCGGCTGGCCTGATCGTCGGGCGTGGCCAGCGTCCACGGGCCCTGGGTATGGAACTGCCCGGGCTCCGGGGTCTTCGGCACTTTCAGCTCCGGCGCCAGCGAGCAGGCGCCCAGGCCAAGGCTGGCGATCAGGTACAGGCCCGATGGCCACAGCAGGCTGCGCTTAGCCATGGGGCTTGGCCTCCACCCGCACCGCATCGTTGTCGCCCAGGCCATCGGGCGGCGTGTCGATCACCCGGTCGCCGGCGTCCAGGCCGCTGCCGATTTCCACCGTATCGCCGAAGTCGCGGGCGATGCTGATGGTCTTGAACAGCACATGATCGTTCTTGTCGAGGGTCGCGACCCGCATGCCGTGCTCATCGAACACCAGGGCACTGGCCGGCAGGCGCAGCACATCGGCCTGGACCGGCAGGTCGAACTGCACGCTGGTGTAGCCACCCGGCAACAGGCGACCGCCGGGGTTGTCCACCAGCAGTTGCACCAGGGTGCTGCCGGAAGCCGCCGTCACCGCGTCGGCGGTGGCGATCACCCGGGCGTTGAACGACTCCTTGCGGTACTCGGGCACCGTGAGCCGGGCCGTGGTGCCGATGCGGATCTGCGGCGAGAAGGTCTGCGGCACTTGCACATAGACCCGCAGGCGGCTGACATCCGAAACGGCAAACAACTCCCGCCCGGCGCTGCCACCGGCGCTGATCAGGGCGCCGACATCGGTGGAGCGCGCGGTGACCACGCCGTCGAAGGGTGCCGTCAGGCGCTGGAAGCCCTTGGTCGCGACCAACTGCTCGACACTGGCCTGGGCCGATTTGACGTTGGCCAGTTTCGCCGCCAGGTCGCCGGTGCGCTCATCGACATCCTGGCGCGACACCGAATCGGACGCCAGCATCGCCTGCCAGCGCTTGGCCGTGGTCTGCGCCAGCGTGGCATTGGCCTGGGCCGAGGCCAGGTTGGCACGGGCCTGCAGCAGTTGCTGGTCGAGTTCGGGGGTATCGATCTCGGCGAGCAGTTGCCCGGCCTTGACGTGGGCCCCGATATCGACTTTCCAGGACTTGAGGTAACCGTTGACCCGGGCAAAGATCGAGGCCCGCGAATACGCCTCCATCCGCCCGGGCAGATTGAGGACCGGCCCCTGGGGCTGGACGCCCGGGGTGATCAGGTTGACGCTGGGCAGCGCCTGGGCGTTGGTCCAGGTTTTCAGCTCCCGCGACTCGTTGGCCCGCACGCTGATGCCCAGCACCACGACGGCGACCAGCAACGCCAGTCCCAACACAAGAGCGATCAAACCACGGCGTGAGCGTGCGCGAGGGGGCGGATTGGGTACGGTGGTATCGGTGGACATGTCAGACCCCTTGAGCAGCAATGGCAGGTGATGCGGCGCGCGCATCGCGCCCATGGACAAGACTGAAAATCAGTGGAACCAGGAACAGCGTGGCGATGGTGGCAAAGCCCAGGCCGCCGATCACGGCGCGGCCCAGCGGTGCGTTCTGCTCACCGCCCTCCCCCAGGCCCAGGGCCATCGGCGCCATGCCGATAATCATCGCGATGGCCGTCATCAGCACCGGGCGCAGACGGGTAAAACCGGCTTCCAGGGCGGCCTTGAGCGGATCGCCGTGTTCGGCCAGGCGTTCGCGGCAGAAACTCACCACCAGGATGGCGTTGGCGGTGGCCACGCCCATGCACATGATCGCCCCCGTCAGGGCCGGCACCGACAACGGCGTGTGGGTCACGAAGAGCATCCAGACAATCCCGGCCAGGGCCGCCGGCAAGGCAGTGATGATCACGAACGGATCGCTCCAGGACTGGAAGTTGACCACGATCAGCAGATAGATCAGCACCACCGCGCCGAGCAAGCCGAACAGCAGGCCGTTGAAGGCCGAGTTCATGGTCTGCACCTGGCCCTGCAACTGTACTTTCGAACCGGTGGGGATGTCGCTGGCATGGGCCGCGATGATCTTCTGGATATCCGCGGACACCCCGCCCAGGTCACGGCCCTGGATCGAGGTCAGGATCTCCACCACCGACTGGATATCTGACTGGGTCACCACCGAATTGCTATGGCTGCGCTCGATCGACGCCAGGGCGCCGAGGGTCTGGTCCGCGGCGGCGCTGGCATTACCGGTCAGCGGCAGGTTGTGCAGGGCTGCCAGGCTGTCGAGGCTGTATTGTGGTGTCTGCAGGACGATCGGGTAGGACACGCCGTTGGCCGTGTTGAGCCAGAACGTCGGCGCCACCTGGCTGGAACCGGCGAGGTTGACCACCAGGCTGTTGGTGACGTCACGCTCGGTCAGGCCGACCAGTTGCGCCCGGGTCCGGTCGACATCGATCTTGAAGGTCGGCAGTTGCTGCGACTGTTGAAGACGCGCATCCACCACGCCGGGGACCCGGCGGATATCACGCAGCAGGCTGCTGGCGTAGGTGAAGTTGGCCGCCAGGTTGTTACCGCTGATCTGCAGGTCGATCGGCGCCGAAGAGCCGAAGTTGAGGATCTGCCCGACAATGTCCGAGGCCGGGAACGAGAACACCGCATTGGGGAACTCACGGGGCAGGGTCTCGCGCAGTTCCTTTATGTACTCGGCGGTTGGCCGATGTCCCTCTTTCAGGCTGATCTGGATATCGCTGTCCTGGGAGCCCACGGTCCCGGTGTTGTTGTAGGCGGTGTTGATACCGCTGATGGGCAAGCCGATATTGTCCACCAGCGCGGCCAGTTGCTCGGGCTCGATTATCGTGCGGACCGACTTCTCGATCTCGGCAATCAGCTGCGCGGTGCTCTCCACCCGTGTGCCCACCGGAGCGCGCACGTGCAGCAGGATCTGCCCGGAGTCGACCTCGGGGAAAAAGTTGCGCCCCAGGAACGGCACCAGGGCGAACGAGGCAACGACAAAGGCCAGCATCGCCACCACGACCGTACGCCGATGCTGCAAGGCACCTTCCAGGGCCCCGTGGTAATACCCGCGAAAGGTCTCGAAAGCCGCCTCGAAGCCGCGCTGGAACTTCACCAGCGGATTGTTCGACGGCGCTACATGGGGCTTCCCGTCATTCCCATGTACATGGGGTTTGAGCAGGTAGTTGGCGAGGGTCGGAACCAGGGTCCGCGAGAGAATGAACGAGGCGATCATGGCGAAGATCACCGCTTCGGCCATCGGCACGAACAGGAAACGCGCAACCCCGTCGAGGAAGAACATCGGTACGAACACGATACAGATACACAGTAGCGAGACAAACGCCGGCGTGACGATCTGCGCGGCGCCATCGAGTATCGCCGTCTCCACCGGCTTGCCGTGCTCCAGGTGCCAGTTGATGTTCTCGATGGTCACCGTGGCATCGTCCACCAGGATCCCCACCGCCAGCGCGAGCCCGCCCAAGGTCATGATGTTGAGGGTCTCGCCGAGCATCGACAGGGTGGCAATCGAGGACAGGATCGCCAGCGGAATCGACACGGCGATAATCACCGTCGAACGCCAGCTGCCGAGGAACAGCAGGATCATCAGGCTGGTCAGTGCCGCGGCAATGATCCCTTCGCGAGCTACACCGCTGATCGCCGCACGGACGAACAGCGACTGGTCGCCGATCAGGTCGATATTCAGGTTCGGCGGCAAGGCCGCCTTGGACTCGGCCAGCTTGTCCTTGATCCCGGCGATCACCCCCAGGGTCGAGGCCGAACCGGTCTTGAGCACCGGGATCAACACCGAGCGGTTGCCGTTGACGTGGACGATATTGGTCTGCGGCGGGTTGCCGTCGCGCACCGTCGCCACGTCACGAATCAATACCGTGGTACCGTCTGCGGTCTTGATCGGCAGGTTTTCCAGGTCGCGGAAGTCCGAAGGCGCGTTGTTCAGTTGCAGCATATATTCGTAGCTGCCGATCTTTTGCGTGCCCACCGGGGTGATCACGTTCTGCGTCGCCAGGGCGGTGGCGACGTCCTGGGCCGAAAGCCCGCGGGCCTGCATCCGCGCTGAATCGAGGTCGATCTGCACCTGGCGGGTCTTGCCGCCGAACGGATAAGGCACGGCCGCACCGGCCACCGAAGTGAGCAACAGGCGTACGGTATTGAGCCCCAGGTCGCCGAGCTTCTGTTCGCTGAGCCCGTTACCCGATAACGCCAATTGCACGATAGGGACCGTCGAGGCGCTGTAATTGAGAATCAAGGGCGGCACGGTACCGGGTGGCAGGTTGCGCAGGATCGCCTGGGACACCGAGGTCAGTTGCGCGTTCGCGGTGCTGATATTGACCCCCGGCTGGAAGTACACCTTGACGATGCCGAAACCGTTCAGCGACTGCGCCTCGATATGGCGGATGTCGTTGACCGTGGTGGTCAGGACCCGCTCGAAGGGCGAGGTGATACGGCCGGCCATCTGATCCGGTGGCAGCCCGGTGTACTGCCAGATCACGGCAATCACGGGGATGCGGATTTCCGGAAAGATATCGGTCGGCGTACGCCAGGCGGCCAGCGGCCCGACGATCAGGATGAAGATAGCCAACACCAGGAAGGTGTAGGGGCGCCGTAATGCAATGCGCACAAGGCTCAGCATAGGTGTGATCCAGACAGGGGATTGAACACGGAAGAAGGTACGTGATGCAGGCGAGAGGGACGCTGGCCGTAGCGCCCTGCTTCTGCCCTGTCGCCTTTTCCACCCGGGCAAATTGCCCTGACATCCAGGTCATAAAGAGGTATATGCCACGATATAGATCTTAGAGGCATACGCAAGTATATTTCTTGTCAGACAGGCCGTTTTCGGCCATGACCTGAAAAAACCTTGTTCTCGAGGCGGTCACAGGCATAATTACTGGCTCGACCTTTGCATTAGAGAGTGATCAGTCCTTGAAATGTGCGCCACCCAGTCTTGACAGCCCCCAGACCAGCAGTTGCGCGAACGGTGCTGTGCGCCGTGCGTCCCGGCGCCTGGGACAAATCTATGACGAAGCGTTCGCAGCCTGCGGCCTGAAAGCTACCCAGTATTCCCTGCTGTCGCATATCGCCCGCGCCGACCGGCCGAAAATGCGTGACTTGGCCCAGTCCCTGGTGATGGACCTTTCTGCACTCGGCCATACCCTCAAGCCGCTGGTGCGCGACGGGTTGGTGGTGTTGCAGGTGGACGAGCTCGACCGGCGCAGCCGGCGCGTGCTGCTGACCGAGGAAGGCCAGCGCAAATACGAAGAAGCCCGGCAGATCTCCCAGCGGATGTCGTGCCGTTTCGAGCAGGCATTCGGTGCAGAGGAATCCCTTCAACTGCGCAAGACCCTGGATTTTATAGCCTCGGATGACTTCGCCCGCTCATTGCTCGGCAACGACTGAGGTACGGGATCAGCGCTCAGCTCCATCGCGAGCCAGCGGACTCTCGCTCCTGCGGGCATAGAGACACTCCTGCGCGAGGGTCGCGCGCAGTTGCACCGCCTCCTGCTCCAGCCGCTCGCACATGAAATCCACGAACACGCGAATCTTGCGCGACAGCTGACGGCTCGAAGGCCAGACAATGCTCATGCTGTCCGGAGGGATCAGATAGCCATGCAGCAGGCAGCGCAGCGAGCCGTCGGCCAGGGCCTCGCGGGCGAGGAAATCCGGAATGACGCCCAGACCAAAGCCCTTGAGCAGTGCCGCAAGCACCATTTCCATATTGTTGCTGATCATCACCGTGCGGGTCCGTGGCTCCCGCGCGCCCTCCTCGCGCAATAACGGAAAGTCCAGCAGCTTGCCATTCTTGAAATAGCGAAAACGCACCGCCAGGTGATCGTCCAATTCAGCCGGGGTCTGCGGCGTGCCATGGCGTTCCAGATAAGCCGGCGCAGCGCACAGCACTGGTTGCACGCCCGGCAACGGTCGGCTCATCAGCCGCGAGTCCGGCAGTTCGCCGCTGCGAATGGCGATGTCCACGCCTTCCTCGATCACATCCACCAGTTTGTCGCTGAAGTCGAGGTCCAGTTCGATATCAGGATATAGCGCCATGAACGCCGTCAGTACCGACTGGAACAGATGATAGCTGGCCGCCGGCATGCTGATGCGCAAGCGCCCACGGGGGATTTCCGTGGACTGCGACAAGGTCGCCTGGGCGTCGTCGAGGTCATCGAGGATGCGCCGGCAACGCTCCTGGAACACCCGGCCCTCGTCGGTCAGACTGAGGCTGCGGGTCGAGCGTTGAAACAGCCGCACGCCCAACTGCTGTTCAAGCCGGGTCACGCCCTTGCCGACGGCCGAAGCCGACAGCCCCAACGCCCTGCCCGCCGCGACGAAACTGCCCAGTTCGGCCGTGCGGATAAAGGCCATCAAGCCACTCAGTCGATCCACCTGCCGCCTCCTATTCGATCCTTTTATTCCGATATGGGCGGAATTTTTACCGCTTTTTGCCAGATTACCCGCTCTTTAAAATCCTTGCATGTTCCGACAGCCCGGACAAACCAGCAAATCGCGGCCGTCGTCTCGCTTGCCCAGGGCAGATACACCTGCCCGCTACAAGGATCTCTCAAGATGCCCATTCCACTCTTGCTTCAACAGAGGCTGATACTGCTGGCCGTGTGCATCACGGCCATCACCATGCCCTTCAACTTCACCGCGGCGGCCGTGGCCCTGCCCGCCATCGGCCGCACCTTCGGCGGCTCGCCGATGGAACTGAACTGGGTCACCAACGCCTTTATGCTGACCTTCGGCAGTTGCCTGATGCTGGCCGGCGCGCTGGCGGACAACTATGGCCGCAAGAAAGTCTTTATCGGCGGCGTCAGCGCTTTTGCCCTGCTCGCCGCGGCCTTGCCCTTCGCCTCGAGCCTGACGCTGTTCGACGTCCTGCGCGCAGCCCAGGGACTGGCCGCCGCGGCCGCCTTCTCCAGTGGCATGGCCGCCCTGGCCCAAGTCTTCGAAGGCCCGGGACGCATCCGGGCGTTCAGTTTCGTCGGAACCAGCTTCGGTATCGGCCTGGCCTTCGGCCCCGTGGCCGCCGGCGTGATGATCGAGGCGTTCGGCTGGCAGGTGATCTTCCTGCTGATCACCGTGCTGGCGGCGATTTCACTGATCCTGGCCACGCGCTATATGAACGAGTCGCGCAACCCCGAGGCGGCCGGTATCGATTGGCCCGGTGCAATCACCTTCACCTGGGCGCTGGGGATCTTCACCTTTGCCATCCTCAAGGCGCCGGAAAGCGGTTGGGCCGATCCGCTGGTGCTTGGGTTGTTCGCCGTCGCGCTGCTGTCCTTCGCCGCCTTCGTCATCATCGAACAGCGGGTCGCCCAGCCGATGCTCGACCTGACGCTGTTCCGCTTCCCGCGCTTCGTCGGCGTGCAGTTGCTGGCGGCCGCACCGGCCTATTCCTTTGTGGTGCTGCTGATCCTGCTGCCAATCCGTTTCGTCGGCATCGAAGGCATGAGCGAGGTCGCGGCCGGCTGGTTGCTGGTCGCGTTGTCGGCGCCACTGTTGGTATTGCCGATTGTCGCAGGCTACCTGACTCGCTGGCTGTCGCCCTCGACCTTGTGCGGCAGTGGCTTGCTGGTGTGTGCCGCCGGGCTGTTCTGGCTGGGCCATGTACCGGTGGGCAGCAGTACCACCGCGCTGGCCTGGCCCATGTTCGTCATCGGTGTCGGCATCAGCCTGCCCTGGGGCTTGATGGATGGCATGGCGGTCAGCGTGGTACCCAAGGAGCGCGCCGGCATGGCCACCGGTATTTTCAGCACCACCCGGGTGGCCGGTGAAGGTGTGGCCATTGCCGTCGTCATGGCGCTGCTGTCGGCCTTCACCGCCAGCCACCTCGGCGGTACGGTGACACCCGATATCGTCGGCGCCGCACAGCATCTGGCCACCGGCGATCTTGCCGGCGCCATGCAATTGCTGCCCGCCGCCGGACGCGCGGCATTGGCCGAGGGCTACAGTGCCGCGTTCAGCACCTTGCTGTGGGTACTGACGGCTATCACCGTGCTGACGGCCGCCGTGGTGTTTCTGTTTCTCGACCGGAGCTCGGTCGAGAATGACAGCGATACCGAACGGGATGACCAGGTGCTGGATCAGGCGGCCTGATCCGACGAGGGCTATCAACAGTGTCCGAGGCCTCGCAGGTAGGCGCAAAACATTTCGGCCATGGCATCCGCATAGGTTTCGATCTGCGCCGGGGTCCGTGGGCTTTCCGAAAACTGCTTGCCCACCGAACTGAGCGTCACCTTGATCAGATCGCCGGCCACGGCCCGGGTCGCCTCCGAGGCTTCGGGCAGCACCTCGCGCATGAACACTTCGACAGCCTGTTTGCCCGCCGCCCTTACCTCCTGCGCCTCGGGTGCATCGCGATAAAACGGCGCAGCGTCATCCAGTGCCACGCGCACCTCGGCCTCATCGCATTCGGAGCGGATAAAGACGTGAACCAGCAGACGCAACCGTTCCAGCGGCGGATTACGGGTGTCTTCAAGGATGCCGCGCAGCATCTCGCTGGTCTCGCGCCACTCATCGCTTTGCAGGCGGAAGAGGATCGCGGCTTTGTTCGGGAAGTATTGATACACCGAACCGACACTGACCCCGGCCCGCTCAGCCACCCGCGTAGTGGTAAAGCGGCGCATGCCCTCCTTCGCCAAAACCTGAATAGCCGCTTGCAGAATCGAATCGACCAGATCATTGGATCGAGCCTGCTTGGGCTGTTTACGTGAGGAAATCCGCGTACTTGGGCGATCGGTCATGGGCAAGGCTCGCAATGCGAATAGAAAACATGAAGGTTTATTCGCATTATAAACCCTCACCGACCCCACTTGGAAAATCCCATGAAAACCCTGACCCAAGCCCCCCTCGCGCCCCTGCTCGACCGCCTGTTCGCCGAGGCCGATGAAACCTGGCCAACCCTCGTCGCCGCCGCCGGCAATATCTCGGAAGAAGAGCGCGTGCGCCTGATGCGCAGCAAGACCGACTACCTCGAGTTCTATACCCGCCTGAAGGATTTTCCCCTGGCGGTCTCGCGAGAGACCGGGACACTCCTGTATATGCTGGCGCGCAGTTGCACGGCGCGGACCATTGTCGAATTCGGCACCTCGTTCGGCCTCTCGACCCTGCACCTCGCCGCCGCCCTGCGGGACAATGGCGGCGGCCGCTTGATCACCAGCGAATTCGAGCCATCCAAGGTGCTACGGGCACGGAACAACCTGGCGCTCGGAGGGCTGCTCGACCTGGTGGATATCCGCGAGGGCGATGCCTTGCAAACCCTCAGTGTCGACCTTCCGGAAAGCATCGACCTGGTCCTGCTCGACGGTGCCAAGGCGCTCTACCCCGAGATCCTCGGCCTGCTGCAGAGCCGCCTGCGGCCTGGCGCGCTTATCATCGCCGACAATGCCGACCATAGCCCCGAGTACCTGGCACGGGTGCGCAATCCTGCCGAGGGTTACCTGTCCACGCCGTTCGCCGAAGACGTCGAACTGTCCATGTGGCAGGGCTGAGCCAACCGGGGGGGCTTGCGGAAACGGATAGACCGGCTTGTCTCCCTGTCTCAGGATCGTCATCCGCCTGAACGATTCAGTGGCTATGCTGGTCAAGTTATTTCCTGCCCCATGAAACCCAAGGTGACGACGCCATGACCAAGACGTATAGCTACGCGGCCCAAAATCCCAAGGATTCACTCAAGCCTTTCACCTTCGAACGTCGCGCTCCCGGCGCCGACGATGTGCAGATCGAGATCCTCTACTGCGGCGTCTGCCACTCCGACCTGCACACCGCGCGCAATGAATGGCACAACACCTTGTACCCGTCGGTACCGGGGCATGAAATTGTCGGCCGGGTTACCGCGATCGGTGCCAATGTCAGCAAATTCAAGGTCGGCGACCTGGCCGGTGTCGGCTGCATGGTCGACAGCTGCCAGCACTGTGCATCCTGCGTCGAAGGTGAAGAGCAATATTGCGAGAGCGGCTTCACCGGCACCTACAACGGCCCGGTGTTCGGCGGTGAAAACACCTATGGCGGTTATTCGGACAATATCGTCGTCAAGGAAAAGTTCGTCCTGCGCATTTCCCACGGTGAAGCCAATCTGGCAGCCGTCGCGCCGCTGCTGTGTGCCGGCATCACCACCTATTCGCCGCTGCACCATTGGAAAGTCGGTCCTGGCAAAAAAGTCGGGGTGGTCGGTCTCGGCGGCCTGGGGCATATGGCGGTGAAAATCGCCCATGCCATGGGCGCGCATGTGGTGCTGTTCACCACCTCGCCGAACAAGCGCGAAGACGGCCTGCGCCTGGGCGCCGATGAAGTCGTGGTGTCGAAGAACCCGGATGAAATGGCCGCGTTCGCCAACACCCTGGACTTCATCCTCAACACCGTGGCCGCGCCCCACGACCTGGACGCCTTCCTCGCCCTGCTCAGGCGCGACGGCACCATGACCCTGGTCGGCGCCCCCGACAGTCCGCACCCTTCGCCTTCGGTGTTCAACCTGATCTTCAAGCGCCGCAGCCTCGCCGGTTCCCTGATCGGCGGCATCCAGGAAACCCAGGACATGCTGGACTTCTGCGCCAGGCACGGGCTGGTCTCGGATATCGAGATGATCGATATCCAGGACATCAACGAAGCCTATGGCCGCATGCTCAAGGGCGACGTCAAATACCGTTTCGTGATTGACATCAAGAGCCTGAAGAAAGAAGCCAACGCGGCCTGAAGCCCTTCCCCCCGGCACCGCGATGACAGCGCCGGGCGCGCTGTCATCGCCGGCTTCCGAAGCCGACTATCCACTCCTGAACCTGGTGAGGTACTGTAGGACCACGACGCGTGATCCATCGGTGGCTGCAAGAGCGAAAGCGAATGCCGGTGGCTAAGCAAGACAGGGTTGAACCGAAAGGCAAATCCCTAAATTCAAGATGAGATCAGAATGTTCAAGAAAGCTGTTTTTTGCCTGTCCCTCCTGGCAACTGCAAGTTCCGCCTACGCCAACGACGCCATTGCCTACAAAGACGAGTTCGAGAACCAATACAGTCAGTGCATTGAAAACAAGTTGGCCTCGGATTGCTGGAGCAAGGCTTTTTCCGGACACTTTGACAAGTGGCAAACCAAGGAGAAGGATCTCATCTCCAAAAGCCAGAACACACTTTCCGCCTGGCTCGGGAAACATGAAATATACAAAATACACTTGACCCCCAAAGAGACCAAAGGTGAAGTGTTTGAAAACAGAGCCTATCTGATCGAACGCGATGACGGGCAATTAATCGGTATTCATATCGGTTTCAGGCAGGTGCAAGGCCAGTGGTACGTGTCTGAACTCCTGGTCAATGCCGACGACGCCTTTATCAGATCCATACTGGATATGCCCAAGATAAAATAAGGCGGAAAAACAGGCCCCGTATGACGCTGAACTTCGTAAAGATGCATGCCCACGGCGACGATTTCGTTATTGTCGACCTGCGCGGCAAAGTCGATCCGATCACTCCCGAGGTGGCTCGTCGCCTCGGTGATCGGAATCGAGGCATCGGTTTCAATCAGTTGGCCGTGGTACTCGACTGCGAAGAGGCGGCGGCACGCTTGCTGTTCTGGAACCCGGATGGTTCCAGGCTGGAAACCTGCGGCAGTGCAACCCGTGGCGTGGCGGATATGTTGATGCGTGAGGCGAATAGCACTTCGGTTCTGCTCAGGACCGACCGCGGCTTGCTGACCTGTGTCCGTGAGTCGGATCAGCGGGTGTCGGTGGACATGGGCAAACCTTCGCTCGATTGGCAGTCGATCCCGCTTGCCGAAGAGGTCGACACCAACCGCTTGCCGCTGCCCGGAAGCCCCACGGCTTGCAGCATGGGCAATCCGCACTGCACCTTCTTTGTCGAGGATCTGGCAGCGGTCGACGTGGCGGCTTTTGGCCCCACGGTCGAAACCGATGCGCTGTTCCCCAAGAAGACCAATGTGCATTTCGTCCAGGTCATCGACCGTGGCCATATCCGTTTACGCATCTGGGAACGTGGCGGCGGTATCGCCCTGGGCTCGGGTTCCTGCTGTTGCGGGGCGGTCGTGGGCGGGATTCGTCGTGGCCTTCTGGACGATACCGTCGAGGTGGAGTGCGACGGTGGAACGGTGCAAGTGAAATGGGATGGCGTCGGTGGCGTTGTCCTGACCGGGTCGGTTGAACCGACTTGCTCCGGAACCATTGCGAGCCATTTTCTGCAGACCTAGGTCCCTCTACTGATCATAGGGGCAAACACAATACCTGTGGGAGCAACTGTCTTGAGCGTTTTTTGAAAGCCATTTCAACGGACGGTCAAGCTCCCCCAGTTCCAGGCCATGCAATTTCTTAAGGAAATAACCGCAGCCATATTAGACGACGTGCTCAGTCCACAATAAACAACTTGGCCCCGTTGGTAGTGGATGAACGATGCCCCTCGTTATTGTTGCCGACCTGATAGCTCATCCCCGCAGCCAGTGTAAACCGACGGCCATCTTCCAGCTCCGTGTCCAACTCACCCTCCAGGCACAGCAGGATATGTCCTCTCCAGCACCAGTGGTCGGCCAGGTATCCGGGACTGTACTCGACCATCCGCACACGGGTAGCACCAAACTGACAAGTCCGCCAATAGGCGGTGCCTGTCTGGCCCGGATGGGCGACGGGCTCGATAGTCGACCAATCAGTCGTGCCGAAGGGGATAGCAGTCAGGTCCATGGAGCAGTTCCTTGCCGAGAAGAGCCGCAAACCGTACCAAACCACCAAGGCGCCAGATAGATACAGATGAACAGGATCGGCGGCATACACGCCTCGAATACTGACGAAACACGAGACCTGTAAAGGCTCATTCATCATCCCTTCTGGCGACTTTCCGTCCGCGCCCTTTTAGCCGCCACAAAAGCGACGATCTCTTCAACCTCTCGGGGTGTCAGGGTTCTCTTCAAGTACAACTGCGCAACCTCGCACATCCGCTGGACCTCCAGGGCTTCATCGTTATCCGGTGTATTGGCCATCATCCGCTCCTGAGTCCAACATCCTCGCGATGCCCAAACAGATAGCCTATTTCAACCCAAGGCGCCAGCCCTGGACGGTTGGCGCCCTGCGCTTCCTGGCCGGCCTACACCGTCAAAAACAACGCCGAAGTCCAGACCCTCGACTGATCCCGCTGCCGCGCACAGATAAACAACGGATGCTCACGCCCCGCCTCCAACCGCAACGCCGCCAGCTCGATCCGCCCTTGCACCTCTCGCGGCAACAACGCGTCGGTTGTCCGCTCCAGGGACACCTTCAACTCCGCCCCCGGCAGTTCCTCGATCACCTGCCCCTGGGCCAGCAGTTGCTCACCGGACAATTCCATCAGCACCGTCGGAGCATGCACATAAGGTTGCGGTTCGGACGGGTCGCCGACCTTGATGTAATTGTCGATACGGCTGCGAATCTGCAGGGTCGCCCCCACCAGTTGCGACAGGTCGATCTCGATGCTGTCGGTATCGCCATTGGTATCGGTGCGAAACGCCAGTGTCGTCGCATCCTTGCGCCATACGGTCTGCTCGGGATGGTCGAGCCCCAATGCGCGGAAGCCCTTGATCACCGCGCCAGTGACCTGGATCTCACCCGTCCAGTAGGCACCGCGATAACGGTCCTTGATCCGTGCACCACCCAACCGCAGGCGAATGCCGTGCCCCGAGAAACCCAGTTCCTCATGCAGGTTGCGCGACCAGACCCGCTGCTCGCCGTCGAACAACTCGACCTGATCCCAACCCGCCTCCCCCAGCAAGCGATAATCCAGGCTCGCATCCGCCCGTGCAGTGAACACCTCACCCATAAAGTGCGCACCCTGGCGCAGGCTGGCGAACGAGCGCTCGCCGGTGGTGGCAAAGGTCCGACGGGCACGCAATGCCTTGCCGACGCTGTCACGGTCAAAACTGTCGGCGACCACCCCGGTCAGCCCGCCACGGGAACCGAACACCGCCGTGGCCGGCACACCGCCGCCGCAACGGCCCTGGTGTTCATCGCTGTTGGCGGCAGCCCCCACCCGATATCCACGTTGCAAGGCTTCGGCGTAGACCCAATGGAACTGCCCCCACGCCGAGCCCACTTCAATCAGACGTTCCAGTTCCGGATGATGCCAATCCAGGTTGCAACGACGCCCACCCACGTGCGGCATCATCAGATGGCCTTCGGGGTCCTTGGCATAGGCGGCATACAGCTCGTCCACCGGCCAGGCGCCGGGCTTGATGGTCCCGGCAGTAAACTCGTTCCATTCGAAGGAACGAACCAATCGCCCCTGGTTGTCGAAAGGAAACTCCGGCTTTCGACCGTGCAGGAACACCACATTGCGGTCACCGCCGGCGCAGGAATTGCCGCACCATTCGGTCCCGGGATAGCAGACAAAGCGACCCGGCTCATTGAGCTCGTGGATCAACTTGACCGCCTGGTCCCAGCGCTGCTCGGTGATATTGAAGTCGTTGGCGGTATAACCGAGCACATCGAGCCCGGCGACGTCACGGCCATAACTGAGGTTGTACAAGGTGTCATTGGTGCCCACGGTGTCGTCGGAATGCACATGCAGGTCCGCATAGAGCGGACGCAATGCCGTACCCGCCGGGTCGACCGTCACAAAGGCCCGGGCCCCGCGCACAAACGCCCCCTGCACCTCCGCTGACAAACGCCACTCGCCCACCGCGCCGAACTTCAACCCCTCAAGCCGGGCAATCGCCCAACCTTCGGCCGCCAGGCGGAACGGCTGTTGCCGCTGTTCGCCTTCAGGACCGGTCAGGGTCAATAGCCCTTCCAGTGGCAGCTGGCGACAGGTATTGCCCCAGGTATCGTCGACCCGCAGCAGCACGTCGAACGCTTCACCCGCGCTGACCAGCCGCGGCACGATCAGTTGCACGCTTTGCGCCGGTCCCGGGACGATATCCAGCAACGGATCACCCGGCACTTCGGCAAACTTCGAGCTGCCCAGCGGGTCGATAAACAAGCGGAAACGGAAGTCCTTCTCGACGAAACTCTGTACCCGCGTACCCGCGCCGCCCTGGCGTCGGTCACCAAGGCGGATGACGATACGGTCGCCAGGATTGAGGTAGCCGTCGACGATATCGATGATCACGGCTTTCTGGAACGGCCGCTCATGGCCCTTCTGGTCGAAACGCACCTTGAGGTGCTGCACCGTGGCCTGGCTCTGCCCCGGCACCAATTCACCGGCCTGATATTCGGCACTGACGTAGTTGGGACCGGCCGGGTTCGAGGTCTGGAACAACGCCCAGTCGGAGTAGAACTTGAACGCCAGCTTCAACCAGGCACCGTCCGCCAAGCCGCTGCCACCGACCTCGTAGACCAGGGTGATCTCGTCCCATTGGCCGGCCACCAGGGTCTGCCGATCACAGCTGATCGCCCCCAGGAACGGGCGTTGCTTGTTGCGTTCATACAGGCCTTGCGGGGCAATGTAGTGCCCGGCTTCGCGGGGATCGAACTGGTTACTCACATGACACCTCGTATGGGTTCAGCGAAGGTTTGAAAGGGGCACCGGCGACTTATTGCTCGCGCCATTGCTGGTAATGACGCTCGATGCGCCGGAACACAAAACTCTCCATCAGCCAGGCGGTCAGCCCGATCAGGACAATGCCCAGCAGCACCTGGCTGCTGTTGCCGATCTGGCCACCGGTGGAGACCATCCAGCCGATGCCCCGGGAGGCGCCGATCATTTCCGCCGCCACCAGCGCCCGCCAACCCTGGCTGAAGCCGATGCGCAGGGCCGCCGTGACAAACGGCAGCGAGGCCGGCAGGTAGACATGGGCCAGCAACTGCCAGGGGCTGGCCCCCAGCGTGCGGGCCGCGCGGACTTCCCCGCCGCGAATGCCCTGCACGCCCTCCTGGATCGTCACCGCCATGGGGAACACCGCGGCGATAAAGATCACCAGCACGATGGACACATAACCCAGGCCGAAGATGATCATGATCAGCGGCGCCCAGGCGATCGGCGGGATGGCCATGAACAGGCTGTTGAGTGGTGCGATAAAGTCACGGAAGCGCGAAGACAACCCACCCGCCGCCCCCAGCAGTACGGCGACAATCACCGCCGCGCAGAACCCGCCGAGCTCTTCCAGGACACTGGCTTGCAGGTGCTGCCAGAGCGAGCCGTCGCCCAGCCAACGCAGGGCCTCGCGGGCGACGTCCCAGGGTTGCGGCAAAATGTAGGTGGGAAAACGACTGGCCAGGGCCACCCAGATCAACAGCAGGAACGGCAGCGAGGCCCATCCCCAATTCGGTTTTGGCAAGGACATGGGCAGACTCAGCGCGAAGCTTTTTCCAGGTAGGAGGTGTCGACGATCTGCTCGGTCTTGAGCGTGGTGTCGATAAAACCCAGGTCATGGGAGTAGTTCATCAGGCGCTGGATAAACTGGATGTCCGTGGCCTCCAGGTCCGCCGACCACCCCAGCCGGGTACGGGCCTGGGCAACGATGGTTTCCGGGGCGATGGTCTTGCCGTCCGGCCCTTGTACCGCTTCAAGCTTGAATGCCTCGGCGATGATCCGGTTCGACTCGTCAGGATGTTCGTTGAGAAAGGCAATGGCCTTGCGATGCGCGCGCAGTAGTTTGACCACATCGTCCGGGCGCTCCTGCAAGGTTTTCGGCAGCGCGATCACCACGTACCAGGGGTACTGGGGCAAAGCCTGGTTGACATCGAACAGGACCCGGCTCGAACCCCGCAGCAAGGATTGGCTGACAAAGGGTTCCCAGGAGAACGCCGCATCGACGATGCCACGCTCCAGGGCCGCGTTCATATTGCCGGGGGGCATGTCGATAATATCGAGATCATGGTCAGGGTTGAGCCCGGCTTTTTCCTTGAGCACATAGCCGCGCAGCAGCACGTCCATGCCGCTGCCCTTCTTCACCCCGGCAAGTTTTTTACCCTTGAGCTCGGCCAGGGCGTTGATCGGGCTTTTGCTGTCGACGATCACCGCCGCCTGGCCGTAATTGACCTTGGCCAGGATCCGGCTCTGCAAGCCTCGGGAAAACCACTGGTACACCGGTGGCGTACCGACATAGGCCACGTCCAGCTCACCGGCCGCCAGCGCCTGCTGGATCACCGGACCATCACCCAGCGCCCGGAGATCCACGTTCAGGCCTTCGTCACGGTAGTACCCCTCCTTGTCCGCGATCAATGCCGGGGCGTTGGCCATGGCGAAGACATAACCCACCCGCAGCGGCTTGGCTTCCCCGGCGACGGCCAATGAACTGCCGGCCATGGCGGCAACCGACAATGAAAGGGCAAGCAGCGTACGTTTGATCATTGGATCGACTCGAGTTCAAGGCAGGGAGAGGGAGAGGAAACACGGGCCTCGGACAGCGCCATGACCTGGGAAATACGCTCCATCAGTTCATTGCGGTAATCGAGGAAAGCCGGCAGGCGGCGGGTTTTCAGATTGGAGCGTGGCCGTGGCAGCTGGATCTTCAGTTCGCTGTGAATACCGCCCGGGGCAATATTGAGGACGATGACCCGGTCCGCCAGGAACACCGCTTCGTCGATATCGTGGGTAATGAACAATACGGTCTGGCCCAGTTCGGCCCAGATGCGCAGGGTTTCTTCATTCATGTGGTTACGGCTGATGGCATCCAGTGCGGCGAACGGCTCATCCATCAGCAAGACCTCCGGCTCCAGCGCCAGGGTACGAGCCAGCGAGACCCGTTGCTGCATCCCGCCGGAAAGCTGATGGGGCAAACGTTGCGCGGCCTGCTCCAAGCCGACCAGGCGCAGGTACTGCATGGCCTGTTCGCGCTGCTGCGACTCGCTGCTGTCAGCGGCCATGCGCAAGCCGAAACGGACATTTTCCAGGGCTGTCAGCCAGGGAAACAACTGCGGCGACTGAAACACATAACCCAACTCCGAACGCTCCGGACTCACCGTGGCCTGGTTCAAACGGATCTGCCCCGCCTGCGGTCGGACAAACCCCGACAACAGGTTCAGCAAGGTGGTCTTGCCACAGCCGGACGGCCCGAGAATTGCGACAAACTCACCGGGGGCGGCACTGAGACTGAAGGAGGAAAACACCCGATGACCATTGGGGTAGCTGAAGCTGATCTGCTCGACGCTCAATGCATCGGCTGGCTGCGGCGCACGAAGGAGGTTTTCTGGCATGGCAAGTGTCGTCAGGTCGTCTACAATGGGAATACCTGACATAATACGTATTAATACAAGCCATCCCAATAACCGATTTTTATAACCTTAGAAGTGAAGGCTCCGCCGGGCGCCAGGCTTCTCAGATCACGGAACCCCGCAGTGTCTACGCCCATTCTTCGTGACAGCACCACCTCGCTCTACGAACAGATCGCCCATCAGTTGCTGGAGGAAATTCAGCGCGGCGCCTACGAACCCAGCGGCAAGCTGCCCTCGGAGGCCGAGTTGGGCCAGCGCTTTGCGGTGAGCCGCGTGACCATCCGCCTGGCCGTGGGCAAGCTCAGCGACGACGGCGTGGTGGAACGCAAGCAAGGCAAAGGCACCTTCGTCGCGGCCAAGCAGGTCCGCCATGGTCTCGATGCCCTGCGCAGTTTTCATGAAGCACTGTTGTTGCTAGGCCTCAAGCCGAGCATGCGGGTTCTCGATCATCAGTTGCAGCCGGTGCCCGAGGCGCTGCACGCCCTGTTTGCAGAGACCGACCAGTGCCTGCTGCTGGAGCGCCTGCACTTTGTCGACGACGAACCCATCGCCCTGGGTCGCAGCCATCTGCCGGCCGAACTGGCGGACGTGCTCTGGAGCGCGGTCGAGAACCGTCCGATCTACTCGATCCTGGAATCGATCACCGGCGCCCCGGTCACCCGCGCCGACATGGCGATTCGCGCCCAGGAAGCCGACAAGCACCTGGCCAATACCCTGAATGTCAAACGTGGCGCGGCGCTGCTGGTGATGGAGCGCACCTCGTATTTTGCCGATGGCCGCTGCTGTGACCGGACCACCTTTTTTATCCGTCCGGAGCGCTATGCGTTTGTCCTCAGCGGTGTATTCAAGTCCAGCCCCAGCCCTTGAAACCAGACGACGTCCAGGCCAGATGCAAGGCCTGGCGAGCGACTTCGGCGGATCAAACTCGCTAATACCTAAAAAGAATTAACAAATAAACAATCAGTATTTATTGTTATTAAGCGTTGGACGTACTCTCAGCTCATCCCGTCCAGTCATCGCGACAATGGAGAGCCCTTATGAAGCCGACTGATAGCGTTATCGACCTCACCCAGTACCGCAAACGCAAGCAGGCGCAAAAGCTGGCCCGGGCGCTGTGGGAAGTGTATGCACACAATGCCGGCCAGCAGGCCTTCCAATGGGTGCAACTGGCCCGCGCCAGCGAGACCCGTCACGCGTGAATGCACCGGACCCGACACGGTTTCTGGCCAGCGCCGACGAACCGGTGCTGGACCTGAACAACCTGCAAACCCTTGAAGAAGATCCGATCGGCGAACGGGTCGCGCAGAATCTGCAGCGCCTGCGCGGCAAACATCACCTGTCCCTCGACGCCCTCGCCCGCCAATGCGGCGTGAGCCGCGCGATGCTGGCGCAGATCGAGTCCGGGCGCAGCGTGCCGTCGATCAAGGTGTTGTGCAAAATCGCCAAGGGCCTGAAGGTCTCGGTCGCGGCCTTTCTCGAACACCGCGCCTTTGAAGGCGTTGCCGTACTCTCCGCGAACAAGAGCAAACGCCTGGTCAGTGCCAATGGGGCATTTGTCAGCCGCGCCCTCTTCCCTTTCGACGTGGCCCGCCAATCGGAGTTCTACGAGTTGCGCCTGAGCCCGCTGGGTGAGGATATATCCGAGGGCCACGGCCCCGGCGTCCAGGAAAACCTGGTGGTGTCCCAGGGCGTGCTGGAGATCAGCGTCAACGACGAACGCTACCTGCTTTCCACCGGCGACTCGATCCTGTTCTACGCCGACCAGCCGCACCGTTATCGCAACCCCGCCGACAGCGAGGCCGTGGCCTACTTGGTGGTGACCCACCCAGAACGCCTGGACTGAATAACCGACAGCCGCGAAAAAGCCCGGCGAGGATCACTCCAGCCGGGCTTTTTTACTGATTCAATCGATCAGCAGGTGCAGCACATCATGGGCATGCCGTTGCAGCTCATCATCATCGGCATGCTGCAATCGTTCATCATCTTCATCATCAGGGTGCAGCAGTTCTTCATCATGTCCATGTTCATACCGGGCATCGGCATGATTTTGCACATCATGCAGTCGCCCATCAGGGTGCATTCCATCACGCACTTCATCGACGGCATCGGCATGCCCATCATCGGCATTGGCATCATCATGTTCATCATCGGCATGGCCATGGCCGCCTGGGACATGCACATCATGCTCATGTTGCCGCAGTGCATCATCATCGGCATGCCGCAGTTCATCATCATCTGCATCATTTCAGCACTGTTCTTGAACATCGCCATGTCCATGCCCGCAGCCGGCATCATTTTGCACAGCATGCCGTCGTCCATCATTTCGCAGGTCATGGTTGCCATCATCATTGGCATCCCCATGGCCGGCATCATCGGCATGGTGTTCATCGGCATTTGCATCTGCATGGCGTTCATCATGGTGAAACTCCCTGAATGATTCGATAGTTGGGTAACGCTGATGGGGCGGATTCTAAAGAAAACCCAATGGACGGCAAGACGCCGATCCAACAGCCGAAGCGGATGCCCGGACAGGCGTTAGGACGCCATTTGCAGGCTGGCGTCTGCTATGACATCCATTCAAGTACAAGAGCAGACAAATACAAATCCATAGCGTCGATTCAAATGCGATGGATATGTAAAAATTCTCTAATCAAATAACTCAAGGAAATAATCATTCTAAACAGTCACCAGTTTTACTCGCTTACCCAACCTTATTTCAAAGCCACAATCGACAATGTTTTTTGGTCTTTTATAGATATAAGCAGGTCCCCGCCGCTCACCGCCGATGCGCCAGGGAACGTACCAACCGGTCACCCAGGCTTTGCACGCCCTGCACCAGAATCACCAGCACGATCACCGTGGCGACCATCACCTGGTTGTTGAAGCGCTGATAACCATAACGAATCGCCAGATCCCCCAAACCGCCACCGCCGATGACCCCGGCCATGGATGAAAAGCCGATCAGCATCACCAGCATCAGGGTGATCCCCGCCAGCAAGGCCGGCAGGGCTTCGGGCAACAGTACTTTGAAAATCACATGGCGAATGTCACCGCCCATGGACAGGATCGCTTCGATCCGTCCCTTGTCGACGTCATCCATGGCGTTCTCGACGATACGGGCAAAAAACGGAAAGGCACCGATGGTAATCGGCACCACGGCGGCGGTGCTGCCCAGGGTGGTGCCGACAATCAGCCGGGTCAGTGGAATCAAGGCGATCAACATCACCACGAACGGCAGCGAGCGGCCGAGGTTGACCAGCGCGCTGAGGCTGCTGTTCAAGCGGGGCATGGGGTACAGGCCACGGCGGCGACTGACAAACAGCAGGACGCCGAGCGGCAAGCCGATCAGCAAGGTGAACAATCCCGCCAACAGCACCATATAAAGCGTTTCGCCCGTGGCATTGAGCAGCAGTTGGAAAATCTCGTTCCAGTCGACGGTTCGATTCATGACGGCTCAGCCCTGCCCCCGCGCTGCTTGAGAAAACCCACCACCTTGGCCAGTTTCAGCGCTGGGATGGCCCTCTTGAACGGCAGGTTGTAGCTCGACAGCAAGGAGCGATCGAGAGACGAATCCCGCTCGGCCGGTAATCTTTCCAGCGGCCCGGACTCCAGCAGCCGCCCCTGATCCAGCACAGCCGCGTGATCGCAGATCGACTTGATCACGTCCAGCTCATGGGTGATCAGCACAATGGTCAGCCCCAACCGGCGATTGATATCGCGCAACAGCTCAAGAATCGATGCCGTGGTTTCCGGGTCGAGGGCGCTGGTGGCTTCATCCGAGAGCAGATAGGCCGGCCGCGCAGCCAGGGCCCGGGCGATGCCTACCCGCTGTTTCTGCCCGCCGGACAGTTGCGAAGGAAATGCCTCGGCCTTGCCCCCCAGGCCGACCAGATCCAGCAGCTCGCGCACCCGCGCCTGGCGAGCGGCCTTGGGGAGACCGGCGATCTCCAGCGGCACGGCGATATTGTCGAAGACATTGCGCGAATGCAGCAGGTTGAATCCCTGGAAGATCATGCCGATGCGCTGGCGCTGTTGGCGCAATGCCTGGTCGGACAGCAGCGTCAGGTCCTGGCCGTCGATCACCACGCGTCCACTGCTGGGACGCTCGAGCAGATTGAGACAACGCAGCAAGGTCGACTTGCCGGCACCGCTACGCCCGACAATCCCGTAGATCGCACCGTCCGGAATGCTCAGGGACACCTGGTCGAGGACCGGCGCCTGTCCTTCGCCGTAGTTTTTGCTCAACTGCTCGACGCTGATCATGGCTGGCGGTCCGCGACCGTCACCGGAATCACAGAGCCCGAGTAAGTGTCGGTGATGAACTTCGCCACCCGGGCTGAGTTGAGGTCCTTGGCCAGCTGTCTGATCCGAGGGTCATCCTGCAGTTTCGGAGTGGTCACCAGGATATTCGCGTAGGGATTGTTCGCCGCCTTTTCCAGGCCCAGGGCATCCTTGGCCGGGGACAGTCCGGCCTCCAGCGCGTAGTTGCCGTTGATCACCGCCAGGTCGACATCATCCAGGGCGCGGGGCAACTGCGGCGACTCGATCTCGAGGATCTTCAACTGTTTCGGGTTCTCGGCAATGTCCTTGGGCGTTGCCTGGTCAATGGCCGGATCATTGAAGCCGGGCTTGAGCTTGATCAGGCCATTGTCTTGCAGCAGGTACAGCGCGCGGCTGAGGTTGGTGACATTGTTGGGCAGCGCGACGGTACCTTTTTGCGGTACCTGGTCAAAACTTTTGTGCCGGTGCGAATAGATCCCCAGCGGCTCGATATGCACGGTCGCCGCCACCACGAACTTCTGCCCGAGGGCCTGCTCCTGGGACTTGAGGTACGGCAGGTGCTGGAAGTAGTTGGCGTCGACATCGCCATGGGCCAGCAGCTCATTGGAGTTCACACCGCTGGGAATCTCGATGATCTTGAGGTTCAACTGCGGGTCGATTTTCTGCACATACGCGAGGATCTGTGCGTGGGGCACCGGGTCCGCCGCCACCCGCAGCGGCTCGGCCGCCAGGGCGCCGAACGAAGAGAACAGGCCCGCCCAGACCGCCAGGGTCAATCCAGTTTTTTTCAACATGCTGATAGTCCTTGATCAAATGATGGAGGTCAGGCGCTCAGCGCCTTGGGGAGCAGTGCATCGGCGTAGAAGCGTTGGGCAACATCGGGGTGGGAACGCAGGCGGCCCTTGAGGTAGTTCCAGCCGACATCGCGTAACAGTGGATTGGCTGGATCGCTGGCCGGCCCCCGCGCTTCGCGCAACAGCGCCGTCGGCAAGGGATACAGCGGCACCACCGCGTCCAGTTGCGCGCCGAGGAAAAAGGCAATCGACAGGCGCTCGCTGCCCAACGGCGGAGACTGCACCCGGTGTACCGTGGCCCGCAGATAACCGTTGGTGGCCAGTTCGAGCAATTCGCCGATATTCACCACCAGGGTATTGTCCCGGGGCAACGCATCAATCCAGCGGCCCTCCTCGACCTCCACTTGCAGACCCGCCTGCTGGTCCTGCAAGAGGAAACTGAGGAAGCCGGAATCCTTGTGGGCACCCACGCCCTGGCGGCTTTCGCCTGGTGCGCGGCCGGGGTAGCGGATCAGCTTGATATGTTCATTGGGCCTGTCGCCATACAGCGGGTCGAAAGCCTGTTCGTGCAATGACAGGGCCTGGGCGAAAGCCCGCAGCAGGCGCAGCGACATGGCGGTCATCGCCTGCTGCCATTCCAGCAGCAACGGCTTGAGTCGCGGCAACTCGACAGGCCACAGGTTCGGGCCTTGCAGGCGTGCCCAACGGGGGGTGTTTTCATCCAGCGCCAGGGCTTCACGCTCGGCACCGACATCGAACTGTTCGCGCAGGTCCGGCTGGCCCCGGGTGATCTCCGAAGCCGCGCGGTTGTACCCGCGAAAGTGTGGCGAATGGATCATGCCGACCGCGTTTTTCGCTGCCTCGGGCAAGGCGAAGAGCTCTCGGGCGTGGACCTGGACCTGCTGCAACAGCGCGCTGTCGATGCCATGTCCGGTCAGGTAAAAGAAGCCCACGTCCCGCGCGGCATGGCGCAGTGCATCGAGAAAGCCCTGACGCTGCTCGCAACTGCCCTCGAGCAAGGACAGGTCCAGCAAAGGCAGCGCGGTGATGTCCAGCGAGTTCGGCATGGTTCACTCCCCTGTGATTTGAAAAGGTATTCATCCCGCAATCAGTCGAACTGACACGCCGATAAACAGCTGCTCAAGGCAGGGGAAAGACAAGGAACCCAGCGATTGATCAGCACTGGGTTAAAGCTATACGATCTTAAAAACCATCAATAAATATCTTTTTTGCATTAGCTTAGGCTGTCGCCAGCGGCCACCACAACGAAACCCACAACCCTCGCTGCGCCACCTCATCGCAGTACGCCAGGCGGATACGCGCTCCGGTACGCTCGGCAATGGCCTTGACAATGGACAGCCCCAGCCCGGAGCCGACTGCCTGGCTGCCCAGGCTGCGATAGAAGGGATCGAACACCCGCTCGCGCTCTTCAACGCTGATACCGGGGCCGTTGTCCTTGACCTGCAATAGCACTCCACCCTGCTCCCGGCTGACCCACAGGTCGACCCGGCCACCGGCGGGCGTATAACGAATGGCGTTGTCCACCAGATTCCTGACCAGCGCCAGCAGGTCGATCTCGCTGAGCGCCAGGTGCACGTCCTCTGCCCCTTCGACACCGATATCGATCTGCTTGAGTTCGGCCAGCGGCAATAAGTCCTCCAGTACCCGACGATAGACCGAGTGCACCGAGACCGGCGCGCTGGACGGCATCGCATTCGCCTGGGCGGTGGCCAGCGCCAACAGTTGCTCGATCAGGCTCTTGCCCCGCTCGATGCCCCGCCGCAAGACAAACAGGCGCTGCCGGGCCAGACCCGACATCTCGCTGGCAGCCAGCCGCTCGGCTTGCAGGGACAGTGCAGTCAGCGGCGAACGCAATTCGTGGGCGGCGTCAGCAACAAAGCGGTGCTGGCTTTCCATCGACTGGGCGACCCGGCCGAGCAGGCGATTGATCGCCAGCACAAAGGGCCGGACTTCAGCCGGAACATGCTTTTCGTCAATCGCGTGGAGCTCCTGCTCGCCACGCCGATCGATCTCCGCCGCCAGCACCGTGATAGGCCGGAACAACTTGCGCAACAGGTCAGCCACCACCAACAGCAGCACGGGAAACAGGATCAGAAACGGCAACAGGCCGCGCCAGGCACTTTCACGGGCATCCCTGTCACGGATACCGGTTTCCTGGGCCACCGCGATGCGCTGACCGTTGCCCAAGGTCCTGACCAGCACCCGGAACGGTTCGCCAGCAACCGTCAGCGTCGACAGGCCATCGGCCAGGGCCGCCGGTAGCGGCAGCGGTCCACCGGTCTCGACATTGGCCGGGGCTCGCTTGTCATCGCCCAGATACTGCACGGTCACCCGGGATTCTTCATCGTCGCCGGCAACCACGCCCTCCGGCCGCGGATAGGTCAGCGTCATCTGCTGGCGTTCGAACAGCACGGCCACCTGATGCAGGGTGTTGTCCTGCATTTCGAGGGCCTCGTCGAAAGCCGAGACAAAGGCAAAGACCCCGGCCAGCAGGGCGACGATCAGAATCGCCAGCGACAGCGAGATCGACAGCCTGAGCTGGACCGACTCACTCAGGCGTTTTTTGAAACCATCCATCCCATGCCCCTGACGTTCTTGATCACGTGGCTGCCCAGCTTGCGTCGCAAGCCGTGGATCAGAAACTCCACCGCGTTGCTTTCCACCTCGTTGCCCCAACCATAGATCCGGTCTTCCAGATCGCTGCGCGAGAGAATCGCCCCCGGTCGGATCAGCAGGGCCTGCAACAAGGCAAACTCGCGACTGGAGAGCTGGACCTCGGGGATTGCCACGGTACTGGCTTGTTTCGAGATCAGGTCGAGGGAGACCACGCCGTTGCTCAGTTGCGACAGCGCGGTACCACCCTTGCGGCGCAGGACGGCGCGCATGCGCGCGAGCAATTCAGCCATGTCGAAAGGTTTGAGCAGATAGTCGTCGGCACCGCCATCCAGGCCCTCCAGGCGATCATCGAGGCTGTCGCGGGCGGTGATGATCAACAGCGGCACGCCGTTACCGCGAGCGCGAATACAACCCAGCACTTCGAGCCCGTCCTTGCCCGGCAAGCCGAGATCGAGCAGCACCAGGTCATAGTGCTGGGTGTCCAGCGCCGTGAGGGCGGTCGTGCCGTTGTTGACCCAGTCGGCGGCGTAACTGGCATCCATCAATGCGCCCTGGATCGCCTCACCGATCATGGGATCGTCTTCGACCAGTAATACCCGCATATCCCTCTCCGCTAAAAAAAGACTCGGCGCTCATCCTGCGTGATGATTGCCGAGCCTGCATTGAAGCACCTGTTCACCCGTGCACGAAGCGATTTATCCGGCCAACAAAATTCGAACCGGGTGACTCAAGATCATTTTTTACCTTGCATGGCGTTGAAGGTTTTCAGCAACTCATCCATCGTCGCCTTGCAGTCGGCCTGTTTCGGGCTGCCGGCACGCAGGGCATCCAGCGAGTTGTCGATGGCCTTGTCGAGCACGTGCCAATCGCTCGCGGCACGCGGCTTGAGGCCGGCTTCGGCGGAGTCCCAGGCCAGCTCCAGGTCCTTGATCCGCGTCTTGGCGCCCGCCAGATCGTTCTTCTCGACCAGGGCGGCGACATCGACGGCAATGTTCTGGAAGGCCGACAGGTCGCCGAGTTTCGAGGCCGGTGCCTGGCTTGCTGCCACAGGTGCGCTGGCCGTGCCCGGTGCCGCGGCAACCTTGGCCGCGTCAGTGGGTTTGGAGCAGCCGGCGGCCAGGCCGAGGACGGCAATCACGGAAAGAACAGCGGCTTTGCGCATAACGGTTTGAACGTTGAACATGACAATTCCTTGGGTGTATTTGAATGGGTTATCGAGTGACGAGCTTGCGGCTGCCGACGCTGAACTGCGCGACGACCACCAGGATCAGGATGACGCTGAGGAAGATCGCGCTGGTCCAGGCGGCGCCCATGCCCAGGCCGCCGTAGGTCTTGGCCTGGGTCAGCAGGTCGCCCAGGGACGCACCGAACGGACGGGTCAGGATGTAGGCGATCCAGAAAGTCAGCACGGCGTTGCCGCCCAGGCGCCAGGCGATCAGGGTCAAGGCGATCAACCCGGCGAAAATCAGCGAACCGAGGGTGAAGCCAAGCCCCAGGGCCTCGGTGGCCAGGTCGCCCGCCGCCGTACCGAGGGCAAAGGTGCAGAGCACTGTCGTCCAGTAGAACCACTCCCGGCGCGGCGTGACGATTTCATTGATCGAAAGGTTGCGTTCGCGGGCATACCAGATGCCGAAATTGATCGCCAGCAACACCGAGAAGATCGCCGTGCTGACATACAGGCTGATGCCCAGCTTGTCCGTGAGCAGGTCGGTGATCTGCGTCCCGACCACACTCACCAGCACCACGCTGAGCCAATAGATCCAAGGGGTGTAGGCACGGGTTCGCAACTGGCCGAACAAGGCGATGGCCAGCAGTACGGCCATGCCGATGCTGGTCAGGCCCTGCCCCAGGCCGGCGTCGACAGCGAGGAAATCGGCCGCGGTTTCGCCCACGGTGGTGGACATGATCTTGATCACCCAGAAGGACAGTGTCACTTCCGGAACCTTGTTCAGCCAGTCGGCTGTGGTCAGCGCTTTCATCTGCGGGCGTCTCCTTAACGGCGCCACAATCGGCGCAGGGAGGAGACTACCCAGGTAAACTTAGCTGAGACTGAGGGGGCGGCGCTATCGAGCGGTTCCGTCAGGCCTGAGGGAGGAATGAAGAGAGCGGCGCTCTGATCCCATTACATCCCCCTGCGATTATCCCGAAACTCTTAATACGCCCTTAATCATCGAGAAAACTTGACCACTTGGCCGAGCCGACGAAAGCACGAAGCGTCAAAAATAAGTGATTTAATCACCCTTGCGTCAAATTATGTTTTCTATTTGACACATATTGAAATGGTTTTCGGGCGATGCTATAAGTCAGACATCCCCCATTTGGATCCATATAACAGAGCACATCCAGCCAACCGGAGCCCGCTTGTCATGCCTAAACTCCGCACAATCAAACATACGTTTGACTTGGTTAGAGAAGTTGAGAACAACATCCCTGGGGCCAGCACAAAAACCTATGTAGATGTCTTGACCTGGGTATTCTATAAACTGGAAATAACACGATTCGCCTATGTCTACCTCGATTCGCACTTAGTTGATAACGGTGATATCTCGATCCATAGCAGCTACCCCGCCGAATGGGTTGAGACCTACCGCAAGCAGGCGCTCTACAAGTCCGACCCGGTGATGGCCAACGCGGCCATCACTTCGCGGCCGTTCTTCTGGACGACGGTAAACGATTGCACTCATGCGCCCAGCAAAGTCTTCGAACAATCCGCGCGCTATGGCATTGATCAAGGCTTCAGCATTCCCCTTCATGAACCTGGCAGCGCCTTTGGTTCCCTGCACCTGCCCTGTGTTGAGGGCGACCCTGACTTTGATCGTATCGTCCAGTCGAACATGTTCCTGATCAAGGCCATCGGGACCATTGCCCATCAATATCGACCGATTGAGGTGAGCCAGGAAGAGCTCCTCTCGCTGAGTCCCAGGGAAATTGAATTCCTCCACTGGCTGGCCCTCGGCAAGAATTACCAGGAAATCGGCCTGATCATGAATATCACTGAAAGGACGGTGAAATTCTACGCCAAGAAAATCACCGAAAAAATGGGCTGTACCAATGTCAAGCAGGCCATGGTCAAGGCCATTCGGCACAATATTTTTTAACTGTCCATGCTCGAGTCGCCCCCCCTTCATCGCCGCACAGGTCTCGCACTTGCGGGGCCGACTCACGTGTTCTCATCACGCCAATATTACTTTCGAGGCCAAGTTATACAACGCCATACTGGCAAACAAACCAATGACCAATGAAACAAATCTATTGACCCGATTACCAGATATTATCGATGGCAGATTGCGCCCAAAGACCGTTCCCAGTCCCACCCAAACAATCCCCACGGGAAGAATAACCAGGGAGAAGATCGCCATGAATGAAAGATAACTTTCCAGGTGCATGAAGGTTCCGGCGGGGGCAACGAACGAAGCAAAAAACAGCCCTTTCGGATTGGTCAGTGTCGCCAGGAACAGCGCCGAAACCGAGATGGCAGCGGGCTTGCCTGACGTATCCAGATGCACCGAAAACCACAGCTTCAGCGAAATGTAGAACAGGAAAACCACCGCGAGGATCTTCGTCGCCACCACCACCCAGCCGTAATTGGCGGTCAGCGCATCGATGGATATACCCCAGGCGGAAATCTGGATCAGGTAGGCCATCCATTCGGCAAGAATCAACTTCAGCGAATAACCGCCCAGACCGCGACTGACCCCAGACTGCAGCAGCAGCGAATTGGTCGGCCCTGGCACCAGCAATACCGTGAGCATTGCAATTGCAATGTAATACATGACCCCCCCGAAAATCCAAAATAGATTTATTTTCCAGTCGACTTATTTTCCAGAGTGGAAAATCCGTTTTCTCATTAACAGCAAAAACACCCTTGCCTTTGTTGCAGCTTGATGAATTCGCGTCCAGACTCTTCAAATAGAAGGCCAACTCGTGAGCATTGTCACAGCGACGGGGACCACATTCTTATAATCCCCCCACCCATCACAGTTATCGTACAACCTGCCAAACACCGATAAACAGCCGGGTCAGCGAAAGTCTCACGACGACAATTAAACAGTACTTTGCCCTCGCCAGCCACCTGCACTTAAGTACAGTTGCCGCGCTTATACAGGATCACTATAAATAAGCACCTCCTCCCTATCCGCGACGTACTTATGATCGGCTATTTCCCTCACTCGTACATTTTCTCCGAGCACTCGTACATTTTCTCCGACGTGCATATCGCTATCGCCAGCTACAGCGAACTGCCGACCCAGGCATTAGAGCAAATACTCAGTATCCGCAAAGCCGCTTTTATCGATCGCCGGAAATGGGATATTGAAAGCTACTCCGGCAGCGATTATGAATTCGATGAATACGACAATGATGATGCGATCTATATTTACTCCCACAAAGGGCCACTGGTGACCGGTTGTGTCAGACTTCGCCCCTCCTGTAAACCGACCCTGATGTGTGGCGCCTTGAGCTTCATGCTCAGTGACGATCTGTCCAGGCCCGACCCGTTTGACTGCTGGGAGGCCACCCGCTTTGCACTGTTGAGCACCGACACATCGAGCAACGACTTCAGCAAGACCAAAGTTGATTTTCGTACCGCCGCACTGTTCATGGCAATGTTACAGTTTGCCCGTAGCCAAGAGGTCAGCACTTATGAGGTTATTGTAGATGCCATGATGGAAAAAATTCTAAGGCGCTCTGGCTGGGCCCTCCATCGACACAATGTGGCACAAGGCAGCAAGGGCGAGAAAGTCATCTATGGCACCTTGGAGTGTGCGCCCAGAATCTATGACAATATGCTCAAGATAAATCATATGCAGTGCCTGACAGGCGATCAGCCGCCGTTGATTGCATTGCCTGCCGTCGATTACGGCGCGACTCATTTAAGCAACGCAACTCGTTATATGACCCAAATAAACTAATACGTACCAATAATCCTCATGGACCGTGGGCGGCGCTTGCCGATGTGCCCAGAATAAAAAAATGGAGAACGGATGAACTTGCAAAGACTTTTCCCGTCAGTCGGCAAAGTGATTGCCAGCACCGGCAACCGTAATTTTCCGCGCGTGCTGCATGACCTGATTGCTGCCCAACTGCCCGTCGACGCCACGCACATCACCGAGCTGCGGATCGACACCGCGAATGCCGCACAGTCGATCACCTCGAGTATCGGTGGCGTGGGCATCAGCCCGATCTGCACCGACACCCTGATGAATGCCTCGTCGGTCAAGCAGCCCGCCCAGCCAGATGACGACACCTGGCCGGCACCTCAAACCGAGCTGGCCTGCTGCCAGCGAGCGTCCACGCAGCACGCTTCCCCCAACCACCTGCACCTGATATGCCGCACGAAAAATCGCTGCTACGCGCTGTCGGTCTATCGATCCAATCCGTCCCTGGGATTTTCCACGCAGGAACGCGCGCTCCTCCAGGATTTCTCCTGCCTGTTGCTGCCCATGATAGGCGAGCATATCGAAGCCCTGTTGCCGACACCGGTCCGTCAGGAAGCCCTCTCGATCACCCAGGAGCTGGAAAACGGCGGCATGGATGCCTTGCGTCAGCGCTTTATCGAACGCCTGGAGATGTCCGGGTTGAATCTGTCCTCACGGGAAACCGAAGTCTGCGTCGGCCTGCTGGCCGGGCGTACGGCACCGGAACTGGCCGACCAGCTGGCGCTACGGGTCAATACAGTGGAAAGCTATCTCAAGCGTGCCTCCATCAAGATGGGCATCGGCGGTCGTCGTTCGCTGATCCGCTGGATGCATTCGGCGGACGCCAGGACGGGCCTGGAAAACACCCTCGCCCTGCAAAACGCCCTCTGACGTTTTGCTCTCATTCGTGAAAACACCTCGATAGCAGCCTGTTGCATCTATCGAGGTGTGCGAAAGAACCGCTTGACCCCTTCAAGCCCATCATCGACATACGTAAAGATCACCGGCACCACCAACAGGCTGAGCACCGTCGAGGCCAACAGGCCGCCGATCACCACCACCGCCATCGGCTGGCGGAAACTCGACTCCCCTCCCCATCCCAGCGCCGTCGGCAGCATGCCCGCGCCCATTGCGATGGTGGTCATCAGAATCGGCTGCGCCCGTTTGTGGCAGGCATCGATCAACGCCTCATAGCGGCTCATGCCCTGGTCACGACGGGCCATGATCGCGTACTCCACCAATAGAATAGAGTTCTTGGTCACGATCCCCATCAGCATCAGCAAGCCGATGACCGAGGCCAGGGAAAAGCTCATCCCACCGATCAACAGCGCCAACAAGGCTCCGCCCAACGACAGGGGCAAGGCCGAGAGGATGGTCAGCGGCTGCATGAAGTCATGGAACAGCAGCACCAGCACCGAATAGACACAGAACACGCCGACGGCCATGGCCAGGCTGAAGTTGCCGAACAACTCGCTCATCAACTGCAACTCGCCCTGCTCCACCAGTTTCACTTGGGCCGGCAGGTGCTGCATCACCGGCAACTGCCTGGCCTGCTCCATCACCTCGCCCAGATTGCGCCCATTGAGTTCAATGGACAGGGTGATATTGCGCAGGCGATCGAGCCGATCGATCTGCGCCGGGCCGCTGCCCATGCTGATCTGCCCCAGGGAAGCCAGCGCGACCTGGCCGTCACGGCCCTTGACCCGTAACTGGGCGATGGTCTCCAGGTCACTGCGCACCTGCGGTTGCATGCGCACCCGGATATCCACCTGGCGCTGGGACAGATTGAGCTTGCCAAGGGACGATGAAAAATCGCCGTAGGTGGCCATGCGCAAGGTGTCGGCAATGTCCTGGCTACTGATACCTTGTTCGGCTGCGCGGACAAAATCCGGACGCATCTGGATTTCCGGGCGCTGCACCGCCGTGCTCGACGTCACGTTGCCGATGCCCTTGAGTTGCCGCAACTGCGGCTCAAGGGCCGCGGCGGTACGCTCGAGCAAGTCGCCGTCATCGCTGGCCAGGACGATTTGCAGGCGTTCGCCACTGCTGTCGCCGCCGACATTGACCCGCACCCCGGGCAACCCCCGCAGGGCGTCGCGCATCTTCGCTTCGACCGCCGACTGTTTGAGCTCGCGCTGGTTGCGCGGTAGCAGGTCGACGGTCAGGACCGACTTGCGATTACCACCGCCGGCAATATCGCCACTGCCCACTGCGGCGAAAACATGGGCCACTTCGGCGATGGCGCGCAGGCGCGCATCGGCCTGCAGGGTGATCGCCGCCGTCTGCGCCAGGCTGCTGCCCGGCGGCAATTCCAGGCTGATGGTGCTGCGGGCATTGTCCTGGGCCGGCAGAAAGCTGGTGGGCAGCAGCGGAATCAGCGCCAGGGAGCCGAGCAACAGCACGCCGACCAGGGCCATGGTGGTCTTGCGCCGGGTCAGGCTGGCGTGGATCCAGCCCAGGTAACGAGTCATCAAGCGGCTGTCATGCTCGACATGCGGCCCGGCCTTGAGCACATACGCCGCCATCATCGGCGTCAACAAGCGCGCCACCAACAGGGAAAAGATCAACGCCGTGCTGGCGGTCACGCCGAACTGCCGGAACAGCTTGCCGGAAATCCCGCCCATAAAGGCCGTGGGCAGGAACACCGCCACCAGGGTCACGGTGGTTGCCAGCACCGCCAGGCCGATTTCGTCGGAAGCCTCGATCGCCGCCTGCCGTGGACTTTTGCCCATACGCAGGTGCCGCGCGATGTTCTCCACCTCGACGATGGCATCGTCCACCAGGATGCCGATCACCAGGGCCAGGGCCAACAGGGAAATGGTGTTGAGGGTGAAGCCAGCGAAATACATCACGCCGAAGGTCGGGATGATCGACAGCGGCAGTGCCGTGGCAACGACAATGGTGGCCCGCCAGTCCCGCAGAAACCACCAGACCACCAGGACGGCCAGCAACATGCCCTCGTACAACAGCGCCATGGAACCGCGATAGTTGTCCAGCACCGGTGCAATAGTGTTACTCGCCTCTTCGACGTGAATATCCTCGTGTTGCCCGGCAAACCGGCTCATCGCCTGGCGGACATCGGCGGTCACCCCGACGTCGGAAAAGCCCAGGGAGCGGATCACCTGGAAGCCGATCAGCGGCTGGCCGTCGCGATAAGCCCGGGTACTGCGCTCGGCATGGGTATCACGCACCGTGGCCAACTGCTGCAAGGCGAGCATGCGCCCGTCACTGATGGGAATGCGGATGGCCCCGAGCGCCGCCGGATCGTCGATAGCGCCGAGGATGCGCAAGGCCTGCTGGCCGCTGCCGAGGTCACCCTGGCCGCCGGAATTGTCTTTCTGCATGGCCCGCAGGCGGCCGGCCACGTCGTTCACGCTCAGGCCCAGGCCGGCCATCATCGCCGGGTCGAGGTCGACCTGGACTTCGCGGTCCACGCCACCGACCCGGACGATCTTGGCCACCCCGCGTACCGCCAGCAGTTGCTTGCTCAGTTCATTGTCGACAAACCACGACAAGGCCTCTTCGTCCATCCGCGGTGCGCCGATGACATAGGTCAGCAGCGCCGAGGTATTGGTGGTCAGGCGCGATACCGACGGCGTATCGAGGTTCGCCGGCAACTCCGGCGTGGCGCTGTCCACCGCATTGCGCACCTCATTGAGGGCTTCGTTGCCGTCCTTGTCGATGGCAAAGGTCACGTTGATGCTCACGCTGCCGTCGGCAATCAGCGTGGTGACATGTTGCAACAGCCGTAGCGAGGTCAGTTTGTCCTCGATCTTGCGTGCCACCTCGGTTTCCAGCTGCTCGGGCGCCGCGCCTTCCAGCGAGGCACTGATGACGACTGTGGGCAGATCGGTGTCCGGGAAGTCCTGGATGCCGAGGCGTTCCAGGCCGAACACACCGAACAGGGTAAGCAGCACGAACAGCATGACCGCCGGGACCGGGTAACGAATCGACAACGCGGAAATATTCATCGGGCCAGGGCCTCGCTGCCGACCAGGGTCACACTCGCCCCGTCACTGAGGAATGCGCCGCCACTGCGCACGATCCGCGCCTGTTCCGCCAGGCCGCCGACGATCTCCAGCGCCTGCCCGCGACGGCGCCCGACCTCTACGCCCTGTTGGTTGACATGCATGTCCTGGCCCAGCACAAACACGTAGGAACGCCCATCGCGCAGGACCACGGCGGTGTCCGGAACGGTCAGCGCCGCACGGGTCGGCAGTTCGATACGGCCGCTGGCGTACATGCCGGCCCGCGCCATGGAGCCCCTCGGCAAGGACACATAGACCAGCGCCCGGCTGGTCTTGCTGTCGAGTACCGGCGAGACCAGCCGCACCCGCCCTTCGACCTGCGTGCCACCTGGCAGCGTCACGCGGGCGGGCTGGCCGGCCCGCACTCCCGACAACTGTTGCGCGTCCAGTTCAGCCTGCCATTCAATACGGCCATCACGAATCATCCGGAACAGTTCGGCGCCAGCCGCCACCACGTCGCCGAGCAAGGCCTTGCGGGCGGAGATGATCCCGTCGTCCACCGCGACGATGCGGGTCTGTGTCAGCTTGATGCGGGTGGTGCGCAGGTCGGCGTTCGCCGCCGCCAGATTGGCCTCGGCGGTCTGCACCTTGACCCGATATTCTTCCAGTTGCTGCTCCGACAAGGCCCCGCTCTGCCCGACCAATGCCGCACGCCGCGCATTGGAACGGGCCTCCTGCAACTGCGCAACGGCCTGGGCGACCGCGGCTTTCTGCTTGTTTTCCTCGGCCAGCACGCTGTCATCGGCCAAGGTCGCGAGCACCTGGCCCTGCTTCACCCGGTCACCGATATCGGCGTTCAAGCTGGCGATGCGCAGGCTGCCGGTTTCGGCACTGATCACGGCTTCCTGCCAGGGCGCGAGCGCACCGCTGGCCAGCAACTCCTGCGGCCAGTCTTCGCGGCGCGGCTGAACCGTCTCGACACTCAGGCTGGTGGCCGGCACGACCGCGGCAGCCGGTGCCGAGGCGGCGCGACCAAACAGCAGCCACCCCGAAAGTGCCAGGGCGGCAACCGCCAGCAGCCCATAACCCAGGCTCGACTTCATGCCCCGCCTCGCGTCGGTGCGGCGCCGGCAAGTCCCGCGCGATTATCCTGCCAGCCACCGCCCAGGGCCTTGTACAGCGCGATCCAGTAGCGCACCTGATTCTGCTGCAAGGTGATCAGCTCGATCTGCGCCGACAACGCCGAACGACGGGCCAACTCACGATCCAGCAGGCTGGCGTTGCCGGCGTGCCAGTTACGATCGATGGCCTGGAAATATTCCTGGTAACCGTCGGTGGCGCGCTGCGCATCGACTTCCGAATGCCGCGTGGCATCCAGGCGTACCAGCGATTGCTCGACCTCCATGACCGCCGTGCGCAGGGTCTGTCGATAGGTCGCCAGGGCCGCGCCGTACCCGGCCCGGGCCGAGTCCACCGCAGCCCGGCGCTTGCCACCATCGAACAGGGGCACGCTGAGTTGCGGGCCGAGGCTCCAGTTCCGGCTGTAGGCGCCGCTGGTGTTGCCCACGGCAAACGAGCCGACCAGGCTCAGGCTCGGTAGTCGGTCGGCCTGGGCAGCGCCGATCTGTGCATTCGCCGCGGCCAGCTCGCGTTCGCTGGAGGCCAGGTCCGGGCGCTGGCGCAACAGGTTGGCGGGAATTTCCCGCACGTCCAGCAACGCCGGCTCGGGCAGCCGCGCCGGCGTCTGGGCGAGCACTTCGCGCACCTGTTCTTCGGCGCCGCCGGTCAGGGCCACCAGGCTCTTGAGCAACACATCACACTCGCTTTGCTGATTGGTCAGGGTCGCGCTGCTGGCGGCGGCGCTGGCATCGGTCAGCGCGGCGTCGGCGGCGGAGGTGAAGCCGGCCTGGAACGACAGCCGGGTCAGGCGTGCGGTCTGGTCCTGGGATTGCGCCTGGTCGCGGTAAGCGTTCACCAGCATCTGGCAGCCGCGGTATTGCACGAAGTCATCACCGACCTCGGCGGCCAGCGACACCCGGGCGTCATGCCAGTCATCGACACGGGCCTCAAGCAAGTTGCGCGAGGCTTCGTCGGTGCGCCGCAGCTTGCCGAACAGGTCCAGTTCCCAGGCCGCATCAAGGGTGGCACCGGAGGTGGTGCCGCGCTGCTTCAACCCGCTCTGGCGCAGGCCGGCCCGGGCCTTGGTCAGCCCGCCGTTGAGCTGCGGCTGGGCGTCGGCGATGCTGCCGGCCAGGGTTGCGCGGGCCTCGGCGATACGCGCCAGGGCCCGATCAAGGGAAGGGCTGTCCGCCTCGGCCAGTTGCAGCAGGGTCGCCAGCGCCGGGTCATTGAACTGCTGCCACCAATCGCGCAACCCCACCACCGTTGCCCCATGGGGCAACGGCGCATGCCACTGGCGGGCCACAGCCACTGCCGGCAAGTGGTAATCCGGCCCCAAGGTACAACCGCCCAACAGCGTCGCGAACAACATCGACAGCAGGCGGTGGGCGGCAGGTTTGGCGATAGGCATAACGCTCTCGAAGACACCTAGGCACAGGCGTCCTGGGAAATAGGAAAACGGGTGATGGCGCAGACGGCTACGAGGGCCGGCGCGGTGTTTTCTTCCCGCGCCATAAAGTCCTTTCGTGGCACGCATTTAACCCCAGCAGCCACGGCCTGTCTGGCGTGGAAAACGGGGACATCCCGGACGCAATAAAGTGGCGATCACCGCAGGGCTCTTACAGAATCGGGCTCAGCTCGAAATGAGCCGCCAATGAATTCGCACCTGTGCCAATGAGTGATCGACTATGGAAGAGTTAAGTAATCTCAAGAAACTGGAGTCGAACGCGCGCACCTATGCAGCGACGTTCCAACGCCTGTTTGTCAGCGGCAGGGGCATGCGGGTCAAGGATGCCAACGGTCAGGAGTACCTCGACTGCCTGTCGAATGCCGGCACCCTCGCGTTGGGTCACAACCCACCGGTGGTGCGTGATGCGGTGATCGAGTTCCTCAACAGCGATCACCTGCAGCAGGCCCTGGACCTGGCCACCCCGGCCAAGCACGCCTTCGTCCAGGAGCTGTTCGCGACCCTGCCGGCCGGCCTGCGTGACCACAGCAAGATCCTCTTCTGCGGCCCCAGCGGCTCGGACGCGGTCGAAGCGGCGATCAAGCTGGCCCGCCATTACACTCAACGCTCCCCACTGATGGCCTTCCATGGCGGCTACCACGGCATGACCGCCGGGGCACTGTCGGCCATGGGCAACCTCAATCCCAAGGCGGGCCTGATAGCCCAGGGCACCCACTTCCTGCCGTTCCCCTACCGCTTCCGCTGCCCGTTCGGCACCGATGGCGAACACACCGACCGTCTCTCCATCGACTACATCCGCACCGTGCTCTGTGACCCGGAAAGCGGTGTGTCGAAGCCCGCGGCGGTGGTGGTCGAAGTGGTCCAGGGCGAAGGTGGCTGCATCGCGGCCTCGGCCGAGTGGCTGCGGGCCCTGCGCGAGATCACCCGCGAGCAGGGCATCCTGCTGATCATCGACGAAGTGCAGACCGGACTGGGGCGTACTGGCAGCCTGTTCGCCATCGAACATTCCGGGATCACGCCGGATATCCTGGTGCTGTCCAAGGCCATCGGTGGCGGCTACCCGATGTCGGTGATCGTCTATGCCGAGCACCTGGACACCTGGGGCCCGGGCATGCACGCCGGGACCTTCCGTGGCAACCAGGTGGCCATGGTCGCCGGGGCGACGACCATGCGCTACATCAGGGAGCACGACCTGGTGGGCAATGCCGCGCGGCGCGGCGAGCAGTTGCAAAGCGGGTTGGAGGATATTGCCCGGCACTTCCCCTTTATCGGCGATGTGCGCGGCCGTGGCCTGATGCTCGGGGTGGAAATCGTCAAGCCGGGCACCGGCTCGCGTCCAGGGCTGGGTGATGGCGCACGGGCGCGGGCGATCAAGCTGGAGTGCTTCGACAACGGCATGATGATCGAGACCGGCGGACGCCATAGCGCAGTCCTGCGCTTCCTGCCCCCCCTGAACATTACCGAGTCGGAAGTGGGCCAGGTCCTCGATCGCTTCGAACAGGCTCTCAAGAGCAGCAGCGCGGCACGGGTTACCAGCGTCAGCGCGGTAGGCTGAGCCCATCGGTGCTTGCCCGCGACGCTGAAAGCTTCGCGGGCAGGCACCGCTCCCACACGATCAGCGTCACCCCGAGAGATCAAAAAGGGCCCGTCGTACAAACGACGGGCCCTTCTTCTTAATCCCGCGCCAACGCCTCGATCGGATCAAGCCGCGCGGCATTGCGTGCCGGCACGAAGCCAAAGACGATACCGATCAGCGTCGAACAGATGAACGCAGTGACAATCGAGCTCACCGAGAACACCATCTGCCATTCCTTGACCAGCAGGGAAAACACATAGCCGATGCCAAACGACAGGCTGATGCCGATCACCCCGCCGATCAGGCAGACCATCACCGCCTCCACCAGGAACTGCTGGCGGATATCCGACTGACGTGCCCCCACGGCCATGCGAATGCCAATCTCACGGGTCCGTTCGGTCACCGATACCAGCATGATATTCATCACCCCGATGCCCCCCACCGCCAGCGAGATCACCGCGATCAACGACAACAGCAAGGCCAGCGACTGGCTGGTCTTCTGTACCGTCTGCATCACGCTGTCGAGGTTGTAGGTGAAGAAGTCCTTGGTCCCGTGGCGTTTCTCCATCAGCTTGCTGACGTTGTCCTCGACCACCTTGCTCGGCTGGCCATCCTTCATCCGCACCGTGATGCTGTCCAGGAAGCTCTGGCCCAGCACCCGACCCGCCGCGGTTTCGTAGGGCATCCAGATATTCAGGTTCTTGCTGGTGTTGAAGATGTTCTTCTTGTCCTCGGTCACGCCAATCACCGTACACGGCAGGTTATCCACCAGGATCACCTGGCCCAGCGGGTCCACCGTCGGGCCGAACAGGCGGATACGGGTGTTGTAGTCGATCACCACCACCTGCGCCTGGCGCCTGGCGTCGTCCTTGGTGAACGACACCCCCGAGCCTATCTTGGTGCCGCGCACCTGGAAGTAACTCAGGCTGACCCCACTGACCGTCGCCGTCACATCGAGGTTGCGGTAGCGCACCAACAGGTTGCGCCCGATATTCGGCGAGGCACTGTCGATATAGTACAAGCCGCTCAAGGCCGCGACATCGGACAGTGCCAGGGTCTCGATGGACCCCGCCTTGTTGTCGCCGAAGTCGCTACCGGGAAAGATCTCGATGGTGTTGCTGCCGATGGCCTGGATGTCCTTGAGCACATAGCGCTTGGCCCCTTCGCCAATGGCCACGATCGACACCACCGAAGTGATGCCGATAATGATCCCGAGCATGGTCAGCAAGGTCCGCATACGGTGCGAGATCAGCGCCACCCAGGCCATCACGAAGGCCTCCTGGAACAGCGCCAGACTGGCCATCAGCCGGTTGCCCTGCTTGGGCTTGGCCGGCAGGCGCTCGCTGGCTTTCTCGTTGACCACCGGGCGATTGGCGTTGACCCGGTCGGCGATGATCTCGCCGTCACGCATCTCGATGATGCGCTCGGCATGGGCCGCGACCTTTTCATCGTGGGTCACCAGGATCACCGTGTGCCCGGCGCTGTTGAGCTCCAGCAGGATCTTCATCACCTCCTTGCCGCTGACGCTGTCCAGGGCCCCGGTGGGTTCGTCGGCGAGGATGATTTCGCCGCCGTTCATCAACGCCCGGGCGATACTGACCCGCTGTTGCTGACCGCCCGACAACTGGCTCGGCCGATGTTCCAGGTGCCCCGCCAGACCCAGGCGCACCAGCAGTTCCTGGGCGCGGCTGTAGCGCTTGGTCTCACCGGTGCCGGCATAGACCGCCGGCATTTCGACGTTGTGGGTCGCCCCCAGGTGCGGCAACAGGTGATAGCGCTGGAAAATGAAGCCGAAGTGATCCCGGCGCAACTCCGCCAGCTCATCGTCACTGAGGGTGCTGGTTTCACGCCCGTCGACCTTGTAGCTGCCGCTGTTGGCGTGATCCAGGCAACCGAGCACGTTCATCAGGGTCGACTTGCCGGAGCCCGAGGCGCCGGTAATCGCCACCAGCTCGCCGGCATTGATCGTCAGGTTGATGTCATTGAGCGCGATGAAATCCTTCTCACCGGCGACGAAACGGCGGGTAATGCCCTTGAGTTCCAGCAGGGGTCGGCTCATGGTCAGGCTCCCGCTACCACAGGTGTTGCCGACGGCTCGCCGATCACGACTTTGTCACCCTCGGCCAGGCCGCTCTTGATCTCGACCCGCACATTGTTGTTGATGCCGGTCTGCACATTGCGGATCTGCGCCTGGCCCTGATCATCCACCACCCGTACCGGGAAGGTGCCGTCCTGGTTCTTGTCACCCAGTGCCGCCACCGGCACCGTCAATACGGTCTTGGCCTGGTCACGGACGATATGCACCTGGGCGGTCATGGAAATGCGCAGGCGATGATCCGGGTTCGGCACATCGAACAAGGCGTTGTAGAAGACCGCGGTGTTCTGCTTGCTGGCGCCGGTGGCCTGGGCATCGAGGAAGTTCTGCGGCGCCGGCTCAGTGCCGCGCAACTTGGCGTAATAACGCTTGTCGGCGTCACCGAGGATAGTGAAATACACCTCCTGGCCCGGGACGATATGAATCACGTCGGCCTCGGAGACCTGGGCCTTGATGGTCATGGTGTCCAGGTCAGCGAGCTTGAGGATCACCGGCGTCAGCTGGCTGGCGATCACGGTCTGGCCTTCCTGGGTCACGATGCCCACCACATCACCGTTGATCGGCGCGACGATGCGGGTGTAGCCCAGATTGATCCGGGCGGTCTCGACCTGGATCCGTGCGTCCCTGACCTGCGCTTCCAGCGACAGCAGGTTGGCGCCCTTGACCTCGAAGTTCGATTGCGCGGTCTCGAAGTCCTGCTTGGAAATCGCGTCGTCCTCACGCAGCAGCTTGTAGCGCTCGTAGGTCGCCTTGGCATCCTTGAGTTGCGAGGCCGCCGCCTGTTTCTGCGCGATCAGGTTCTCTTCATTGACCTGCGTCTGGCGCAGGGCGTTCTGCAGCACCACCGGATCGATTTCCGCCAGCCACTGGCCCTGGGTGACCTTGTCGCCGAGCTTGACCTTCAGCGACTTGAGCTGGCCCGAGACCTGCGCACCGACATCGACCTGCTTGATACCTTGCAGTACCCCGCTGGCCAGCACGGAGTTCTCGATATCCGTGCGTTCGACCTTGGCGGTCAGGTACTCCGGCGGTTTTGCCGGGGCCTGCACGCTGTAGAAAATAATCGCCGCCAGAACCAGCAGCACTACCACGATTACCACTTTGCGAAACTTCAACTTTTTCATAGAAAGCCACGAATGTGTTGAGGGTTGACCCGGCGGCCCCGCCGCCGGGCTTGAAGAGACTGTGTTATTGATGGGTTCGCCACCAGCTCGCCAGATGTTGCACATGCGGCGCCTTGAGGATGGTGAAATGGTTGCCCGGCCCACGCCAGACGGTGAGATCCGGTGCACAACGGCGCCAGCCGGCGACCATCGACTGCTGCTCGCGCTGGTTGCCCGCCGCGTCCAGCACCGGGTCGTCGGCCAGCACCAGGCGAACCGGCCCGGTGTAGATCGACGACGGTTGATAACGGGTACGCAAGGCCGTGCCGAAAGCCCGTGCCGGCCCACGCATCGAGTCCGGCGCCGAACGCTGCGGCAACAACCCGGCCCGCACCATCCCGGCATGCAGCAAGCGCATCTGGCCGGCATCGTCCTGCGCCGCGAAGGCGGCCTGATCGACCTCCATCGACTTGCCCGCGGCCAGTTGCATGGTCTCGATCAGGCGCTCCAGCACGCCCATCGCCGTATAAGGTTTACCCACCACACCGTTGCCCCCCGGCGACTCGCTGTCGATCAAGGTCAGCGAAGCCACCTCGCGACCCCGCGCCGTCAGGCGCTGGGCCATTTCGAAGACCACCCAGCCACCGAAGGAGTGACCGAGCAGATGCACCGGCCCGGTCGGATGCACGCTGTCGATGGCCAGCAGATAAGCCTCGGCGGCCGTCTCCACCAGGCTGTAGGGCACCGTGCGACCATCCAGCCCGCGCGGTTGCAGGCCATGGATCGGCCAGTGCGGACCAAACGCATCGGTCAGGCCGATAAAGCCCGTGACACTGTCGCCGGCCCCCGGCACGCAGAACACCGGCGTGTGATCGCGGCTCCCGCCCTGGATCGTCAGCAACGGTTGGTGAACACCGCGGGTCGGCGACGGACGACCGGCCAGACCGGCCAGCGCCGTGTTGATCGCCTGCGCCAGACCTTCGATATGCGGCGCCTGCATCAGGCTCTGGTGATCACCCGGCACCTTGATGCTGTGCAACTGGCTCAGCGGCAGCACCTCGTCCCAACCCAGGTAGCCGCTGTGGGCCGGTGCGTCATGGGCCCACTCGCTGGCGGTAAACAGATGCACCGGCACGCTGTTGGCGTACACCGTGTAGTGAGCTTGGGCATGACCGTGGGCGACTTCGCGATCCAGGTACTGCCAAAGATCCTGGGTCCCGTAGACATCGAGCTCCGGCGGCAGCACGCCCTGTTCGCGGCAGCGTTGCAGCAGGCCTTCGAAATCGAAGGACTGAAGTTCTGAACGCAGCCCTTCGAGCCGGGCCAGGACAGCCGCCCCCTCGTCGTGGCCCGTCCAGAACCGTTCGCAGTGCTCCAGCAGATGCTGTTGGTGCGCATTATCCGGATTCCAGCGGGCCCGGCCCTGATCCACCAGGCGTGGCAGATAGGTGTCGATCAGGCCGAGGAATTCCACTTCCTCGTCGAGGCCAACCAGCTGGATGGCCATCTCATAGGCCAACACCCCGCCGAACGACCAGCCGGCCAGGCGATAAGGCCCTTGCGGCTGGACCGTGCGCATCAGCTGCAACAGACGGGTCGCCAGGCATTCCATGGTCTGCAACTGCGTCTGCCCGAGGGCCACGCCAGGCAGGCCGTAGACCGGGATATCGCTGTCGATATGCTGACCCAGGGTCGGGAAGTACAGGTCCAGGCCGGTGAACTCGTGAACCAGGAACAACGGCCGTTGGCTACCGGTGGTGCGTACCGGCACCAGTTGCTCATTCGAACGCACTTCACCTGTGCGACTTTCCAGCAACCCGGCCAGCGCCGCGACACTGGCGTGCTGGAACAGCTCGGCCAGCGACACCGGCAACCCGGCCAGCGTCAGTTGGCTGACCAGGCGCACCGCCAGCAGCGAATGACCGCCCAGGGCGAAGAAACTGTCATGCCGCTCGATCCGCTCCAGGTCGAGCACCTCGGCCCAGACCTGCGCCAGACGATGTTCCAGATCGCCGTGCGGCGCCTCGAAGGCGTGGGTGGCGAACTGCTCCGCCTCCGGTGCCGGCAGTGCCCGCACATCGACCTTGCCGTTGAGTGTCAGGGGCAAGGCATCCAGGCGAATGCAGACACCCGGGACCATATATTCCGGCAAGTCGGCGGCCAGTTGCGCACGCAGAGCTTCGGACTCCGGGACTTCGCCGTCGGCTTGCACGGTGTAATAAGCCACCAGGTACTTGTCGCCCGGGCTGTCCTCGCGCGCCACCACCACGGCGTTGCGCACACCGGCACAGTGATGCAGGCAGGTCTCGACTTCCCCCAGTTCCACGCGGAAACCACGGATCTTCACCTGACCATCGTTGCGCGCCAGGTACTCGAGGTTGCCGTCCGGCAGCCAGCGCGCCAGGTCACCGGTGCGATAGAGCCGGCCACCGAGATGCTCGGCGAACAGGTCGTCGCTGAAGCGTTCGGCGGTCATTTCCGGGCGATTCAGGTAACCCAGCGCGACCCCGGCACCGCCGATATACATCTCGCCGACCACACCCACCGGCACCGGCTCGCGCCGGGCATTGAGCACATAGATACGCACGTTGGCGTTGGGCTGACCGATCGGCAGGCCGAGGGTGCCAGGCAGTATGTCGAACACCTCGTAACGGCTGGCGCAGGTGGTGGCTTCGGTCGGACCGTAACCGTTGAACAGGCGGACCGTGGACGAGTGCTCGCGCACCCGCTGGAACGACGCCGGATCAGCCCGCTCGCCACCGCACATGACCATGCGCAGTCCCGCCAGGGCTTCGGGGATCAACCCGGCATACAGGTTGAACAAGGCCGTGGAAGTGATCAACACCGTCACTTCGCTGCGCTGCAGCAACTGGGCAAAGGCCGTCGGTTCAAGCAGCACCTGATGTTCGACAATCACCGACTGCCCGCCATTGAGCAAGGCACCCCAGATTTCCGGACTGCTGGCGTCGAACGCCGGGTTGGAGGAGAAGGCCACGCGATCCTCGGGAGAGAAATCGTAGTAGCCATTGTCCTGGACCAGACGCGCCAGGCCGTTGTGACTGACGATCACACCCTTGGGCTGACCGGTGGAACCGGAGGTGTAGATGATGCAGGCCGGGGTGTCTCCCGCCGTGTTGCCCTCAAGTGCCGGTGGCGCCTGGTTGACCGCCAGGGTCAGCGACTCCAGGGTATCCAGGTTCAGGCGTGGCGTGCCTTCGGGGGCCGACAGGTCGCTGCGGGTCAGCAGCACCGTTGCCTCGCTGTCCTCGAGCATGAAGCGTACGCGCTCCTCGGGGGCCAGGCGATCCAGCGCCAGGTAAGCGGCGCCGCACTTGAGGGTCGCCAACAGGCTCGCCAGCAAGTCAATCGAACGATCCAGCAGGATCGCCACCCGGGTACCCGGCACCACGCCCTGCTCGCGCAGGCTGTGGGCCAAGGCATTGGCGCGGGTATCAAGTTCACCGTAGCTCACAGTCAACTCACCCTGACGAGCCGCGGTTGCCTGTGGCCGTGCCGCCGCATGGGCCTCGAACAGCTGATGGATCAACTGGCCGTGGGGATAGGCACGTTCGGTCCGGTTGAAGTCGAGCAGCAACTGCCGACGTTCCGCCAGCGGCAGGATCGACAGATCGTGCAACGGCATTTCCGGCGTGCGTTCCAGCGCTTCCACCAGGTTGTCCAGCGCCGCATGCATGTAGCCGCAGATGCGCTGGGCACCGATTTCGGCCACCACTTGCGCGGTCAGCACAAAGGCTTCGCCGAGGTCATCGATACTCAGGGACAGCGGGTAGTTGGTCCACTCATCGCCACCCAGGCTCTCGATCCCGTTCCACGCCGCCTGGGCTTGGTTGTCGAGCTGCCCGCCACTGTGCCGATAGTTGAGCAAGGCACTGAACAGCGGTGCCGGAGCGGCGACGCCGCTGCAACGCTGGGCCAGGGCCAGGGAAGCGTGCTCGTGACCGAGCAAGGCACTCAGGCGGGCATGGGTCGCCCGGACACCGGTCCGGGCACCCTGTGCACCGACCTCGATGCGCAAAGGCAAGGTGTTGATAAACATCCCCAACGCCCGATCCGCGCCCTCGCCGCCTTGCATCCGGCCCATCAGCACGGTGCCGAACACCACGTCCTCGCGACCGCTGAGGCCGCCGACCACCTGGGCCCAGGCCTGGTGATGCAAGCTGGCGGCGCTGACGCCGAGCTGGCGTGCACATTGACGCAAGCGCAGGCTCAAGGTTTCGTCGACCATCAGGTGGGCCTGCTCGATGGCGCTGCCGTCACCCTGCACATCGGCCAGGCCGAACGGCAGGGTCGACTCGTCGACATCGCCGAGCATGTCGCGGAAGAAGGCTTCGTGAGCCGCCTGGCTGACACCCAGACGGGCCTGGGCCACGTAGTTGCGATACGGCACCGCCGCCCCCAGTTGCGCCTGCTGCCCCAGCAGATAGGCCTGCATCTCGTGGCGCACCACGTCCAGCGCGGTGTGGTCGAGTGCCATGTGGTGGAACAGCAGCAAGGCGACCCAACGCTGCTGAGCGGCGTCGTAGGCGCAGGCCAGGCGCAGCAACGGCGCCTGACGCACATCGAGCCGGTAGTGCAGCGGATCGAAATGCCCACGCAGTTGGCTGGCGATCTCACCGGCCTCAGGCGCAAAGGTCATTTCTTCCAGCACCATCGGTGCCCGACGCAGCACCACTTGCAAGGGCTCGTCCAGGCCTTCCCACAACACGGCGGTGCGCAGGATATCGTGGCGACCGATCACACCCTCGAAGGCGTCGATAAACGCCAACAGCCGCGCGCGGTCTTCCAGGTAGAACAGCGCCTGCTGCACATAGGGATCGCCCTGCTCCGCCGCCAGGTGGTGATAGAGAATCCCCTCCTGCAACGGTGCCAGCGGGTAGATGTCCTGAATATTCGCCGCGCCACCCGGTACGCTCGCCACTACCCGGTCGATCTGCACCTGGGTCAGATTGACCAATGGCAGCAGATCCGGAGTGATATGCGTGCAGCCTTCAACGATCAGGTTGGCCGGCACCACGATTTCCGTGCTGCCGCCCACCGCTGCCGCCAGTGCCGACAAGCTCGGCTGGCCGAACAACACCCGTACATCGGCGCTCAGGCCGACCTGGCGCATGCGTTCGATCAACGTCACGGCCAAGAGCGAGTGACCGCCGAGTTCGAAGAAGTTGTCGTGCCGCCCTACGCGCTCGACCTTGAGCAGCTCCGCCCAGAGTTGCGCCAGTACGGTTTCGGCTTCCCCTTGTGGAGCCTCGTATTCACGGCTGATCAATGCGCCACCATCTGGCGCCGGCAACGCCTTGCGATTCAGCTTGCCGTTAGGCGTCAGTGGTAGTGCATCGAGCTGCACGTAGGCGGCTGGGACCATGTACTCCGGCAATGCGCCTTGCAGATGAGCGCGCAGGCTTCCGATCTCCAGCACGATTTCAGGCTGCTGCGCGGTGACGTAGGCCACGAGGCGTTTTTCGCCCGGGTTGTCCTCCCGAGCCAGGACTACGCTTTCCTTGACCCCAGGATAAGCGGCCAGGCGCGCTTCGATTTCGCCCAGTTCGATCCGGAAACCACGGAGCTTCACCTGGTCGTCGTTACGACCCAGGTATTCCACCGTGCCGTCCGGCAGATAGCGACCCAGGTCGCCGGTGCGGTACATACGCCCAGTGGTGAACGGATCGTCGAGGAACCGCTCGGCGCTCAGTTCGGGGCGGTTCAGGTAACCGCGAGCCACCTGCACACCACCGATATACAACTCGCCTGCCACACCCAGCGGTACTGGCTGACGACTGGCGTCCAGCAGGTAGATCTTCGTATTCGCCACCGGTTTGCCAATAGGCGTGTTGTCCGGGGTTTCGTCCAAAGGACCGGCACAATCCCAAGCCGTCACGTCTACCGCCGCTTCGGTTGGACCGTAGAGGTTGAACAGGCCGACTTCCGGCAACTGCTGCTTGAAGCGCCGCACCAGATGGCCCGGCAAGGCTTCACCGCTGCACATTACCCGCAGCAGGCCACTGTCCCCGGCCTCGCCATGGGCGAGGAACAGATCCAGCATCGACGGCACGAAGTGCAAGGTGGTGATCTTCTGCTCGCGAATCACTCCGCGCAGATAGCCCGGGTCACGATGACCACCCGGACGCGCCATCACCAGCCGTGCGCCGTTGAACAGTGGCCAGAAGAATTCCCAGACCGACACGTCGAAGCTGAATGGCGTCTTCTGCAACACGCTGTCCGAAGCATTCAGGCCGTATTCGTCCTGCATCCACAGCAAGCGGTTGACCACGCCACGGTGTTCGTTCATCACGCCTTTCGGCTGGCCGGTCGAGCCGGAGGTGTAGATCACGTAAGCCAGATGCTCGGGACGGACTTCAGCGCGCAACGGGTTGCTATCTGGTTGTGCGAGGAAACCGTCACGCTCGGCATGCTCAGGATCGAGCAACAGTACCGGTACGTTGCTGGCTGGAAGTACCGCACGCAAAGCCTCTTGGCTGAGGACCACCGCCGGAGCACAGTTCTCCAGCATGTAAGTCAGACGATCAATCGGGTAATCCGGGTCCAGCGGCACATAAGCGGCGCCGGCCTTGAGAATGCCCATCAGCCCCGCGACCATTTCCAGGCTACGATCGACACAGATCGCCACCCGATCATCCGGGCCGATGCCCAGGCCGATCAGACGATGGGCGATACGGTTGGCCTGACGGTTGAGTGCGTCATAAGTCAGGCTGCCCTTCTCGTCCACAACCGCTACTGCATCACCACAAGTGGCAACCCGAGCTTCGAACAGGCCATGCAAGGTCAGATCCTGCGGATAATCGACAGCGGTGGCATTGAAGCCTTCCAACAACTGCCCACGCTGTTCCTGATCCAGCAACGGAATCTCTGCAACCAGCGCCCGTTCATCGGCCGCCATCCCACGCAACATGGCTTCCAGGTAACCCAGGCAACGCTGCATGGTCGACTCGTCGAACAACGCCGTAGCGTATTCCAAAGTGCCGAACAGACGGTCGCCCACCTCGGTCATATCCAGCAGCACGTCAAACTTGGCCGTGCGACTGGTCACCCCGACGCCTTGCAGGGTCATATCGCCGAGCGCCAGATCGACGTCCTCGGTGTTCTGCCAGGACAACATCGCCTGGAAAATCGGGCTGTGGGACAGACTGCGCTGCGGACGAACCACTTCCACCACCTGCTCGAACGGCAAGTCCTGGTTGGCCTGGGCGGCCAGGGTCTGGCGCTTGACCTGTTGCAGCAAGGTTTCGACGCTCAGCGCCGCCGAGACCTCGACCCGTACCGCCAGGGTGTTGACGAAGAACCCGATCAGGTCCTCCACCTCGGCGCGCAGACGGTTGGCCGCCGGCGTACCGATCACCACATCATCCTGGCCGGACAGGCGGCTCAACACCGCAGCCCAGGCCGCCATGACCGTCATAAACAAGGTGGTGCCCTGCCGCTGGCTCAACGCCTTGAGACCACGGGTCAAGTCGGCATCGAGGGCCAGGCCCAACAGATGCCCGCTGTAGTCCTGCTGCGCCGGACGCGGCCGGTCGCTTGGCAGTGCCAGCAGGACCGGGGCACCGGTCAGGGCCTGTTGCCAGTATTGTCCTTGCTGTTGCAGCACTTCACCGCTCAGCCAGTTGCGCTGCCAAACCGCATAGTCGGCGTACTGCACCGGCAAGGCCGGCAACGGATCCTCCGCCCCCTGGCGGAAGGCTTCGTAGAGCACGCCCAGTTCGCGGGTCAGCACCCCGGCGGACCAGCCGTCGGAGATGATGTGGTGCAAGGTTACCAGCAGCACATGGTCATCATCGGCCATGCGCACCAGACGCCCGCGCACCAGCGGTCCACGCAGCAGGTCGAAGCTCTCGCGAGCCTCTTCGGCGGCGATGGACAGCAGCTCTTCTTCCGCCTCTGCCTGGCCAGCCAGTACGTGCAATTGCAGGTTGAAGCCGATGTCGGCCGGGGCGATACGTTGTTCCGCGTCATGCCCCTGCAGTTGCACAAAGGTGGTACGCAGTGATTCGTGACGGGCAACGATACGATCCAGCGCCCGTTTGAGGGCGATACGATCCAGGGCACCACGCAAACGCAGCCCGGCTGGAATGTGGTAAGCCGAACTACCGCCATCCAGTTGCGCCAGGAACCACAGGCGCTGCTGGGCAAACGACAATGGCAAGGCCTGGTCACGGGATACCGGCACGATCGGCGGCTGGCTGCTGCCGGCGGCTTGCGCCAGCACTTGGGCCAATGCCGCCAGTTCCGGCTGGGCGAAGATATCCGCCAGGCTCAGCTCGACGCCCAGGCGCTGGCGCACCTGGGAAATCAAGCGCATGGCCAGCAGCGAGTGCCCACCGAGGTCGAAGAAGTGGTCGTGACGCCCCACCTGTTGCAGATTCAGCAGGCTCTGCCAGATCTGCGCCAGGGCCGTCTCGGTGGCGCCTTGCGGGGCGACATGCTCGCGGCTGGCAAAGGCATCGTCCGCTGGGGCCGGCAAGGCCTTGCGGTCGAGCTTGCGGTTCGGTGTCAACGGCAAGGCGTCGAGGATCACGAAGGCACTTGGCAGCATGTACTCGGCAAGCTGCGGTGCCAGTTCCGCACGCAAACCGGCAACATCCAGGTTCGCTTCAGGCTTGGCGACTACATAGGCCACCAGGCGTTTTTCTCCCGGACGGTCTTCGCGAGCAATCACCGCCGCTTCCTTGACCCCGGTGCAACCACCGAGGCGTGCCTCGATTTCCCCCAGTTCGATCCGGAAACCACGGACCTTGACCTGGAAGTCATTGCGGCCCAGGTACTCGATACGACCGTCGGCCATATAGCGGGCCAAGTCGCCCGTTTTGTACATCCGGGCATCAGGGCTGGTGCTGAACGGATCAACGAGGAATCGCTCGGCGTTGACCTGTTCGAGGTTCAGGTAACCCCGGGCCACACCGTCGCCACCGATAAAGATTTCACCGGCCACGCCGTAGGGTACCGGTTGCTGATGGGCATCGAGCAGATAGATACGGGTGTTGGCCATCGGCTTGCCGATGGTCGCGTTGCCACTGCCTTCGCTACCGGCCACCGCATCGTGGGTGACATAAGCGGCGGTGCAGGACACCGTTGCCTCGGTCGGACCGTAGGTATTGATCAAGCGGGTATGTGCCGGGCGGACTTCATCCCAGAGCTTGAGCTTTTGTGCCGACAGGGCGTCGCCGGTGACGTTGATCAAGCGCACGCCTTCCAGACGTTGCGCGGCAACTTGCGGCTGGCTGTGCCATTCGGCGGCCAGGGTGTGCCAGTGAGCGGCGGTCATATGCAGGAAGGTCGGGCGAATACCGTGATTCTCCGAGCCCTCGCTGCCGAAGATCTCGCGGCTTGGCGCCAGGGTGGCCCCGGCCAGCAGTGCCGGGAAGATTTCCTCCACCGACAGGTCGAAGTTCAGGGTGTTCTGTTGCAGCACGGTGTCTGTCGCAGTCAGGCCGAACAGGCGGGCGGCGTCGACGCTGTAGTTGACCAGGCCACGGTGTTCGATCATCACCCCTTTCGGATTGCCGGTGGAACCGGAGGTGTAGATCACGTAAGCCAGGTTGCGCGAGCCAAGGGCTGGCACCACGGGGTTGTCGTCACGCTCGCTGAAGCCCTGGCGCTGATCGTCGTCGAGCAGCACCAGCGGCACGGCCAGTACGGGTAAATGGCTCTGCAATGCATGCTGGGTCAGCAAGGCCGACGGCGTACTGTCCTCGATCATATAGGCCAGGCGCTCGGCCGGATAAGCCGGATCCAGCGGTACATAGGCCGCACCCGCTTTGAGCACACCCAACAAGCCGACCATCATCTCCACACCGCGCTCGACACAGATCGCCACCCGATCGTCCGGGCCAATGCCCAGGCCGATCAGATGATGAGCCAGTCGGTTGGCCTGGCGGTTCAGTTCGCCATAGCTCAGGCGCTGCGCCTGGAACGCCACCGCGATGGCCTCGGGTTGCGCCCGGACCTGATCTTCAAACAGCTGATGAATCGTGCTGTCCTGCGGATAAGGTACTTCGGTCGCATTGAGGCCCAGCAGCAAATGCTCACGTTCGCTGGCATCGAGCAACGGCACGCGTTCCAGCACCTGGCTGTCGTCGGCAACCATGGCTTCCAGCAGGCGCTGGAAGTAGCCGAGGTAACGAACCATGGTGCCTTCGTCGAACAGCGCCGTGGCGTATTCCAGCGAACCGAGCAGACGGCCTTGGGCCTCGCCCAGGTCCAGCGAGATATCGAACTTGGCCAGGGTATGGCTCGCGCCCAGGCCTTCGAGTTGCAGATCACCGAGGGCGAAGTCGCCGCCGCCCATGTCCTGCCAGGTCAGCATCGCCTGGAAAACCGGGCTATGGGACAGGCTGCGCACCGGTTTGATCACTTCCACCACTTGTTCGAACGGCAAGTCCTGATGCGCCTGGGCGCCGAGGGTAGCGGTCTTGACCCGCGCCAACAGGGACTCGGTCGTCGGCTGCTCGCCGAGGTCGACACGGATCGCCAGGGTATTGACGAACAGGCCGATCAGCCCTTCGACTTCACTGCGCATGCGGTTGGCCACCGGCGAACCGATCACCACATCGTCCTGCCCGGCCAGACGGCCCAACAGCGCCGCCCAGGCGCTCATGACGGTCATGTACAAGGTGGTGCCGTGACGCTGGCCGAGGGCCTTTAGGCCACGGGTCAGGTTTTCGTCGAAGGCCACCGGCAGCGCGGCACCGGCATAGTCCTGCTGTGCCGGACGTACCCGATCGGTAGGCAACATCAACAACGCAGGGGCCTCTGCCAGGGCTTGCTGCCAATAACCGCACTGCTTTTGCAACAGCTCGCCACTGAGCCAGCGACGCTGCCAGACGGCGTAGTCGAGGTAATGCAGTGCCAACGGCGCCAATGGGTCGTCCCGGCCCTGGCTGAACGCTTCGTACAACGCGGCCAGTTCACGGGTCAGTACGGCAATCGACCAGCCATCGGAGACGATATGGTGCATGGTCAGCAACAGGACATGGTGGTCCTCGGCCATACGGATCAGACGGCCACGAATCAACGGCCCCTGTTCCAGATCGAAGGCTTGCACGGCCTCCTCGCTGGCCAGGACCTGGAGTTTCTCCTCGGCCGCCGCCAGCCCCTGCAAATCGTGCAACTGCAGGCTGAAGCCGGCATCCGCCGAGGCGATCCGTTGCAACGGTTGTTCGTCATCGCCCAGGATAAAGGTGGTGCGCAAGCCTTCGTGGCGCGCGACGATGCGCTCCAGCGCCCGTTGCAGGGCCACGCGGTCAAGGGTGCCACGCAGACTGAGGCCGGCGGGCATATGGTAGGCCGCGCTGGCGCCTTCCATCTGCGCGAGGAACCACAGACGCTGCTGGGCAAAGGACAACGGCCAGGCCTGGTCACGCGCCACCGGCACGATCTCCGGCAGCGTGCTGCGCCCGGCCTGGGCGATCACCTGGGCCAGGGCCATCAGTTCGGGATGGGCAAAGAGTTGCGCCAGGCCCACCTCAACCCCCAGTCGCTGGCGGACCTGCGAAATCAGACGCATCGCCAGCAATGAGTGGCCACCCAGTTCAAAGAACTGGTCATGCCGGCCGACCTGGGGCAGGCCCAGCAGTTCTTGCCAGAGTTGCGCCAGGGCGATTTCGATATCGCCTTCGGGGGCTTCGTAGCCACGGCTGATCACCGCTTGCAGATCCGGCGCCGGCAGGGCCTTGCGGTCCAGCTTGCCATTCGGGGTCAGTGGCAGTGCTTCGAGCTGCACGTAGGCCGCCGGGACCATGTACTCCGGCAACTGCTCCTGCAGGTGCAGGCGCAGACTGTCGATATCCACCGAAGTGTGCTCGGCGGCCAGGGTGTAATAGGCCACCAGGCGCTTGTCGCCCGGCACGTCTTCACGGGCCATGACCACGGCTTCATGGACGGCCGGGTGTTTGGCCAGACGGGCGTCGATCTCGCCCAGCTCGATACGGAAACCACGGATCTTCACCTGGTCGTCGTTACGGCCCAGGTATTCGATATTGCCATCCGCCAGGTAACGACCGAGGTCGCCGGTGCGGTACATCCGTGCCGCCGGGGCCTGACTGAACGGGTCCAGGAGGAAACGCTCGGCAGTCAGGTCGTCGCGGTTCAGGTAACCCCGGGCCACGCCGGCACCACCGATATAGATCTCGCCCGGAACACCCAGCGGGACCGGTTGCTGATGCTCATCCAGCAGGTAGAACTGGGTGTTGCCCACCGGTTTGCCGATATGCGGGGCGAAGCCGTCTTCGCGATTCATCGCTACCCAGCTTGAGTAGGTGGTGGTTTCCGAGGGACCGTAGAGGTTGCACAGGCGTTGGACGCCGGTCTGTTGGAACAGGGTTTCCACCAGGCTGCGCTTGAGGGCTTCGCCGGCGACGTTGATCGTGTGCACTGATTCCGGCACGCCACCGACTTCCAACAAGGCCTTGAGGGCCGATGGCACGGTGTTGATCAGGCCAATGTCGTGTTCGCCCTGTTGCAGTTCCAGGACGTTTTTCACCACCTCGATGCTACCGCCCGAAGTCAGGGGCGCAAAGCATTCGTAGACCGCCAGGTCGAAGTTCAGCGAAGTGGCGAACAAGGTCTTGTTCAGCGCCGAGCCGTCAAAAGCGACGTGAGCCCAGGTCAGGAAGTTCACGGTGTTGCGATGTTCGATCATCACGCCTTTAGGCAGGCCGGTCGAACCCGAGGTGTAGATCAGGTAAGCCAGGTGCGCCGAAGTCAGCCCCGGCACCTGCGGATTCCGGACGGATTCGTCCTGCCAGGTGCCCTGGTCGAGATTGATGACCGGCACCGAAATACCCGCCAACAGCTCATGGGTAGCCGAGTGGGCCAGCACCGCCGCCGGGGCACTGTCCTGCAACATATAGGCAATCCGTTCCGCCGGATAAGCCGGGTCCAGCGGTACATAACCGCCACCCGCCTTGAGGATCGCCAGCAAGCCGACGACCATCTCGACCCCACGTTCAACGCAGATCCCGACCCGCGAATCCGGCTGCACACCCTGCTTGCGCAACGCATGGGCCAAACGGTTGGCCTGTTCGTTAAGCTCGCGATAGCTCAGGCGCTTCCCGCCATGCACCACCGCCAAAGCATCCGGCGTACGCGCCACCTGCTCCTCGAACAACCCATGCACGGTCTGCGCCTGCGGATAATCCAGCGCAGTATCGTTGAAGCCCACCAGCAACAGCTCACGCTCATCGTCCGGGAGGATCGACAGGCTGTTCAATGCCGCCTGCGGCTTGTGTTCCAGTGCTTCCACCAGACTGGCCAGGGCCGCCTGCATATAACCGCCGACCCGCGCGGCACCGATCTGCCCGACGGCCTGGGTGGTGAGCATGAAGTCATCGCCCAGGTCATCGACGTTCAGGCACAACGGATAGTTGGTGCGCTCTTCCATGCTCAGGGTCTGGATACCCTGCCAGGCCGACAGCGCTTCGGACGAAGCCATACCGCTGGCACTGTGACGGTAGTTCAGCAGCGTGCTGAACAGCGGCAACGAACTCGGCACGCCACTGCAACGCTGGGCCAGGGACAACGAGGCATGCTCGTGGCCGAGCAGGGTCGACAGCCGCCCGTGGGTCGCCTTGACTCCGGCCAATGCACCCTGGGCGCCGACGCTCAGGCGCAGCGGCAGGGTATTGATAAACATCCCCAGGGCCCGGTCGGTGCCCTCGCCGCCTTGCATGCGGCCCATCAGCACGGTGCCGAAGACCACTTCCTCACGACCCGAGACCCGGCCCACCACCTGGGCCCAGGCCAGGTGCACCAGGCTCGCGGCACTGACCCCCAGTTGCCGCGCGCTGCTGCGCAGGCGCTGGCTCAAACCGCTGTCAAGCACCTGGCGGATTTCGTCGACACCACTGCCGTCGCCTTGTACATCCTGGATGCCATAAGGCAGCGTCGGCTCGTCGATATCGCCGAGCATCTCGCGAAAAAACCCTTCATGTTCCTGTTGGCTGACGCCCAGGCGGGCCTGGGCCACATGGTTGCGGTACGGCACCGGCGCCGGCAATTGCCCGCCCAGGCCTTGCAGGCTGGCCTGCATTTCCTGCACCACCACTTCCAGCGCGGTATGGTCCAGGGCCATGTGATGGAACAACAACATCCCGACCCAACGCTGGTTGGCCATGTCCGGTGCGTAGGCGATGCGCATCAGCGGCGCCTGGCCAATGTCCAGACGGTAATGGCGCGGGTCGAAACGCTCGTGCAGTTGTTCCAGTACGTCACCCGCCGCCGGATCGACCGCCACCTCTTCCACACCCAGTTGCGCGGTGCGCCAGACCACCTGCACCGGCTGGTCCAATCCCTCCCAGACCACGCTGGTACGCAGGATGTCATGGCGATCGACCACGCTCTGCAAGGCCTCGGCGAAACCACCCAGGCGCTCGCGATTGTCGAAGGCGAACAGCACCTGCAGGACATAGGGGTCACCCTCATGGGCTGCCAGGTGGTGATAAAGAATCCCTTCCTGCAACGGCGCCAGGGCGTAGATATCCTGCACATTGGCCACACCGCCCGGAACGCTGGCGACGATGCGGTCGATGGCCGCCTGATCCAGATCGGCCAGGGGCAGCATGTCCGGGGTAATACGCTCACAGCCAGGGGCAATCAGGTTGTCCGGTATCCGCACCTCCTGATGCCCGCCCACCGCCGCGGCCAGGGCCGCCAGGGTCGGCTGGCTGAACAGCACCCGCACATCGGCGGCCAGGCCGACCTGGCGCATGCGCTCGATCAGTTTCACCGCCAGCAGCGAATGCCCGCCCAGTTCAAAGAAGTGGTCATGGCGACCGACCTGCTCCAGTTGCAGCAAGGATTGCCAGATCTGCGCGATGGCGATTTCCACTGCACCTTCAGGCGCCGCGTAGTCACGGCGCACCAGGGCTTGCGCATCCGGTGCCGGCAAGGCCTTGCGATTCAGCTTGCCGTTGGTGGTCAGCGGGAAGGCTTCCAGGGCTACGAAGGCACTTGGCACCATATAGTCCGCCAGGGACAGCAACAGCTGCCCACGCAACTCGGCGGCAACCACCTCCTGGCCCGGCGCGGCGATCACATAGGCCACCAGGCGTTTATCCCCCGGCTCGTCTTCACGGGCCAGCACCACCGCCTCGCGGACGCCTTCGCAAGCAGCCAGCGCCGCTTCGATTTCACCCAGTTCGATACGGAAACCACGGATCTTCACCTGGTCGTCATTGCGGCCCAGGTAATCGAGGCTGCCATCGGCCATCCAGCGACCCAGGTCGCCGGTCTTGTACAAGCGCGCCAGGGGCTCCTTGCTGAACGGGTTCGCCAGGAAACGCTCGGCGGTCAGTTCGGCACGGTTCAGATACCCCCGGGCCACCCCGGCACCGCCGACATACAGCTCGCCGACCACGCCTACCGGCACCGGCTCGCGACGGCTGTCGAGCACATACAATTGCAAATCGGGAATCCGTACGCCGATAGGGCTGACGCCCGCCCGCTGCGCATCCGCCGCCGCCAATGGGCAGTAAGTCACATGCACCGTGGTTTCGGTGATGCCGTACATGTTCACCAATTGCGTGCCGGCGTTGGCAACCCGGGCGTACCACGGCTTGAGCATCCCGGTTTCCAGGGCTTCGCCACCGAAAATCACCTGGCGCAGGGAATGGCGCAGATCGCTCTCGCCCTGGGCGTTGAGCAACTGGCGGAAGGCGCTCGGGGTCTGGTTGAGCACCGTTACCCCGGCGTTGCACAGCAGTGCGTAGCAGTCTTCTGGTGAACGGCTGACCAGTTGTGGCACCACCAGCAAACGCCCGCCGTGCAGCAGCGCGCCCCAGATTTCCCAGACCGAGAAGTCGAAGGCGAACGAGTGGAACAAGGCCCAGACATCCTGCTCACTGAACTCGAACCAGCTCTGGGTCGCCGAGAACAAGCGCGCGACGTTGCGGTGCTCGACCATCACGCCCTTGGGCAGGCCGGTGGAACCGGAGGTGTAGATCACATAGGCCAGGTGATGCGGGCTGAGCCCGCTCACCCGTGGATTGCTGCTCGACTGGGCCTGCAGCGCCGGGCTGCGCAGATCGACCCGTGGGCCGTCGAAGGTGCCCAGCAGGGCCAGGCCGGCGGCATCGGCCAATACCGCCACGGGAGCACTGTCCTGCAACTGGTAGGCGATACGCTCGGCCGGATAGGCCGGGTCGATCGGCACGTAGCCGGCACCCGCCTTGAGGATACCCAACAGCCCGACAATCATCTCCAGGCCGCGTTCGACACAGATCGCCACCCGGTCATCCGGACGCACGCCCAGGGTCAGCAAATGATGGGCGACCTGGTTGGCGCGGGCGTTCAGTTCAGCGTAGGTCAGTGTGCGCCCTTCATACTGCAGGGCCACGGCTTCCGGTTGCGCCACCACCCAGGCTTCGAAGGTGCGGTGGATCAAGGCGTCATCGGCGTACAGCGCATGAGGAGTGTTCCAGCTTTCCAGCAATTGCTGGCGTTCGCCCGGCGGCAGGATATTGATCGCGCCCAGGGCCGTGTCCGGCGCCTGTTCCAGGGCCTGCACCAGGTTTTCCAGGGCGCAGTGCATATAACCGCAGACCCGCTCGGCACCGATCTGCCCTTCGGCCATGACGGTCAGGTTGAAACCTTCACCCAGATCGTCCACCGACAAGGTCAGCGGGTAGTTGGTGCGTTCTTCGCCGTCCAGCGCCTGGATACCTTCCCAGGCGGCCAACGCCTGGTCGGTCACGTTGGTATCGCCGATCTGCCGATAGTTGAGCAATGAACTGAACAGCGGCGTCGAAGCGGACACGCCGCTGCAGCGTTGCGCCAGTACCAGCGACGCGTGTTCATGGACCAGCAGCCCGCTGAGTCGGGTATGGGTGGCCTTCAGACCACTGCGCACGCCCTGCTCTCCCAGGGCCACCCGCAGCGGCAAGGTATTGATGAACATGCCCAGGGCCCGATCGGCCCCGGCGCCGCCTTGCAGGCGACCGAGCAAGACGGTGCCGAAGACCACATCGTCCTTGTCCGACACCACGCCCAGTACACGACCCCAGGCCAGGTGATAGAGGCTCGCGGCACTGACCCCGAGCTGACGGGCCTGCAAGCGCAGGCGACGGCTCAGGTCGTCGTCCACACGTTGCCGCACTTCCTCGATCGCATGACCGTCACCCTGCACATCCTGCAGGCCGAACGGCAGCGTCGGTTCCTCGATATCGCCGAGCATGTCGCGGAAGAAGGCTTCGTGTTCCTCGCGGCTGACACCCAGCCAGGCCTGGGCCACGTAGTTGCGATACGGCACGGACGGCGGCAGCTCGGCCTGGCGGTCGAGCATATGCGCCTCGATTTCGCCGCAGAGAATGCGCAGCGAGGTGGCGTCGTCCACCAGGTGATGGAACAGCAGCATGCCGACCCAGCGGTTATTCGCCGGGTCCTGGGCATAACCGATGCGCATCATCGGCGCCTGGCGAATATCCAGGCGGGCATGGCGTGGATCGAGGCGTTCACGCAGTTGTTCGACCACTTCACCGTTCGCCGGGTCCAGCTCAAGCTGTTCAAGACCCAGGGTCGCTTCGCGCCAGACCACTTGCACCGGCGCATCGAGGCTTTCCCAGAATACCGAGGTCCGCAGGATATCGTGTCGCGCCACCACGCCTTGCAGGGCCCGGGCGAAACTGTGCAGACGTTCGAGACTGTCGAAGGCGAACATCGCATATTGCAGGTACGGGTCACCTTGGGCCGCGGCCAGGTGGTGATACAGAATCCCCTCCTGCAACGGCGCCAGGGCGTAGATATCCTGCACATTGGCCAGGCCACCGGGCACGCCGGCGACCACGCGGTCGATATCGTCCTGGCTCAGGGACACCAGCGGCAGCATGTCCGGGGTGATGTGTTCACAACCTTCGGGGATGAGGTTGGCCGGGACTTCGACCTCGTGCTTGCCACCCACCGCGGCCGCCAGGGCGGACAGGGTCGGCTGGCCGAACAGCACACGGACATCGGCACTGAGGTTGACCTGGCGCATGCGCTCGATCAGTTTCACCGCCAGCAGCGAGTGGCCGCCCAGTTCGAAGAAGTGGTCATGGCGACCGACCTGATCCAGTTGCAACAGCTCCTGCCAGATCCGCGCAATGGCGATCTCGGTGTCACCTTCAGGGGCCTCGTAGCCACGGCTGGCCACCGCCGAGCGATCCGGGGCCGGCAGGGCCTTGCGGTCGAGTTTGCCGTTGGCGGTCAGCGGGAAGCTTTCCAGGCTGACAAAGGCGCTTGGCAGCATGTATTCGGCCAGGGACTGGCGCAGTTGCTCGCGCAGTTGCGCGGCGTCCAGCTCAACCCCCGCAGCGCCGATGACATAAGCCACCAGGCGTTTGTCGCCGGGTTCGTCTTCGCGCACCAGCACCAGCGCATCCCGCACGCCCTCGCAGGCACCAAGCTGCGCTTCGATCTCGCCCAGTTCGATGCGGAAACCGCGAATCTTCACCTGCTCGTCGTTACGACCGAGGTATTCCAGGCTGCCGTCGGCCAGCCAGCGACCCAGGTCGCCGGTGCGGTACATGCGCGCATTCACCTCGCGGCTGAACGGGTTGTCGAGGAAACGCTCGGCACTCAGTTCGGCACGGTTCAGGTAGCCCCGGGCAACCCCGGCACCACCGACATACAGCTCGCCGACCACGCCCACCGGTACTGGCTCGCGACGGTCATCGAGGACATACAGCTGCAAGTCGGGAATGCGCTTGCCGATCGGGCTGGCGCCCAGGCGCTGGGCGTCTTCGGCCTGCAACGGGTAATAGGTCACGTGCACCGTGGTTTCGGTGATGCCGTACATGTTCACCAGCTGTGTAGCGGCGTTCAGGTCCCGGGCGTACCAGGGCTTGAGCAGTGCCGTATCCAGCCCCTCGCCGCCGAAAATCACCTGGCGCAACGAGTGTGGCCGGCCGTTTTCACCCTGGGCAGCGATCAGTTGGCGGAAGGCGCTCGGGGTCTGGTTGAGTACCGTGACTCCAGCGCTGCACAGTAGCGCGTAGCAATCTTCAGGCGAACGGCTGACCAGTTGCGGCACGATCAGCAAACGGCCGCCATGCAGCAGCGCGCCCCAGATTTCCCAGACCGAGAAGTCGAAGGCGAACGAGTGGAACAGTGCCCAGACATCCTGCTCATTGAAGCCGAACCACTCTTCGGTGGCCGAGAACAGCCGCGCAACGTTGCGATGTTCAACCATCACGCCCTTGGGCAGGCCCGTGGAACCGGAGGTGTAGATCACATAGGCCAGATGCGCGGCCGTCAGCCCTGGCACCTGCGGATTGCGCACGGATTCGTCCTGCAGATCCGCATCGTCGAGATTGATAACGGGCACCTGTACCGTCGACAAGGCTTCCTGCACCGAGTGTTGGCTAAGCAACGCCACCGGGGCGCTGTCGCCAAGGGTGTAGGCCAGGCGTTCGCGGGGATAGGCCGGGTCCAGCGGGACATAACCGGCGCCGGACTTGAGGATCCCGAGCAAGCCGATAATCATCGCCGGGCCACGTTCGACGCAGATCGCCACCCGATCATTCGGCCGCACGCCCAGGGCCAGCAGGCGATGGGCAACCTGGTTGGCGCGGGCGTTGAGTTCGCCGTAGCTCAGGCTTTCATCCTGGTACACCAGCGCCACGGCCTCCGGCCGTTCTTCGGCACGGGCTTCGAACTGCCGATGAATCAATGCCTCGGCGGCATAGTCCTGGCCGGACTGATTCCAGTCTTCGAGCAACTGCTCACGCTCGGCCGGCGGCAATATCGACACTGCGTGCAACGGCGTCTGTGGCGCCTGTTCCAGGGCCTGGACCAACCCGTCCAAGGCCGTCTGCAAGTAACCGCAAACACGTTGCGCGCCAATGGTCGCGGCCACCAGCGTGGTGAAGTAGAAGCCGTCGCCCAGATCATCGACGTTGACGGTCAACGGATAGTTGGTCCGTTCTTCGCCCGCCAGGGCCTGCATGCCTTGCCAGGCGCTCTGGCCTTGCTCGGTCACCCCCGTGCTGCTGTGGCGATAGTTGAGCAATGCGCTGAACAACGGGGCCGGTGCAACCACGCCGCTGCAACGCTGGGCCAAAGCCAGGGAGGCGTGCTCATGCCCGAGCAAGGCGGTCAGCCGCGCATGGGTCGCCTTGACCCCGTCACGGACTTCCCGCTCACCCAGGTCAACCCGCAGCGGCAAGGTATTGATAAACATCCCCAGGGCCCGTTCGGAGCCCTCGCCGGCCTGCATCCGGCCGAACAGCACGGTACCGAACACCACCTGCTCACGCCCGCTGACCCGACCCAGGACCTGGGCAAACGCCAGGTGCACCAGGCTCGCGGCACTGACCCCGAACTGACGGGCCTGGACCCGCAGGCGCTGGCTCAAACCGGCGTCCAGGGCCAGGTGGGCCTGTTCGATGGCATGGCCATCGCCCTGCACATCCTGCAGGCCGAACGGCAGTGTCGGCTCGTCGATATCGCCGAGCATGTCCTTGAAGAACGCCTCGTGGGCCTGCTCGCTGACCCCCAGGCGAGCCTGGGCGACATAGTTGCGATAGGGCACGGAGACGCCCAGTTGATCGGTCTGGCCCAGCAGCCAGGCCTGCATTTCCTGCTTCACCTGGTCCAGCGCGGTGTGGTCGAGGACCATATGATGGAACAGCAAGGTCGCCAGCCAGCGCTGGTTGGCCGTATCCAGGGCGAAGACCAGGCGCAGCATCGGTGCCTGGCGGACATCCAGGCGTACCTGGCGTGGGTCGAAAAGCCCCTGCAACTGCTCGGCGATATCGCCGACACGGGGATCCAGATGGACCTCCTCGATGCTCAACTCGGCATGGCGCCAGACCACCTGCAACGGCTCGTCGAGGCTTTCCCAGTGCATGGAGGTGCGCAGGATGTCATGCCGGTCGATAACCGCTTGCAGCGCCTGGGCGAAATCGTTCAGGCGGGCGCGGCTGTCAAAGGCGAACTGCGATTGCAGCACATAGGGGTCGCCCTGCTCGGCGCTCAGGTGGTGGTAGAGAATGCCTTCCTGCAACGGTGCCAGCGGGTAGATATCCTGCACGTTCGCCGCACCACCGGGCACCGTGGCCACGACGCGGTCGAGGGTGGCCTGGTCCAGGCTGATCAGCGGCAGCATGTCGGGGGTGATGCGCCGGCAGTCCGCGGCAATCCCGTTGGCCGGAACCGCCAGGTCGCTGACCGCGCCCACCGACGCCGCCAGGGAGGCCAGGGTCGGTTGGCCGAACAGCACGCGGACATCCGCCGCCAGGCCGACCTGGCGCATGCGCCCGATCAGGTTGACCGCCAGCAGCGAGTGGCCGCCGAGCTCGAAGAAATGGTCATGCCGACCGACGCGCTCGACCTTGAGCACATCGGCCCAGAGCCGCGCCAGGGTGATTTCGATATCGCCCTGGGGCGCTTCGTAGCCACGGCTGACCAGGGCCGTCAGATCCGGCGCCGGCAGTGCCCGACGGTCGATCTTGCCGTTGGCGGTCAGCGGAAAACTGTCCAGGGAGACATAGGCCGACGGCACCATGTAGTCCGGCAGTTGCGTTTGCAGGTAGGCGCGCAGGGTTTCGATTTCCAGCGTGGCGTCAGCCGAGCTGTAATAGGCCACCAGACGCTTGTCGCCGGGGTGGTCTTCGCGGGCCAGGACCACAGCCTCCTGGATCTCAGGGTGGCTGGCCAGGCGGGTTTCGATTTCCCCCAGCTCGATACGCAGGCCACGGATCTTCACCTGGTCGTCGTTACGCCCCAGGTAGTCGAGATTGCCGTCGACCAGCCAGCGCGCCAGGTCGCCGGTCTTGTACATCCGCGCCTCGGGTTCGCTGCTGAACGGGTCCTTGAGGAAGCGTTCGGCGGTCAGCGCCGCGCGGTTCAGGTAACCACGGGCCACGCTCGCGCCACCGATATAGAGTTCACCGGGCACGCCCAGCGGCACCGGACGCAGTTGTTCGTCGAGCAGATAGACCCGGGTATTGGCCACCGGTTTGCCGATATGCAGCGTCGCGGCGTGTTCGTCGATCAGCCCGGAAGTGGCCACCACCGTGGTTTCGGTCGGGCCATAGTTGTTGATGAGGGCGAAGCGCTGGCCCTGGGGGAACTGCCGCAGGCGGTCGCCGCCGATCAGCAGGGTGCGCAAGGTCGGGTGCTGCAACGACTGGCTGAAGGCATATTCGGCAATCGGCGTCGGCAGGAAGCTGACGTCCAGGGGCTGCGCCAGCCACCAGGCCAGCAGGCCGTCGACATCTTCACTGCCGGCAGAAGCCGGTGGCAGGTGCAAGGTGGCGCCGACACACAGTGCCGGCCAGACTTCCCAAGCCATTGCGTCGAAGCCGAAGCCGGCGACGCTGGAGGTCTGGCTGCCCGCTTCCAGGGCAAACGCCTGGCAGTGCCAGCTCACCAGATTGGACAGTTGACGGTGCTCGACCATCACGCCCTTCGGCTCACCGGTGGAGCCCGAGGTATAGATCACATAAGCCAGGCTGGACGGTGTGGCGATATCCGGGTTGCTCCGCGCTTGCGCGTCGACACCCGCGGCGCTACGGGATTCGGCGTCGAGCAGCAGCACTGGCACGTCCTGCACCGGCAGGCGTTCAAGCAGCTCGGCCTGGGTCAGCAGCACCCGTGGGGCGCTGTCGCGCAGCAGGTAGGCCAGGCGTTCCGCCGGGTGCGACGGATCGATCGGCACATAACCGGCGCCGGACTTGAGGATCGCCACCAGGCCGACCAGCATGTCGAGGCTGCGCCGCGTGCTGATAGCGACGCGGTCATCAGGCTGTACGCCAAGGCCGCGCAGATGATGGGCCAGCTGGTTGGCCTGGCGATTCAGCTCGACATAGCTCAGGCCCTGGCCTTCATGGACCACCGCGAGCGCGTCGGGAGTCGCGAGAACCTGGGCTTCGAACTGCCGGGCAATGGTCAGGCCGGCGGGATAAGGCGCGGTGCTGCGGTTGAAGTCTTCCAGCAGCAGCTGGCGTTCGGCGGCCGGGACGACCGACAGCGCGGACAGCGGCGTCAGCGGCGCCTGCTCCAGGGCGTCGGCCAGATTGACCAGGGCCGTGTGCATATAGTCGCAGATCCGTTGCGCGCCGATCGCCTCCGGAGCCAGGACACTCAGGGCGAAGTCTTCACCCAGGTCATCCACCGACAGGGTCAGCGGGTAGTTGCTGCGCTCCTCGCTGCCGAGGATCTCGATGCCTTGCCAGGCCTGCACGGCCTGTTCGGTAACCTGCTCCGAGGCACTGTGCCGGTAGTTGAGCAGGCCGCTGAACAGTGGTGTCGGTGCGGCCACGCCGCTGCAACGCTGGGCCAGGGCCAGTGACGCATATTCATGGCCGAGCAGCGCGGTCAGCCGCGCGTGGGTCGCCTTGACCCCGGCGCGTACGCCCTCCTCACCCACGGCAACCCGCAACGGCAAGGTGTTGATAAACATCCCCAGCGCCCGCTCGGAACCTTCGCCGCCCTGCATCCGGCCCATCAACACGGTGCCGAAGACCACGTCCGACTTGCCCGACAGCGCCCCCATCACCCGCGCCCAGGCCAGATGGTGCAGGCTGGCGGCACTCACCCCCAACTGCCGGGCACGGGTCCTCAGGCGCAGGCTCAAGCTCGACGCCAGGACCTGCGAGGCTTCCTCGATCTGCTGGCCTTCGCCCTGCACTTCGCGCAGGCCGAACGGTAGCGTCGGTTCGTCGACATCCCCCAGCATGTCGCGGAAGAACACCTCGTGTTCCTCGCGGCTCAGGCCCAGGCGCGCCTGGGCCACATAGTTGCGGTACGGCACCGGGCTGCCGAGCTGCTCGGCCTGCCCCAGCAGATACGCCTGGATTTCATGGCGGACCACTTCCAGGGTCGTATGGTCCAGGGCCATATGATGGAAGCGCAACATCGCCACCCAGCGCTGCCGGGCTTCATCCCGGGCAAATACCAGTTGCATCAGCGGCGCACGGGTGACGTCCAGGCGCGCATGACGGCTGTCGAAACGCTCCTTGAGCTGGCCGGCGGCGTCACCGGCCCCAGAGTCCAGCTCCACGGCTTCGCATTGCAACCGAGCCTGGCGCCAGACCACCTGGACCGGCTCGTCCAGGCCTTCCCAGAGCACAGAGGTGCGCAGGGTGTCATGGCGGTCGATGACCTGTTGCAGCGCCTGGGCAAAATCGTCCAGCCGCTGACGCTCCTGCACCGTGAACATCATGTGCAGGACATAGGGGTCGCCGTCCACGGCTGACAGATGGTGGTAGAGAATGCCTTCCTGCAACGGCGCCAGCGGATAGATATCCTGCACGTTCGCCACGCCACCCGGCACACTGGCGACAATACGGTCGATAGCGGCCTGGTCGAGATTGGCCAGCGGCAGCATATCCGGGGTGATACGTTCGCACCCTTCGCCAATCAGGTTGGCCGGCACGCTGATTTCACGGCCCCCGCCCCCGCCCACGGCGGCGGCCAGTGCGGCCAGGGTCGGCTGGCCGAACAGCACCTGGACATCGGCGCTCAGACCCGCTTGGCGCATGCGCCCGATCAGGCTGACCGCCAGCAACGAGTGGCCGCCCAATTCGAAGAAGTGATCGTGACGCCCCACCTGCTCGACCTTGAGCAAGTCGGCCCAGATCTGCGCCAGGGCGATTTCGGTTTCGCCTTGAGGGGCTTCGTAGCCACGACGGGCCAACGCATCGCTGTCCGGGGCCGGCAAGGCCTTGCGGTCCAGCTTGCCGTTGGGGGTCAACGGCAGCTTCTCCAGAACAACGTAGATACCCGGGACCATGTACTCCGGCAGCTTCTCCCGCAGATGCTGACGCAGGCTGTCGATCTCCACCGAGGTGTACCCGGTGGCCAGGGTGTAATAAGCCACCAGGCGTTTATCGCCCGGGATGTCTTCACGAGCGGTGACCACCGCTTCATGGACCGCCGGGTGTTTGGCCAGACGGGCGTCGATCTCGCCCAGTTCAATACGGAAGCCGCGGATTTTCACCTGGTCGTCGTTACGGCCGAGGTATTCGATATTGCCGTCCGCCAGGTAGCGACCTAGGTCGCCGGTGCGGTACATGCGGGCATTCGGCGTGCTTGCGAACGGGTCCTGGAGGAAGCGTTCGGCGGTGAGGTCGTCGCGGTTCAGGTAACCCCGCGCCACACCGGCGCCACCGATGTAGATTTCACCCGGTACGCCCAGCGGAACGGGCTGTTGCTGCTCGTCCAGCAGGTAGAACTGGGTATTGCCGACCGGTTTGCCGATATGCGGGGCGAAACCGTCTTCGCGGTCCATCGACACCCAGCTTGAGTAGGTGGTGGTTTCCGACGGGCCGTAGAGGTTGCAAAGACGTTGGACGCCAGTTTTTTCGAACAGGGATTCAACCAGGCTGCGCTTCAACGCCTCACCGGCAACGTTGACCGTGTGCACCGACTCCGGCAAGCCATCGACTTCCAGCAACGCCTTGAGCGCCGATGGCACGGTGTTGATCAGGCCGATATCGTGTTCGCCGTGTTGCAGCTCCAGGACGTTTTTCACCACCTCGATGCTGCCGCCGGAGGTCAAGGGCGCGAAGCACTCATAGACCGCCAGGTCGAAGTTCAGCGAGGTCGAGAACAACGTCTTATCCAACGCCGAACCCGATCCCTGTAGGAGCGAGCTTGCTCGCGATGGCGATGTTGGATTCACCGCCGTCATCGCCGGCAAGCCGGCTCCCACAGAGGTTGCGCCCGCATTGAAAGCGGCGTGGGCCCAGGTCAGGAAGTTCACGGTATTGCGGTGTTCGATCATCACGCCTTTAGGCAGACCGGTCGAACCCGAGGTGTAGATCAGGTACGCCAGGTGCGCCGAGGTCAACCCCGGCACCTCTGGATTCTGGACGGATTCGTCCTGCCAGGTGCCCTGATCGAGATTGATCACCGGCACCGAAACGCCTGCCAGCAAGTCACAGGTAGCCGTCTGCGCCAGCACCGCCGCCGGTGCACTGTCCTGCAACATATAGGCAATCCGCTCTACCGGATAAGCCGGGTCCAACGGCACATAACCGCCACCCGCCTTGAGAATCGCCAGCAAGCCGACGACCATCTCGGCCCCGCGATCGACACAGATCCCGACCCGCGAATCCGGCTGCACGCCCTGTTTACGCAGGGCGTGTGCCAAGCGGTTGGCTTGCTCGTTCAGTTCGCGGTAAGTCAGGCGGCGCCCGCCATGCACCACTGCCAGGGCATCCGGCGTACGTTGCACCTGCGCTTCAAACAACCCATGAACGGTCTGCGCCTGCGGATACTCCAGTGCCGTGTCGTTGAATCCCACCAGCAACTGCTCACGCTCGCTGGCCGGCAGGATCGACAGGCCTTGCAACGACGCTTGCGGCGTCTGCTCCAGAGCCTCCACCAAATGCTCCAGCGTCGTGTGCATATAGCCGCAAACCCGCTGCGCACCGATCGACGAGGCCACCAGGGCGGTCAGGTTGAAACCGTCGCCCAGGTCGTCGACGTTCAAGGTCAGCGGGTAGTTGGTGCGCTCTTCGCCACTGAGGGCATGGATACCGTGCCAGGCCTGTACGGCCCGCTCGGAAACACTGCCGACGGCGCTATGCCGGTAGTTGAGCAAGGCGCTGAACAATGGCGTCGGCGCAGCCACACCGCTGCAACGTTGGGCCAAAGCCAGGGACGCATGTTCGTGGCCCAGCAACGCGGTCAACCGCGCGTGGGTCGCCTTGACCCCGGCGCGTACACCCTGCCCGCCCACGGCAACCCGCAGCGGCAAGGTATTGATAAACATCCCCAGTGCCCGGTCGGCACCCTCGCCGCCCTGCATCCGGCCCATCAACACAGTGCCGAACACCACATCCCGGCGCCCCGACACCTTGCCCAGCACCTGGGCCCAGGCCAGGTGCACCAGGCTGGCGACACTCACCCCCAACTGCCGGGCCTGAGCCCGCAGGCGCTGGTCCAACTGCGCATCCAACGCCTGGACCGCTTCCTCGATATCGCTGCCATCGCCCTGTACATCCTGCAAACCGAACGGCAGGGTCGGTTCCTCCACCTCACCGAGCATGTCGCGGAAAAACGCTTCATGATCGGCCGGGCTGACACCCAGGCGCGCCTGGGCCACATAGTTGCGATATGGCACCGGCGCCGACAAGGCCTCGGTCTCACCGAGCAGCCAGGCCTGCATTTCATGCTGCACCACTTCCATCGCCATATGGTCCAGGGCCATATGGTGGAACAGCAGCATCGCGGTGATCCGCTGGTTGAGCGGATCTTCGGCATAGGCCAGACGCATCAGCGGTGCCTCGCTCACGTCCAGGCGGTAGTGACGCGGATCGAAGCGGCTGTGCAGTTGCGCACCGATATCGCCGGCGGCAGGGTCGAGTTCAAGCGCGTCAAGGTGCAGGCGCGCCTGACGCCAGACCACTTGCACAGGTGAATCCAGGCCCTCCCAGACCACCCCGGTACGCAGGATGTCATGGCGGTCGATCACCATCTGCAAGGCCTGGACAAAGGCGCCCAGACGCTCGTGGCTGTCAAAGGCAAACTGGGTCTGCAACACGTAGGGGTCGCCGGCCCGGGCCGCCAGGTGGTGATAGAGAATCCCCTCCTGCAACGGCGCCAGCGGGTAGATATCCTGCACATTGGCAGTCCCGCCCGGCACCGTCGCCACCACCTGGTCGATCTGGGCCTGGCTCAGGTTGGCCAGCGGCAGCAGGTCCGGGGTGATCCGCTGGCAACCGTCGACAATCAGGTTGGCCGGTACGCTGATTTCGCGACCGCCACCGACAGCGGCGGCCAGCGCCGCCAGGGTCGGCTGGCTGAACAGCACGCGCACGTCGGCACTCAGGCCCAATTGACGCATGCGCTCGATCAGGCTCACCGCCAGCAGCGAGTGCCCACCGAGTTCGAAGAAGTGGTCATGGCGTCCGACCCGTTCGACTTTCAGCAACTCGGACCAAAGCCGCGCCAGGGTGATTTCCAGCTCGCCCTCGGGGGCCTGGAACTCGCGACTGGCATAGGCGTCGGCGTCCGGTGCCGGCAAGGCCCGGCGATCCAGCTTGCCGTTGGCGGTCAGCGGGAACGACTCGAGGACGACAAAGGCACTGGGTACCATATATTCGGCCAGGGACGCCGCCAGCTCGCGACGCAGCTCCGGCACCGACAAGCTGCTGTCGGCCTCGGCAATCAGGTAGGCCACCAGACGTTTATGTCCGGGCTCATCCTGACGGGCCAGCACCACGGCTTCCTTGACGCCCGGGCAATCGGCCAGGCGTGCTTCGATCTCGCCCAGTTCGATACGGAAACCACGAATTTTCACCTGGTCGTCGTTACGCCCCAGGTACTCGACAACCCCGTCCGCGGTCCAGCGCGCCAGGTCGCCGGTGCGGTACAGCAGTGCTCCGGCCTCGGCGTTGAACGGGTCGGCGATGAATTGCGTGGCGGTCAGCTCCGGGCGGTTCAAATAGCCCTTGGCCACGCCCTGTCCACCGATATACAGTTCGCCGGCCACGCCCACGGCCACCGGTTGGCGCAAGGCATCGAGGACGTACACCTGGCTGTTGCCGATCGGCCGGCCGATGGGGATACCACAGTTGCCCACCGAAGTAATTTCATAAGTCGTGGAAAAGGTGGTGGCCTCGGTCGGACCGTAGCCGTTGAGCAGATGTCGCGGCGCGCCCTCTTCCAATACCCGGGCGATCACCGCCGGGTCCAGCACGTCGCCGCCGACGATCAGATAGCGCAAGCGGCCAAAGGCTTCCATCAGGCCGTCGGCATATTGATGGAACAGGCCGGCGGTCATCCACAGCACGCTGACCGACCGTGCCAGCAACAGCGCGCGGAACTCGTCCAGGGACAGCAACACCGACTGCTCCACCACAACCACGCAACCGCCATTGAGCAGTGGTGCCCAGACGTCCAGGGTGCTGGCGTCAAAGGACGGGTTGGAAGCGAAGGCTACGCGGTCATCGGCGTTGAAATCGGCATAACCGTTGTTGATCACCAGGCGGCTGACGGCCCGGTGCGGCACCAGTACCCCTTTGGGCGTGCCGGTGGAGCCGGAGGTGTACATGATATAGGCCACCGACTCGGAGGACCCGGCCAGTGTCGGGTTCGGTACATCGGCGTCCAGCTCCAGGGTGTCCAGATCGACCCGCTGGATACCTTCGGGCACCGCGCTGCCGCTCAGGGTCAGGACCTGCCGCGCCGCGCTGTCGTTCAGCATGAAGGCCTGGCGTTCCGCCGGCGCGTTGATATCCAGCGGCACATAGGCCGCGCCACATTTGATAATCGCCAGTTGGCCGACCAGCAGGTCGAAGGAGCGCGCCAGCAGCAACGCCACCCGTTCGCCCGGCTGTACGCCGAGGCCGATCAGGTGGCGGGCCAGGCCATTGGCGCGACTGTTGAGTTGCTGGTAGGTCAGGCTCTGGCCATCCTGGACGGCAGCCACTGCGTCGGGCCGCACCGCCACTTGCAGTTCGAACAGGGCTTGCAGGCTGCTGTGCCGCGGATAGTCGCGCGCCGTGGCATTGAAGCCGTGCAGCACTTGCTGGCGCTCGGCCGGCGGAAGGATTTCCAGGTGCTGCAAGGGGGTCTGTGGCTGTTGCTCCAAAGCCTCGACCAACCCACCGAGGGCCGCCAGCATATAGTCACCGACGCGCTGCGCACCGATCTCCGCCAGGGCCTGGACCGCCAGGCTGAAGTCTTCGCCCAGGTCGTCCACCGACAGGGTGATCGGATAGGTGCTCTGTTCTTCACCACCCAGGCTGTGCAAACCGGCCCAGGCCTGCAGGGTCTCGGCCGAAGCCACCGACTCGGCGGCGCTGTGGCGGTAGTTGAGCAGCGAACTGAACAACGGCGCCGGCGCGGCCACGCCACTGCAACGTTGGGCCAGGGCCAGGGAGGCGTGCTCGTGGCCGAGCAAGGCGGTCAGGCGCGCGTGGGTGGTCTTGACCCCTTCACGGACCCCGTGCCCCTCGAGTTTCACCCGCAACGGCAAGGTGTTGATAAACATGCCCAGGGCCCGATCGGCGCCCTCGCCGCCCTGCATCCGGCCCATCAGCACGGTGCCGAAGACCACATCGGACTTGCCCGAAACGGCGCCCACCACCCGCGCCCACGCCAGGTGATGCAGGCTCGCGGCGCTGACCCCCAACTGCCGGGCCTGGGCCCGCAGGCGCAGGCTCAAGGCGGCAGCGACCGGCACGCGAACTTCTTCGATCAGCGGGTCGCTGCCCGGGGTTTCGACCACGCCAAACGGCAACGTTGGCTCATCGACGTCCGCCAGCATGTCGCGGAAAAAACCTTCATGGGCATCGGCCCCGGCCCCCAGCCGGACCTGCGCCACATAGTTGCGATACGGCACCGCCTCGGGCAAGGCATGGCCTTCGCCGAGCAGGTAGGCCTGCATCTCGACCTGCACCAGCTCCAGCGCGGCATGGTCGATGGCGATGTGATGGAACAGCAGGATCGCCACCCAGCGCGCATTGGCCCGGTCCTCGGCGCAGACCAGGCGCATCAGCGGGGCCTGGCGCAGGTCGAGGCGGTAATGCCGGGAATCGTAGCGTTCGCGCAACTGGGTTTCGATATCCCCGTCGGCGGCTGCCAGCTCAAGCTCATCCACCGCCAGGGTGGCGTCGCGCAGCACCACCTGCACCGGCTCGTCGAGACCCTCCCAGACCATGGCGGTGCGCAGGATATCGTGACGCTCGATCACCGCTTGCAGGGCCTGGGCGAAATCGTCGAGGCGTTCGCGGTTATCGGCGCCGAACAGCGCCCGCAGCACATAGGGGTCACCCTGCCCGGCGGCCAGGTGATGATAGAGAATGCCTTCCTGCAGGGGCGCCAGCGGGTAGATATCCTGGACATTGCCGGCACCACCGGGCACCGCGTCGACGATACGGTCGATCGCCTCCTGGCTGAGGCCGGCCAGCGGCAGCATGTCCGCGGTAATCCGGAAGGCCGGGCTCAACCAGTCCCCACCGTTTCGAGCCACCAGCTTGAGCAGTTCCGCCTTATGCACGCCGAGACTGTCGAGCACGGCGCTGTCAAGGCCCTCATCGTCACCGAGAATCACCAGATCGTCTTCTTCCTGTTGAAGACGGATCGCGTGCGTGGAAAGAACTGCCATCAATTCGCTGAAGTGCATCGAATAACCTGCTGTTTATCATTTCGGAGAGGGTGACAGCCCAAAGGCTCGGTGTCGGAGACAGCGTTTCGCGCGATAAAAGATCGGAGGGGCTTCGAAGCTCGAAGACAACACGGGAGTCCGGGCGCAGGCGTGATCGGGTCCGCAGCAACAAAGGGCTGCGGTCCACTGACACCAGCGAAACATCCCATTCGCCATGCTCCCCACTGGCCTCAAAAATTAGAGCATCCACGGGCGACTGTCTGTCATGGGAAGCCGGGACAAGGCGTGCTGAAAGCACGCCCTGCCGGGGGTTGCACAGGAGGGAGAAAAGAAAGGGGCGACGGCCCGACCGATTGCGAATCGGGCGGGCCGTGCCGGGGCTTCAGATACGGCGTTTGCGATTGAGCATCGGAATCTTCGTCTGCGGTACCTCCAGCCGTTGAATAGTGCCCACCGAGGCAGCCACCTGGATCAGCGTCGGCTGGCCGAAGAGCACCCGCACATCGGCTTCCAGATTGGCCTGGCGCATCCGCTCGATCAGGCTCACCGCCAGCAACGAGTGGCCGCCCAGTTCGAAGAAGTGGTCGTGGCGCCCCACCCGTTCGACCTTGAGCAAATCGGCCCAGAGTGCCGCCAACCGGACTTCCACTTCACCCACCGGGGCTTCGTAGACACGCGAGGCGTAGGCGCTGCTGTCCGGCACCGGCAGGGCCTTGCGGTCGAGCTTGCCGTTGGGAGTCAGCGGCAAGGCGTCGAGCTGCATATAGGCCGACGGCAGCATATAGTCCGGCAGCAGTCCTTGCAGATAAGCCCGCAGGGTGCCGCTGTCCGGCACCACACCGACGTTGGCCAGGGTGAAATACGCCACCAGGCGGGTTTCACCCGGCACATCTTCACGGGCCATCACCACCGACTCCTGAACCTCGGGCTGTTTGGCCAGGCACGCTTCGATCTCGCCCAGTTCGATACGGAAACCCCGGATCTTCACCTGGTCGTCGTTACGGCCGAGGTATTCGATATTGCCGTCTGGCAGATAACGACCGAGGTCGCCGGTGCGGTACATCCGCGCCGAAGCTTCCCGACTGAACGGATCCTGGAGGAAACGTTCGGCGGTCAGGTCGTCGCGATTGAGGTAACCCCGCGCCACACCGGCGCCGCCGATGTAGATTTCACCCGGAACACCCAACGGGACGGGCTGTTGTTGCTCGTCCAGCAGGTAGAACTGGGTGTTGCCCACCGGTTTGCCGATATGGGGAGCGAAGCCGTCTTCGCGATCCATCGCTACCCAGCTTGAGTAGGTGGTGGTTTCCGACGGGCCGTAGAGGTTGCACAGGCGTTGGACGCCGGTCTGCTCGAACAGTGACTCCACCAGGCTGCGTTTAAGGGCTTCGCCCGCCACGTTGACCGTGTGCACCGATTTCGGCACGCCGCCCACTTCCAGCAGGGCCTTGAGCGCGGATGGAACGGTGTTGATCAAACCAATATCATGTTCGCCGTGTCGCAGTTCCAGGACGTTTTTCACTACGTCGATGCTGCCGCCCGCGGTCAGAGGGGCGAAGCACTCATAGACCGCCAGGTCGAAGTTCAGCGAGGTGGAGAACAATGTCTTGTTCAACGCCGAACCGTCGAAAGCCTTGTGGGCCCAGGTCAGGAAGTTGACGGTATTGCGGTGTTCGATCATCACGCCCTTGGGCAGACCGGTCGAACCCGAGGTGTAGATCAGATAGGCCAGATGCGCCGAAGTCAGCCCCGGCACCTGCGGATTCTGGGCGGACTCATCCTGCCAGGTGTCCTGGTCGAGATTGATCACGGGCACCGAAACGCCCGCTAACAGATTCCGGGTAGAGGTTTGGGCCAGGACCGCCGCCGGAGCGCTGTCCTGCAACATATAGGCAATCCGCTCCGCCGGATAAGCCGGGTCCAACGGTACATAACCGCCGCCTGCCTTGAGAATCGCCAGCAGCCCGACAACCATCTCAGCCCCACGCTCAACACAGATCCCCACCCGCGAATCCGGCCGCACACCCTGTTTCCGTAGGGTATGCGCCAGGCGGTTGGCCTGCTCATTGAGTTCGCGATAGCTCAGACGACGCTCGCCATGCACCACCGCCAGGGTCTCCGGCGTACGCTGCACCTGCGCCTCGAACAACCCATGAATGGTCTGCGCCTGCGGGTAATCCAGCGCGGTGGCGTTGAGCCCGAACAACAACTGCTCACGCTCAGTCGCCGGCAACACCGACAGCCGTCCCAGCGGCACCTCGGCGTTCAGCTCCAGGGCATCCACCACACTCGCCAGCGCGACCTGCATATAACCGCAGACCCGTTGCGCATCGACGCCGGCAGTCGCCTGTACCGTCAGACTGAAGCCCACGTCGTTATCGTCCACCGACAGCGTCAGCGGATAGTTGGTGCGCTCGCCGCCCCCCAGGCTTTCGATACCCTGCCAGGCATCCAGCGCCTGCTGGCTGACCTCACCGGCACCGTGCCGATAGTTGAGCAAGGCGCTGAACAGTGGCGTCGGCGCCGGCACCCCGCTGCAACGCTGGGCCAGCGCCAGGGACGCATGCTCATGGCCCAGCAGCGCGGTCAGCCGGCCATGGGCCGCCTTGAGCGCGGCCCGCGTGCCCAAGGCGCCAAGGTCCAGACGTAGCGGCAAGGTGTTGATAAACATCCCCAGCGCCCGATCCGCGCCCGCGCCGCCCTGCATCCGGCCCAGCAGCACGGTACCGAACACGACTTTCTCGCGTCGGCAGAGGCGGCCCAGCACCAAGCCCCAGGCCAGGTGCACCAGGCTTGCCGCGCTGACACCCGATTGCCGGGCACGGCCACGCAGGCGCTGGGACAGCTCAAGGTCCAGCGTCAGGTGGGCTTCGGCGATCGCCTGTTGGTCACCCCGCACTTCCTGCTGTTCGAACGGCAGGGTCGGCTCGTCGATATCGCCGAGCATCTCGCGGAAGAAGGTTTCGTGGGCCTCCTGGCTGACACCCAGGCGGGCCTGGGCCACATAGTTGCGATACGGCATGGCCGGAGCCAATGGCGTCGCCTGCCCACGCAGGCTGGCCTGCATTTCCTGTTGCACCACGGCTATCGTGGTGTGGTCGATGGCAATGTGATGGAACAGCAGCACGCCCACCCAGCGCTGGTTGAGCGTATCTTCGCTGACCGCCAGGTGCAGCAGCGGCGCCTGTTGCAGATTCAGGCGCAAGTGCGCCGGATCGAAGCGCTGCAGCAGTTGCGCCAGCGGTCCGGCGTCTCCCGGGGTCGACTCAAAGAACTCGACCATCAGCCGGGTCTGGCGCCAGACCACTTGCACCGGTGTCTCCAGCCCTTCCCAGACGATCGAGGTGCGCAACACATCGTGACGATCGATCACGCTTTGCAGCGCCCGGATAAAGTCATCCAGGCGTTGGCGGCTGTCGAAGCTGAACTGCGATTGCAGCACATAGGGATCACCTTCGCCGGCCGACAGGTGATGGAACAGGATGCCCTCCTGCAATGGCGCCAGCGGGTAGATATCCTGCACATTGGCGGCACCGCCAGGCACCGTTTCCACCACCCGGTCGATCTGTGCCTGGGTCAGGCTGACCAGTGGCAACAGGTCCGGGGTGATGTGTTCACAGCGTTCGGGGATCAGGTTGGCCGGCACCACGATTTCCGTGCTGCCGCCCGCCGCCGCGGCCAATGCCGACAGGGTCGGTTGGCCGAACAGTACCCGCACATCGGCGCTCAGGCCGAACTGGCGCATGCGCTCGATCAGCGTCACGGCCAATAGCGAGTGACCGCCGAGTTCGAAGAAGTTGTCGTGCCGCCCTACGCGCTCGACCTTGAGCAGTTCCGCCCAGAGTTGCGCCAGTACGGTTTCGGCTTCCCCTTGTGGAGCCTCGTATTCACGGCTGATCAATGCGCCACCATCTGGCGCCGGCAACGCCTTGCGATTCAGCTTGCCGTTAGGCGTCAGTGGCAGTGCATCGAGCTGCACGTAGGCGGCTGGGACCATGTACTCCGGCAATGCGCCTTGCAGATGGCCACGCAGGCTTTCGATCTCCAACACGGTTTCAGGCTGCTGCGCGGTGACGTAGGCCACGAGGCGTTTTTCGCCCGGGTTGTCCTCCCGAGCCAGGACTACGCTTTCCTTAACGCCAGGGTAAGCAGCCAGGCGCGCTTCGATTTCGCCCAGTTCGATCCGGAAACCACGGATCTTCACCTGGTCGTCGTTACGGCCCAGGTATTCGATATTGCCGTCCGGCAGATAGCGACCGAGGTCGCCGGTGCGGTACATACGACCGACATTGAACGGGTCGTCGAGGAAACGCTCGGCGCTCAGTTCGGGGCGATTCAGGTAACCGCGAGCCACCTGTACACCACCGATATACAACTCGCCGGCCACCCCCAGTGGCGCTGGCTGACGGTTGGCATCCAGCAGGTAGATCTTCGTATTCGCCACCGGTTTGCCAATCGGCGTATTGTCTGGCGTCTCAGGCCCCGTGCAATCCCAGGCCGTCACGTCTACCGCCGCTTCGGTTGGACCGTAGAGGTTGAACAGGCCGACTTCCGGCAACTGCTGCTTGAAGCGCCGCACCAGATGCCCCGGAAGCGCTTCACCGCTGCACATGACTCGCAGCAAACCGCTACCCCCGGCCTCGCCATGAGCGAGGAACAGATCCAGCATCGACGGCACAAAGTGCAAGGTGGTGATCTTCTGCTCGCGAATCACTTCACGCAGATAGCCCGGGTCACGATGACCGCCCGGACGCGCCATCACCAGCCGTGCGCCGTTGAACAGCGGCCAGAAGAACTCCCAGACCGACACGTCGAAGCTGAATGGCGTCTTCTGCAACACGCTGTCCGAGGCATCCAGACCGTATTCGTCCTGCATCCACAACAAGCGGTTGACCACGCCACGGTGTTCGTTCATTACGCCTTTCGGCTGGCCGGTCGAACCGGAGGTGTAGATCACATAGGCCAAATGCTCGGGATAAACCTCGGTCCGAAGCGGATTGCTATCTGGTTGTGCGAGGAAACCTTCACGTTCGGCATACTCAGGATCGAGCAACAGCACCGGTACGTTGCTGGCTGGAAGCAGCGCACGCAAAGCCTCTTGGCTGAGGACCACCGCCGGGGCGCAGTTCTCCAGCATGTAAGTCAAACGATCAATCGGGTAATCCGGGTCCAGCGGCACATAAGCGGCGCCGGCCTTGAGAATCCCCATCAGCCCCGCGACCATTTCCAGGCTACGGTCGACACAGATCGCTACCCGATCGTCCGGACCTATGCCCAGGCCGATCAGACGATGGGCGATACGGTTGGCCTGACGGTTGAGTGCGTCGTAAGTCAGGCTGCCCTTCTCGTCGACAACCGCTACCGAATCACCACTGGCAGCGACCCGAGCCTCAAAGAGGCCATGCAGGGTCAGATCCTGCGGATAGTCGACCGCGGTGGCATTGAAGGCTTCCAGCAACTGCCGACGTTCAGTCTCCGGCAGCACCGACAAGTCCTGCAACGGCGCCTGGGGCGCCTGCTCCAGGGCATCGACCAGGCTGTGCAAGGCCCGCTGCATATAGGCGCAGATTCGTTCGGCCGCGATCACCGGAACAGTCTGGGCGGTCAACAGGAAGTCTTCGCCCTGGTCATCGACGTTGAGGGTCAGCGGATAGTTGGTGCGTTCCTCACCGCCCAGGGCCTGCATGCCGTGCCAGGCCGTCAGCGCCTCGTCCGTCACGACAACGCTGCTGTGACGGTAGTTGAGCAAGGCGCTGAACAACGGCAGCGGCGCGCTGACAGCGCTGCAACGCTGGGCCAGCGCCAGGGACGCATGCTCATGGCCAAGCAACGCGGTCAGTTCGTCGTGGGTGGTCTTGACCCCTTCCCGCGCACTGCGAGCGCCGAGAACCACCCGTAACGGCAAGGTATTGATAAACATGCCGAGGGCACGGTCGGCGCCCTCGCCGCCCTGCATCCGCCCCATCAGCACCGTACCGAAGACCACATCGTCGCGGGCCGAAACCCGGCCCAGTACCTGGGCCCAGGCCAGGTGCACCAGGCTGGCGGCACTCACGCCCAGTTGCCGGGCCTGGGTCCGCAAACGGCGACCCAGCGCAACGCCCACGGGCAAGCGGGCTTCATCGATACCTTGAACATCAGCCAGCTGCAAGCCAAACGGCAGGGTCGGTTCGTCGACATCCCCGAGCCGTTCGCGGAAGAAGCGCTCGTGCTCTTCCTGGCTCACGCCCAGGCGGGCCTGGGCGACATAGTTGCGATAGGGGACCGGCGCGCCCAGTTGCGCCTGCTGCCCCAGCAGATAGGCCTGCATCTCGTGCTGCACCACATCCATCGCGGTATGGTCCATCGCCAGGTGATGAAACAGCAGCAAGGCCAGCCAACGCTGGTTTTGCGTATCCCAGGCCTGGATCAGCCGCAGCATCGGTGCCTGGCGAATATCCAGGCGGTAGTCCCGCGAGTCGAAACGCTGATGCAGCTGGCTCGCCACATCAACGCCCTGCGGGTCCGGTTCCAGGCTCTCGCGCACCAGCTGCGCCTGACGCCAGACCACCTGCACCGGCTCGTCGAGGCTTTCCCAGACCAGCGCGGTGCGCAGGATGTCATGGCGCTGGATCACGAACTGCAAGGCACTGGCAAATTCTTCCAGGCGCTCCAGGCTGTCGAAGGCGAACTGCGATTGCAGCACGTAGGGGTCGCCCTGCTCCGCGCTGAGGTGGTGATAGAGGATGCCGGCCTGCAACGGCGCCAGGGCATAGATATCCTGGACGTTGGCAACGCCCCCCGGCACCGTGGCGACGATCCGGTCGATGGCGGCCTGGTCGAGGTTCGCCAGCGGCAACAGTTCAGGGGTGATACGCGAGCAATCGAGGGTAATGCCATTGGCCGGCACGCGAATTTCACGACCACTGCCCACCGCCGCGGCCAGCGCCGCCAGGGTCGGCTGGCTGAACAGCACCCGGACATCGGCGCTCAGGCCGGCCTGGCGCATACGCTCGATCAGCGTCACCGCCAGCAATGAATGCCCGCCCAGCTCGAAGAAGTGGTCATGTCGACCGACCTGCTCGACCTTGAGCAGCTCGGACCACAACTGCGCCAGCAAGGTCTCGGTTGCTCCCTCGGGCGCCTCGTAGCCACGGCTGATCAGCGCCCGTTCGTCCGGCGCCGGCAGGGCCTTGCGATCCAGCTTGCCGTTGGCCGTCAGCGGCAGGCGCTCAAGGCGCACATAGGCCATGGGCACCATATATTCCGGCAACTGCCCGTGCAAATGCCCGCGCAACGCGTCGATCCGCTCCACCGCCCCGGCAAAGGCCGGGGTGAAATAGGCCACCAGACGCTTGTCGCCCGGGGTCTCTTCGCGGCACAGCACCACGGCCTCCTTGACCTCGGGATGTTCGGCCAGGCGCGCTTCGATCTCGCCCAGTTCGACCCGGAAGCCACGGATCTTCACCTGGTCGTCATTACGCCCCAGGTATTCCAGGTTGCCGTCGGCACGCCAGCGCGCCAGGTCGCCGGTGCGATACAAGCGCGCCTGCGGGTCGCTGTCGAACGGGTCGGCGACAAATTTTTCCCGGGTCAACTCATCCCGGTTCAGGTAACCCTTGGCCACGCCCAGGCCACCGATATACAGCTCACCGATCACCCCCAGCGGCACGGGCTGGGCCTGGGCATCGAGCACATAAAGACGGCCGTTGCCCACCGGCCGGCCAATCGGCAGGCTGCCGCGGTCCGCCCGGGTGATTTCATAGGTTGCGGAAAAGGTCGTGGCTTCGGTCGGGCCGTAGCCATTGAGCAGGTGCTCGGGAGCGGCGTTCTCCAGGACCCGTGCGATAACCGCCGGGTCCAGCACATCGCCGCCGACAATCAGGTAGCGCAGGCGCGAAAAGGCGTCGCCCAGGCCCGCGGCGTATTGATGGAACAGGCCGGCGGTCATCCACAACACCGTGACCGACTGTTCCAGCAACAGGCGCTGGAAATTGTCCGGGGAGAGCAAGTCGGCCTGGCCGATCACCACCACACAGCCGCCATTGAGCAGCGGCGCCCAGACGTCGAGGGTACTGGCGTCGAATGCCGGGTTGGAGGCAAAGGCCACCCGATCCCGGGCATTGAAGTCGGCATAACCGTTGTTGATCACCAGGCGGCTGATGGCCCGATGCGGCACCAGAACACCCTTGGGGGTGCCGGTGGAGCCGGAGGTGTACATGATGTAGGCCACGCTTTCGCTGGACTGCGGCATCACCAGGTCATCGCCGTCCAGGCGCTCCAGACTCAGATGATCGAGGTCCACACGTTGTACCTTGGTGACCAGCGGCACCTCGCGGCGAGTCAGCAAGACCCGGGCCTGGCTGTCCTCGATCATGAAACCCTGGCGCTCGACCGGGGCGTTGATATCCAGCGGCACATAGACCGCGCCGCACTTGAGCACCGCCAGTTGGCTGACCAGCAGCTCATGGGAGCGTTCCAGCAGGATCGCCACGCTGTCGCCCGGTTGTACACCGAGACCGCGCAGATGGCGGGCCAGGCGGTTGGCCCGGGTGTTGAGTTCGGCGTAGGTCAGCGACACGCCATCGTGGATCGCCGCGCAAGCCTCGGGACGCGCCCGCACCTGGGCTTCGAACAGGCCATGGACGGTTTGCGCCCGTGGGTAGTCGCGAGCACTGGCGTTGAACCCTACCAGCAGTTGCTCGCGCTCGGCGGCGGGCAGGATCGACAACTGCGCCAACGGCAAGGCCGGTGTTTGTTCCAGGGCCTCGACCAGGCTTTCCAGGGCGCTGAGCATATAGCCGCAGACCCGTTGTGCCCCGGTACCGGCCAAGGTACCGACGTGCAGGGCGAAGTCTTCGCCCAGATCGTCCACCGACAGGGTCAGAGGGTAGTTGGTGCGTTCTTCGCCACCGAGCATCTCGATGCCGTTCCAGGCCGGCAGGTCGCTGCTGCCACTCGCCAGGTGTCGATAGTTCAGCAACGCGCTGAACAGCGGAGTCGGTGCCGCCACGCCGCTGCAACGTTGCGCCAGGGTCAGCGGTGCATGCTCGTGACCGAGCAGAGCGGTAAGTCGTGAGTGGGTGGCCTTGACCCCTTCACGTACACCCAGCCCACCCAGTGCCACCCGCAGCGGCAAGGTATTGATAAACATCCCCAGCGCCCGGTCGGCGCCCTCGCCGCCTTGCAGGCGACCGAGCAGGACGGTACCGAACACCACTTCGTCCTTGCTCGAGACCGCACCGAGCACACGGGCCCAGGCCAGGTGGCAAAGGCTCGCGGCACTGACGCCCGATTGCCGGGCCTGGGTCCGCAGACGGCGGCTGAGGCCGCTGTCCACGGCACAGCGGGCTTCTTCGATATCCTGGCCGTCGCCCTGCACATCCTGTAGGCCGAAGGGCAAGGTCGGTTCGTCGATATCGCCGAGCATTTCACGGAAGAACTGCTCGTGCTCATCCTGGCTCACCCCCAGGCGTGACTGGGCCACATAGTTGCGGTACGGGATCGAAACCGCTAGTTGCGCCTGGCGATCCTGCATATGGGCTTCGATTTCGCCCACCAACGCCCCCAGGGAGGTGGCGTCGTTGACCAGGTGGTGGTACTGCAACAGGCCGATCCAGCGTTGGTTGGACGGGTCCTGTGCATAGTCGAGCTGCAGCATCGGCGCCCGACGGATATCCAGGCGGGTCTGCGGAGAATCGAGGCGCCCGCGCAGTTGTCCGGCGGTATCACCGGCGAGCGGGTCCGGCGACACTTCGTTCAGCGCCAGGGTCGCCTGGCGCCAGACCACTTGCAGCGGCGCATCGAGGCCTTCCCAGACCACCGCGGTGCGCAGGATATCGTGGCGTGCAATCACTCCTTGCAGGGCCTGGGCGAAGGCGTCGAACCGGTCGCGGCTGTCGAAGGCGAACAGCGCGTGTTGCAGATACGGGTCGACGTGGTCCACGGCCAGGTGATGGTGATAGAGGATGCCTTCCTGCAGCGGCGCCAACGGGTAGATATCCTGCACGTTCGCCGCGCCGCCCGGTACGTTAGCCACAACCCGGTCGATAGCGGCCTGGTCGAGAGTGACCAGGGGCAGCATGTCCGGGGTGATGTGCGCGCAAGGGGTCGGGATGGCATTGGCCGGGACGACGATTTCACGCCCACCGCCCACGGCAGCAGCCAGGGCCGCAAGAGTCGGCTGGCTGAACAGCACGCGGACATCAGCGCTCAGGCCGGCCTGACGCATGCGTTCGATCAGGCTGACGGCCAACAACGAATGGCCGCCCAGGTCGAAGAAATGGTCGTGGCGCCCGACCTGCTCGACATTGAGCAGCTGCATCCAGATCCGTGCCAGGGTGGTTTCGGTTTCGCCCTGGGGCGCTTCATAACCACGGCGGATCAGCGCATCGCCGTCCGGGGTCGGCAGGGCCTTGCGGTCGAGTTTGCCGTTCGGGGTCAGCGGCATGGCCTCAAGCAGCACGTAGATGGCGGGAACCATGTACTCCGGCAACTGCTCTTGCAGATGGCTGCGCAGAGATTCGATATCGACTGAAGTCTGCCCGGCCGCCAGGGTGTAATAGGCCACCAGGCGCTTGTCGCCCGGAATATCCTCGCGAGCCGTGACCACGGCTTCGTGGACGGTCGGGTGTTTGGCCAGGCGGGCGTCGATCTCGCCCAGTTCGATACGGAAACCGCGGATCTTCACCTGGTCGTCGTTACGACCAAGGTATTCGATATTGCCGTCCGGCAGGTAACGGCCGAGGTCGCCGGTGCGATACATCCGCGCCGAGGCTTCCCGGCTGAACGGGTCGTTGAGGAAACGTTCGGCGGTCAGGTCTTCACGGTTCAGATAACCCCGTGCCACACCGGCGCCGCCGATGTAGATTTCACCCGGAACACCCAGCGGAACGGGCTGTTGCTGTTCATCCAGCAGGTAGAACTGGGTGTTGCCGACGGGTTTGCCGATATGGGGGGCGAAACCGTCCTCGCGATCCATCGACACCCAACTTGAGTAGGTGGTGGTTTCCGATGGGCCGTAAAGGTTGCACAGGCGTTGGACACCGGTCTTCTCGAACAACGACTCAACCAGGCTACGCTTCAGGGCTTCGCCCGCCACGTTGACCGTGTGAACCGATTTCGGCAGACCATCGACTTCCAGCAACGCCTTGAGCGCCGATGGCACTGTGTTGATCAGGCCGATATCGTGCTCGCCCTGTTGCAACTCCAGAACGTTTTTCACCACCTCGATGCTGCCGCCTGAGGTCAAGGGGGCGAAGCATTCGTACACCGCCAGGTCGAAGTTCAGCGAAGTCGAGAACAACGTTTTTTCCAACGCCGGACCGCCGAAAGCGGCATGGGCCCAGGTCAGGAAGTTCACGGTGTTGCGGTGTTCGATCATCACGCCCTTGGGCAGACCAGTCGAACCCGAGGTGTAGATCAAGTACGCCAGATGCGCCGACGTCAGCCCCGGCACCTCAGGATTCTGGACGGACTCGTCCTGCCAGGTGCCCTGATCGAGATTGATAACCGGCACCGAAATACCCGCCAGCAAATCACGGGTAGCCGCTTGTGCCAGGACCGCCGCCGGGGCGCTGTCCTGCAACATATAGGCAATCCGCTCCGCCGGGTAAGCCGGGTCCAGCGGCACATAACCGCCGCCCGCCTTGAGAATCGCCAGCAAGCCGACGACCATCTCGGCCCCGCGATCGACACAGATCCCGACCCGTGAATCCGGCTGCACACCCTGTTTACGCAAGGTATGCGCCAGACGGTTGGCTTGCTCGTTAAGCTCGCGATAAGTCAGGCGGCGCCCGCCATGCACCACTGCCAGGGCATCCGGCGTACACTGCACCTGCGCTTCGAACAAACCATGGACGGTCTGCGCCTGCGGATAATCCAGCAGCGTGTCGTTGAACGACACCAGCAGTTGTTCACGCTCGTCAGCCGGCAGGATCGACAGGCCACTCAGTGGCGCCTCGGGGTTCTGCTCCAGCGCCTGGAGCAGATGCTCCAGCGCCGCCTCCATATAGGCGCAGACCCGCATGGCGCCGACTTCGGCGTTGACCTGCACATTCAGGCTGAAGCCCTCGCCCAGGTCATCGACGTTCAAGGTCAACGGATAGTTGGTACGTTCCTCACCACCAAGGGTCTCGATACCCTGCCAGGCCAGAGCGGCTTCTTCGGAAACACTGCCGACGGCACTGTGACGGTAGTTGAGCAAGGCGCTGAACAATGGTGTCGGCGCGGCCACCCCGCTGCAACGCTGGGCCAGGGCCAGGGACGCATGTTCGTGCCCCAGCAGCGCGGTCAGTCGCACATGGGTCGCCTTGACCCCGGCACGCGCGCCCTGCCCGCCCACGGCCACCCGCAGCGGCAAGGTATTGATAAACATCCCCAGCGCCCGGTCGGCACCCTCGCCGCCCTGCATCCGGCCCATCAACACGGTGCCGAAGACCACGTCCTGCTTGCCCGAAACCTTGCCCAATACCTGGGCCCAGGCCAGATGATGCAAGCTGGCCGCGCTCACGCCCAACTGCCGGGCACGAGCCCGCAGGCGCAGGCTCAGCGCCGGCGACAGCACGCGGGTGGCTTCCTCGATGGAATGACCGTCGCCCTGCACATCCTGCAAACCGAACGGCAGTGTCGGCTCGTCGATATCGCCCAGCATCTCGCGGAAGAACGCTTCGTGTTCCTCCCGACGCCCACCCAGGCGCGCCTGGGCCACATAGTTGCGATACGGCACCGGGCAGCCCAACTGCGCGGCCTGCCCCAGCAGGTGTGCCTGGATTTCATGACGGACCACTTCCAGGGCGGTGTGGTCCAGGGCCATATGATGGAAGCGCAACATCGCCACCCAGCGCTGCTCGGCTTCATCTTCGGCAAACACCAGTTGCATCAGTGGCGCTCGGGTCACGTCCAGGCGCGAGTGACGGGTGTCGAAACGCTCCTTGAGCTGGCTGGCTACATCACCGGCACGCGGGTCAAGTTCCAGGGCCTCGCGGTGCAGGCGGGCCTGGCGCCAGACCACCTGGACCGGCTCTTCCAGGCCCTGCCAGAGCACGGCGGTGCGCAGGATGTCATGGCGATCGATAACCTGTTGCAACGCCAGGGCGAAAGCGTCCAGGCGCTGGCGGTCCGGCACCGTGAACAGTGCATGGAGGACGTAGGGATCGCCGCTGCCGGCAGACAGATGGTGATAGAGAATGCCTTCCTGCAACGGCGCCAGCGGATAGATATCCTGCACATTCGCCGCGCCACCGGGCACGTTCGCGACAATCTGTTCGATGGCGGCCTGGTCGAGGTTGACCAGGGGCAGCATCTCCGGGGTGATGTGCTCGCAGCCTGCCGGAATGGCGTTGGCCGGAACGACGATTTCCCGCCCGCCGCCCACGGCAGTGGCCAGAGCGGCCAGGGTCGGCTGGCTGAACAGCGCCTGCACATCGACACTGAGCCCGGCCTGGCGCATATGGCCGATCAGGCTGACGGCCAGCAGCGAATGGCCGCCCAGTTCGAAGAAGTGATCATGGCGTCCGACCTGCTCGACCTTGAGCAGGTCGCTCCAGATCCGTGCCAGGGTGATTTCGGTTTCGCCTTGGGGCGCTTCGTAGCCACGACGGACCAGCGCATCGCTGTCCGGGGCTGGCAGGGCCTTGCGGTCGAGCTTGCCGTTGGGGGTCAGCGGCAGCTTGTCCAACACAACGTAGATGGCCGGGACCATGTACTCCGGCAGCTTTTCCTGCAGATGACGGCGCAGGCTGTCGATATCGACCGAGGTATGTCCATCGGCCAGGGTGTAATAGGCCACCAGACGCTTGTCGCCCGGGATATCTTCGCGGGCCGTGACCACGGCTTCGTGGACCGCCGGATGTTTGGCCAGGCGGGCATCGATCTCGCCCAGTTCGATACGGAAACCACGGATTTTCACCTGGTCGTCGTTACGGCCGAGGTATTCGATATTGCCGTCTGGCAGATAGCGGCCGAGGTCGCCGGTGCTGTACATCCGGGCATTCGGCGTGGTTGCGAACGGATCCTGGAGGAAGCGTTCGGCGGTCAGGTCGTCGCGGTTCAGGTAACCCCGTGCCACACCGGCACCGCCAATGTAGATTTCACCCGGAACACCTAACGGGACGGGCTGTTGCTGCTCGTCCAGCAGGTAGAACTGGGTGTTGCCCACCGGTTTGCCGATATGCGGGGCGAAGCCGTCCTGGCGATCCATCGCTACCCAGCTTGAATAGGTGGTGGTTTCCGAAGGGCCATAGAGGTTGCACAGGCGTTGGACGCCGGTCTTCTCGAACAGTGACTCCACCAGGCTGCGTTTAAGGGCCTCGCCGGCGACGTTGACCGTGTGCACCGATTTCGGCAGACCATCGACTTCCAGCAGCGCCTTCAAGGCTGAGGGTACGGTGTTGACCAGACCGATATCGTGTTCGCCCTGTTGCAGTTCCAGAACGTTTTTCACCACCTCGATGCTGCCGCCCGAAGTCAGCGGTGCAAAGCACTCGTAGACCGCCAGGTCGAAGTTCAGCGAGGTGGAGAACAAGGTCTTGTTCAACGCCTCATCACCGAAAGCGGCGTGAGCCCAGGTCAGGAAGTTCACGGTATTGCGGTGTTCGATCATCACGCCTTTGGGCAGACCGGTCGAACCCGAGGTGTAGATCAGGTAAGCCAGATGCGCTGAGGTCAGCCCTGGCACCTGCGGATTCTGGACGGATTCGTCCTGCCAGGTGTCCTGGTCGAGATTGATCACGGGCACCGTAACGCCCGCCAACAATGCCTGGGTAGCCGACTGAGCCAGCACCGCCGCCGGAGCGCTGTCCTGCAACATATAGGCAATCCGCTCCGCCGGATAAGCCGGGTCCAGCGGCACATAACCGCCGCCCGCCTTGAGAATCGCCAGCAACCCGACAACCATCTCGGCCCCACGCCCGACACAGATCCCGACCCGAGAATCCGGCTGCACACCCTGCTTGCGCAACGCATGGGCCAAACGGTTGGCCTGCTCGTTAAGCTCGCGATAGCTCAGGCGCTGTTCGCCATGCACCACCGCCAAAGCATCCGGCGTACGCTCAACCTGCGCCTCGAACAACCCGTGAATGGTCTGTTCCCGCGGATAATCCAGTGCCGTATCGTTGAACCCCACCAGCAACTGTTCGCGCTCATCGGCCGGCAGAATCGAGAGGCTGTTGAGCGCCGAAGTCGAAGCCCGCTCCAGGGCCTGGACCAACTGCTCCAACGCCGTCTGCATATACCCGCAGACCCGCTGCGCACCGATACCGGCAAGCGCCTGCACATTCAGGCTGAAACCTTCGCCCAGGTCATCCAGGGACAGGATCAGCGGATAGTTGGTGCGTTCTTCGCCCCCCAACACCTCGATCCCTTCCCACAGCTGCACCGCCTCCCCCGTCACCGCCTCAGCAGAACTGTGCCGGTAGTTGAGCAAGGTGCTGAACAACGGCGTCGGCGCGGCCACGCCGCTGCAACGCTGGGCCAGGGACAACGAGGCGTGCTCGTGGCCGAGCAACGCGGTCAGCCGCGCATGGGTCGCCTTGACCCCGGCCCGCGCATCCTGCTCGCCCACCGCAACCCGCAGCGGCAAGGTATTGATAAACATCCCCAGGGCCCGGCGAACCCCTTCGCTGCCGCGCATCCGCCCCAGCAGCACGGTGCCGAACACCACATCGTTGCGCCCGCACAGGCGCCCGAGCACCTGGGCCCAGGCGAGGTGATGCAGGCTCGCCGCACTCACCCCCTGCTGCCGGGCCTGGGCCCGCAGGCGCTGGCTCAGCTCGACGGGCAGGGTCTGGGTCGCTTCTTCGACACCATGACCGTCGCCGCGCACATCCTGAATGCCGAACGGCAGGGTCGGCTCGTCGATATCGCCGAGCATCTCGCGGAAAAACGCTTCGTGCTGCTTGCCGCTGACCCCGAGTCGGGCCTGGGCCACATAGTTGCGGTACGGCACCGGCTCGCCCAGGGCCTGGGCCTGGCCGTACAGGTGCGCATGGATTTCCTGCTGCACCACTTCCAGGGCCGCGTGGTCGATGGCGATGTGATGGAACAGCAGCATTGCCACCCAGCGCTGGTTGGCCGCATCGTGGGCGAAGGCCAGGCGCAGCAACGGCGCCTGACTGATATCGAGACGGTAGTGGCGCGGGTCGAAGCGTTGTCGTAGTTGCTCGCCAGCCGCGCCGGCAGCGGGGTCGATCTCGATTTCAGTGAGGACCAGCCGCGCCTGGCGCCAGACCACCTGCACCGGTTCGTCCAGGCCTTCCCAGACCACGCTGGTGCGCAGGATGTCGTGACGGTCGATCACCTGCTGCAAGGCCGTGGTGAACTCGTCGAAACGAGCCCGGCTGGCAATCGCGAACTGCGCCTGCAGGACGTAGGGATCACCCTGCCCGGCGGCGATATGGTGATAGAGGATGCCTTCCTGCAACGGTGCCAGCGGGTAGATGTCCTGCACATTGCCGACACCACCGGGGACGCTGGCGACGATATGCTCGATGGCCGCCTGGTCGAGCCGGAACAGGGGCAGCATGTCCGGGGTGATGCGCGCGCAGCCGGCAGGGATCGCCTGGGCCGGAATCTCCACTTCCCCGGCCTTGCCGCTGGAATACTCGCCGGCATTGATCAGTTCGATCAACACCGCCTTGTTCTCGCGCAACATCGCCAGCACGGCGGGCTCGGTGAGGGACTGTCGCCTGCCGCTGACGACCAGTTGGTCGCCCTTGACGGCAAGTTGCACATCTTTCTCTTTCAGTATTGCCAACAGTTCGATCACGCTCACAGAACAATCTCCATTCTTTCCGTCGTTGCCGCGTATTCCGAGAGGGTGGGGTATTCGAACAGGGTCCTGACATCGGCTTCCAGACCTTCCTGGCGCATGCGTTCCATCAGGCTCACGGCGAGCAGCGAATGGCCGCCCAGTTCGAAGAAGTGGTCATGCCGACCGACCTGGGCGATACCCAGCAAGGTTTGCCAGATCTCGGCGATCAGGGTTTCCGTCTCGCCTTGCGGGGCTTCGTAGCCGCGACTGATCAGCGCGCCGCCGTCCGGAGCCGGCAGGGCCTTGCGGTCCAGCTTGCCGTTGGGGGTCAGCGGTAGTGCGTCGAGTCGTACGTAGGCCACCGGGACCATATAGGCCGGCAGTTGCCCCAGCAGCCAACCGCGCAGGCTGTCGATGGCCGGCTCGTTGTCCATGGACTGAACGGTGTAGTAAGCCACCAGGCGTTTGTCGCCCGGCACGTCCTCGCGGGCCATGACCACGGCTTCCTGCACCGCTGGATGTTTGGCCAGGCGCGCTTCGATCTCGCCCAGTTCGATACGGAAACCACGGATCTTCACCTGGTCGTCGTTACGGCCCAGGTATTCGATATTGCCGTCCGCCAGATAACGACCCAGGTCGCCGGTGCGGTACATCCGTGCCGAGGCGTCCTGGCTGAACGGGTCCTGGAGGAAACGTTCGGCGGTGAGGTCGTCGCGATTGAGGTAACCCCGGGCCACACCGGCGCCACCGATGTAGATTTCACCCGGTACACCCAGCGGAACGGGCTGTTGCTGCTCATCCAGCAGGTAGAACTGGGTGTTGCCCACCGGCTTGCCGATATGCGGGGCAAAACCGTCTTCGCGATCCATCGCTACCCAACTTGAATAGGTGGTGGTTTCCGAAGGGCCATAGAGGTTGCACAGGCGTTGGACGCCGGTCTTCTCGAACAGCGATTCCACCAGACTGCGTTTCAGCGCCTCACCTGCAACGTTGACCGTGTGCACCGACTCCGGCAGGCCGTCGACTTCCAGCAAGGCCTTCAGGGCGGACGGCACAGTGTTGATCAGACCGATATCGTGTTCGCCGTGTTGCAGCTCCAGGACGTTTTTCACCACGTCGATACTGCCGCCCGAGGTCAGAGGGGCAAAGCACTCGTAGACCGCCAGATCGAAGTTCAGCGAAGTCGAGAACAACGTCTTGTTCAACGCCGAACCACCGTCGAAAGCGGCATGGGCCCAGGTCAGGAAGCTCACCGTGTTGCGGTGTTCGATCATCACGCCCTTGGGCAGACCGGTCGACCCCGAGGTGTAGATCAGGTACGCCAGATGTGCCGACGTCAGCCCCGGCACCTCTGGATTCTGGACGGACTCGTCCTGCCAGGTGCCCTGATCGAGATTGATCACGGGCACCGAAACCCCTGCCAGCAAGTCACGGGTTGCGGCCTGCGCGAGTACGGCTGCCGGAGCACTGTCCTGCAACATATAGGCAATCCGCTCTACCGGATAAGCCGGATCCAGCGGCACATAACCACCGCCCGCCTTGAGGATCGCCAGCAAGCCGACGACCATCTCTGTCCCGCGCTCGACACAGATCCCGACCCGCGAATCCGGCCGCACACCTTGTTTACGCAAGGTATGCGCCAGGCGGTTGGCCAGTTCATTGAGTTCGCGATAACTCAGACGCTGTTCACCATGGACCACCGCCAAAGCCTCCGGCGTACGTTCCACCTGCGCCTCGAACAACCCATGGATAGTCTGCTGCTGCGGATAATCCAGTGCCGTATCGTTAAGCCCGAACAACAACTGCTCACGCTCGGCGGCCGGCAGAATCGACAGACTGTCGAGCGCCGTGGCCGGTGACTGTTCCAACGCCCCCACCAGACTTTCCAACGCTGTCTGCATATAGCTGCAAACGCGCCCGGCTCCGACGCTGCCGGTGACCAGTACCGTCAACTTGAAACCGTCGCCCAGATCGTCGACGTTCAAGGTCAACGGGTAGTTGGTGCGCTCCTCGCCACTGAGCACCTCGATACCGCGCCAGGCCTCAAGGGCCTCGCCCGATTGTTCCGCCGCGGCACTGTGCCGGTAGTTGAGCAGTGCACTGAACAACGGCAACGGCGCGGCCACCCCGCTGCAACGCTGGGCCAGTACCAACGGCGCATGTTCGTGACCGAGCAGCGCGGTGAGCCGGGCATGGGTCGCCCGGACCCCGTCCCGCGCGCCCCGCTCGCCCAGGTCCACCCGCAGCGGCAAGGTATTGATAAACATCCCCAGCGCCCGGTCGGCACCCTCGCCGCCCTGCATCCGGCCCATCAGCACGGTACCGAACACCACCGTGCGCTTGCTCGACACCTTGCCCAGTACCTGGGCCCAGGCCAGGTGCACCAGGCTGGCGGCGCTCACCCCCAGTTGACGGGCCTGGGCCCGCAGGCGCAGGTCCAGCCGGCTGTCCAGCGCCAGGCTGCTTTCCTCGATATCGCGACCGTCGCCCTGCACATCCAGCAGGCCGAACGGCAGGGTCGGCTCATCGATATCGCCCAACATCTCGCGGAAGAACCCTTCATGGGCCTCGCGGCTCACACCCAGGCGGGCCTGGGCCACATAGTTGCGATACGGCACGGCGGCACCGAGCTGTCCGGCCAGGCCGAGCAGGTGCGCCTGCATATCCTGGCGCACCACATCCATCGCGGTGTGGTCCAGGGCCATATGGTGGAACAACAGCATCGCCACCCAGCGCTGGTTCGGCGCGTCCTCGGCAAAGACCAGGCGCATCAGCGGCGCCTGGGTCAGGTCCAACCGCGAATGACGTGCGTCGAAGCGTTCATGCAACTGCTCGGCGATATCGCCCTCGGCCGGATCGAGTTCGACCTGCTCCAGATACAACCGTGCCTGGCGCCAGACCACCTGCATCGGTGTCTCCAGCCCTTGCCAGAGCACGGCGGTACGCAGGATGTCATGGCGTTCGATAACGCTTTGCAAGGCGTCGATAAAGGCACTCAGGCGCTCGCGACCGGCCATCTCGAACAGGGTCTGCAAGACGTACGGATCGCCCTGCTCGGCCGCCAGGTGGTGATAAAGAATCCCCTCCTGCAAGGGTGCCAGCGGGTAGATATCCTGCACATTGGTCACCCCGCCCGGCACGCTGGCGACAATACGGTCAATGGCGGCCTGGTCGAGATCGGCCAGGGGCAGCAGGTCCGGCGTGATCCGGGTGCAACCGGCCGGGATGGCATTGGCCGGGACCTTGATTTCAGAGCCCCCACCGACGGCCGCCGCCAATGCGGCCAGGGTCGGCTGGCCGAACAGCACGCGCACATCGGCGCTCAAGCCGGCCTGGCGCATCCGTTCGATCAGGCTGACGGCCAGCAGCGAATGCCCGCCCAGTTCGAAGAAGTGATCGTGACGCCCTACCCGCTCGACCTTGAGCACCTCGGCCCAGATCGCCGCCAGGGTGGTTTCGACCACGCCTTCGGGCGCCTCGTAGCCACGGCTGACCAGTGCCTGGGCATCCGGTGCCGGCAGGGCCTTGCGGTCCAGCTTGCCGTTGGGGGTCAGCGGCAGCGCGTCGAGACGCACGTAGGCCGCGGGCACCATATAGTCCGGCAGACAGGCCTGCAGATGACTGCGCAGGCTTTCGATATCCAGCGTCTGCTGCGACTCGCCCAGGGTGAAATAGGCCACCAGGCGTTTCTCACCGTCGTCCTGCCGTGCCAGCAACACCGCTTCCTGTACCGCCGGGTGCGTGACCAGAGCGGCCTCGATTTCACCCAGTTCGATACGGAAACCACGGATCTTCACCTGACCGTCATTGCGGCCGAGGTACTCCAGGTTACCGTCCGCGTTCCAGCGACCGAGGTCACCGGTGCGGTACAGCAGTGCCCCCGCCTGGGCGCTGAACGGATCGGCGACAAACTGCGTGGCGCTCAATTCCGCCCGGTTCAAATACCCCTTGGCCACGCCCTGCCCGCCGATATACAGCTCGCCGGGCACACCCACCGCCACCGGTTGGCGACGCGCATCAAGCACGTAGACCTGGCTGTTGCCGATCGGTCGACCGATGGGAATACCGCCGCTGCCCACCGAGGTGATCTCGTAGGTCGCGGAAAAGGTCGTGGCTTCGGTCGGGCCATAGCCGTTGAGCAGATGTTGCGGCGCGCCTTGCGCCAGTACCCGGGCGATGACCGCCGGGTCCAGTACATCGCCACCGACAATCAGGTAGCGCAAGTGGGCGAAGACCTCCATCAGGCCGTCGGCATATTGATGGAACAGCCCGGCGGTCAGCCACAGCACGCTGACCGATTGCGCCAGCAGCAGCGCCCGGAACTCATCCTGGGACAGCAATACCGAGTGTTCGACCACCACCACGCAACCGCCATTGAGCAGCGGCGCCCAGACATCCAGGGTGCTGGCGTCGAAAGCCGGGTTGGAGGCGAAGGCCACGCGATCCCGTGCATTGAAGTCGGCGTAGCCGTTGTCGATTACCAGGCGGCCGATGGCCCGGTGCGGGACCAGCACACCCTTGGGCGTGCCGGTGGAACCGGAGGTGTACATGATGTAGGCGACCGACTCGGCGGTTGCCGCTCGGTCCGGATTGGCCGCCGGCTCTGCGTTGACAGACCGGGTGTCGAGGTCAAGACGCCGTACACCCTGGTCCAGGGTTTCAGCGCTGTAGGTCAGCACCAGCACGGCCTGGCTGTCCTGCACCATAAAGGCCTGGCGTTCGCGTGGGGCATTGATATCCAGCGGCACATAGACCGCCGCGCACTTGAGCACCGCCAGTTGGCTGACCACCAGGTCGATGGAGCGCGGCAACAACAGCGCCACGCTATCCCCAGGTTGCACGCCGAGTTCCAGCAGTTCCGCCGCCAGGCGATTGGCCTGCCGGTTCAACTCGCGGTAACTCAGGCTCGTCGCGTCATGCACCACCGCCGCGGCTTCAGGCGTGCGCTGTACCTGGGCCTCGAACAGAGCGTGCACCGTCGTATGCCGTGGCGAATCGGTGGCGGTGGCGTTGAAACCGACCAGCACCTGCTCACGCTCCGCCGGCGGCAGGATCGACAGGCTGTCCAGCGTCGCCGCCGGGGTCTGTTCCAGCGCCTGGAGCAGTTGCGCCACCGCTGCCTGCATATAACCGCACAGGCGTTGCGCACCCACCTCGGCGGTGACCAGCACCGACAACTTGAAGCCATCGCCCAGGTCATCGACGTTCAGGGTCAGCGGATAGTTGGTGCGCTCCTCGGCGCCAAAAGCTTCAATACCACTCCAGGCCGCTTCATGCTCGGCCGTGGGGGCGGCCACCACACTGTGGCGGTAGTTGAGCAACGCGCTGAACAACGGTGCCGGCGCGGCCACGCCGCTGCAACGCTGGGCCAGCACCAACGGCGCATGTTCGTGCCCAAGCAACGCGGTCAGTTGGCCGTGGGTGGCCTTGAGTCCGGCGAGCACCGTCTGCGTACCGATATCGACCCGCAGCGGCAAGGTATTGATAAACATCCCCAACGCCCGGTCAGCACCCTCGCCCGCCTGAAGGCGGCCCAGCAGTACCGTGCCGAACACCACTTGCTCGCGGCCAGAGACACTGCCCAGCACCCGCGCCCAGGCCAGGTGTATCAGGCTCGCGGCACTGACCCCGGCCTGGCGGGCCTGGGCCCGCAGACGCAGGCTCAACTCGGGCGCCAGGGCCAGGCTGGCCTCTTCGATTTCACGTCCGCCGTCCTGCACATCCTGCAGGCCGAACGGCAGGGTCGGCTCGTCGATATCGCCCAGCACCCCACGGAAAAACGCCTCGTGCTGCGCCTGGCTGACACCCAGGCGCGCCTGGGCCACATAGTTGCGATACGGCATCGCTTCGCCCAGGGTATGGGCCTCGCCGAGCAAGTGCGCCTGGATCTCATGCTGGACCACGTCCAGCGCGGTGTGGTCGAGGGCCATATGATGGAACAGCAGCATCGCCAGCCAACGGTCAGCGGCCGCATCGTGGGTAAAGACAATGCGGATCAACGGCGCCTGGCGCACATCGAGGCGGTAGTGGCGCGGATTGAAACGCTGGTGCAGTTGCTCAGCCAGCGGACCGGCCGCCGGATCGAGGAACAGCTCGGTGACTTCCAGCGTGGCCCGTCGCAGGACCACCTGCAACGGTTCGTCGAGCCCTTCCCAGAGCACGGCGGTACGGAGGATGTCGTGACGGTCGATCACCCCTTGCAGGGCGTTGCTGAAATCCTCCAGCCGCGCGCGGTCCCGCAGGCCGAACAGCGCTTGCAGAACATAGGGGTCGCCCTGTTCGGCGCTGATATGGTGATAAAGGATGCCCGCCTGCAACGGTGCCAGCGGGTAGATATCCTGCACATTCCGTGCGCCGCCCGGCACGCTCGCCAGCACCTGGTCGATCTGCGCCTGGGTCAGCTTGATCAGCGGCAGCAGGTCCGGGGTGAGGTGTGCGCAGTCATCGGCGATCAGGTTGGCCGGCACCACGATTTCCGTGCCGCCGCCCACCGCCGCCGCCAGCGCGGCCAGGGTCGGCTGGCCGAACAGTACGCGCACATCGGCGCTCAGGCCGACCTGGCGCATGCGCTCGATCAGGCTGACCGCCAGCAACGAATGGCCGCCCAGTTCAAAGAAGTGGTCATGACGCCCGACCCGCTCGACCTTGAGCACATCGGCCCAGATCGATGCCAGCAGGATTTCCACTTCGCCTTGCGGCGCCTGGTAATCGCCACGGGCCAGGGCATCCGACTCCGGCACCGGCAGCGCCTTGCGGTCGACCTTGCCGTTCAGGGTCAGCGGCAATGCGTCCAGTTGCACATAGGCGCTGGGCACCATGTACTCCGGCAACAGGCCTTGCAGGTAGCCGCGCAGTGCTTCCACCGTGGCCGGCTCGCCGGTCGTGGTGATATAGGCCGCCAGGCGCTTGTCGCCGGGAACGTCCTCGCGGGCCAGCACGATGCATTCGCGCACCTGCGGATGGGTGCTCAGGCGCGCCTCGATTTCCCCGAGTTCGATCCGGAAACCGCGAATCTTTACCTGGTCGTCGTTACGCCCCAGGCATTCCAGCTGGCCATCGACCAACCAGCGGCCAAGGTCGCCGGTGCGATAGAGCAAGGCGCCGGGCTCGTTGCTGAACGGGTCGGCGATAAATTTCTCGGCGGTCAGGTCGGCGCGGTTGAGGTAACCCTGCGCCACACCCTTGCCACCGATGCAGATTTCACCGCTGACGCCCAGGGGCAGCAATTGCTGGCGGGCATCGAGGACATAGACCTGGGTATTGCCGATAGGACGGCCGATCGGCACGCTCTCGGCATCTTCGGCCACCGCGGTCACGTGATAGGTGGTGGCGTAGGTGGTGGTTTCGGTCGGCCCGTAGCAATGCACCAGGCGCAGTTGCGGCGCCAGCGCCAACAGGCGGCGGAACGACGCCGGGTCGCTGCGTTCACCACCGCACAGAAGGATCCGCAAACCCTTGATGGCTTCCGGGATCAGTTGCACGTACTGGTTGAACACCGCCGTGGTGACAAACAGCACCGTGGCCCCGGAGCTGATCAGCAGCTCGCCGAAACGCGCCGGTTCGAGCAGCGTGTCATGGTCCACCACCAGCACCTGGCCGCCATTGAGCAAGGCGCCCCAGACATCCATGGTGCTGGCGTCGAACGCCGGGTTGGAGCTGAAGGCGATCCGATCCTGCTCGTTGAAGTCGGCATAACCGTTGTTGATCACCAGCCGCGTGATGGCCCGGTGCGGCACCACCACACCCTTGGGCACCCCGGTGGAGCCGGAGGTGTACATGATGTAGGCCGGGGTTTCGCTCGATTGCGCCAATGGCCGGTCATCCGTCGGCAAGGCGTCCAGCACCATGGTGTCGAGATCGACCCGCGTCGCCGTACCGCTGGCCAGCGCAAAACCGCCCCGGGTCAGCAGGACCGCGGCCTGGCTGTCTTCAAGCATGAACTGCTGGCGCTCCAGCGGCGCCTTGGTGTCCAGCGGCACATAGACCGCCGCGCACTTGAGAATCGCCAACTGGCTGACCAGCAGGTCCAGGGAACGCTCCAGCAGGATCGCCACCCGCGCCCCCGGTTGCACGCCGAGACCGAGCAGATAGGCGGCAAGCTGGTTGGCCCGTCGGTTCAACTGCGCGTAGCTCAGGGCCTGGCCATGGTGCACGGCCGCCGTCGCTTGTGGCCGCAGGCGTACCTGGTCCTCGAACAGGCTGTGCACGGTGCGGATCATCGGGTAATCGGTTGTCGTGGCATTGAAGTCCCGCAGCAATTGCCGACGCTCATCCTCCGGCAGCACCGCCAGGTCGCGCACCGCTGAATCCGGCGCGGATTCCAGGGCCTCGACCAGCTGGGTCAAGGCGGTCTGCATATAACCGCAGACCCGCTGACCGTCGACTCCGGCCGCCACCTGCACGCTCAGCAGGAAGCCTTCGCCCTGGTCGTCCACCGACAAGGCACAGGGGTAATTGGTCCGCTCGCGGACGCCGAGGACCTGGGTGTCTGCCCAATAATCGCCACCACTGGCTTCGAGCGCCGGGCTGTGCCGGTAGTTGAGCAACGCGCTGAACAGCGGCGACGAGGCCGCCACCGCGCTGCAACGCTGGGCCAGCACCAAGGGCGCATGCTCGTGGCCGAGCAGTGCGGTGAGTCGGGCGTGGGTCTGGCGCACCGCCTGGCGTACCGCGCAGGCACCGACCTCGACCCGCAACGGCAAGGTATTGATAAACATCCCGAGTGCACGATCGGCACCCAGGCCGCTTTGCATACGGCCCAACAGCACGGTACCGAAGACCACGTCCTCACGGCCGCTGACGCTGCCCAGCACCCGGGCCCAGGCCAGGTGATGCAGACTGGCGGCACTCACCCCCAGTTGCCGGGCCTGGGTGCGCAGGCGTTGACACAGTTCAGCCGGAAGATCGCGGCGGACCTCCTTGACGCCCTGCCCGTCGCCCTGCACCTGCAGCAGGCCGAACGGCAAGGTCGGTTCGTCGACATCGCCGAGCATTTCGCGGAAGAACGCTTCATGTTGCTCGCGGCTCACCCCCAGGCGGGCCTGACCCACATAGTTGCGGTACGGCATCGCCGCCGGTAGTTGTCCGGCCGCGCCATGCAGATGGGCGAGCATCTCTTCGCTCATCACATCCAGGGCGGTGTGATCGAGGGCAATATGGTGGAACAGCAGGATCGCCACCCAGCGCTGGTTGGCCGAATCCTGGGCAAAAGCCAGGTGCATCAGCGGCGCCTGGCCGAGGTCCAGGCGGCACTCGCGGGGATCGAAGCGACGCTGCAACTGACCGAGGATATCGCCCGCGGCCGGGTCCAGCGCGATCTCCTCCAGCGGCAGTTCGACGTGGCGCAGGACCACTTGTTGCGGTTCTTCCAGACCTTGCCAGACCAGCGCCGTGCGCAGGATGTCATGGCGATCGATCACCGCCTGCAAGGCTTCGGCGAAACCGCGCAGCTGTGCCAGGTCCTGCAGGGCGAAAGTTGCTTGCAACAGGTACGGATCGCCCGTTTCAGCAGCGATATGGTGATAAAGAATGCCTTCCTGCAACGGCGCCAGCGGGTAGATATCCTGCACGTTGCCGGTGCCACCGGGCACGCCGGCGACAATGCGGTCGATACAGGCCTGGTCCAGAGTGGTCAGGGTCAGCATGTCCGGGGTGATGCGTTCGCAGCCGGCGGGAATACCGTTGGCCGGCACCACGATCTCGATCCCGCCGCCCACGGCCGCCGCCAGCGCCGCCAGGGTCGGCTGGCCGAACAGCACGCGGACGTCGGCACTCAGGCCGGCCTGGCGCATGCGCTCGATCAACTTGACCGCCAGCAGCGAATGGCCGCCGAGTTCGAAGAAATGGTCCTGGCGACCGACCCGCTCCACACCCAGCACTTCGCACCAGAGCGCGGCCAGGGTGGTTTCGGTGTCGCCGAGCGGCGCCTGGTAGTCGCGGCTGACGAAGGCATCGGCCGAAGGCTCCGGCAGCGCACGACGGTCCAGCTTGCCGTTAGGTGAAACCGGGAGTTTTTCCAGGTGCACATAGGCCGCCGGAATCATGTAGTCCGGCAGCAGCGCCTGCAAATGCAGACGCATCTGGTCGGCTTCGGGCGCCACCTGTCCGGCCTGCACGCTGAAATACGCCACCAGGCGTTTTTCCCCGGGACGGTCTTCACGGGCCAGCACCGCCGTGTCCCGCAGGCCCGGGTATTGGCCGAGGCGCGCTTCGATTTCACCCAGTTCGATACGGAAGCCACGGATCTTGATCTGGTCGTCGTTACGGCCCAGGTAGTCGATCTGGCCGTTGGCCTGCCAGCAACCCAGGTCGCCGGTCTTGTACAGCCGTGCCCCTTCGGCAGTGGCGAACGGATCGCGGATAAAGCGTTCGGCGGTCAGTTCGTCGCGGTTCAGGTAGCCGCGGGCGACACAGGCACCGCCGATGTAGAGCTCCCCCGCCACACCCACCGGCACCGGCCGGAATTGCTCGTCGAGCAGGTAGATACGGGTATTGGCCACCGGCCGACCGATACTCGGCAAGGTCGGCCAGGCCTGCGGATCTCCCGTCAGGGTCAGCGCCGTGACCACGTGGGACTCGGTCGGGCCGTAGTGATTGTGCAGCCGCGCATCATCCAGGCGTTCGAAGAAGCGCCGCATCGGTTCGGTGATCCGCAGCTGTTCACCGGCGGTGATCACGTCCTGCAACGCACACTCGGGTTGCTCGACTTCGGCGACCATGGCTTCGGCCAGGGCTTGCAGGGCAATGCACGGCATATACAGGCGTTCGATGCGCTGCTCGCGGATATGCTGGAACAGGCGACGGAAATCCAGGCGGATATCGCCGTGGATCAGCGACAGTTCGCCGCCGGCACACAAGGTGCTGAAGACTTCCTGGAAGGCCACGTCGAAGCCCAGGGCGGCAAACTGCAAGGTCCGTTGTCCGGGCCGACCGTGCTCGACGGTCTGGGCGATCTGCCAGTGCATCAGGTTGACCAGCGGCCCGTGGGGCATGGCCACGCCCTTGGGCTGGCCGGTGGAGCCCGAGGTGTAGATCAGGTACGCCAGGTGTTGCGCATTCAGCCCCTCGATCTGCGGATTGTGCCGGGGCGCGGCGTCGATGCCGCTCTCGATCCGCGCTTCGCTTTCCAGCAACAACACCGGCATCAGCGCCTGGGGGAAGCGTTCGCGCAAGCCGCGCTGGGTCAGCAGCACCTTCGGTGCACTGTCCTCCAGCATATAGGCCAGGCGCTCGGCCGGGTACGACGGGTCCAGCGGCACATAACCGGCACCGGCCTTGAGAATGCCCACCAGGCCGGCGATCATTTCCAGGCTGCGCTCCACACAGATCGCCACCCGATCGTCGGCGCCGATGCCCTCGGCGATCAGCCGATGGGCAATCTGGTTGGCCCACTGGTTCAGTTCGCTGTAGCTCAGACGCTGGCCTTCATAGGTGACAGCCACCGCGTCGGGCCGGGTCGCCGCGTGGGCCTCGAACATCTGGTGCAGCAGCAGGTCCGTCGGATAGATGCAATCGAAGGCGTTGAAGTCTTCCTGCAACTGGCGGCGCTCGCTGGCCGGTAACCAGTCGAGGCTGTGCAACGGCGCTTCGGGCTGTTGCTCCAGGGCCTCGGTCAGTTGCTCCAGCACGGTATGCATATAACCGGCGATCCGTTTGGCACCGACCCCGGCCACGGCCTGGACGGTCAGGCCAAAGGACTCGCCGAGGTCGTCCACCGACAACGACAACGGATAGTTGGTCCGTTCCTCGCCGCCAAGCACCTCGACCCCGGCCCAGGTCCGGGCCTGGCCGGCGTCCTGCGGCGCCTGGGCGCCCACGGCGACATGCCGGTAGTTCATCAGGGCGCTGAACAACGGCGTCGGTGCCGCCACGCCACTGCATCCCTGGGCCAATGACAACGGCGCATGTTCATGGCCGAGCAAGGCCGCCAGCCGCGCGTGGGTGGTCCGCACCGCCGCCTGGACCCCCTGCTCGCCCGCGGCCACCCGCAGCGGCAAGGTATTGATAAACATGCCCAGGGCCCGTTCGGCGCCCTGGCCACTGTGCAGGCGGCCCATCAGCACGGTGCCGAAGACCACGTCGCGACGTCCGGACAAGCGCGCCACCACCTGACCCCAGGCCAGATGGTGCAGGCTGGCGTTGCTCACCCCGAGGCGTCGGGCCTGGGCCCGCAGGCGCTGGCCCAGGTCCGGGTCCACCGGCAACAGCGCTTCCTCGACGCCGCTGCCGTCGCCCTGCACATCCTGCAGGCCGAAGGGCAAGGTCGGCTCATCGACATCAGCGAGCATTTCGCGGAAGAACGCCTCGTGCTGCTCGCGACTCACGCCCAGGCGGGCCTGGGCAACATGGTTGCGGTAAGGAACCGAAGCTTCCAGCTCAGCGCCACGGCCCCGGCTGAACGCCTCGATCTCCTTGCCCAGCAGGGCCAGGGAGGTGGCGTCATCGATCAGGTGATGGAACAGCAACACCGCGACCCAGCCGCCGTTGTCGGCGTCTTCGGCATAATGCAGGCGCATCATCGGTGCCTGACGCAAATCCAGGCGAATCCGTCGCGGATCGAAATGTTCTTGTAACTGAGCGGCCACATCACCCTGGTCCGGATGCGGCAGAAAGGCTTCGACCCGCAGCCGCGCCTCGCGCCAGACCACCTGGACCGGCTCATCGAGTTCTTCCCAGGCCACCGCGGTGCGCAGGATATCGTGACGGTCGATCACCGCCTGCAAGGACTCGGCAAAACCCAGCAACTGTTCAAAGGTGTCGACCCGCAGCAGGGCCTGCAACAGGTACGGATCGCCCTCGTCGCTCGAAAGATGGTGATAGAGGATGCCTTCCTGCAGGGGCACCAGCGCGTAGATGTCCTGCACATTGCCGACACCGCCCGGGACACCGGCCACCACGCGGTCGATCTGGGCCTGGGTAAGTTGAGCCAGGGGCAACATGTCCGGCGTGATGTGCTGGCAGCCGGAGGGGATCGCATTGGCCGGCACGACAATCTCGCCGCCCTTGCCGCTGGCGGCCGCCAATGCGGCCAGGGTCGGCTGGCCGAACAGCACCCGGACATCGGCGCTCAGGCCGACCTGGCGCATGCGCTCGATGAGTTTCACCGCCAGCAACGAATGCCCGCCCAGTTCGAAGAACTGATCATGCCGACCGATCTGCTCGACACCAAGCAACTCGGCCCACAGCCCGGCCAGGGTGGTTTCCACCGGACCTTCGGGGGCCTGGTATTCGCGTCGGGCATAGGCCTCGGCCGCCGGCACCGGGAGTGCCTTGCGGTCCAGCTTGCCATTGGCGGTCAGCGGGAAGGCTTCAAGGCTGACAAAGGCACTTGGCAGCATGTACTCGGCCAGGGACAGGCGCAGTTGGTCACGCAACTTCGCGGCGTCCAGTTCGACGCCGGCCGTGCCGATGACATAGGCCACCAGGCGCTTGTCGCCCGGTTCATCCTCGCGCACCAGCACAACGGCGTCACGCACACCCTCGCAGGCGGCCAGCTGCGCTTCGATCTCGCCCAGTTCGATACGGAAACCGCGAATCTTCACCTGTTCGTCGTTACGACCCAGGTATTCCAGGCTGCCATCGGCCAGCCAGCGCCCCAGGTCGCCGGAGCGGTACATGCGCGCCCCCGGGGTGGAGACAAACGGATCGTCGAGGAAGCGCGAAGCGTTCAGTTCCTCGCGGTTGAGGTAACCCCGGGCCACGCCCGCGCCACCGACGTACAACTCTCCCACCACGCCGGGCGGCAACGGATAGCCGTAGCCGTCGAGCAGATACAGGCGCAGGTCGGGAATACGCTTGCCGATCGGGCTTACGCCCACCCGTTGGGCGTCTTCGGCCTGCAGCGGGTAGTAGGTCACATGCACCGTGGTCTCGGTGATGCCATACATGTTTACCAGTTGCGTGGCGCTGTTCAGTTCCCGGGCGTACCAGGGCTTGAGCATCGCCGTGTCCAGCGCTTCACCGCCGAAAATCACCTGGCGCAACACATGCGCCTGCGGGTTCTCGTCCTGGGCAGCGATCAATTGGCGGAAGGCGCTCGGGGTCTGGTTGAGGACTGTTACACCGGCGCTGCAGAGCAGCTTGTAGCAGTCATCGGGGGAGCGGCTGACCAGTTGCGGCACGATCAGCAAACGACCGCCATGCAGCAGCGCGCCCCAGATTTCCCAGACCGAGAAGTCGAAGGCAAACGAGTGGAACAGCGCCCAGACGTCCGTTTCATTGAAGCCGAACCAGGCGTCGGTGGCCGAGAACAGCCGCGCGACGTTGCGATGTTCAACCATCACGCCCTTGGGCAGGCCGGTGGAGCCGGAGGTGTAGATCACATAGGCCAGGTGCGTGGGGTTCACCACCACCTGCGGATTACGCATGGACTCGTCCCGCAGATCCGCATCGTCGAGATTGATGACCGGCACCTGCACTGCCGGCAAGGCTTCCTGCACCGCGTGCTGGCTGAGCAAGGCCACCGGGGCGCTGTCACCGAGGGTGTAGGCCAGGCGCTCGCGAGGGTAAGCCGGGTCCAGCGGCACATAACCGGCGCCGGATTTGAGGATCCCGAGCAAGCCGATGATCATCGCAGGACCGCGTTCGACGCAGATCGCCACCCGATCGTCCGGGCGCACACCCAGGGCCAACAGACGATGGGCAACCTGATTGGCGCGGGCGTTGAGCTCGCCGTAGCTCAGGCTTTCATCCTGGTACACCAGCGCCACGGCATCCGGCCGCTCGGCGGCGCGGGCTTCGAACTGCTGGTGAATGGTGCGGTCTTCGGCGAAGTGTTGTGGCTCGGCATTCCAAGCCTGCAACTGCGCGGTTTCGCTGGCATTGAGCAGGGAGAACCCGCGAACCGGCAACTGTGCATCCGCCAGTCCCTGGTCCAGCACATGCTGCAGGCGCTCGGCCATGGACTCGATCTCGCCCGCCTGGAAATACGCCTCGTTGTAGATGTAGTGCAGCCGGGATTCACTATCGTAAGCATTGCTCCGCAGATGGATCGCCAGCGGTGTCTGTTCGTGATTGTTCGAACACTTCACCGCACGGGCGCTCGCCGGTCCGAAGCGCAGCAGGGAGTTGTGTTGCTCGTAGGAGAAGGTCAGGTCGAACAGCTGCGTACGCTCGGTACGGCGCAACTCCAGCAGGCGGTTGAGATCGCTGACCGGGAAACGTTGGTTGCGGTAATCCTGCTTGAGCGCCCGACCGATGCCCTGGACCAGTTCGGCGAACGGCAGATCGGCGCTGAACTGCAAACGCACCGGGCTGAGCTGGGCAAACAGCCCCAGGGTCTTCTTGAAGCTGGCGTTGGAGCGGTTGAGGATCGGCAAGCCGATCACCAGCTCATCGCGCTGCTGGGTCCGAGTGAAGTAGACGTACAGTGCGGCCAGCAGGACGTGGAAACGCGAGGCCTGCAACTGCCCGGCCAGGTCGTCGATACGGCTCTCCAGGTCCCGGGCAAAATCGCGGGCGAAATGGCTGCTGCGGCTCGGGCCTTCAGCCTGGGCCTGGCGATAGCGCGGGAGCAGCAAGCGCTCGGGGATATCGCGGTATTTTTCCAACCAATAGGCCTGGTCGCGAACGAAACGCGGCGACTGGCGATAGTCGCGATCGTCGTCAATGAAATCGACATAGGACGGTGCAGACAGATCAGGCGTGCGCTGATCGTGCAGGGCGTTGTAGATCTGGCAGAGGGAAGCAAAAAGCTCGTCGATGCCCCAACCGTCGAGCACGATATGGTGGGCGTGGATGACAAGGTAGAAGCGCTGCGCTTCGAGCTTGAGCAAATGCAGTCGGAACAGCGGGCCGCCATCGAGCTTGAAGGCCCGTTCGAACTGACGCTGCATCCAGCTCGCGGCAGCCTGGCGCGGGTCCGCCTGTGCTTGCAGGTCCAGCGGTGCCACCCATACCGGCAGTGTCGCGGCGAAGGCCTGCAACGGCACGCCCTGCTCGTCACGCTGCTCGAGCAGGACCATGCGCAGGGCATCGTGTTTATCGATCAACAGGTTCACGGCCTGCTGGAACACCTCGGGGTCGAGGTGCCCGTCAATCTCCAGGTAGCCGCCAATGTTGTACAACGGCGAGTCGCCCTGGGTCATCTGGTCCAGCCAGATATTGCGTTGGGCAGCGGTCAGGGCAAGTGCCATACATTTCTTCTCGCAAAGGGTCAGCCTCGCCACGTGCAAAAGGCGGCGACAACTGGAAATTGAGTCAGGTCCAGGGGCCGGCCGACCTCGCTCAGCTTCGCGAAGGGCCGGTCCTGGAAAAGTTAAACAGCGCTGGAAATCAGGCGCGCTTGCCCTGCACCGAGCAATTCACGTCGGAGACGATCTTCCCGTCCACCAACTTGATGATGCGGTCGGCCAACTGGAAGTACTGGTCATCGTGGGTGATGATCAGCACCGTCTTGCCGCGACGCTTGAGGTCCGGCAGCAGTTCCTCGTAGAAGAAGCGCTTGAACGGCGGGTCCTGGTCGGCGGCCCATTCGTCGAGCAGGTAGATCGGCCGGTCTTCCATGTAGGCGCAGACCAGCGCCAGGCGTTTCTGCTGACCGTAGGACAGGGCCTTGGTGGTGGAATAACCGAGCCCTTCGATCTTGATCTTGTCTTCCAGGCCGAGGGTCGCCAGGTACTTCTGCGCCAGTTCGGTGCTGGCGTCCTCTTCTTCGTCGGGACCGATCAGCCGGTTGAACAGATGGAAGTCGGAGAACACCGCGGAGAACAGGTCACGGTAGTCGCTGCGTGACTCTTCGTTGATCAGCTTGTCGTCGAGCAGCACCTGCCCGCCCTGTGGGATGTACAGGCCGCAGATAACCTTGGCCAGGGTGCTCTTGCCGCAGCCGTTGCCACCAACGATGTAGATCAGTTCGCCGGCACGCACCGTCAGGTCGATGGGCCCCAGGCCGAACCCGGTGCCGGTGAGCGGGTCCTGATAGTTCATGTGCACGTCGCGCAACTGGATGCTGTCCCAGGACTTCTTGTGATCCAGGCGCAGCACATTGGCGGATTCGCTGGCGAGGGCTTCCGGCTCCGGGTGCGGGTCGTTGATCGAGAAACCGAAATCCGCCAGGCGGCTGCCGGCGATACGGCCCTGGGCCAGCAACGGCATGGCGCCGATCAGCAGCGACAGCGGGCCCATGATGTACAGCACCACCAGCACGCTGGCGGTCATGGTATTGGTATCGATCACCCCGAGCATGGGCGCGACGAACAGCAGGCAACCGATCAGCAGCGACAAGGTCAGCTGGCCGACGTTGTCGGCGGCGGTGTACCAGAGCCGTTCGATAAAGTTGTAGCGCGCCACCTGGGTCGAGGACTCCTGGATCGCCGAGCGGCTGAACCAGCGGCGCCGGATGCCGTTGAGCTTGAGTTCCTTGAGACCGAACACCAGGGCGTGGGTGTATTCGTTGAACGAGGTGAACTCGTCGCGCACTTTGTGCGAGAAGGAGATACCGCCCAGGAAAAAGAACAGGTACAGCGCCACCCCGACCACCATCAGGCCGACGGTTACCGCGAACACCACCCAGGACAGGTAGGCCAGGTAGGCGATGCCGAACAGCAGCACCGCCAACTCCACCAGCACCGACGGCATGATCACCAGGGTACTGTTGAGTTGCGGAATATCGCTGGTCAGCATCGTCAGAACGTTGGGTGCCCCGCGGCGGTCGATCTCTTCCAGGGGCGTGGCGAGGATCTTGCGGCACAGGGCAATCCGCAGGCGGGTCATGATGCGCATGCTGGCATAGGCCGGAAACAACGCGGCACCGTTGCGGAACAACAGCGACACCGCACTCAGGCCGACGAACCAGTACAACGACTGCAACTGGAAGCTTTCCTCATGAATCGCCTCGTTGATCACCTTGATCACCGCGATGGACGCCACCCCGCTGATGATCCCGGTCAACAGGGTCATCAGCGTCAGCCAGGGATGATTGCGCCACAGCAGACGCATGACCGAGCCAGGTTTGGCCTTCTTCTCTTGCTCGTTTTTCATTGGTTGCTGTCCTTGAATGCATTAGCCCGCGCAATGGCCGGTCGTTGAAAGTCCAGGGTCACTCGATTGCGATCACTCAGGTCGGTTGCCAGACGTCATCCCGGGCAGTCATTTCGCCCATGGCGACGACGATCAGACGGGGTTCTTCGTAGGGATCCCGGGCATGGGCGGCGAGCATGTTGTCGAGCATCACCACATCGCCCTTGCGCCAGTCGAAGCGCACCGCACAGGCCTCGTAGGCTTCGCCGATCAAGGCCATGACCGAGTCCTCGATGTCCGAGCCGTCGCCATAGCTGACCAGTCGTGGCAGGCGGTCGGCGCCGAACATGTCGAGCAGGTCCTCGCGCATTTCCTCGCCCAGGCAGAACGGGTGGTGCAGCTGCACCTGGTTGAAGAAGCAGCGCTCACCGGTGAACGGATGGCTGATCACCGCCGGGCACTGGGTGCGAATCTGCAGGGTGTCGCTGTCGAGCCATTCGAAGTCGGTGCCCTGCTCGCGGCAACGCTGTTCGACGACGCTGCGTTCAGGGGTGCCGAAGAACGATTCCCAGCTCGGCTCGACGCCGGCGGTAAAGGTACGGCTGTACATCAGGCCCTTGCTTTCGAAACGCGCGACCACCTCGGCCGGCAGACGCTGGAGCACCTGGCGAATGTCCGCCAGCGGCGTCGCGCCACCGACCCGTGACGGCTGCTCGCAGAAGAACCATTGCTTGCGCGGCCAGCTTTCCAGGTGCGAGCTCTCGTTGTGATAGAGGATCATCTCGCGCTCGGGATAAGGCGTGGAGCGATAGACATTGCGCCCGCCTTCTTTCTTCGGTAGGTCGCCATAAGTGCCGTGCAACCCGGGCGACAGCGCCTCGGCGAAGGCCTCGAAAGCCGCCACCGAGCCCAGCTCGAAACCACGGAACAGCACCGCGCCGTGACGGCACAGCAACGCCTCGATCGCCTCGCGTTGCGCACTCGCCCACAACACCGGATCCAGGCCAGGCGCGGCCGGTTCGATCACCACGGGCAAACTGCTGTCGGCTGCCAGCAGGGACAAACGTACCGATGGATCCCCCGCCCGGTCTGGCCAGGCCGGCGCATCCGCCAGCGGTTCTTCGGTGAAAACAGGCGAAACGTTAGCTTGAAGACTCATGAACAAACTCCTGGACCACAGCCCCTCACATCCACGTTGTACGGGGCAAGATCAACAGGCTCCGCCGCCGCGCAAGGATAAAAACACCGATGGCGGGGGGCTGTCTGTCACCGCAAACCGGGACAGCGGTGACCCGGGCCGCGGATGCGTCGCGATCACCGTCGGCACGCGTTTGTCCCCATTTCCCGCGACAGACGCAGGCCCGCGGTCGGTGCTGAAATGCGGCAACTGCGGATCGTGCCGGCTCTTCGAATGGAGCCTCCAGGCCGCAGGGATGTCTCGAGTGCAACGTCTTTCGCCACGGCGAAAAGACGTTGCACCTGTTATTACACAGGAGCGTTAGTCATGCCGATCAAGAACACTGGCGAATCGGTTAACACCCCGCCAGCCCCTCTCACGCCCGGTGCCTTCCTGCATGAGATATTCAGTGCCCGGGCCCGTGAATTTCCCGAGCGAACGGCGGTGTCCGACGCCACTCGGACATTGAGTTACGCCCAGCTCGAGGCGCTGTCGTCGAAGCTGGCCGCACGTTTGCGTCACGAAGGTGTCAAGGATGGCCTGCGTGTGGGCATGTACCTGCCGCGCAGCGCCGACCTGATCATCAGCCTGCTCGGCATCCTCAAGGCCGGCGGCACCTATGTCCCGGTCGACCCGCAATACCCGGGCAAACGCGTTGAGCACATCGTCCGTGACAGCGGCCTGGGCCTGGTGATCGGCGATGCCGCGAACCTGCCGAAAAGCCCGTCCCTGCGTGTGCTGTCCCTCGAGCAGTTGCTGTCCGCGCCCGCGCTGGAACTGAGCGTTGACGGCAGCCGCCGCGACCCGGACCAGGCCAGCGCCTACGTCATCTACACCTCCGGTTCCACCGGTGAGCCCAAGGGCGTACTGGTTTCCCATGGCAACGTCAGCCGCCTGCTGGAAAGCACACAACGGACCTATGGCTTCAACGCCCAGGACGTCTGGTCGATGTTCCACTCCATCGGTTTCGACTTCTCGGTCTGGGAAATCTGGGGCGCCCTGGCCCACGGCGGCCAAGTCAGCGTGGTACCGTATGACGTCTCGCGCTCGCCTGCCGCCCTGCGCCAATGGCTGTCCGACCAGCGCGTGACCGTGCTCAGCCAGACCCCGTCGGCCTTCCGTGGCCTCGACGAGGCCGATCGCGGCGCCACCGCGCCCCTGGCCCTGCGTTATGTGGTCTTCGGTGGCGAAGCGCTGCCGGCCACCGTACTGCGTCCCTGGGTTGAACGCCATGGCGACCAGAAACCGGCCCTGATCAACATGTACGGGATTACCGAAGCGACGGTGCACAGCACCTTCAAGCGCGTACTCGGCCAGGATCTGGAAAGCAGCGCGATGGTCTCCATCGGCAAACCCCTGGACGGCTGGCAGTTGCATCTGCTCGACGCCAACCAGGTCGCGGTGCCCCAGGGCACGGCCGGCGAGCTGTACATCGAAGGCGCCGGCGTGGCCCAGGGTTACCTGAATCGCAGCGAGCTCAACGCCGAGCGTTTCATCCAGTTGCCCGGCACCTCGATCCGCGCCTACCGCACCGGCGACCTGCTGATCCTCGACAATGACGGTGAGTACCGTTATGCCGGCCGTTGCGACGAACAGCTGAAGATCAGCGGTTTCCGTATCGAGCCGGGCGAGATCGAAGCCTGCCTGCAAACCAGCCCGAGCGTCTCTGCCGCCCATGTCGGCGCCCATGACTACGGCGATGGCGACCTGCGCCTGGTGGCCTATGTGGTCCCGACCCAGGGCCTCGGCGCCTGGACCGAGCAGACCCGCAGCGAAGTGGCCGCCCTGGTGGCCGCCAGCCTGCCGGACTACATGCGTCCCTCGGCCTACCTGGCGCTGACCCAACTGCCAGTGACCGCTCACGGCAAGATCGACAAGAAACAGCTGCCCTCGCCGACCGCCGGCGTCACCCCGTCGCACTCGGTGGACGCCCAGGGTCTCAGCGAACCGGAGCAGCTCGTACTCAAGGTCTGGAGCGAAGACCTGGGCCTGAAGAACATCGGCCTGAATGACGACTTCTTCGATTTCGGCGGCACCTCCCTGGCCTTGATCCGCTCCCTGAGCAAGCTCAAAAGCCATTACCAGATCAACATCGATCCCGGTGTCCTGGCCGACGGCGCAACCGCCAAGGTCCTCGCCGACTACATCTCGCGCATCGTTGCACCCGGGCAGTTCGTGCTCAAGGTGTGGGCTGAAGACCTGGGCCTGAGGAACATCGGCATGAACGATGACTTCTTCGATTTCGGCGGCACCTCCCTGGCCCTGATCCGCTCCCTGAGCAAGCTCAAAAGCCATTACCAAATCAACATCGATCCGGCTGTCCTGGCCGACGGCGCCACCGCCAAAGCGCTGGCCGATTACATCTCCCGCACTCTTGTTCAAGCCCATTGACCGAAAAGGAAAAGCCCGTGAGCAAAAAATTCGCCTTGACCCCGGAAGAGCGTGCCTCGTTCGAAAAGAACGGTTTTATCGGTCCGTTCGACGCCTACTCGCCGGAAGAAATGAAAGAAACCTGGAGACGTACCCGCCTGCGCCTGCTCGACCGTAGCGCCGCGGCCTACCAGGACCTGGACGCCATCTCCGCCGGTACCAACATCGCCAACTACGACCGCCACCTGGATGACGAATTCCTCGCCAACCACATCTGCCGCGCGCAGATCTGCGACCGCGTCGAAAGCATCCTCGGCCCGGACGTGCTGTGCTGGCGCACCGAGTTCTTCCCTAAATACCCGGGTGATGAAGGCACCGACTGGCACCAGGCCGACACCTTTGCCAACGCTTCCGGCAAACCGCAGATCCTCTGGCCGGACGCCGAAGAGTTCGGTGGCACCATCACCGTCTGGACCGCGTTCACCGACGCCAACATCGCCAATGGTTGCCTGCAGTTCATTCCTGGCACCCAGAACAGCATGAACTACGACGAAACCAAGCGCATGAGCTACGACCCCGAAGCCAACAACAGCGAGGTGGTCAAGGACGGCGTACGTCGCGGTTTCTTTGGTTACGACTATCGCCAGTTGCAGATAGACAAGGACTGGAAGCCCGACGAGGCAGCGGCCGTACCGATGCAGATGAAAGCCGGCCAGTTCATTATTTTCTGGTCGACCCTGATGCACGCCTCCTACCCCCACAGCGGCGAAACAGAAGAAATGCGTATGGGCTTCGCCTCGCGTTATGTGCCGTCGCACGTACAGATCTACCCGGACTCGGACCATATCGAAGAGTACGGCGGTCGCATCAGCCTGGAGAAATACGGCGCGGTGCAGGTGATCGGTGAAAAGACACCGGAATACAACCGTCTCGTGACCCATACCACCCGCGGCAAGAAATTCGAAGCGGTCTGACCCACAGCGGCCAGGCGACAGTTGGCCTGGCAATGTGCCTACAGGAGTTGAAATCCATGACTATTTCCACCGACGCAGCGATGCGCCTGTGCGAGACCGTGAGGATGCTTAGGCACCTTGCCATCCATTTGCCCGATCCCATGTGCCTGAGTTTTCTCGCCCCGGACAACGGCCTGCTCCCCGAGCAGGCTTCCCCCAGCGTGAGAGCCACGGAACGGGCGATCAACGCCGCCTTTGCGCGGATCGGCGTGCGCACCGTGCAATACCTGCACGGTGGCGAGGCACAGCTGTCGTCCTTCGAGTTTTTTATCAGCCGGAAAATCTGCCAGGCGCTCGACTACCGCTACGACCACTTCGACGATGTCGAAGAGGCCAAGGCGTTCGGGCGACTGCTCAAGCATTTCGAATTCAGCGGTGCCGTGCCGGAAGTCGAGACACTGCACCTGACCACCCGCGACAACGTTTCCCTGTCGGTGCATGCGAGCACCAACCGGGAACGTCCGGCGATTGTCCTGGCCCTGCCCTGCGGCATGCCTTTCGATCTTTGCCGCGACTGGTTCAACGTCCTCAGCGAGCGCTTCTTCGTGGTCACCTGGGAGACCCGCGGCCTGTTCGGCTCCTGCGCGTCCTTCGACCAGGTCGCGGTGGACACCGAAGCCCAGGTCGCCGACCTGATCAGCGTGATGAATCACTACCAACTGCCGACGGCGCACCTGATGGGCATCTGTGGCGGTGCGGTGATCGCCCTCAGTGCGGCCGCCGCCCACGACAACCGGGTCACCTCCCTGAGCCTGTGGCACGGCGACTACAACCTGGGCGACAACAACCTGCGCACCACCCATCAGCAGAACTTCGAATGGCTGATGGAAGCGGCGGCCTTTGACCGCCAGGAAGCCACCGACCTGCAGGCGATGTTCCTCGACCAGGCGACGCTGGCCACCACGCCGGAGCCGATCGCCCATGTGGTGCTCTACCCCTACGTCAACCCGGAACTGTTCTATCGTTATGCGCGCCTGAACGATGCCTTGAACAAGACCGAGCTGGCGTCGCGGCTGGCCCGCATCAACGTGCCGACCCTGGTGGTGGCCGGCGACGCGGATGAAACCACGCATATTGGCGGCTCACGCTATATCGCCGCGTCGATCGACGATGCCACCCTGCATGTCGAGCACAACGGCAGCCACCTGGCGTTCTTTGCCTCCACCCAGTACTCGAAACAGACCGCTTTCCGCTTCCTCGAGGAAACCCTCCAGCCTGTGGTCGCCTGACCGTCCAGAAGAGTGTCCCAGGACAGCCGGTAGAGATCGCCTTGACCCGCATCGCGCAGAAGCGATGCCTGGGTCAAATGGCCCGCCATGTGGAATTTGTCGATTGAGGTTTCTACCGAGGCGCAATGAGTACGGCCCGCAAGCCGGGCCTCTACAGTTTGTGGTTTTACAACAACCGTACTCTACCTGCGGAGCGGCCCGATCACTCGGCCCGCTCCTGTCGATCTCAGGTATCCATGTGTTTTTCACGATGGAACTCAAGATAGAGCACGGTACGGTGTGCCCGCGAAGCATTGACCGCGAAGTGGTCGAGGGAGCCGTCGAAGATCACCAGGTTGCCATTGGTGCTCTGGTTGAAGCTGCCGTTGACGTTGAGGTAGGCATAGTTCTGGGTGGCCGGCGCGTCGATGGTCAACTGCATGTGCAGCAGGCCTTCTTCCCAGGTGCCGGTGTGTGAGTGCGTACCGAGGAACACATTGGGCTCCATGCGCAGCAAGGCGCACAGCTTGATCCCGGGAATCTGTTTCAACAGCTCGATGGTCCCCGGCATGGCGGCCTGGGCATAGGGGATCGGTGTGTCGTAGGCCACCAGGCCGTACTGGGTCCACTCGGGCATGACGTCCATGTCGTCACCCCAACCCCAGAGCCAGCCATACTCGCCGCCAGCCTCCATATGGGCGGCCACTTCATCGACGATCTCGGTGATCGACTTGCCGACGCGGTTGATGGTCAGGGTCGGGGCATCGAGGGCGAGAAACTCTTCACGGATCACTTCCCAGTTGTCGGCAAGGTGCTTGAGCTTGGGAAAGCGCTTGGGTTCATAAAACGACGGACGCATAGGTCCTCCTTTATCGATTGTTGTCGGCTCGGATGGCGGTGCGGCGCAGTCCTGTCGAATCCGGGACGTTGCGCGGGAGCTTGCAAAGGTTGACCCAGGGGACCTGGCCTGTCTGTCACGGGAATCCGGTACAACCCACAAGGGCACCCCATCGCACAGGGGTGCCCCCACCCGCTTGTCACAGAGCGTCGGCCGGGGCCGTATCGCCGCTGCGCAGGGGCGCCGCTTCAGCCGGCGCACCCTCCAGGCGACGCATCGGCCCGTAGATCAGGACCGTCAGGGACAGCAACGCAAAGAATGCCCCGGCCACCACAAACAACATGCCCACGCCACGTCCCGCACCCACCCCGATCCAGTGGCCGATCGACTCGGCATAGGCACCGCCAGGCAGCAACGCCGGCTGGAACCAGTGATCCACCAGCAGACCGCCGACGAAGATCACCAGGCTCGTGGTGGCAATGGTCAACATGCTGATCAGGGCAAACACGCTGGCGCGATTGCCGGTGGGGATCTTGCGCATCCACAACGAGTTCACGCTGGCATCGGCGACACTCGCCGCGGTGATCGCGACAAAGGCCAGGGCACAATAGGCAACGGCATGGGAGACCGCGCCCATGGCAATGACGCAGATCGACAACAGCAGGTCGGCCACCGCCACCAGCACCATCAAGCGCCGCGGGTTGCCCATGGAAATCAGCAACCCGGCGCCCGACAATCCGCCCAGCGCCGCCCAGGTGTAGGCCAGGCCCAGGGTCTGGCTGCCCAGGGTGGACAACAGCAACGGCGTCATCATCAGCGTTGCCAATGACAACAGCGCGTTGCGCAGCATGGTGTAGAACAGCAAGCCGGCCATCACGTGGCTGGCGGCAAAAAACTTCAGCGCCGCGGTGATATTGTTCAGCGAGCCGCGCAAGACCGAGCTCTTGCCGACAGCATCGGCGCGCTCCGGTGCCGGCCGCACATGGGAAAACGCCTTGATCACCAGCAAGGTCCCCGAACAGAAGGTGATCAGGTCCACCGCCAGAATCGGCACAAACCCGGCCCTGGCCATGATCGCCCCGGCCAGCAACGGCGCCACCAGCGCCGAAGCGTTCTTGCTGATGCCCATCAGGCCCGAGGCCCGGGTGAACTTGTCCGGGGAGACGATCGAATTGACCGCCGCCTGATAGGCCGGCTTGCGGAACGCCGAGACGATCGAGGCCATGCAGTTGAAGATATACAGGTGCAGCGGCTCCAGCCGGTCGAACCAGAGCAGGCCCATGACGCCGAACAGCAGCAGCGCCAGGCTGACGTCGCAACAGACAATGATCAGCCGGTGGCTGACCCGGTCGGCCAGCCCGCCGGCCAAGGGCAGGAACACCACCGCCGGCAAGGTCGCCGCCAGCACCACATTGGCAAACGCCACCGCCGAGCCGGTATGGGAGTAGACCCAGACGCCGAGGGCGAACTCCATCAGCGCCGTGCCGACGATCGCCAGGGACTCACCGCACCACAGAAAATAGAAACTTCGCCCCAGGTCGAAGGCCGGCAGACGGCGCTTGCGGCTCATGGGCGCACATCGCGCAGCGTGAACACCGACTTCACCCGCTGCCCCAGTCGCCAGGCCAGGGAGTAGGCCACCGCTCCCAGCACCAGCGGCGCCAGGCGGGAAAACAGATAGGTACGCAGTACCCGCCTGGCGATCGGCGAGCGGATATCGCCACTGACATGCAAGGGCGTCGGAAAGGTCGCGGCCACCGTCGCGCCAAATGCGTCATCCATCGATTGCACCGCATGCCACCAGTACACCGGGATATACAGCGCATCGCCCGGCTCCACCACCGTGCGCAACGCCTGCAGGCCACGGGTGCCGGGGAAACGCCGGGTATCGATGTCGTACAGGTAGCCGGCTTCTTCGACGACCGGCTGCAACGCCCGCCAACTGGTCTCGTCCGGCGGCAGCAGAAGGACCTCCTTGGCCCCGACGACTTGAGCCATGAAGGTCTCGTCGACGACATGGAAATGCCAGTCGGTGTAGGAATTGCGGTACAGGAAACTGCGATGGGAGGGGTAGTGTCGGGACTTGGACAGCTGCGGCATGAACGGCAGGCCGCCGACATCATCCTTCATCTGCTCGATGGCCGAGCCCTCGGAAAAACGACAACTGTCGGCCACCAGGGGGTCATGCCCCCGGCCCAGCTCGTCGAGAAACTCGTGAAACGGCATTTCCCGGTAAACCGTGCCCGCATACTCGGTCAACGCCGCCTTGACCTCGGGGTTCGACCAGCCGATGACCTCCGAGACGATCTTTGAGCGCACCACCACCGGATTGTTGCGCGAATGCGTCTTGAAGTAATCCAGGCGTTGCCATTTCTCGAACGCCGGCCAGTGGCGCACGGCATTTTTCACCAGGCAGGGACGGTTGTGGTTGACGTAGCGACGGGTGAATTCCTCCCGGGAAATCGTCAACGCATCGATCACCTCGACAGGTCCCGCCTGGGGGTGATTGGGAAACCGCGACAGACTCCAGAACTTCGACTCAGGGCGATCCACTTCGGCGATCAATGACATTGTGCGACCCTCGCAAGAACACTCAGGGCCGTTGATATAACAGACTCGCGCGCGCGGTCCCAAACGCGCCGATGGCCCCCGCACGGGGTTGTCCCTGCTTCCCATGACAGACATCGCCCAGTGGATGCTCTAGTTTTTTCCCACGCTTTTCCTTCGTCCCGCCGACAGGCAGTTGTCCTTACTCCTACGCACCACTGCGCTTCGAGCGGAGACGAACCCACTGATTCTGCAAACAGGTGCTCCGAAATGGATTCGTCGACCGACAAGCTGTCCGCGCAAGCCTGCGCGTCCCACGAACTGGCCTCGGTCCAGCAGGGCATCTGGCTCGATCAGATCGCACACCCGGATCTGCCCTACTACAACATCGGCATGTCCCTGGAGATCAAGGGCGAAGTCAACATCCCGTTGTTCGAGAAGGCCATTGAAATGGTCGCCAACCGCAATGACACCCTGCGCCTGAGCTTCAGCCACGAGGGTGGCACCGGCCGCCAGCGGGTCCTGCCCGAGGTCAAGGTCAAGCTGGAAGTGGTGGAGTTCTCCGAGGCCGACGACGATGCCGGACTGGCCATGGCCTACCTGCGCGATGCCTTCCGTCAACCCTTCGAATCGCTGACCGGACAACTCTGGGAAGCGCGCCTGGTGCGTTGCGGGCCGCAGCGCCATTACTGGCTCAACCGCTACCACCACCTGGTGACCGACGGTATCGGCGTGGCCTTGATCGGCCATGCCGTGGGCGCCGCCTACAACGGTCTGCTGGCCGGCAACGAAGAGGTTGCCGAAGGCCATTCCTACCTGTCGTTCCTTGAAGAGGACCGGGCTTACCTGCAGTCCTCGCGCTACGAGCGCGACCGCCAGTTCTGGCAGGACACCTACGCGCAATTGCCACCGTCGCTGCTGCAACGCCGGGCCGACTTCAAGGCCGGCAAAGCCAACGAACTGGCCCCCAGCGAGCAGGTCCAGGCCATGCTGCCGCGTGCCCTGTACAACGCCCTGACGCAGTTCGCCAGCGAACGCAGCCTGTCGGTGGCCCATGTGCTGATCAGCGTCGTCAGCACCTATTTCTGCCGCACCGTGGGCGTCGATGAAATCGTCATCGGCATGCCTGTGCACAACCGCACCACCGCTCGCCAGAAAGCCACCGCCGGGATGTTCTCCTCGGTCAGCCCGATTCGCCTGGCGGTGGATCCCCAGGGCTCGCTGCTGGACCTGATGAACGCCGCCGGCGGGCAACTGCGCCGCTGCTACCGCCACCAGCGCTTCCCCATCGCCGAGCTCAACCGCACCCTGCGCCTGGCGCAGAGCGGACGCCGGCAACTGTTCGACGTTTCGCTGTCGTTCGAAAGCCTGGACGGCGACGATCAGTTCGGTGGCACCTCATCGCGGGTGATCACCATGGACAACGGCTACGAGCAGACGCCGATGGCGATCTTTGTCCGCGACTACCACCCGTTCGAAGACGTCCACCTGGACTTCAACTTCAACACCGCCTATTACAGCCTCGAAGAAGCCCAGCGCCTGCAACAGCGCATGTTCGCGATGCTCGAAGCGGTGCTGGAACAGCATGACACGCCGGTGGCGCACTTCCCCCTGATGGGCGAGGACGAACGTCAGCGCCTGTTGCTCGAATTCAATGCCACCGCCCATGAATATCCCCGCGATGTGCTGATCCACCAGTTGATCGAACAGCAGGCCGCCCAGCGTCCGGACGCCTGCGCCGTACGCGGCGATGGCGGGCCGTTGCTCAGCTACGCGCAACTCAACCGCCGGGCCAACCAGCTCGCCCATCGCCTGATCGAGCTGGGCGTGGAGCCGGACAGCCGGGTGGCCGTCAGCCTGCGCCGTGGCCCGGAAATGGTCGTCGCGCTGCTGGGGATTCTCAAGGCCGGCGGCGCCTATGTGCCGATCGATCCGGACCTGCCGAGCGCCCGCCAGGCCTACATGCTGGGCGACAGCACCCCGCGCGCGGTGCTCACCACCCATGAATGGCTCGACGGCCTGGCATCCTTGAACGTGCCGGTGCTGGTGCTCGACGATACCAACGACAGCGCGCAACTGGCCGCGCAACCCGCCTACAACCCGGGCACCCAGGCCCTCGGCCTGCTGCCGACGCACCTGGCCTACGTGCTCTACACCTCGGGTTCCACCGGCACGCCGAAAGGGGTGATGAACGAACACCTGGGCGTGGTCAACCGCCTGCTCTGGGCCCGCGACGAATATGCCGTCGACGCCAATGACCGGGTACTGCAAAAAACCCCGTTCGGTTTCGACGTGTCGGTCTGGGAGTTCTTCCTGCCGCTGCTCGCCGGTGCCGAACTGGTCATGGCCCGCCCGGGCGGCCACCAGGAGCCGGACTACCTGGCCCAGGTGATGCGCGACAACCGCATCACCTTGCTGCACTTCGTGCCGTCGATGCTCGACCTGTTCCTCGAACACCGCGCTGCCCGTGATTTCCCTACCCTGCGTCGGGTGCTGTGCAGCGGCGAAGCCCTGCCCCGTGGCCTGCAACGGCGCTTCGAACAACAACTGCCGGGGGTCGAGCTGCATAACCTGTATGGCCCGACCGAAGCGGCCATCGACGTTACCGCCTGGCAGTGCCGTCCCACCGATCCGGGCGAAAGCGTGCCGATCGGCCGGCCGATTGCCAATATCCAGATGCATGTGCTGGATGCCCTGGGCCAGGTGCAGCCCCTGGGCGTGGCCGGGGAACTGCATATCGGCGGCATCGGTGTCGCCCGCGGTTACCTGAACCAGCCGGAACTGAGCGCCGAACGTTTTGTCGCCAACCCGTTTTCCAACGATCCCCAGGCACGCCTGTACAAGACCGGCGACCTCGGTCGCTGGCTGGCCAACGGTGCCCTGGAGTACCTGGGCCGCAATGACTTCCAGGTGAAAATTCGCGGCCTGCGTATCGAGATCGGCGAAGTCGAAGCCGCCCTGGCCCTGTGTGCCGGTGTTCGTGAAGTGGTGGTGATTGCCCGCGAGGACGATCCGAGCCAACCGGACAGCAAACGCCTGGTCGCCTATCTGTGCGGCGAACCGGCACCGGCCGAACAACTGCGGGTCGAATTGCTCAAGCACCTGCCCGAGTACATGGTGCCCAGCGCCTTTGTGCACCTGGACAACCTGCCACTCACCTCCAACGGCAAGCTCGACCGCCGCGCCCTGCCCGCCCCTGGCGTGGAATCCCTGGCCAGCAAGGCCTATGAAGCACCGCAAGGCAATACCGAAGTCGCCATCGCCGAACTCTGGAAAAGCCTGCTCGGCCTGGATCAGGTCGGTCGTCACGACGGCTTCCTCGAACTGGGCGGCCACTCGCTGCTCACCGTGCAACTGCAAGCCCGCCTGCACCAGGACCTTGGCGTCGAGATCGACTTGCGCACCCTGTTCGGCCTGACGTCCCTGCGCAGCCTGGCCGAGTGCGTGGACCAGGCGGCCCGGTCGTCGGTCCAGACCATTGAAGCGGTCTCCCGCGACCAGGATCTGCCATTGTCCCTGCCCCAGCAACGCCTGTGGTTCCTCGACCAGCTGGACCATGCCGCCAGTGTCGCCTATCACATGCCGGCGGCCCTGCGCCTGCGTGGCCAGCTCGACCGCAATGCCTTGCAGCGTGCCCTGGACCGCATTGTCGCCCGTCACGAAAGCCTGCGTACCACCTTCGAACGCCACGAAGGTGAAGTCCGCCAGCGCTTCGCCGCCCCTGATATCGGCTTTGCCCTGGGTGAGCACGACCTGCGTCTGCTGCCCGACGCAAGCCGCGAACAGGAGGTCGAGCAACTGACCCGGACCGAGGCCCTCAAGCCTTTCGACCTGAGCCAGGGCCCACTGATTCGCGGGCACCTGCTGCAACTGGCCGAAGACGAGCATATCCTGCTGGTCACCCAGCACCATATCGTCTCCGATGGCTGGTCCGTGGCGGTGCTGATCGGCGAGTTCAATCGCCTGTATGCCGCTTTCAGCCAGGGCCTCGATGACCCATTGCCGCCGCTGGCCCTGCAATACGCCGACTACGCGGTCTGGCAACAACAGCATCTGCAAGGCGAACGCCTGCAAACCCAGACCCGTTTCTGGAGCGAGCACCTCGGCGGCGCACCAGGCCTGCTGGAGCTGCCCACCGATCACCCACGGCCACAGGTGCAAAGTTACCTCGGCGCCACCCTGGCACTGGAACTGCCGGCGGGGCTGAGTGCCAGGCTGCGCCTGTTCAGCCAGCAA